>NZ_JBQFPO010000002.1:0-758178 GCF_056536425.1 Ruegeria sp. D1(2025) | reverse complement strand
TCTCATCTCCACTCCTTGGCGGTTACGATGAGCCAGAAACCCTCTCTTATCAAATCTACTTAAACTGTCCCATTGGTGCTGACGTCAGACAATTTTGCCTCATCTACTGCTTTGGCTGCAGCGCTTTCCATACGTGAACCATAACTGGCAAAATCAGGAGAAAGCTTTTTAAGAACTGAATCAATGACAGGTGGCTCGATTTTCCCTCCCCTGCGCTCTGCGTAGTCTTTCAATGCTGGCCTTGGCATTCGAAAAAATAACATGGATCCAATGCGATCACCCTGGCTCAAAATATACGGGCGTCGCCCCATGTTTATTAGCGTAAATCGGAGATGCCCGAAATAACCTGGGTCAATATGACCGGGGTTAGTCATGAGTATGGAATTTATTGATACGCCAGCAGGAGGAAACCCAAATGCTGCAACGCTTCGAGTAAGCGTGACCCGCTCACGCGTTTCCACGATTACAGTATGACCAGGAAGCAAGTCCAAACCGGCTCTTGCCGGTACAATTTCGCTATCGTCGGCATCGGGAGCGTAGATGCGACCGATCGTAAAGTCGATGGACGCAGGCTGCACGGCGCATCTCTTATTGTCGAGATCTTCCAGAGAAGGCTTAAAGTCCTCATATGTTTCTTGATCTTCAAGTAATCGCTCGACTCGGATCTCACCTGATGACAGTGCTTCTACGAGATCTTGATCCGACAGTAGGCCGAAATAAGTCTGCATCGCGTATCTCCAGTTAAACGCAGTAGTGAGGCGTGAACCACTTAAGGGCAGTCTTTTCGCGGCATCCTAAGCGGATAGCAAGACTGGAAGGTTGGGGTGCCGGGGCCCTAACAGGCGGGGGTAGCATGCAAGCGGGAGGACTCGGTACCTCTGTTGAAAGTTGCGAGTATGCTACGCATGGCTATTCGCACCCGAGCTGTTTGAGAACTTTGCTCTGCTTCCCGCCTATGGGATTACCGTATTAATAATCCTTGCCGGCTGATCGCATCAGAGTTTGTCACAGCGTGTCGCTTGCAGTGGTCGCGTTATCGTCGGGGGACTCTGCCACGGTACCACAAACACTTGGTTAAGTTTCGGCTCTCTGTTTTGCCCACCGTTTGCGTTGGGCCTCGGCGATCTTCGCTCGGCCGGAAGCAGACTTCGGACCCGTAGACTGTCCAGACATCACCGTCGATCTGCTCTTCCCTCAAGTACCGTATTGGCCGTGACCGTACCCCGGTCAAAATTAGAAGTTTCAGAGCAAGGTGTGTGACTGTACCTTCGTCCAAGCTTTTGTAGAACTCAGGCACTTCACTCCAGGCAAGCGACGGAATGTTGGTGGTGGCCTTACGCGGTTTGCCAAGCAATGCACGTGCCTTCCTGGGGGCCTGCAAGTCAACATCAATGCCCAGCGCGGCTGCATGCTCCAGACAAATAGATGTCCGTGTCAACGCCTTCCGAGCAGTCTCGGCTTTCTCATGCCAGATAGGCGCAAGGCAATCCCGCAGATCGATCTGAGTAATTTCAGCAACCGGCACATGACCGAGTTTGGGTATGACGTGTAGCTCCAGCGGACTAAACCAGCGCCCCGCTTTTCCGCCACCCCGCAACTCAGACTTCCGCGCTTCAAACGCGTCCCGAGCGACGTCTCTAAACAGATGCAAGTTGCGCTGGGCTTCTACACGTCGTTTCTGCCGCTCTCTGATCGGATCTCGGCCTTCCCGCAGTTCGCGTCGGGCTGCGTCAGCTGTTTCCCGCGCCTCCGCCAAGCCAACATCCGGCCAGCGCCCGAGGCCCATTTCCCGTCGCTTACCGAAAACCGTCAGTCTAAGAACCCACTTACCGCTTTTGGAATCTGCCTTCACAAGCCAGAGCCCAGCGCCATCGCAGTACTTTCCAGCCTCTAACGCGATAACGCAGCGCACGCTCAGTTTGTTTTTCGCCATATAGCGCTCCACCAGCCCACCTATTGGTCCACCTCTAGGTATGGTATGTACTGCCGCTAGTCGAGATTAATTGAGGCCGAATGAGGGAGATAAGTTAATATTTTTCATACACTTAATCTCTATCTGAGATTTTATGAGACATCTACATATGGGGTTTCAGTGCCCTCCAGCAGCACCATAACCTCCTGATAATAATTAAAAATTAGGCTTCTCCCAAACAGTCAAACCGCAAGAAAGCACTGCAAAGTGCTGCATTCGCCGGCAAGATTGTTTCTGCAACGTGCAAAATGCGTGCAAACGCGGTGCAGCCAATAAGCGTCATTTCGAGAGGGGAATCTGTAATTTGCGGCGCTTCCAGAAAATGGAGAGTGCTCAAGATAGCAGAAATCCTTTAAGCAGGCGTTTCGTTCGCCGCTTTGCTTCAAACGGCGTGCAGGCTCTGGACCTATTAAACGATCAGAATAAGCCGCCCGCCAATGGTGCTGCAACAACCAAGCTGACCTTCTTTGCTTCCGGCATTAGGGTTTATGTTGGCAAAGTCCGGTTATTCCACGGATTAGTCGGGGGTTAATCAGGAACGCATGGGCTGACGAGGTTTCTATTTCATGTTCAGGAAACAGCTTCACAGAAGCGATGGCAACAAAAGATCCGAGTGACTCATGGTTTTCTGGCTATAAGCCAGTAGGTTACGCCCAGCGCAAGACCGATTGCTGCGTAACCAAGAAAGTACTGAGGTTCCAAATTTTTGTCGTCTAGCGTGATGATTTTTCGAGCTACAGCCATCAAAGCTGTTGCGACAACAAGCTTGATGTGGATGACGTCGGCGGTCAAATATAGTGTAATATTTGTATAGATCTCTATCGCAATGAGAACGACCAGCACGGCGCTGAAAACCGTGAGAAGGTCACTGACTTCCAAGATGTAGACAGGTGGTTCCAGCAACTTTTGGTAGGTTGTGAAACCGGCGTCAATAATTGCCATCAGAATGATTCCGAGCATCAGCACCGACAATGCCCTGACACCGTGGCGGATCATGCGGTTGCACCACCGAACAATGGCATCTTCGTGATCGGGGTCTAGTTCCACATGTGCTGGGATGGGTTTGTTCTCTTCACCACTCACTGTAATCTCCAATTCCGACTTCATTCGCAAGCGTGAGAAATTTCATGGTGTTGCATCGCTCACTTCGGCTTGGACCGAGTTTTCCCATGAAACGCGTGTAGTCTTCCAGGCCGATCTTTAGGTCTTCAAAGCACTCTGTTGGGCTCTGTGAGTTCATTTTCTAATCGGGGCAAATGCCTCTTTTCGGGATAAGCGGTCGACGAGCCTCGGTTCATTGACGGCGGTTCTCCATTGTCACCGCGTCTGGTTGGATTTTTGAGCCCTCTCACTGCTATTCACTGCCAAACTTTCGTACTGAGTGTGTACACCTACCACGGACTTGACTGAATCTTGCGTTCAAATCGTACATTGCGTCTGAGGGGCCGCTTCACTCAAGACTGTTTTTGTAGATCACACCATCCTTCATGATAACCGAGAAGTTGGTCTCGGGATCGACCATCAGAGTGATATCCTCCACCGGGTTGCCATCCACCAGCACAAGATCGGCATAAGCCCCGGGTTCAATAACTCCGAGTTTGCCTTCGTGGTAAGGGTTTCGTGGCCCGGAGAGGGCAAGGAGTTCAGCGGTGTTGAATGTCGCTTGCTGCAAAACTTTCGCTCCTGACCACCATCTTCCGCGACGCTCGAACTCCAGATTCTGCATAGCAAGAAGCGCCGGTGAGCCAAATAGGTCGACCCCAAAGGCAATCGGCAGGTCGTACTTCTGGATGAGCGAGACGAAGGTCTCCACATTGTCTCGGACTGGTGCGCCCTTGGCGATGGTGTCCGGGTCTCCTCCTGCAAGCATCTCATCGTCTGGTGTGAAGATCAGGAACTGTGGATTGAGGATGGCACCCGCATCTCGAATTGCCGCGATGGTCGCTTCTTCCTTGATCAAATTGCCATGATCAATGCTTTTTACACCGCCGGCCAGCGCTCGCATAACCGACTCGTCTGAATATGCGTGCACCAGAACATAGGTATTCCAATCCTCGGCCGCATCCACCGCAGCACGGATCTCCTCGACTGAGTAATGCGTGGTATCCAGTGGGTCATAGGGGCTGGAGTTGCCACCTCCCAGGCTTAGCTTGATTTGGGTCGCCCCTAGCCGCAACGCCTCGCGGGTCATGGCACGAACTTCCGGCACACCGTCTGCGATGAATGACCACTGCGTCTCGAAAAAACTACGCTCGCCACGCTGCCTCGGGTGGGTTTCGTTGTACAAACGAAAGTCAAAATGCCCGGACGTCTGCCCTATGAAATGCCCGGAACAAAATATGCGCGGCCCAGGTATGATGCCTTCATCAATGGCCTGAGCAATACCGTAGCAAGGCCCTCCGGCGTCCCGCAGGGTCGTGAAGCCGCGCATCAGCATGGCCTCAGCCTCCCGCGTCGCCAACGCGCCGACATAGGTCCAATGCAGATTGTAGGCGAGTGCAATGGGACTGGCACCCAGCATGATGTGATTGTGCCCATCGATCAGACCGGGAACGAGCATGCGCCCGCCGCCGTCAATTACAGTTGCGCCTTCGGGTGGCAACTCAGCGGTCGAAACCTCGGCGATAAGGTTGCCCGTGACCCGGACGTTAGCATTTTCGATCACAGTTGCATTTCGACTGTCAAAAACATCGACGTTTAAAAAAAGAGTCGAAGACTGAGGGGTTTGCCCGATCGCAGGCGAAAAAGCGGTCACCGCGGTAAGTAGGCTCAATACATGTGCAAGCTTAATCAGCATTATTTCCCTATTTTCCAGTTCACAGAGCGCGAGTGTCCCCGTTCGCACACCATGATACACAGTTTTTCGATGAGCATTCAAAACTGGCCTGGAGTGCACCTGACATGCTGCTCCAGATCCGTCAGAGTTTCAGACCTGATCCTCCTTATTGTTGGTCAGCGTTTGTGGGATTGTTCATCAGCTCGGCGCAGTGCAACTTTTTCTGCTTTGCGGCGGTGAATATTCTCTAACTCGGCCCTGATCCATTCTACGGCGCCCCACAAACTCTGGGCAGGAATATCCCGGCAAAAGAAATTGAACTTACAGGCCAAATCTTCTTGCTCGTCCGAATTTTCCTTAGCCGATATAGCAGCAGTTGCCAGGCCTGTCAGAAAGCTTGGTGGCAGGTTCCAATTCTCTCCCACTGAGAGCCGCTCATAACCACCCTCAAAACTAATGCGCTTACTGAACTCACCTTCGTGCACGATGGGGTTGCTAGCCAATTTCCACACCGCTTCCGGCATCGTAAGGCCTTCAAATTTTGTGCCAATTACTCTAACGCGGAAGGCAAACTCCCAAACAATCTCCTCTTGATCAACGAGCAGCTTCTTGAACCTCGCACCGGGGCCTTTTGACGGGTATCGTTTTCTCGCCGTCGCATCCAACGCCTGGAAGATTGCTGTCGCCGCGTTCTCATAATCGCCGTCGGCGATGTCCCTTACTGCTCTTTTCAAACGCCTACCAATTCCACTCATGATTAATACCTACTTCGGCCTTCGCGCGCTCGACCCGGTCGCCTTGATAACCTGATCGCTAACCAATGGTCGGGCACCTCAGTGCCACGACTTCACGCACTTGCACCACAAAAGAGCTGCGCTTCGTTTCGGGAGATGGCCACAGCGAAACAATTGAAGCGACCTGCTGAAATCAAAAGCGAAATCTATCCGCCCCACACAGGAACACCTAATTGAAAGCGTATGTCGCGCCGATCAGCAGGCCGGACTGGCTGAAGTCAAAGTCGTTACCATTCACTTTGTGATCAAATGCAATATGGCGGTATCCGCCTCTGATCATCCATCGGTCGTTTATGGCATAATCCGCCGTCAGCAAAATCTGCCAGGTCTCGCTGCCACTTCGGAACCCTCCGTAGTCCAGAAAGGCCGTACCGGACCAGCGATCAGAAATCGCATAGCGGGCGCGGAGACCTATGACAGGGTCTGTCCAACTGGCGTCTACGGTACTGGTCGTCCCAGGCAATGCCCCCGGGGACAGCGTGAATTCGGTTTCCGTGTTGAACCACCTGAACCCTCCTGCCAGATCCAGTTTCAAAGTTGGGTCTTCGTAGACGCGGTAACCAACGTAGCCGCTCAGGAACTGCGTCTTGAGGGACGTTTCCACGCCGGAGAACGCAGGCCCGGACAGGTCGTTGTCAATGGAAAGCTTGGTATAGTTGTAATCGGTCAACAGGCTCCACCGGCCGTTACTGGCCGCGAAGGCACCCATGAAGGCGAGGTCCAGCTTGCTGAGCGCGTCCGAAAAACTGAGCGTTGCGTCGATGTTGCCGTTCGGGGAATCCAGTGACGTCTTGGTCTCAGGCATGAACAGATAAATCGTAGCTTCGTAGTTCCAGTCGCTCGACTGCGCCGCGACGGGAAGCGCGGAGACTGCCAGACTGAGGATCGCGGCTGTCCATGTGGGTAATCTGTTCATAAATTCCTCCTATAACATGCCGACTGCATGAACTTTCACAGCAGGGAGGGGCCAAAATCGCATTCTGGTATTCTTATGTGAATGATGGCGATGGCGGTGATCCGAGTCAAAAGGATTATCTGATCGTGCTTCGTTCAATCAGCATTTCAACCAATGGCTTATCTGGCGGGCTACTCTTTAACTGCCTATCTGAGTGGACCCACGGTTGTGCTGAAGAAACGGAGAACCAAGAGGGACGTCTAGTGCCCGGAAAAATTCTCTCTGAGCGCTGAGGTTGAAGCTTCGAAAGTGTCCGGGATGTTTCGATCGGGCGCAACCTGCAACCGGACGTCCGATGCCTGGCATATACACTTTGGCTTTGGGAAAGGGTTGAGGGGCTGGCATGAGTGAGGGGGTCTATTCGGCCAGCCCCCCGTGTAGTGTTGGACGGAGGTGTGTGTGGTTGCTCCGTTGTCTGATAACTAACAAATCGAGCGGGGCTGCGGTATTGGGGGTTCCCCGTAGTTGGGCAATTTAATCCTTCCGACATAATTCAGACAGAGCGCGCGGCTAATCGGCAGATGTGGCGCGTTCTGGTGTGTTCTGCGATTGCTGATGGGTACGAGTTTGGCGCGTCACACCACAGCACCAAGGGCGACATGACACTGCGTGGCAAATTCGCGCGGAAGCCGGAACAGGTCAGCTCTTGGGCGGCGTTGGGCGGGTCGATGCAGGTTGTGGTATTCTGAAGGCATCCACCGGCGGCATTGTATTGAGTCCGCTTGGGATCCGTTCTTGTTTCGGAGTGTCCTATGAAATTTATCAATTCTTCCACACTCATCCTTTGCGCCGCCCTTCTGCCGACATCTTGCAGCACCATTTTTCACACGGATTTCGAGAGCGGGACGCCCGGACAGTCGCCACTGTCCAACCCGCCAGGGCCACCCGCCGGCGACAGTATCAGTGTCGGATCAGAAGAGTTCTTCTTCGTATCCGCCGAAGACGCCATTGCCGGCGATCTTTCCCTGAGCATCCGAGAGCGGACACCTGCAACAGAGACGTCCGGCGACCATATCATTTTCCGGACGTCACCGATCAGCGACGAAACCGCGCCGATCTACATCACGTGGCAGGGGCAGATTCTGGATGATGGCGGAATGATCGTAGATAGCGGTGTCGTGGGGCGGTATGTCGGCCGGGTCGTTTTCAACAATGGCCAGATTTCCATGTTTGATACACCGGTGGGCAGCTACAGCATCGGCGACAGGCACACGGTTCTGATCTCGATGTTTCCGGACAACATGGTTTATCGCCTCGCCGTCTTTGGTGATGCTTCATTGGAGGCGCCATTTGCCGAGGCGAACCTGCGCGACCTTGACGGCACCCCTGACAACGAAGGGTTCGTCGATGTTTCCGTCAGCGCCTCGGCAGATCAGAACAGGTTCTATGTCATGGATGACGTGACAGTGTCGCTGCGTGATCCAGGCGATTGATTAGGGGCATTCAACATTTTGTAGCGCCGACGGCGGTGGATGGCCGGTCGCGGTTATTGCGCCGGATGAGAGGGCAAGTTGGGCATGGGCACCCAGCCCGGCAGATCATCCGGTGAAACCGACACGTGCAGATGTTCCGAGCGGTCCCGACCGACCTTGCGATGCTTGCGCAGAAGGAAGATCTTGCCCCAGCCTCTCCATGTCCCGACTGATCTGGCGGACGCATCGACCGGGAAACGCTCGCGCCAACCGTCCGGCAAGGGCAGACCATGCAGTTCTGCCTTGTCCAGCATCCAGATCAGGGAGATGTTGCTGAGTGGGCGCGCATCTTCAAAGCCGTTCAGTTGCCCGCCGACATCGCCATGGGTGCCGCGGAACCAGACCTGTTCGACATGGCCGCGGAACTCGGGCGTACATTTCCACAGGACCGGTTCGAACACTTCGCGCGTCTCATCCAGCGCCAGGGCGTGATAGCCGTGGCGGGTCGAGGGACCAAGCTTGTGGTGGTGAAAGGCATGCCGATCCTCGGCCCAACGCCACAGCATGGGCAGGCGCAGGCCCAGCGCCTTGACCGTATCCCAGACGCCAACCATTTCTATCGCAATTTCGTCATGGCAGAACTTGCGCCGGAAATCACCTGCCGCTGCTCCGCCTGGATTGCATTCATAATGGCGATAAGCCTGTTTGATGTTGCGTTCGGTGGCATGCTCGGCCTTGAGTAGGCCAATCATGTCGATGACACCGGCAAGACTACGCACACCGTACGCGCCACGGGAATATCCGATGAAGTAGATCCGGTCGCCGGGCTTGTACCGCGAGGCAAGATAGCCGTAGGCACGCCTGATCTGGCGATTGATGCCGCGCCCCATCATCACATCCAGCGAGGACTTCCAGCTTTCCCATTGCACACCGGATTCGTAAAAGACCGAGACTTGGCTGCCCATTTCCCGGCACAGGCGGTAGGTCTGACCGGCATGTGTCTCAAGGCCCGGCTCCAGCGTGGACATGGTGCCGTCCAGAATGATGACATGGCTGATTGGCTCGCGATGCAGCGCCTCGGCCGAGTGCTCGGAGCGAAGCGGCCGTCCGAGCCATCCCAGAACCTTTCTACTCAGCCGCGACAGAACCATGTGTCAGCATCTCCCATACTCTGTGAGGTGTGAAAGGCATGTCCGCCTGCCGTACCCCATGATCCCAGAGCGCATCCTGAACCGCGTTTGCAACAGCGGCCAGCGCGCCCACGGTCCCGGCCTCACCGCATCCTTTCATCCCCATCGGGTTGGAAGTTGACGGAACCGGCGCCGAGGTAAACTTAATCATGGGTATCCCGGCGGCACGGGGCAAGGCGTAATCCATCAACGAAGCCGTGAGCAGTTGCCCCTGCGCATCATGCACCACACGTTCGTTCAGTGCCTGGCCAATGCCCTGCACCACCCCGCCATGCACCTGCCCCTCGGCCAGCATCGGATTGATAAGGTTGCCGAAATCATCAACCACCGTATAGCGGTCGACCCAGGTTTCCCCGGTGAAAGAATCGATCACGACTTCGGCAACATGTGCGCCGTTGGGATAGCTGCGCGCTTCCAGATCGGCGCGTGCCGTGTGTTGCAACAGGTCGGTACGGCCATCGGCGCGGGCCATCTCGGCGGCCTCGATCAGGGTGGGTGTCAGGTTGGACCCCGGCGCCCGAAAGGTTTCGTGGTCAAAAATCACTTGGGTTTCCTCGACCCCCATCTTACCGGCCAGATAAGGCGTGAATGCGGCGATCATGATGTCGATTGTGGCCAGTGTTGCCGTGTTTTGCACCGTCACCGAGCGGGATCCGCCCGTCCCGCCGCCATGCGCCAGACGGTCGGTATCGCCCTGGACCACCACGATGCGGTCCATTGGTATCCCGGTCTGATCCGACAGGAAGTGAGTGTAGGCCGTCTCGTGTCCCTGCCCATTCGATTGAGTGCCAACGCACATGTTCACCATTCCATCCTCGCGGAACTCGATCTTCGCGTTTTCGGAAGGGTCGCCCAGAATGCTTTCGATATAGTAACAAAGCCCCTGCCCCCGGATCAGGCCTCGTTCAGCATCGGCGGCCTTTCGGGCGGCAAAGCCTCGGGTCTGCTCGCCAGCGCGGCTGAGAACCATGTCGAAATCGCCGACGTCATAGGTTTCCCCTGTTGCGGTTTTGTAGGGGAAGTCCGCAGGTTTGATGAAGTTCCTGCGCCGCAGTTCCCACGGATCGACACCCAGTTCGCGCGCGGCGCGGTCCATGACCCGTTCGAGGACATAGATCGCCTCGGGCCGGCCCGCGCCGCGATAGGCGTCGACCTGCGTGGTGTTGGTGTAGAACCCTTCGACCCGCAGATATGTGGTCTGAACATCATAGACACCCATCAGCACCTTGCTGAACAGGCTGGTCTGGATGGCCTGCCCGAAATGACTGTTATGGGCGCCAAGGTTGACCTTGCTGTGGACCCGGTAAGCCGTGATCCTGAGATTCTCGTCGAAAGCCAGTTCGGCCAAAGAAGTCAGATCGCGGCCATGATGATCGGACAGCATCGCTTCGGACCGGTCGGACATCCAATGCACGGGTTGCCCCAATTTCATGGCGGCAACGCAGACACAGAAATATTCGGGATAGGGCATCACCTTCATGCCAAACCCGCCACCCACATCCGGCGTGGTGACACGGATCGCCTCGGTTTCAAGCTTCAGTTTCTGCGCCAACTGCGCCCGCATCGCCCAGACACCCTGACCGCCATAGGCGAAGTGCAGCCGGCCGTCCGACCAGCTGGCCTGACAGCCGCGCGGCTCGATCGAGTTGATGATGACCCGGTTGTCGGCCACATTCAGCGCCACGGTATGGGCGGCGGACTGAAAGGCGGCTTCGGTCGCGGTTTCATCGCCCAGCCCCCAGTCAAATGCGCGGTTATCCGGGGCTTCGGGATGCAGCGGCTCTCCGCCCGCATCCACATCCAGCTTGGCGGGCAGATCATCGGTCTCCATCCAGATCAGCTCAACCGCGTTCTGCGCCTGAAGCTGCGTCTCGGCAATCACTGCAACAACGGGCTCACCCACAAAGCGCACACGGTCTTTGGCAAGCATGTGCCGCTGTGGCGCCGCGCCTTGCGAGCCATCCCGGTTGGGCATGATCGCCGCGTTCATCACAGTGTCGATCCCGGTTGCGGCCAGATCGTCCAGCGTCATGACCAGGCGGACCCCATCCGCCTGCCGCGCAGCATCCAGATCCAGCGCTATGATCCGCGCATGCGCAACCGGGCTGCGGAAGAAGGCCGCATACATGGCATTGTCCGGCACGCCATCGTCCATGTAGCGCCCCTGCCCGGTCAGAAAGCGGTGATCTTCGGTCCGTTTGACCGGCTGGCTTTTGCCGAACTTTTCCATTGCTGTCCCTTTCAGGCTACTGTGGCTGCGAGGTTAGCCCCCGCATATGCGATGTCCAGTCGATCGCGAAGAAATTCGATTTCCAGCGGCATCCCAATGGTATAGCGTCGGCGCCATGACCTGGACACATGACGCCGTATTCCCGTTCACCGCCCCGCTCAGCACCGGCACAGAAACCACGCATGACGTTTATGTCGGGGGCGAAGGTCCACCGATCATGATCCTGCAGGAACTGCCGGGGATCGGGCCGGAAACGCTGGAACTGGCGCAGCGGCTGAACGACTCGGGGTTCCGGGTGTATCTGCCGCACCTGTTCGGTACGTTCGGCAAAACTCAGACGGGCAGGAACTTTGCCCGGCTGTTCTGCGTCCGGCGCGAGATCAACATGTTCATGAAAGGGCGTCAAAGCCCGGTTGCGGGCTGGATGCGGGCGCTGGCGGGTCATATCCGGGATCAGGAAGGCAGCGCGGGCGTTGGTGTCATCGGCATGTGCCTGACCGGAAGCTTTGCTCTGACCTTGATGGCCGACGACGCGGTTCTTGGAGGCGTGGCCAGTCAGCCCGCATTGCCGATCTTTGGCGGCGACAAGCTGCATATGAGCGCGCAGGACATTTCGGATGCACGTTTGGGCATGGCGCAAAAAGGTCCCGGTCTGGCCATGCGGTACGCCAAAGACAACCTGTCGCCCCAAAAACTGATGCAGGCGCTGGAAAGTGCCTTTGGCGAGAACCTTGAAACGGTTGAGTATCCGGGCAAGGACCATTCGCTGCTGACGCTGGATTTCCACGATCCAGCCTACCAGCGCGTTGATACCTATTTCAAAGACCGATTTGAGATGGCCGGGTAGCACAGACGCCCTTCCCCTTCCTGCGTGCATTCGCTATTGCAAGCGCTGACCCGATTTTGTTGACGCAGGACGCATCCCATGGCGATGGAAAAGACATTCAACGCGGCCGAGGCCGAGGCCCGCATCTACAAGGCCTGGGAACAGGCCGGAGCCTTCAAGGCAGGCGCGAACCGCTCGCGCGACGAAAGCTTTACCATCATGATCCCGCCGCCCAATGTCACCGGCGCGCTGCATGTGGGTCATGCGTTCAACAACACCCTTCAAGATATTCTGACCCGCTGGCACCGGATGCGTGGCTTTGACACGCTGTGGCAGCCCGGTCAGGACCACGCCGGCATCGCCACGCAGATGCAGGTGGAAAAGATGCTGGCCGCCACCCAGCAGCCGGGGCGCCGCGAGCTGGGGCGTGAAGCATTTCTGGACAAGGTCTGGGAATGGAAGGGCGAATACGGGGGCACGATCATCGAGCAGCTAAAGCGCCTGGGATCATCCTGCGACTGGTCGCGCAATGCCTTCACCATGGCAGGCGCGCCGCGCGACCCGCGCACGGGGCACGAAAACTCTGCGAATTTTCACGACGCGGTGATCAAAGTCTTTGTCGACATGTACGAAAAGGGCCTGATCTATCGCGGCAAGCGGCTGGTCAACTGGGACCCGCATTTCGAGACCGCGATCTCGGACCTTGAGGTCGAGAACATCGAGGTCGCGGGTCATATGTGGCACTTCAAGTACCCCTTGGCGGGCGGTGAAACATATGAGTATTTGGAAAAAGATGAAGATGGGAATGTGACCTTCCGCGAAGAGCGGGACTACATCTCGATCGCCACAACCCGCCCCGAAACCATGCTGGGCGACGGCGCGGTTGCGGTTCATCCCTCGGATGAGCGCTATGCGCCAATCGTCGGGAAACTCTGCGAAATCCCGGTTGGGCCGAAAGAGCATCGCCGTCAGATCCCGATCATCACCGATGAGTATCCCGATCCCGATTTCGGCTCGGGCGCGGTGAAGATCACCGGTGCGCATGACTTCAACGACAACATGGTCGCAAAGCGCGGCGGCATTCCGATGTACCGCCTGATGGACACCAAAGGCGCAATGCGGGCCGATGGGGCTCCTTACGCCGAAGAGGCAGACAAGGCGCAGGAATACGCGCGCGGGCGTGAGTTTACCGAGAACGAGATCGACGCGATCAACCTGATCCCCGATCACCTGCGCGGGCTCGACCGGTTCGAGGCGCGCGCGAAAGTGGTGGAAGAGATCACCAACGACGGTCTGGCCGTCATGTGCCGCGCGGATGATCCGCGTCTGGGCTCGACGGCGCTGAAGCCCGAGCACGAAGGCGCGGACAAGCTGGTGCCGCTGGTCGAGAGCAAACCGATCATGCAGCCCTTTGGCGACCGCTCGAAAGTGGTCATCGAGCCAATGTTCACCGACCAGTGGTTCGTCGACGCCGCCAAAGTCGTCGGCCCCGCGCTGGATGCAGTCAAGGACGGCACGGTCAAGATCATCCCTGAATCGGGCGAGAAAACCTATTACCACTGGCTGGAAAACATCGAGCCCTGGTGCATCTCGCGCCAACTGTGGTGGGGGCATCAGATTCCGGTTTGGTATGGTCTTGACCTGTCCGCCGAAGACTTCATCGACGACGAAAACGACGGCAACCTTGATCTGGTCGAGATGGGCCGTTTGCTGAACGAAGGCGGCATGCTGCACCGTGGCAACGTCATGGAATGCGCGTCCAGCCTTGAAGCGGTTACCGAGAAATTCCTGGACGACATTGCCAACATCCCCAGCCCGCTGAGCCACGCGACAGTTATCGAAGTCGCCGACAAGCAGGAGGCGATTCATCAATTCGCCGAAAGCCTTGCACAATATGCAATCGAACAGGATCCGACTAAGCTGGTTTACCCGGTCTGGCGCGACCCTGACGTCCTGGACACCTGGTTCTCCTCCGGCCTCTGGCCCATCGGCACGCTGGGCTGGCCCGAACAGACCGAGGAACTGGAACGCTACTTCCCGACGGACGTTCTGATCACCGGCTTCGACATCCTGTTCTTCTGGGTCGCCCGGATGATGATGATGCAACTGGCCGTGGTAAACAAAATTCCGTTCCACACCGTCTACCTGCACCAGCTCGTCCGCGACGAGAAGGGCAAGAAGATGTCCAAGACCACCGGCAACGTCATCGACCCGCTGGAAATCGTGGACGAATTCGGCGCCGACGCGCTGCGGTTCACCAACGCCTCGATGGCAGCGATTGGCGGCGTGCTGAAACTGTCGCGCGAACGCATCACCGGCTACCGCAATTTCGGCACCAAACTTTGGAACGCCGTCCGTTTTGCCGAGATGAACGAGGTCTTCACCGACGCCGTGCCGCAACTGGACGTGGCCGACCTGAAACCCAAGGCCGCCGTAAACCGCTGGATCATCGGCGAAACCGCCCGCGTACGCGAAGAGGTTGACGCGGCGCTGGAAAGCTATCGCTTCAACGATGCGGCCAACGGACTTTATTCGTTTGTCTGGGGCAAGGTCTGCGACTGGTACGTGGAACTGTCGAAGCCGCTGCTTCAGGGCGACGACGCCGAGGCACAGGCCGAAACCCGCGCCACCATGCGCTGGGTTCTGGATCAGTGCATGGTTCTGCTGCACCCGATCATGCCCTTCATCACCGAGGAACTCTGGGGCCTGACAGGCAACCGCGCCAAGATGGTGGTCCACGCCGACTGGCCGACCTATGCCGCCGCGGACCTGATCGACGCGGATGCGGATCGTGAGATGAACTGGGTGATCTCGGTGATCGAAAACACCCGCTCGGCCCGCGCGCAGATGCGCGTTCCGGCGGGCCTCTATGTGCCGATGCTGGTGACCGAGATCGACGCCAACGGCCAAGCCGCTTGGGATCGAAATGAGGCGCTGATCAAGCGTCTGGCCCGCATTGACAGCCTGACCAAGGCGAATGAACTGCCCAAAGGCACCATCTCAATCGCCGCCCCCGGCGCGTCTTTCGGTCTTCCATTGGCGGATATCATCGATATCGGCGCGGAAAAGGAACGGCTTGAGAAAGCCAAGGGCAAGCTGGCCAAGGAACTGGGGGGCCTGCGTGGGCGCCTGAACAACCCCAAATTCGTGGCTTCGGCCCCGGAAGAAGTGGTTGAGGAAGCCAAAGCCAACCTCGCCGCCCGCGAAGAAGAAGAGGCAAAACTGAACGAGGCCCTTGCCCGTTTGGCAGAAATCGCCTGATCTTCATCTTTTCCCAAATACTCAAATCCCGAGCCCCGCCACCTGTCGGCGGGGTTTTCTTTTGGTGACGCGGCTTTCCCCTTGTTCCCGACTGCTTGCAATTGTTAGCAATTTGCCCAAGCAACCCCGAGGCAGAAATGGCGCATTCCCATCCCCCCGTGCAGACGATTTCGACCGGCCTGGTGGTGGCGGTGGTCGGGTTTTTCAGCTCGTTCCCGATTGTGTTACAAGGCCTTGCCGCCATGGGTGCCTCGGCAACTGAGGCTGCCTCCGGCCTGATGATGGCTGCGGTTGCGATGGGGCTGGCAGCCATAGTCCTCAGCCTCTGGTATCGGCAGCCGATCAGCGTGGCCTGGTCCACGCCGGGCGCTGCGTTGCTGGCGGTTTCTGCCACCCCTGCCGCCGGTTTTTCAGGGGCTGTCGGCGCGTTTCTGTGCGCCGGAGCGCTGACCGTTCTGGCAGGCCTGTGGCGTCCTTTGGGGCGGTTGGCGGCTGCGATCCCGACAACGCTGGCCCAAGCCATGCTGGGTGGGGTTCTGCTGCCGCTGTGTATTGTGCCATTCAAGGCGGCGGTTGAGCTGCCCTGGCAGGCATTGCCGGTCATCGTAACGTGGTTTGTCGCCGGCCGGATCAATCGGTTGATCGCAGTTCCTGCTGCGGTTATCGCGGCGGCGATTGTCGTTTTTCTGAACGCGGGCGACAGCTCGGTCCGGCCCGAGCATCTGGTGGCTGCCCCTGTTTGGACAATGCCGACGTTCTCAGGGGCCTCGGCCATAGGCATAGGCCTTCCGCTGTTCATCGTGACCATGGCCACGCAGAATATCCCCGGCATCGCGGTGATGCGCAGTTTTGGTTATGCACCCGAAGCTGGCAGGCTGTTCTCGGCCGTCGGCGGGGCCAGTATTCTTTCCGCGCCATTCGGAGCCCCTGCCACCTGTCTGGCCGCCATCACCGCCGCCATGTGTTCGAACGAGGACAGCCATCCGGACCGGAATCTGCGCTACTGGTCCGCGGTCATGGCAGGCTTATTCTACTGTCTGTTCGGCGTTTTTGCCGTGGCGATCACCGGGTTTGCCGCCCATGCCGACCCGCTGCTGATGGGAACGCTGACCGGGGTTGCGTTGATCGGTGTCATGGCAAACGCGACCTCTGCGGCGCTGGAAGTTCCTGCCGAACGGGAAGCGGCGATCCTGACATTTGCGATCACTGCTTCCGGTATCACCGTGTTCGGCTTGGGCGCGGCGGTCTGGGGTCTGGCGGCAGGCGGCATTGCGTATCTGGTTACGAAACGGACCCGGTAAATGCTTTCGTCTGCAACAATGGTCGCGTATAGTCCGACCATGCTTGGATCACTTGGAAAACTGGTGGAACGCCAGATCAAAAAGGCGCAGGCGGAAGGTCAGTTAGAGGGGCTGGACGGCGAAGGTCAGCCCTTGCCCGATCGTTCGACCGAGGCCCAGAGCGATCCGGCCATTGCGGCCGGGCACCGGATCATGGCGCAGGCCGGTGTGCTGCCCGAAGAATTCGGCATCAGAAAAGAACTGGACGCGGCCCGACAGGCCTATGCCGGTCTGACCGATGCCGCAGACCGAAAAGCGGCCATGGCGCGCATCGCCGATCTTGAGATGCGTTACAACATGGCCCGTGATGCGCGCCGGGCGTTCATGCGGTGATCACTTGAACTCGGGCTTGCGGCCCTGCATCTGGGCCGAGATGACCTCGATCTGATCCGGTTTGCCGATCAGTTCCACCTGTTCCGCCGATTCCTCTAGCAGCACCTCGGCGCGAGCCTTGCATTCGGCCACTTCGATCAGTCGCTTGGCGGCACGGATGGCCGAGGGGCTTTTGCCCGCGATATTTTCGGCCAGAGCCAGCGCCTCGGTCATTGGATCATCCGACAGTCTGGTAACAAGCCCCCAATCGGCGGCTTGCTGGGCACCGATGGGGCGGGCTGTATAGGTCAGCAGGCGCAACACGTCCGAGCGGACGAGTTGCGGCAACAGGACCATCCCGCCCATGTCGGGGATAATGCCCCATTTCATCTCCATCACGGCCAGCTTGCTTTCGGGATGGGCGATACGGATATCCGCGCCCAGGGCGATTTGCAGACCGCCGCCATAGGCCACGCCCTGAATGGCGCAGATCACCGGCGCCGGCACCCGCCGCCAGATTAGCGCAAGCTCCTGCATCTCGTTGGCGTCATGGTGGCTGCGTGTCATCAGCCATTCAGTCGGGTCCATATGGGCCATCTTGGCAAAGCTTGCCATGTCGAGACCTGCGCAGAAGCTTTTGCCTTCGCCCGACAGAACAACGGCCCTTGCGTCCGAGGCCGCGACTTCCTGACCGGCGGCCAGGATCGCCTTGATCATCGCATCATCCAGCGCGTTCATCTTGTCGCCCCGGGTCAGCGTGACGTGGGCAATGTGGTCTTTATATTCGACGGATACGCGCGCCATGCGAGGCCTCCCAGATCCTGTTTCGCCGATCATGCCCTGAAAGGCATGGCCAGTTCCACCACGACGTGAGGGCAGATCATCTGACCTGATGCTTGCCCAACCCGCCGCCCTACGCTTATCTGCGCATATGACTGATCCGCGCTACACCCCGCTTGCCCGATCCCTGCCCGCCACCGTCCCGTTTGTCGGGCCCGAAACGCAGGAGCGTGATCGCGGTGCCCCGTTCGTGGCCCGACTGGGCGCGAATGAGAGCGTGTTTGGCCCCTCGCCCCGCGCCATTGAGGCGATGCAACGTGCCGCGAGCGAGATCTGGATGTATGGCGATCCCGAAAACCACGAGCTTCGCCACGCCCTGGCCGATCACCACGCCGTGTCCGTGAAGAATATCGTGGTGGGTGAAGGGATCGACGGGCTATTGGGCTATCTGGTTCGGCTGCTTGTCGAGCCGGGGGATGCGGTTGTGACCTCGGACGGGGCCTATCCGACCTTCAATTACCATGTCGCAGGCTTTGGCGGCGTGCTTCACAAGGTGCCCTACGCGAAGGATAAAGAAGATCCGGTGGCGCTGTTTGCCAAGGCGGCAGAAGTGGATGCCAAGCTGGTCTACCTGGCCAATCCCGACAATCCGATGGGAAGCTGGCATGCGGGTGCCGATATCGTGACCGCGCTGGACGGATTGCCCGATGGCTGCCTGCTGGTGCTTGATGAGGCCTATGTCGAATGCGCACCGGAAGCAACGGCAGCGCCCGTCGCGGCGGATGATCCGCGCGTGATCCGGATGCGGACTTTTTCTAAAGGCTATGGCATGGCCGGCGCGCGGGTCGGGTACGCCATCGCGGCACCGGGGCTGATTGCGGCCTTCAACAAGGTGCGCAATCATTTCGGAATGAACCGGGCGGCGCAGGCCGGGGCGTTGGCGGCGTTGCGGGACGGCGCATGGCTGTCCAACGTTCAGGGGCAGATTGCCGAGGCGCGCGACAGGATTGGCGCGATCGCGCGGGAGAACGGGTTGGGCCCGCTGCCCTCAGCCACCAATTTTGTTGCCATCGATTGCGGGCGGGATGGGGTTTTTGCCAAAGCGGTTCTGGATGCGCTGGTGGCGCAAGGTATCTTTGTGCGGATGCCCTTTGCCGCACCACAGAACCGCTGCATTCGGGTTAGTTGCGGCGCGGCGGCCGATCTGGATGCCTTTGCGGCCGCGCTGCCCGGGGCGCTTGCAGCGGCTAGGGCGGAACCGGCCTGAAGCGCTGTGCCGGGGGGCTGTCTGCCCCCCAATCGCGCCCTAGGCGCGATCCCCCCCGAGGATATTTTTGGCCAGATGAAGAGACGGTTCTTTTCGGACTAGCCCGCCAGCGTTGCTGCCGCAGCTTCGAGCGCCCCTTTGCCGCGCGGGATATTCAGGGCGGCCATGGCGGTTTCCATTCCGCCCAGCATCGCCATAACCATCTGAGCGTTCACATGGCCCATGTGGCCAAGCCGGAAACAGCCGTCCCAGTCCTCCATCCCCAGACCGATTCCCAAGGTCAAACCCAGCTCTCGCTCGGTAAAGCTGCGCAGCGTCGTGCCCTGACCGTCGGTCAGGCGCAGGGCCGTGACGGCGTGGCTGCGAAAGGCGCGGTCGGCGACATTGAGCTGCAGCGCACCGCCCTGCGCCCAAATCTCACAAGCGCTCCAGATCGCGTGTGCAAGGCGTTCGTGGCGGACCCACACCTGGTCGAGCCCTTCGGCATGGATCAGGTCCAGCGCGGCGCGCAGGCCGTAAAGGTGATGCGTCGGCGCAGTGCCGTTGAAATACTGGTAGAACAGGTCGGGATTGGCGCGCGGCTGCCAGTCCCAGTATTGCGACACGCGAGGCATGGCTGCGCGTTTGGCCTGTGCTTTGTCATTGAAGAAAACAAAGCCCGTACCGGCGGGGGTCATCAGGCCCTTCTGGCAGGCCGTGACCATGACATCGACCCCCCAGTGATCCATCTCGAACCGTTCGCAGCCCAGCGAGGCGATGCAATCGGCCATAAGCAGCGCGGGGTGGTCAAGTTCGTCCAGCAGAGCGCGAAGGGCCGGGATGTCGTTGCGCACCGAACTGGAGGTATCGACATGAACCGCCAGCACCGCCTTGTAGCGGTGTTCTTTATCGGCGTGTAGAGCTTCGGCGATGCGGTCAAAATCCCACGGCGAGGCGGTTCCGAAATCGATCAGGTCGACCTGCGCTCCGATGCCCTCGGCCATTTCGGCCCAGCCATGGGTAAACCGGCCCGACGCAGGGGCCAGAACGGTTTCTCCCGATGCGATCACATTGGACAGCGCGGCCTCCCACGTGCCGTGGCCGTTGGCGATATAGATGGCCACGTCATGCTGCGTGCGCGCGACGCGGCGCAAGTCGGCGGTCAGCGCCGGCATCATGTCGATCAGTTCGCCGTCGTAGATATTGGGCGATGGGCGATGCATGGCCTGCAGCACCGCATCGGGCATGACCGAAGGGCCGGGAATGGCCAGATATTCGCGCCCCCGCGCGAGGGAAACTTGCTGTGTCATTAGGTCGCCTTGCCTGAATTGGCGCCTAACCTAACGCAGGTTGCGGCCGCGTCAATCCACCAGTTGCGAGGCCTCGCGCGCAAGTGACTCGATACCTGCCCAGTCGCCATTCAGCACCATTTGCTTTGGCGCAACCCAACTGCCGCCGGCGCAGACAACGTTGGACAGCGACAGGTAATCGCGCGCATTCGCGGGCGAGACGCCACCGGTCGGGCAGAAGCTGATCTGCGGCAGGGGCGCACCGATGGCTTTCAGCGCAGGCGCGCCGCCCGAGGCCTCGGCCGGGAAGAATTTCAGCATGTCGTAGCCCTGTTCCAGCAGGCGCATCGCTTCGCTGGCGGTGGCGGCGCCGGGCAGCAGGGGCAGGCCTTCGGCCTCGCAGGCGGCGATCAGGGCGTCGGTTGCACCGGGCGAGACGCCGAACTGAGCGCCCGCTTCTTTCGCCGCACGAACGTCATCGGGTGTGACCAGCGTACCCGCGCCAACAACACCGCCGGGCACCTGCGCCATGGCGCGGATGGCGTCCAACGCGGCAGGCGTACGCAAGGTAACCTCGAGCGCGGGCAGACCACCGGCCACGAGCGCTTCGGCCAGCGGGCGGGCCTGTGCCGCATCGTCGATCACAAGTACCGGGACAATGGGTGCGAGGGCGCAGATTTCGCGGGTACGTTGGGTTTTGGATGTCATGGCTCAGGCTCCGAAAATACTGGCGCCAGCATCGGCTGAGCCGACGTTGCCGCGGAACGCCGCAAACAGGTCCCGCCCGGTGCCGTGTTGGTTGGCCGAAAGGTCGGCGGTGACTGGTGTGCGGTCCAGAACGCCGGGGGTCAGAATCTCCAAATCCCCCTTCACTGCGTCGACGCGCAGCAGGTCGCCGTCCTGCAGATACGCGATGGCACCGCCATCCAGTGCCTCGGGGCAGACATGGATCGCAGCCGGGACTTTGCCGGACGCACCGGACATGCGGCCATCGGTGACCAGCGCCACCTTTTGTCCCCTGCCCTGCAGGATCGACAGGATCGGCGTCAGCGAGTGCAGTTCGGGCATGCCGTTGGCCTTTGGACCCTGAAAGCGGACGACGACAATGACGTCACCGGTGAATTCTCCGGCCTTGAAGGCGGCTTTGACCTCGTCCTGATCGTGGAACACGCGGACCGGGGCCTCGACCACCTGGTGTTCAGGGGCGACGGCGGAGACCTTCATGACGGCGGTACCCAGATTGCCGGTCAGGCGGGACAAGCCGCCAGTGGGCTGGAACGGGTCTTTGGCCGGGCGCACGATCTTTTCGTTCAGGCTGTGGCCCACGCCGTCTTCCCAGATCAGTTCGCCACCGACCAACTTGGGTTCTTTGGTGTAGTTGTGCAGACCCTGTCCCGCAACGGTCAGCGTATCGGGATGCAGCAGGCCGTCTTCCAACAGGGTTCCGATGCAATAGCCCAGACCGCCTGCGGCGTGGAAATGGTTTACGTCGGCCAGACCGTTTGGATAGACCCGCGCAACCAGGGGAACGACGGCGGAAATGTCGGAAAAATCCTGCCAATCCAAAACGATACCGCCTGCCCGCGCCATCGCGATCAGATGGATCAGCAGGTTGGTCGAGCCGCCGGTGGCCATCAGCCCGACGATGCCGTTCACAAAGGCGCGCTCGTCCAGGATCTGATAGACCGGCGTGTAGTTGTTGCCCAGCGCACTCAGCGACAGGGCGCGACGGGCGCCTTCTTCGGTCAGGGCGTCGCGCAGGGGCGTGTTGGGATTGACGAAGCTGGAGCCCGGCAGATGCAGGCCCATGAACTCCATCAGCATCTGGTTGGTGTTGGCGGTGCCATAGAAGGTGCAGGTGCCGGGGCCGTGATAAGCGGCCATCTCAGCGGCCATGAGCGCATCGCGCCCGACCTCGCCGGCGGCGAATTGTTGGCGGACCTTGGCTTTTTCGTCGTTGGGCAACCCGCTGGTCATGGGACCGGCTGGCAGGAAGACCGCCGGCAGGTGGCCGAATGATTGCGCACCGATCACCAGACCGGGGACGATCTTGTCACACACCCCCAGAAAGACGGCAGCGTCAAACGTGTTGTGGCTGAGGGCGACACCTGTGGCCAGCGCGATGACATCGCGGGAAAACAGCGACAGCTCCATTCCGGCCTCGCCCTGCGTGACGCCGTCGCACATGGCCGGTACACCGCCCGCGACCTGCGCCGTGCCACCCGCTGCGCGGATCGCATCGCGGATCAGGGAGGGGTAGCGCTCAAACGGCTGATGGGCGGAAAGCATGTCGTTATAGGCGGTAACGATCCCCAGATTTCCAGCGGTTCCGGTGACCATGGCCTGTTGATCCGGTCCCGCGCCCGCATAGGCGTGGGCCTGACCGCTGCAGGACAGATGTGCGCGGGCCGGGCCTTTTGATCTTGCCTGCTCCATCCGATCCAGATGAGGACCGCGCAGGGGCACGCTGCGGTCAATGATCCGTTGGGTGACATCGGTGATGACAGAGTGAACCATGTTTAACCTCCGATCTGACGCCAGCGGCGGCCATCGCGATGCATCAGCATCAATGCTTCCTCGGGACCAGAGCTGCCCTGATCGTAACGCGCCGGGCGGTCGCCGCGGTTTTCCCAGCCCTGAATGATAGGGTCGACCCAGGCCCAGGCGGCCTCGGCCTCGTCCCCGCGCATGAACAGGGTCTGGTCGCCTCGGATGACGTCCATCACCAGACGCTCGTACGCGTCCGGCGCTTGTGCTTCGGCGCCCAGGGCGTCAGCAAAGCTCATGTCCAGCGCCACATCCGACAGGCGGAAACCGCCCGGACCGGGA
Source organism: Ruegeria sp. D1(2025) (assembly GCF_056536425.1). Taxonomy (NCBI): domain Bacteria; kingdom Pseudomonadati; phylum Pseudomonadota; class Alphaproteobacteria; order Rhodobacterales; family Roseobacteraceae; genus Ruegeria; species Ruegeria sp. D1(2025). Next base: position 734,966 of record NZ_JBQFPO010000002.1, on the reverse strand, counting down.
TCCTTGATGGTGGTTCGCAGTGTAATGCCTTCGTCCGGTTGCAGGCGGATCACCAATACATTGCCGCGCAAGTGACCGACATTGGGGAAAATCGTGTGTGGCGGGTCACGGAAAAACACCGCGATCTCGGATTCTCGGGCGCGCAGGCGTTTGCCGGTGCGCAGATAGAACGGCACGCCCGCCCAGCGCCAGTTGCCCAGATGGACCTTCAGCGCGATGAAGCTTTCGGTGCGGCTGGCTGGGTTGCCGACATGATCGACATAGCCACCTTTGCCATGAACCGCCCGGTATTGACCGCGGGCAATGTCGGCCGGTGCGACGGGTTCAAGCGCCTCAATCACCTTTACTTTTTCATCACGTACCGAATTGGGCGAGAATTTCGAAGGCGGTTCCATCGCGGTCAGGCACAGAAGCTGAACCAAGTGGTTCTGGATCATGTCCCGCATGGCGCCGGACTGATCGTAGTACGCACCGCGCCCCTCGACCCCTACCGTTTCGGCCACGGTGATCTGAACGTGATCGATATGGGTGGAGTTCCAGAGCGGCTCGAACAGGGAATTGGCAAAGCGCAGGGCCATCAGGTTCTGCACGGTTTCCTTGCCCAGGTAATGGTCGATCCGATAGATCTGATGTTCCTCGAAACAGGCGCGCAGCCCCTCGTTCAGGGCGCGGGCCGAGGCCAGATCGTGGCCAAAGGGTTTTTCCACCACGATACGGCTGTCCGGTGTGGCCAGGCCGTTATCCTGCAGCCGCTGCGCAATCCCGGCAAACAGGCTGGGGCCCACCGACAGATAGAACGCCCGGACAACATCGTCGCGCAGGACCTTGCCCAGCTTGTCCCAGCCCTTTTCGCCCAGCGCGTCGACTGGCACGTATTCCACCCGCTCGAGAAAACGATCCAGCGTTTCTGCTTTGAACTCGGGCGCGAATTCCTGCATCGACGCGCGCACCTGATCGCGGAAACCGTCGCTGTCCATTTCCGTACGGGCGGTGCCGATGATCCGGGCCTCGTCCGGCATCTGCCCGACTTCGAAACGGTGATACAGGCCCGGAAGGATCTTGCGCTGCGCCAGATCGCCTGATGCACCAAACAGCACAAGGTCGAACGGGTTGACGGGAATTACACGTGAAACCATGACCGGGCTCCTTCAGAACACATTCGGATCACCTTAGCACCAGATCGCTGCAATACCGGTATCGTAGATTATGTTATCGCTAACACTCGTGAGGTGAATAGGCAAAGCAGGCGCAAAGATCAACCCTGATTTCGCAACCACTCCATAACCGAGGCCCGCACCGACTGTTCGCCGCGATGCCGGGCATCGGCGATGATCTTGCGCACTTCCTGCAGGTTTGCCCGCAGCAGAACGCTTTTGACCGGGCCGATCGAGGCCGGACGCATCGACAGCGACCGGATGCCCATGGCCGCAAGGCACAGCGCCTCGACCGGGCGTCCGGCGTCCTCACCGCAGAAACTGAGTGGTGTGTTCGAGATGTTGCAACGCTCGACAATACGTTCGATGAAGCTGAGGAAGCTGACGTTCAGCGTGTCATAACGGCGGCGCACCAGTTCGTTTTCGCGGTCGGCCGCAAAGAAGAACTGTTTCAGGTCGTTGCCGCCGATCGAAATGAAATCGACCTCGTCAAAGAATTTTTGCGGGGCGAAGGCCAGCGACGGCGTTTCAAGCATCGCGCCCACTTCAAGCGTCTCAGGCAGGACATGGCCCAGACGTTTCTCCCGCTCGATGGTTTTGTTGACCTCCCAGCGGGCTTCGCGGAACTCGTCGGCCTGCGCCACGAACGGGAACATGATGGTCAGCGGGCGGCCGTTGGCAGCGCGCAGCAGCGCCTGCAGCTGCATGCGCATCACGCCGCGCTTGTCCAGACCCACGCGGATCGCACGCCAACCCAAAGCCGGGTTCGGTTCGGCCACGTGCTTCATGTAAGGCAGAACCTTGTCGGACCCGATATCCAACGTGCGGAACACAACGCGCTTTTCCCCCGCCGCATCCAGCACACGCTGATATTGCGTCACCAGCTCCGATCGTTTGGGCATCTGGTTGCGGATCAGGAATTGCAGCTCGGTCCGGAACAGGCCCACGCCTTCGGCCCCGGAGTTGCCCAGCGACGGCAGGTCGGCCATCAGGCCCGCATTCATCACCAAGTGTATTCGCTCTCCATCGCGGGTAACGGTCGGTGTATCGCGAATCGAGGCGTAGCGTTCCTGCGCCTTGGCCTGCATGGCGATTTTGTCGCGGAAGGCGCTGACTACTGTGTCTTCGGGGCGCAGATGCACGACGCCGTTGTCGCCGTCGACCAGAATGTGGTCTCCGTTCAGGGCCTCGGTCGTGATGCGACCGACATGCACCACAAGCGGAATCGCCAGTGCCCGGGCGACGATGGTGGCGTGGCTGCCGACGGAGCCTTCCTCGAGAACGATGCCTTTCAGCGACCGCCCGTATTCCAGCAGATCGCCGGGACCTATATTGCGGGCAATCAGAATCGGATCGGGCGGCAGGTCCGCCCCGTTGGTATTGCCCTGTCCGGTCAGAATGCGCAGCAGCCGATTGCTGAGATCGTCAAGGTCGGCCAGCCGTTCACGCAAGTACGGGTCTGTCACCTGCTCCATCCGCGCGCGGGCCTGAGACTGTTCCTTTTCCACCGCAGCTTCGGCGCTGAGACCGCGGGCGATGTCTTCCTCCATCCGGCGCATCCAGCCCTTGGAGTTGGCAAACATGCGATAGGCTTCCAAAACCTGCAACTGTTCCTTGTCGCCGCCCTGCGAGATTTCGAGCATCTTGTCGACGCCCACGCGCAATTCATCGACCGCTTCGGTCAGGCGCTCGCGTTCGCGGTGGGGATCGTCCGCGATCGGGTTTGTCACGACAACGCGCGGTTCATGCAGCCAGACATGGCCTTCGGCAGATCCTTCCTGCGCCGGACCACCGGTCAGCTGGACCGATTGCTGGTGCAGCGGCGACAGGGCCGCGCCCTCGCCGACAAAGGCGCCAAGCTCGGCCATCTCGGCCAGAACCATTGCGACCACTTCCAGCGCATAAATCTCGTCGGCGGAAAACTCGCGCGCCTCGCGTGATTGCACGACCAGCACGCCCAGTTTTTCGCCAAGCCTTTGCACCGGAACGCCCAGGAAGGACGAAAACCGCTCCTCACCCGTTTCCGGCATATAGCGGAAGCCCTTCGCCGAAGGAGCGTTTGCAGTGTTGACCACCTTGCCCGATTTCGCCACCCGGCCCACCAGACCTTCGCCCATGCGCATGCGGGTCTTGTGCACCGCCTCGGGCGACAGCCCTTCGGTGGCGCACAGCTCCAGCGTTTCCTGATCGCGGAACAGGTAGATCGAGCAGACCTCGGCCCGGATACTGTCGGCGATCAGATGCGTGATCCGGTCAAGACGTTCCTGACCGGCGGCCTCGCTCGCCATTTCTTCGCGCAGCCGCCCCAGCAGCTTGCGGGATTCAGTTTCGGTGCCGTCCGCCATGGCCAAACCAATTTACGGTGTCAGGCAAAACCCTTGGTTGAAATGCTCAGGCCGCCTTGTCCAGTTCAAAGGCATCATGCAGTGCCTGAACAGCAAGTTCCATGTATTTCCGGTCGACCAGAACAGAAATCTTGATCTCGGAGGTTGTAATGACCTTAATGTTGATCCCCTCATCCGAGAGTACCTTGAACATTTTCGCTGCCACACCCGATTGCGAACGCATACCGATACCGACAACCGATACCTTGCAGACGTCATTGTCGGTGACCAGCTCGGCGTAGTTCAGCTCGCCCTTTTCCTTGATGGCATGCAATGCCTTTTCGGCGCGGGCAACCTGGTCGGTCGGGCAAGAGAACGTCATGTCGGTCCGGCCTTCGTCCGAAATGTTCTGAACGATCATGTCGACATTCACGCCTTCGTCGCTGAGCGCGGTGAAGATGGTCGTGGCGATGCCGGGGCGGTCGGCCACGGACACCACGGTCATTTTGGCTTCGTCGCGGGAATAGGCCACACCGGCCACAACATTGGATTCCATGATATCCTCCTCGTCGCAGACCAGAGTGCCGGCCTCGTCGGATTGTTCTTCGAAACTAGAAAGAACGCGCAGTTTCACCTTGTAACGCATGGCCAGTTCGACCGAACGGGTCTGCAAGACCTTCGCCCCCAGCGAGGCCAGTTCCAGCATCTCTTCGAACGCGATCCGGTCCAGCTTGCGCGCTTTTTCACAGATGCGCGGATCCGTGGTGTAAACCCCGTCCACGTCCGTATAAATGTCGCAGCGTTCGGCATCGAAGGCTGCGGCAAAGGCCACTGCCGTGGTGTCCGAACCACCCCGGCCCAGCGTGGTGATCCGACCTTCGGGGCTGATGCCCTGAAAGCCTGCAACCACGGCAACCTTCATGCCTTCGGCGAATTTCTGGTTGATGTTGCCGGTCGGAATGTCTTCGATCCGGGCCTGACTGTGTGCGCTTGTGGTCAGCAGCGGAACCTGCCAGCCCTGCCAGCTGCGCGCGGGCACGTCCATTTCCTGCAGTGTCAGCGCCATCAGGCCAGCAGTAACGTTTTCCCCTGAAGATACGACCGCATCATATTCGCGCGCGTCGTACAACGGCGATGTTTCGTCGACCCAGCCCACCAGTTCGTTGGTCTTGCCCGACATGGCCGAGACAATGACGATCACGTCATAGCCCTTTGCCACTTCAACGCCCACGCGCTTGGCCGCGCGGCGGATGCGGTCGAGATTGGCAACCGAAGTGCCACCGAATTTCATCACGAGTACGGGCATGGGGGCAGGTGTCTCCGCGCCTTTTATTTCTGGTCCCGAGCCTCATAAGCGAGGGGGGGCACAAGGGCAAGGGCGCAAAGATGTCCTGATTGGCGCGCAGGCCGACTTTACAATGGGTTCCTGCGGTGCCAGCCTGCGTCTGACACATCCTTCACGAGGTTTTTTCATGTACCGTCTTGCTGCTGCCTTTGCCCTTTTGTCCTCGTCCGCTCTTGCTCAATCCGCGACACTGGCCGGAACCGATGGCAAGAACGCACTGGGTACCGTTCCCTGCGCCGCCATTGCCGGTGAACCTCTGCGCTCGTGCAACGCCGAGCTGCGTCGCCGCGACGATGGAACCGCGACACTGGCCGTTCAACTGAGCACCGGCGAAGTGCGGCAGATCTATTTCACCAATGGCGAACCGGATTCCAGCAGCTCGACATCGAAAATAACCTCCGAAACGCGTGGCGACATGATGGTGATCTTCATCGATCCCGGCGAGGTTTACGAGATTCCCAAGGCGGCACTGGCCACTCAGTAAGGGTGCGCCTGACCGTCATAGGTTTCAAAACACCCTGAACTGTCCAGGTTCAGCGTGTCGAAACGTTCGATCAGGCCCTCAACGGCCTGATCCACGGTGATGGCGGCCGCCGAGCCACCCATATCGGTCTGCACCCAGCCGGGGTGATAGATGCCGACGGCAATGCCCTCACCCTGCAGATCTGCCGCCAGATTCCGCCCCAGATTCAGCGCGGCGGCCTTGGATGCACGGTAGATGTAGCTGCCACCGGGCGCGCGCGTGTGCGAAGCCATTTGCGAGGACAGAATTGCGATCCTGCCTCTGGCCGCACGCAGGTTCGGCAACAGGGACTGGACCGTCAGAAAGACGCCGGTGACATTGGTCGCGAATGTCTGCGCCCACATGTCTGCCGGATATTTTTCGATGCCATGTCCTTTGTCGAGATAGACGCCTGCATTGCAGATCAGCAGATCAACAGGTTGACCAATCAGCCGTTCAGCCATGGCAGCGTGATGAGCGGGTTCTGCGACGTCCAGCTTAATCTGCGCACTGTCATCGCGCGCGGTTCCGATGACGTCATCACCCCTGTTCCGGTACCTTTCGGCCAGCGCCTTTCCAATACCGCGATTGGCCCCGGTGATCACAACGCGCACCGGTCAGTTCGTCTTTCGGCTGGGAACAAATGGCAGCGGGGCGACCGGAACACCGTCCTCGATCAGGGCCTTGGCCTCTTCCGCCTTGGCCTCGCCATAGATGGCACGGTCGGGCGCTTCGCCGAGGTGGATCTTGCGGGCCTCGGATGCGAAGTCCTTACCGACGTAATCCGAATTCTCTTCTACCTGGCGGCGCAGTTGCGTCAGGATCTTTTCGATCTCAAGCGATGGTTTTGCAACATTGATCGGCGCGGGCTCGGCCGGCGCGGGTTCCGGGCGCGCCACGGCATTGCGGGCGGGCCGGACACGGGGGGTCATGATCGCCTTTTCCGCCTGCACACAGCCGCAAACCGCGCATGTCACCATGCCCGCAGCTGCAAGTTTGTCGTAGGCGGCGGCCGATTGAAACCAACTTTCAAATGTATGGCCGTTGCTGCATTTCAATGCGTACTGAATCATGTTTCGCCCAAAATACGTGTTACAAAATAGATACCGACCAATACCGTAATATCAAGCCCTTCCGGCCAGAAGTTGGCAGGGATATTGCCCAAAATCCCGCAACAATACGGAAAGTTCCGGCGAATTGACCCTTAAAGCAGCCTTTTCCGGAACGCACCATTCCCGCTTGCGCTCGTCGCTTTCCGGGAAATCCGAAGCCAGTGAGCTTACCAGCATCGCGAACACATCAACTTCGCACAGAAGTGTCCGTTTCTTGGAACGGTGCTTGATGTAAGTATACCGCCCCATCGCCTTTTTGTCGCACCGACCGACGGCGCCCGCTTCTTCCCACGCCTCCCGCTCGGCGGTTTCTGACGGGCTGAGCCCCAGGATAGGCCAGCCTTTGGGTATGATCCAGCGCCCGGAACGGCGGGTGGTAATCAAAAGGATCTCGGGCCGGTTTTGATGAATCCGGTAGCACAGCGCTGCCGCCTGTGAATGCACAGGACAAGCCCCGGCCTTGCGCCGAGAAGTTGGCGAATGCTTCGCGTTGTTCACGCTACCGCCTTTCAAATGGTATTAACGCCTGTTTTTCAGACCGAATTTCTGCTCTTATTTTGGGTCTGCTGAGGGTAAACATACCACATGATGCGGTACTTACCAAGCGGGACTGCAAAAGTCGGGCGTTATTTCATTCGCGAAGCCAAGCGGCGCACAAGTTCGTCATGCGGGATGTCAGCATCCACCGCCAGTCGGCGCAATCCGAAATGGACACGGGCAATCTGTTGATAGTAACGGGAATAGACATAGTTCGTGCTGCCTCCGGCCAAAGCACCCAGAACCGGAATGGACTGGGCCGCCAGTTTCTGGCCCAGAACCACCGACAGGCGCGGTGCAACCGCCGCGATCAGGCGCTGCATGGCCGGTCCGGTCAACGTCAGGCGCACGGAATAGAACCCCAGATCAGCCCCGTCATCATCTGACAGGGGCCCTGCGGCAGACAGGACCCGGACGCAATCGAATTTCACACCTTCTTCGGACGGGTCAAATCCTTCTCGGGCAGCGGCCCCCTGAATGGCACGCAGCAGCATGGCCGTTGTCGCGGGCAGCTCCATCAGGGCCGTCGACAGACCGCCCATACCACCTGCCGCTCCCATGGCCGTGCTGACGACGGTATTCACCCAAGGTTGCTGGTCGGGTATCGCCCGGCGTGATCCTTCTGCGGCGTGCATGGCAATCCAAAGCGCCTGCTCTGTCGCGCCGGTCAGACCCAGACGCACGGGCTCAGGCAACTGATCCAGCAGAGATTCTGCTGATCCGCCAAGCGCATTAAGCAGTTTCACCCCCGCGCCACCGGCGGACCGGTAATGCGCTGCAAGCCGATCCAGTTCAGCGTCGGCATCCAGTTCTTCAACAAGAACCACGTTCTGCATCTGCCTCCTCCTCAGTCAGAAAGATCGGCACTCAGCAGGGCAGTTTCAATAGTTCAGCGGGTCCAGCGTGATACGAGGCCCTGCACCCCGCCCCATTTGCCGGGCACAAGTTCCAGCCCCAAAACACGGTCAGGATTGGTTGGCGGCGGCATTTCCACATGCTTCAGCAGCGAAAAACCAAACCGCGAGTAATAGGGCGCGTCCCCCACCAGCATGACCCGCGCCCAGCCTTTCTCGCGCCCGGCCTGCAACCCCTCGTGGATTAGGAAACCGCCAAGACCCTCGCCCTGATGGGTCGGGTGAACTGCCACCGGACCCAGCAACAATGCATCATGATCGCCGACATGGACCGGCCAGAACCGGATCGCACCGGCCAAAATACCCTGCCCGTCGCGGGCAACAAGCGACAGGCCCGCCACCGGTGGCACATCATCGCGCAAACGATAGGAAGACAGAGCCTCGCGACCGGGGGCAAAGCACAGGTCATAAAGCGCCTCGACCTCCCACCAGTCATCCGGCTGTTCCGGCCTGATCTTGAATTGCTGCACGCGCGCCCTCTTTTCCTTGCTGGAATTCGCCCTAGCACTTCGATACGCCTTGGGCAAACGCTTGGAGACCTTGATGTTCTATCGCCCCGAAGACGGCCACGGCCTGCCGCACAACCCGTTCAACGCCATCATCACCCCCCGCCCGATCGGCTGGATTTCGACGCGCGATGCGGAAGGGGTCAACAACCTGGCGCCTTATTCTTTCTTCAACGGGGTCGCCTATACGCCGCCGCAGGTGATGTTTGCCACGACCGGCACCAAGCACGATCAGGATGGCGGCAAGGACAGTATTGCCAATATCGAGGCCACCGGCGTTTTCTGCGTGAACGTCGTGGCGCATGCCCACCAGGATGCCATGAATGCCAGTTCGGCAGGTCTGCCGAAGGAAATTGACGAATTCGCCCATGCCCGGCTGACACCGATCGAGTGTGAAACCATCCCCTGCTCCCGGATCAAGGGCGCGCCTGCGGCTCTGGAATGCCGATTGACAAAGATCGTGACCCTGCCCGGAGAGGCCAACCGGGTGGTGTTCGGAGAAGTCATCGGTGTTCATCTCGATGACGCGCATATCCGCGACGGGCGATTTGACGTCACCTCGTTCAAACCGCTGGCCCGTCTTGGATATCGGGACTACTCGGTTGTTACTGAGCTGTTCGCGCTCGAACGCCCGGACGATTGAGGGCGCAGAACAAGGGGGGCGCTGCCCCCGCCGCGGCAAGCCGCGACTCCCCCGGGATATTTTCGGCCAGATGAAGAAACGGATCCTTCATTCATCTGGCCCCAAATATCCCGGAGCGCGAGGCAGAGCCTCGCAAAAATCAGTGGCCGCCCAATATGCCGGTACGGACCGAATAGTCGACCGCCAGTTCGTAATCCGGGTCGTCGTCGCTATCGACCATCAGATGTCCGGCTTTGTTGAGCAGTTTGTGGCAATCCCGGCTCAGGTGGCGCAGCATGACCCGCTTGTCTGCCGCCTCGTATTTGGCCGCGATATTCTCGATGGCCTGCAAGGCGGACTGATCCACAACCCGGCTGGCGGCGAAATCGATAATCACGGTTTCGGGGTCGTTCTGCACGTCGAAGATTTCAAGGAAGCCTTCCGACGACCCAAAGAAAAGCGGCCCCTGAATTTCATAGACCTTGGCGCCTTTTTCAGTCTCGGAATCGCGGGTGACCGCATGGATGCGTTTGGCGTTGTTCCAGGCATAGGCCAGCGCCGAGACAATCACGCCGACGACAACGGCGACCGCAAGGTCCTCCATCACTGTCACGACGGTGACCAGTACGATCACAAACGCGTCTGTCAGAGGCACTTTGCGCATGATGTTGAACGAGTTCCACGCAAAGGTGCCGATCACGACCATGAACATCACACCCACCAGTGCCGCCAGCGGGATCTGTTCGATCAGGGGGGCGGCAAACAGGATGAACACCAGCAGGAACAGGGCGGCAGCGATCCCCGCGACACGTGTGCGCCCTCCGGATTTCACGTTGATCATCGACTGGCCGATCATTGCACAGCCGCCCATGCCGCCGAAGAAACCGGTCACGACGTTGGCTGCGCCCTGCGCGATACATTCCTGCGAGGCGCCGCCGCGCTTGCCGGTTATCTCGCCCACGAGGTTCAGGGTCAGAAGGGATTCGATCAATCCGATCGCGGCCAGAATGACTGCATAAGGCAGAATGATCTCGAAGGTTTCCCAGTTCAACGGCACCATCGGGATGTGGAAGGCGGGCAAGCCGCCTTCGATCGAGGCCAGATCGCCGACGCGCGGCACGTCCAGCCCAAAGCCGATCACCAGTGCGGCGACAACCACGATTCCAGCCAGCGGGGCCGGCACAATACGCGTGATGCGTGGCATCACCCAGATGACCGCCATGGTCAGAGCAACAAGGCCCAGCATGGTATAAAGTTGCATGCCCGACAGCCATTCACCGCCGCCCATGCCGTGACCGGTGTTTTCCATGGTTCCCGGCACCTTGAACTGCCCCATCTGGGCCAGAAAAATCACAATCGCCAGTCCGTTCACGAAGCCCAGCATCACCGGATGCGGCACCAGCCGGATAAACCGCCCCCAATGCATCGCCCCCGCAATGACCTGCAGGATACCCATCAGAACAACCGTGGCGAACAAGTACTCGACCCCGTGCTCCGCCACCAGCGCGACCATGACCACGGCCAGAGCGCCGGTTGCACCCGAGATCATGCCGGGGCGGCCGCCGATCAGAGCGGTGATCAGACCGACAAGGAACGCGGCGTACAACCCGACCAGGGGGTGTACGCCAGCAACGAAGGCAAAAGCCACGGCCTCGGGCACCAGTGCCAGGGCGACGGTCAGACCCGAAAGCAGCTCGATCCGGATACGCGACAGGGTGAAGCCTTCGTCCGGCATCCAGCGCAGATCGGGTATGGCAAGGCGATTGGCAAAACTTGCCAGCAAGGCTCGGGGCATTGGACGGTCCTGTCGGTTTTGATTGGTTCGCGCGAAGCGCGCCTTGTACCCGCCATTTCCCCCGCGAGGTACAGCATCTGGCGGGAACCTGCCATGCGCTGAGCACATAGCGAGATCACGGTCCACAGGGTCAGGCGCACAATCGGTTGAAACCACTTGTCAAATGGCCGCTGGCGGCTCAGAAATTTCAGGAAAGAAATTTTGGATCGGAGAAACGACGTGACCCAGACAAAGATTGCCGTCATTGGCGGATCGGGCATTTATGACATTGACGGGCTGGAAAATGCACAATGGGTTAGTGTCGAAACGCCATGGGGGGCACCGTCGGACCAGATTCTGACCGGATCGCTTGAGGGGATCGAGATGGCGTTCCTGCCCCGGCACGGACGGGGGCATGTGCATTCGCCGACCGAGGTGCCATATCGCGCAAATATCGACGCGCTCAAGCGGCTGGGCGTGACGGATGTGATCTCGGTTTCGGCCTGCGGTTCGTTTCGCGAACACATGGCACCCGGCGATTTTGTTATTGTAGATCAGTTTATTGACCGAACTTTTGCGCGCGAGAAGAGCTTCTTCGGAACCGGCTGCGTGGCCCATGTCAGCGTTGCCCATCCCACCTGCCCGCGTCTGGGCGATGCGTGCGAGACCGCGGGCAAGTCGGCAGGCATCACCGTGCATCGCGGCGGCACCTATCTGGCGATGGAGGGGCCGCAGTTCTCCTCGCTGGCGGAATCGAAGATGTATCGCGAGCACTGGGGCTGTGATGTCATCGGCATGACCAACATGCCCGAGGCCAAACTGGCCCGCGAGGCCGAGCTTTGTTACGCATCCGTTGCCATGGTCACGGACTATGACAGCTGGCATCCGGATCACGGCGAGGTGGATGTGACCACGATCATTTCCACCCTAACCGGCAATGCGGAAAAGGGTGGCGCGCTGGTCAAGGGGTTGCCGGCCTTGCTGGGGGCCGAGCGTGCGCCCTGCCCGCATGGCTGTGACCGGGCGTTGGAGTTTGCGATTCTGACCGCACCGGAAAAGCGCGACCCGGCCTTGCTGGCCAAACTGGATGCGGTCGCCGGGCGGATCCTTTGACGTCAGTTTTTTGTCAGGCTCTGTTCGACCACGTCCCAAAGGCCGCGCGACCAGAGATCGTTATGTGTGCCGTCGGGGATCACATGAAGCTGCGCCGTATCCCCGGCCAGAGCCGCCAATGCCTGGGCGTGATTCAACGGGATGGTTTCGTCCATCGTGCCGTGGAAGATCAGGGTCGGCACGGTAACATCGTCGATGATGTCCCGCGTCGCGAACTGATCTTTCATCAGGGTTGAGACTGGCAACCAAGGATACCGCTCGGCCGCGACGTCGACCGTTGCAGTAAACGGCGCCTCAAGCACGAGCAGTCTGGCATCCGGGCGTTGTTCGGCCACCGCAGCCGCGACCCCGGTTCCAAGGCTTTGGCCATGCAGGACAACGGTCTCGCCAGCGCTGCTCAGCCTGTCGAACAGGTGCACCCCGTCGGAAATCAGCGCCTGTTCGGATGGCTCGCCCCCGCTTCCGGGAAACCCGCGATAGCTGGGCGCAAGCAGCCCGTATCCGCTGTTCAGGATTTCGCGAAACCGTTCGGACCGGTCACCAAGGTTCCCGGACTGGCCATGAAAGAACAGAACGGTCGGCGCGCCGTCGATGGCCGGAGGCGCGGACCAGGCCGTCAATACCGTGCCATCGGACATCGGCAGCGAGATCACGTCGACATCCGCCAGCCCGACCGCAGCAGGTTCGGGCAGTTCGCCCTCGGGCTTGAACAGCAGTGACTTCTGGTTGAGGTACATGTAGCTGACCGCGCCGATGTACAGAACGGCCCCGGCCAGAACGAGCCAGGTCAAAGCGCGCCGGATCCGGGCGATACCCGGCCCGGCATCTTTTGCATCCGGTTTTGCGTGTTGCGTCTGTACCATTGGCCCCTCCGACACTCAGGCTTGCATTACAGGTCTGACGCTTTGAGCCGTATTTCAAGGCTCGGGTACAGTGCTTTATTGAATCTTAATTTGTTGCCACGAAGCCAGCCAGCGCAGGTTTCGCACTTTACATGGTTGAAACGCGCGGCGACCTCTCCATGTTGACGAAGATTATCGTGTGGCGGCAAATATTTAGCCGGACACCGCCAAATGTGAGGACCGATGACACGTCTCAAGGCGCTGGATGCCGCCCGCTACTTGGCCTTTTGCGGCATGGTGCTGGTCAATTTCCGCATTGCAGCCAGCGTGGAGCCGGGCCGTGACTGGGCCTCGGCCCTGGTCGACGCGCTTGAGGGGCGCGCGGCTGCGCTGTTTGTGGTGCTGGCCGGGGTTGGCATCGGGTTGTCGCAAATTTCTGCCAGCCTGCTGTTGCGCCGCGCCGCATTTCTATTCGGGCTGGGCCTGATCAACATGACCGTGTTCGACGCGGACATCCTGCATTTCTACGCGCTGTATTTTGTTGTCGGCGCGGCGTCCCTGACCACCCCGACGCGCGGCTTGTGGCTGGGCGCGTTGGGGATTGTCGCACTGTCGGTGCTGGCGATGCTCAGTTTCGACTATGACCGGGGCTGGGACTGGGCCACCCTGACCTACACCGACCTGTGGACCATGCCCGGGTTCCTGCGCAACGCGCTATTTAATGGCTGGCATCCGGTCCTGCCCTGGGCCGCGTTCTTGCTGATCGGGATGGCGATCGGGAGGACACAATTGCAAACCCTGTGCATTCAACATCGCCTGATCATCTGGGGTTTGGCCGCCGCCGTTCTGGCGCTGTTTCCGCAAATGCTGATCCACGACCCCGAACTGAAGGCCTGGCTGGGCACCGAATCCATCCCGCCCGGTCCGTTCTATGTCATGGCGGGCGCGGGGACGGCATGTCTGATTATCGGGCTGTCACTCAAACTATGGCCAGTGATAGAGCGGGCAAAACTGGCCCCTGCCCTGGTAGCGCCGGGCAGGCAGAGCCTGACCCTGTACATGGCGCATATCCTGATCGGGATGGGCATTCTTGATGAGGCCGGATTGCTGGACGGCTCCCTGACCGCGCCGCAGATCGTCGGATACGCACTGCTGTTCTGCGCCGCATCGTCGCTTTTTACCCTGATGTGGTTCCGCCGCTTCAAGCGGGGCCCGCTTGAGGCGCTGATGCGATGGGCAATCGAACCACGTAAGGCTTGACGGCAGCCGCGCGGCAAGTCTTTCTGTGAGACGATATTACAGGATGCCTCATGTCGACAGATCTATGGCTGGCCTTTGTCGCCGCTTCCACCGCCCTGCTGCTGATCCCCGGGCCGACGGTTTTGCTGATACTCAGCTACGCCTTGTCGAAAGGACGCAGTGTCGCCGTCGCCTCGGCCACTGGCGTGGCACTTGGCGATCTGCTGGCGATGACGGCATCCCTGCTGGGACTTGGGGCGCTGGTTCTTGCCTCGGCCACCTTGTTTTCCGTTCTGAAATGGGTCGGGGCGGCCTATCTGGTCTGGCTGGGTATCAAACTGCTGCGCAGCGCCCCGTCAGGCGGGCTGAACACCGTCCGCACCGAGCGCGAGGTGACGGCGCGCGGCGTTTTTGGCCATGCGGCGGCCGTGACGGCGCTGAACCCCAAGTCCATCGCCTTTTTCATCGCTTTTGTGCCGCAGTTCCTGCGCCCGGATGACCCGCTGGGCCCGCAGTTCACGATCCTGATTGCTACATTTGTCGGGTTGGCCTGGCTGAACGCGCTGGCCTATGCGCTGCTGGCCGACCGACTGCGCCTGATGATCGGACGTGCCAGTGTCATCACCGCAATGACCCGGTTCGGCGGATTGGCGTTGATCGGAATGGGATTTGCAACCGCCATTCTGCGCCGCCCTGCCTGACGCTACCCCTCGGCGCGTTCCTTCATGAACCCACGAATGAAGCGTCGGATTTCGCGCGCGGCCGAGGTGTCCAGCTCTTTACATAACTCGACAAAAGCGTCACGCTCATCCCTGTCCAGCCGCAGGACCAACTGACTGTTTTTCCTGGTAGAACCTTTACCGATTTTCTGTGCCACGCCTCTGGACCCTGTCAAATTCTCGATTCCTTTAGCTGCGCATTGTATATACATTGCATAGAGAATGTAGATATCGTGTGCATAACAATAAAACAGGACTTGTAGCAATGAACCTTAACGTCGCTCAGGCGTTTCTCCTGAAAGATCAACGCAACTGGCGCAAGCCGCATCTGTCGTGGCTGCCTGTGGGACGTTACTGCTACTACGGCCTTCCCATGGCGCTGCCAAAGCGCCGCAGGTGAGCCCGAAAAGCCAAACTTTGCTTGCGTGAAAGGCACGGATAGGCCAAACACCCCGCGTAGCACGAGGCAAGGGGTCGCGCATGCCCAAACACACTACGGTCAAGGATTATATCCGCACCATCGTTGATTTCCCCCATGAAGGGATCATGTTCCGGGACGTCACCACGCTGTTTGCGGACCCGCGCGGGTTTCGTATGGCCATCGACCAGATGCTGCACCCTTATGCGGGCGAACAGATCGACAAGGTCGTGGGACTTGAGGCGCGCGGATTCATCCTGGGCGGAGCGATAGCGCATCAGCTGAGCGTCGGATTTGTCCCGATCCGCAAGAAAGGCAAGCTGCCCGGAACAACGATCAGCCAAGACTACAAACTGGAATACGGCGAGGCGATCGTCGAAATCCATGACGACGCCATTCAGCCCGGTGAAAAGATCCTTGTCGTCGATGACCTGCTGGCCACCGGCGGCACCGCCGCTGCCGGCATCAAGCTGATCGAACGGCTGGGCGGCGAGATCGTGTCATGCTCGTTCATCATCGACCTGCCCGATCTGGGCGGTCGCAAGGTGCTGGAAGGCATGGGCATGGATGTCCACGTCCTGTGTGAATTCGAGGGGCTGTGAGCCTCGGTTCAATCACAAAACCGTGAATGGAAATATGCGACCGCGCCGGCTTAGCGCGGTTCCCGTTGTGTTCAACCCAAACTTATCGACATATTCAATGATCTCTTCTTGAGAGCGGCCCGTAGCCCGGTAGATGCCAACAACGGCATTCCATCAAGGGATTACAGACCATGTTTCGCAAACTCGCAATCGCCGGCGCAGCAAGCCTTTTCGTCGGAACAGCTGCTTACGCTGACGGCCATTCCAAGGACATCGTTGACACAGCGGTCGGCGCCGGAAGCTTTGAAACCCTCGTCGCAGCCGTTCAGGCCGCCGAGCTGGTCGACACGCTGAAAGGTGATGGGCCATTCACCGTCTTCGCCCCCACGGACGAGGCGTTTGCCGCCCTGCCCGAAGGCACGGTTGAGACCCTGCTTAAACCCGAAAACAAAGACCAGCTTGTCGCCGTTCTGACCTACCACGTGGTGCCCGGCAAGGTGATGTCCGGTGACCTGTCCGACGACATGAAAGCCGCAACCGTTCAGGGTGGCGAGGTCACGATCGATCTGGACAATGGCGTGATGATCAACGATGCGAATGTTGTTCAGGCCGATATCGAGACGTCCAATGGCGTCATCCACGTTATCGACAAGGTCATCCTGCCTGGCTCGTAAGTGCAGTTCGCGGCCCGTATCACGCGGGCCGCAGTTATATCTTCAGGACAGCGCCCGGGTTCATGATCCCCTTAGGATCAAGCGCCGCCTTGATCGCACGCATTGCTGTTAGCTTGGCGGGATCTCCATAGCGTTCAAGATCACCCGTTTTCAGTCGACCCACCCCGTGTTCAGCGCTGACCGATCCTTCGAATTCGTGCACAAGCTCATGCACCGCATGCTTTACCTCGGCCCGTTGCGCGTCGAAGTCGGACCTGTCTCGGCCCTTTGGCGGGAACACGTTATAGTGCAGATTCCCGTCCCCGAGATGTCCAAAACAATTGATCCGGTACGGCCCAAGCCCGGCCACAATCTCCGCGCCGCGCCGAATGAACTCGGGGACACGCGAAATCGGGATCGAGATATCGTGGCTGGAGACCGAGCCGATCATCCGGTTCGCCTCGGGGATGTCTTCGCGCACTGACCACAACTCGTGACGCTGTGTTTCGTTCTGTGCAATCACACCATCGCTGACCAAACCGCGCTGACTTGCCTGTTCAAAAAGGTCCGCAAGCGTGTCTGTCGGAGAAAGCCCGCGCGACAAGCCCAGTTCGATCAGCACACACCATTCCGGCGGCACCGCAAAGGGTTGCCGGATGGCGGGCAGAACTTCGGACAGAAACTCCAGCCCCTGCCGGTGGATCAGTTCGAACGTCGATACCGCTTCGCCGACCTGGTCCCGCGCAAGCGCCAGAAGATCGATGGCGGCCTGCGCAGACGTCACCTGAAGCATTGCGGTTCCAATACCGGCCGGGCGCGGAAACAGCTTCAGTGCGGCCGCCGTGATGATCCCCAGCGTCCCTTCCGACCCGATCAACAGGTTGCGCAGATCATAGCCGGTGTTGTCCTTGCGCAACCGGCTCAGCCCGTTCCAGACGTCGCCGTTCGGCAGCACCGCCTCAAGACCCAGACACAGATCACGCGCATTGCCGTAGCGCAGTACGTTCACCCCGCCTGCATTGGTCGCGAGATTCCCGCCGATGCGACAAGACCCCTGCGCGGCAAGGGACAGAGGGAACAGGCGGTCGGCGCTTTCAGCAGCCGCCTGGACATCGGCCAGAATCGCCCCAGCCTCGGCCACCAGAACGTTCTCGGACGGATAGACCGCCCGGATGGCCGTCATTCGCTCAAGCGATATTAGCAGCGGCGGCGGCCCGTCTTGCATCACTTGCCCGCCGACCAGTCCCGTTCCGCCGCCATAAGGGACAACCGACACCCGTGCGTCGGATGCGATGCGGATCAGGCCCGCCACCTCGTGAACCGTGCGCGGCGCGGCCAGCAGGCCGACATGCCCGGCAAACCGGCGGCGCGGTTCTTCCAGATACCGCGCTGCGACAGGGCGCAGGATCGCGTCACCCAGTTCAGCCTCGATCCTTCGGGCAAGGGTTTCATCGGCGGGATAAAGTGTCATGCCCCTTCCTTGCCCAACTCACGCGGCTGCAACAAGTCTTATTCCAGATCAATCAGGTATTGCGGCTCCAGCACCACGACAGTTGGCCGGTCGGGCAGCGTCTTGAGGGACACCGTGACTTCGGAAACCCCGTCACGCTCCACCGGGAATGTATCCCGGATGTCGACCAGGAACCGATCCAGCGAAAACCCCGAGAACCAGTGCATCGGTATGATAACCGAGCTTTTGAGGCGCTTGAGGACAGTGATCATCTCGGGCAGGGGCATGGTCGTGCCTCCATCCACGGCCGCCATCACCACATCCAAACGTCCCAACGCGGCAAACTGCTCGTCCGAGGGGACATGGTGCAGATGCCCCAGATGGCCGATGCACAGGCCTTCGACCTCGAATACGAAAATAGAATTGCCCTTGGTCTCGACCCCACCCAGGGTCGATCGGATATCGGTCGACACGTTGCGCACCACCAATTCACCAAGATCAAGATAATGTTCGATCCCCTGCCCGAATTCGCCCCAACCCGGCAGGACATTGGGGATGGCAGGATCCGGATGCGCCGTCCAGTGCGTATTGTGGGCGTGGTTCATCGTCACCACGTCGGGGATCAGATCGGCGCTGCCGATGAAACCGGTGAAATCGGTGACCGAATTCAAGCCGCCCCGCGTCTGGATCAGAAAGGATGCGTGGGCAATGTAACTGATGCGCACCGAAAACTCGGGCACCGGGTCGGTCCACGCCGCCTTGTGCAGATACTCAATGCCCGGTGCCGCGTCTGCAATAGCAATACAATGGCTCGGTCGCCGCTCCTGCGCCGACACCGCTCCCGAGATTACCATCAATGCCAGAACCACCCAGCGCATGAGGAGAGTGTAGCGCAGAACGCCACCAAGTCATGCCCCTTGTTCATCTGAACGAAAATATCCCGGGGGAGACGCGGCTTGCCGCGGCCGGGGGCAGAGCCCCCGATGGCCCCTTTGGGGCCACCTACCCGGCGTCGGTCTTGCCGCGCCGGTCCGAACGCAGGCTGGCATAAAGAACATGCGTCCGCCAGCGCCCGTTGATCTGCAGATACGACTGCGCCACGCCTTCGTATTTGAACCCCGAGCTTTCCAGCAACCCGCGCGAGGCATTGTTTTCAGGAAGGCAGGCGGCCTCGATCCGGCTCAGGTCAAGGCGGGTAAAGGCGTGGTGCACAACCGCGCCGATGGCCTCCCGCATGTACCCCTGCCGGGCAAACGCCTGACCCGTCCAATAGCCAAGCGTTCCGGCCTGCGCCGGGCCACGTCGGATGTTGTCCAGCGTGATCGCCCCCAGCAGTACGTTGTCGCTGCGGCGAAACAGGAACAACGGGATCGCCGTACTGCTGCCGACCGAGCGCTGCGCCCAGTAGACCCGGTTGGTGAAGGATTTGCGGCTCAGGTGATCCTGGGCCCAGATCGGCTCCCACGGGGTCAGATAATCTCGCGACGCCCGCCGCAACGCGGCCCAGTCATTGAAATCGGAATGCACAGGCGGACGCAGGCTCAGCCGCTCGGTTTCGAGTTTCAGCTTGCGTCTGCCCAACAGCATCACGCCGCACGCCTCTCCTGCAATTGCGCCAGGGTGGGCGCGCCCGAGACAGGGCCATAGAGCGCCAGCGCTGCCGGGGCCTGTACGGCCATCTGTTCGGCGAAGACGCGGACGTCCTCGGTGCTGACGGCGTCGATCTTTGCGACGGTATCCTCGAGCGAGGGAACCCTGCCCCAGATCTGCACCAGCCGCGCCAGACGCTCGGCCCGGTTCGAGGGGCTTTCCAGCCCCATCAGCATGCCTGCCTTCATCTGCGCGCGGGCACGAGCGACCTCTTCCTCGCTCATGTCTTCGGCGGCGCGCTTCATCTCGTCGATGGTGATCGTTGCCAGTTCGCCAACCTGATCGGCCGATGTTCCGGCATAGATCGTGGTTGTCCCGGTATCGGCATAGGCACCGGTCTGTGCGAAAATGGTGTAACAAAGCCCGCGCGTCTCTCGCACTTCCTGAAACAGACGCGAGGACATGCCGCCACCCAGTGCGGTCGAGTAGATCTGTGCGGTATAGATCGCATCGTCACGATAGCCGGGGCTTTCCAGCGCCAGTGCGAAATGGGCCTGTTCCAGTGCTTTTTCCTGCCGCGCCTCACCGCCGGTGAACCGCGCAGGCTCGGCGATCAGGCCGGTTCTGGGTGTCAGATGGCCAAACATCTCCTCGGCCAGTTTCATCAGCGCATCGTGATCCACAGCGCCGGCGGCGGACAGGATCATCTGATCCGGGCCGTAATGCTCTGCCACGAAGCCCGAAAGATCCTCGCGCGAGAACGAACTGACCCTCTCGGTGGGACCTAGAATGGTCCGGCCCAGGGGCTGGTCGTGATAGCTCTGCTCCTGCAACCAGTCAAAGATCACGTCATCGGGCGTGTCATAGGCCTGACCGATCTCCTGCAGGATGACGCCGCGCTCGACTTCGATCTCGCGTGGGTCGAAAACCGGATTCAGGACAATGTCGCCGATGACATCCATGGCCAGCGCCACGTCGTCTTTCAGGACACGTGCGTAATAGGCCGTTACTTCGCGCGAGGTGTAGGCATTGATATAGCCGCCCACATCTTCGATCGCCTCGGCGATCTGCAGTGCGGAACGCCGCTTGGTTCCCTTGAACGCCATGTGTTCAAGGAAATGGGCGATGCCGTTCTGCTCGATCCGCTCGTGCCGCCCGCCGGCGGTTACCCAGATACCGATGGCCGCCGATTGCAGCCCCGGCATATGTTCACTGACGATACGAAACCCGTTCTTCAGTTGGTCCTGTCTGACAGTCACTCAGCAATATGCCTTCTGATATGATCCTCGAGGGCACCCAGATCGTTGGCAATGCGGGTCACCCGTTCCGGACGTTCATACAGATCAGACATGCGGGATGGAAGAGGCGGATGCACGCCGCTCGCCTTCTCGACCGCAGCCGGGAATTTCGCCGGGTGCGCGGTGGCCAGTGTGATCATCGGCACGTCCGCCGTGCGGTGCGCTTCGGCGACCCTGACGCCGACGGCGGTATGCGGGCAAACCAGCTCGGCGCTGTGGGCGAGCGTGTTCTTGATCGTCGCAAGCGTTTCGTCTTCGGACACGCGACCGGAGTCGAAGCTTTCACGCAAGGCCTCCATCGCGCCCTGGCTGACGTTGAAGCCGCCCGTCTTTAGTTCGTCCATCAATTGGGCCACTGCGGCGCCGTCTTCGCCATAGGCATAATACAGCGCGCGTTCGAAGTTCGAGCTGACCTGAATATCCATCGACGGGCTGATCGAGGGGATCGTGTCGCCTTTGAAGTATCCCTCACCCGACAGGCAGCGGTGCAGAATGTCGTTCTGGTTCGTGGCCACGACCAGACGGTCGATGGGCAGGCCCATGCGCTTGGCCAGATAGCCCGCGAAGATGTCACCGAAATTGCCGGTGGGCACGGTAAAGCTGACTTTGCGGTGCGGGGCTCCGAGGCTGACAGCTGCCGAGAAATAATAAACAATCTGCGCCAGCACACGGGCGAAGTTGATCGAGTTCACACCGGCCAGTTTGACACCATCACGGAAGTCGAAATCGTTGAACATATCCTTCAGCGCGGCTTGGCAGTCGTCGAAGTCGCCGTCTACGGCCAGAGCATGAACATTGCTGTCCGCAGGCGTCGTCATCTGGCGGCGCTGCACCTCGGACACGCGGCCATGCGGGAACAGGATGAATACATCCACCGCGTCCAGCCCCCGGAACGCCTCAATCGCCGCCGAACCTGTGTCACCGCTGGTCGCGCCGACGATGGTCACTCGGTCGCCGCGCCGCTTCAGGGCCACCTGAAACAGCTGGCCGATCAGCTGCATCGCAAAATCTTTGAACGCCAGTGTCGGCCCGTGGAACAATTCCAGCAGGAAATGATTTTCGTTCAGTTGCTTCAGCGGCGCACGCGCGTCGTGACCAAACCCTTCGTAGGCGCGGGCAATGATGGCCTTGAACTCATCTTCGGCAAACGATCCGCTGACATAAGGCCACATCACGCGGAACGCGATTTCCTCATAGGGCAGACCGGCGAGCGCTGCGATTTCATCCTGCGACATCACCGGAATCTCGGCGGGCAGGTACAAGCCGCCGTCGCGGGCCAGTCCGGTCAGCATCGCCTCTTCAAAGGTCAGTTCAGGCGCTTGGCCACGGGTCGAGATGTATTTCATGTCGCGTCACTCTCAGTATTGGCACGGCTGCGCCACAGGAAGTACCCGGTCATCGCGGCCCAGACCAGAGCCAGACCAAACCAGGTGATTGCATATTGCAAATGATCGTTCGGGATACCCGCCGCATCCACCGGCAAAGGCGTTACATTCGGGTCGGTTTTCGTACGGGCAATCAACAGCACCGGCTCCGCTCCCAGCGCTGCGGCCAGATTTGGCACATCCCGGGCAAACCAGATGTTGTCATCGATGTCCGGATCGGGCGTATAGCTGTCGATCTCATCGGGCCAGTGCAGATTGCCGGTGATCTCCATAGGCCCGGTCGAACGCTCCGCCTGCTTGGCAGTGGTCCGGACGAAACCCCGGTCCACCAGAATTGTCCGATCCGCGGTACTGAAGGACTGGATGATGCGATACCCGGCCCCAACCTGCTTGACCGAAACCAGAACATGGATTTCGCCCGGTTCCATTTCGCCAGAGACAGTGACCGGCAGGTACTTGTCGGCATCCTCCGAAACCTGCGGAGGCAAAGCAACGGGCTCGGCTGAGATCCGGCTTTCGATCTCGGCCAGGATCCCCTGTTTCCACGCAAGTCTCTGCACCTGCCAGACGCCCAGCGACACCAGCACGCCCAGACCGGCAAGGCCGAAGATCAGCAGAAACAGAAAGCGGCGCATGGCTTGGGCAAACCTCATTGCAGGAACCGGCGTCTTGTTAAGGGCCGTGCGACCCGAATTGCAACCACGCAATTGTATGGGGCGCAATCTTGCGCCCCGGATAGAGAAAAAGCCGCCCCAAAGGGCGGCTTTTGCAATTGGATAACCAAAGCGGAGTTACATCAGCGGGGCCTGACCCCAGATGTAGACGGCAAAGAACAGGAACAGCCAGACAACGTCCACGAAGTGCCAATACCAGGCGGCCGCTTCGAAACCGACGTGTTTCTCGGGCGTGAAATCGCCTTTCAGTGCGCGGATCAGACAGACCGTCAGGAAGATGGTGCCGATGATCACGTGTGCGCCATGGAACCCGGTTGCCATGAAGAAGTTCGAATAGAACTGATCGCCGCCAAATTCCCAACCACCGTGGGCCAGCAGTTCGTAGTATTCGAAACCCTGCAGGAAGGTAAACGCAATACCCAGCGCGATACCGATTGCCAGACCCTGCACCAGCGCCTTTCGGTCATTGCCGTGCACAAGCGCGTGGTGCGCCCAGGTGATCGCGCAGCCCGACAACAGCAGAACCAGCGTGTTGATCAGCGGCAGGTGGAACGGGTCAACCGCGTGGATGTCCGGCTGGATGTATTCGGTGCCGGCATAGTCGTACATCGGGTACATCCGATGTTTGAAGAACGACCAGAACCAGGCAAAGAAGAACATCACCTCGGACATCACGAACAGGATGAAGCCATAGCGCAGACCGATACGGACAACCGGCGTGTGGTCGCCCTGACGGCTTTCGACCACCACTTCGGACCACCAGGCGAACATGGTGTAGAGAACGGCCACCAGACCGGCCCAGAATATCCACGGAGTGATTCCGTGCATCCACAGGACGGCTCCGAACAGCATCACAAAACCACCGACGGCGCCAACAAGCGGCCAGATCGAGGGGTTCAGAATGTGGTAGTCATGGTCTTTAGCGTGTGCCATCAGTGTCCCTCACCTTAAGGCGTTAGTTCGTATTTGTGTCTGCCTGCACGTCAAGGGCAGCATAGCCCTCGGGCAGGTCGATTTCGTAGAATGTATACGAAAGAGTGATCGTATGAACATACTGCGCTTCGGGGTCTTCGACGATTTCGGGGTCGACAAAGAAGGTCACGGGCATCTCGACCCGCTCACCCGGCTGCAGAACCTGCTCATCAAAGCAGAAGCAGGCGATCTTCTGGAAATACCCGCCAGCCGAATACGGCGTCACGTTATAGGACGCCTGCCCGGCAATGGGTTTGTCGGTCGGGTTATATGCCTCGTAAAAGGCCAGCCCGGTTTCGCCGATGCGGACCTTCATCTCGCGTTCGACGGGCTTGAACTCCCACGGCATGCCCTTGGCCTTGGAGCCGTCGAAACGGATCGTGACCATGCGGTCGAGAATGGCATCAGGGGCTTGCTGGGCGACGCCGGTGGTGCCGCCAAATCCTGTAACCCTGCAGAACCAGTTGTAAAACGGCACCGCAGCCCAGGCCAAACCGCCCATCAGGACGACCACACCGACCAGTTGCACAACCGTTTTTTGAGGACCCGACATCGCCATCAGTTCTGCACCTCGACAGCGGGACCCGTGAAGGAACTGCTGGAAACCTTGGCGATGGTCAGGCCGAAGATGATCACGATGAATGCGGCGAGGGTCAGCCCCACGCCCAGATTGCGGCTGAAACGGCGCTGATGCAGCTCGTGGCTCTTGCGCAGGCTCATGACCAGCCTCCCAGCCCATAGGGCTTCAGCAGCGCTTCCACGAGAATGGCGCCGAAATGCAGGAACAGATACAACAGCGACAGTTTGAAAAAGCCACGCTCGACCTTGAAATTGTCCGCCTCGGCATCGTCTTCGGTGCGGCGGGAAATCCGCCATGCGCCGCGCAGGAACAGCGCATTCAGAACAAGGGCGACGGTCAGATAGACCGGGCCGCCAATGCCCGAGAAGGCCGTGCCAACCGCTAGAATGGCCAGCAGCGCAGTATAGATCAGGATATGCACACGGGTCGCGCGTCGCCCATGAGTGACCGTCAGCATCGGAACACCGGCATCGTCGTAATCCGTGCGCATGAACAATGCCAGCGCCCAGAAATGCGGCGGCGTCCACATGAAGGTCAGAGCGAACATCAGCCACGGCTCAAGCGTCATGGAGCCTGTGGCGGCAACCCAGCCGATCACCGGCGGGAACGCTCCGGCCGCGCCGCCGATCACGATGTTCTGCGGCGTCAGGCGCTTCAGCCACATCGTGTAGATCACGACATAGAAAAAGATGGTAAAGGCCAGAAACGCACCGGCAAAGATGTTCGTAGCCAGCGCCAGCATGATGACTGACATGCCCGACAACGCTAGGCCTAGCGCCATCGCCTCGCCCGGTTCAACCTTGCCGGACGGGATGGGACGACCCTTGGTGCGCTTCATCACCTTGTCGATATCCGCATCCCACCACATGTTCAGCGCGCCGGACGCACCGCCACCGATGGCAATGAACAGAATGGCGCAAAAACCGACCACGGGATTCACGGAAACCGGAGCCGCCAGCAGACCGACCAGCGCGGTGAACACGACCAGAGACATCACACGCGGCTTCAGTAGGGCGAAATAATCGCCAAAGCTGGCCTCGTCCGCGTATCCCTTCGCGGTCACGGTGCTGGCATTGAAGCTTGCGTCGCTCATTTCCGGTCCTTTGTGGGCGAAAGCTGCGCGATTAACGCGCAGCCTGCATGTTGTTTCAGGCGGGGCCAGCCCGCCCTGTCGCGTTTACTTGGCAGCAATCTGATAGGATTGCGGCAGGCCTGCGTATTCGTCGATCGCACTCTTCAGCCATTCATCATAGGCTTCCTGGCTGACGACCTTGACGGTGATCGGCATATAGGCGTGGTCTTTGCCACACAGTTCCGAACACTGGCCGAAATAGATGCCTTCCTTGTCGGCCTCGAACCACAGCTCGGCCAGACGACCGGGTACACCGTCCTGCTTCACGCCGAAGGACGGGATCGTCCACGAGTGGATCACATCGGATGCGGTCACCTGCATGACGACGACCTTGTTCACCGGTACGACAACCGCAGTGTCGGTGGCCAACAGCCATTCATCGTCGCTGTATCCGGAATCGGCCAGCTTGGCGCGCATCGCGTCGTCCAAAACAAACGGCGTCACGTCAGCGTCAGCTGGGCGGGCACCTTCGTCCAGGGTGGCCGGGTGGCCCAGCAGGTAGCTGTCGAACGCAAAGTCGTGATCGACGTATTCATAGGTCCAGTACCACTGGTTGCCGACAACCTTGATCACCACGTCGCCTTCGGGAATCTCCTGCTGCTTGAACAGAACCGGCAACGAGAAGGCGCCAATGAAGACCAGAATCAGGATCGGGCCAAGCGTCCAGGCGATCTCGACCGGGGTGTAGTGAGAGAAACCGGCTGGCTTCGGGTTAACGCGCTGATTGTAGCGCACGATGCAATAAAGCAGCAGGCCACCAACCAGCAAACAAACGGCGGTGATGATGACCAGAATCATCCCATCCAGATCCCGAATCCCTTCGGCCAGGCTGGTGGCGGGGGGCTGGAAACCCATGCCACCATCGACCGGCTTGCCGATAATCTCAAGCTCCTGAGCCATGGCGGGAAGGCTGGAGAGGGCTGTCATAAACCCCGAAAGCATCAAAGCATTCTTCATTTTCTGTCCTGATCGTTTGATCTTTGCGTCCCTGGCGAAAAGGTGTGAATCGGCCACACCTCTCCCGTTGTCTTTGGCCGCGTTAAAAACCATATTCCTGCGGGTAGATAAAGCAAAATGCTTGCGTCAAACAGACGCTATTTTTGATCTGGATCAAACCGGAAAGGTCCCAAGCCATGTCAAACGACCCGTTTCGCCCCTTTGAAACCGCAATTCCGCATGATGAAGCGCTTGCGGTGCTGCAATCGGCAACGGCGGGCGCCGAGGATGGCGAGCTGTTCGTGGAACGCCGTAAATCCGAATCTCTGGTCTTTGATGACGGTCGACTGCGGACCGCGTCTTATGATGCGTCCGAAGGGTTCGGACTGCGGGCCGTGCAGGGTGAAGTTGCCGGATATGCGCATTCCACGGACGTATCGATCCCCGCACTGAAACGGGCAGCCCAGACCGCGCGGCTGGCGGTCGGGGATGGCGGTGGCACGCTGGCCGAGGCACCGCGGGCGACCAACAAGCGGCTTTACACAGATGAGGATCCGATCGAAACCGCCAGCTTTCCGGTCAAAATCGAGACGCTGCGCGAGATTGATGCGTTTTCCCGCGATCTCGACCCCCGGGTGGTTCAGGTCAGCGCAACCATCGCAGCCGCAGTGCAGGAGGTTGAGATTCTGCGCCCTGATGGCGTTCTGGTGCGCGACGTGCGCCCGATGACCCGTCTGAACATCTCGGTCATCGCGGAGCAGAACGGACGCCGCGAAAGCGGTTCGGCAGGCGGCGGTGGCCGTGTCGGTCTGGATGGGCTGATTGATCCGGCGGACTGGCAGGACAAGGCGCGCGAGGCATTGAGGATCGCTCTGGTCAACCTGGACGCAGTCCCTGCCCCGGCCGGTGTGATGGAAGTGGCCCTCGGCCCGGGCTGGCCCGGTATCCTGCTGCACGAGGCGATTGGGCACGGGCTTGAAGGGGATTTCAATCGCAAGGGCAGTTCGGCCTTTGCCGGGCTGATGGGGCAACAGATCGCGTCCAGGGGTGTGACTGTGGTCGATGACGGCACCATCGCGAACCGGCGTGGCTCGATCACTGTGGACGACGAAGGCACGCCCAGTTCCCGCACGGTGCTGATCGAAGACGGAATACTGACGGGGTATATGCAGGACCGCCAGAACGCACGGCTGATGAATGTTGCGCCCACCGGCAACGGGCGGCGGCAAAGCTATGCGCACAAGCCAATGCCACGCATGACCAACACGATCATGCTGGGAGGCGATGCGGACCCTGCTGCCCTGGTTTCGGACATCAAGGACGGAATCTGGGCCGTGGGCTTCGGCGGTGGTCAGGTGGATATCACCAACGGCAAGTTCGTTTTCTCCTGCACCGAGGCGTATCGGGTCGAGAACGGCAAGATCGGTGCACCGGTCAAGGGCGCGACGCTGATCGGGGATGGTCCTTCGGCCCTGAAGCGCATTCGCGGGCTTGGGAATGACATGGAGCTGGACCCGGGCATGGGAACCTGCGGCAAGGACGGGCAATGGTTGCCTGTGGGGGTCGGCCAACCAACCGTTCTGATGGATGGCCTGACCGTGGGCGGATCGGCCGCCTGAGCGGGAATCAATTGGAAACTCAAGGGCGCAGGGTTAACACTGCGCCTGATTTTTTGATTTCTGCATTGGAATGACCGCGAACTGCGCAAGGAAAGATATCTCGGATTTTCTTTTTACTTTCCAATTGTTATTCCGCAACCAAAGTACACCACCTGTGAAAATGGCATCTAATTTTCAACGATTCACAGGCTGTTAACCCCGCATCCCGTAAACCAGTTCTGCAATCAGGCGGAGCAACGGATGACTGAAGAGCAGCTTTCTTCCTATCACCCCCCACTCCCACCCACCACGGAAGAGGACCGGTTTTCCTGGCTCCGTCTGTTGCGCTCACGCAAGGTTGGCCCGGCAACATTCCGGCGACTGTTGTGCGAACATGGCTCGGCGCAGAATGCGCTGGCCGCGTTGCCGGAAATGGCACGCGCCGCCGGGATCGAAGACTATGAAATATGCCCACCCGGCGTGATTGAGGCGGAACTCAGGGCTGCAAAAGCCGCAAAAGCGCGGCTTCTGTGCCTTGGGGCCGCTGACTTCCCCGCTTCCCTGTCGACCCTGTCTGACGCACCCCCGATGCTGTGGGCAATCGGTGACATCAGCGTACTGGCAAAACCGGCAATTGCTTTGGTCGGCGCGCGCAACTGCTCGTCCCTCGGGGGGCGCATGGCCCGGAACCTGGCGAAAGAGCTTGGGGCGTGCGGTTATACGGTCGTCTCAGGCATGGCGCGCGGCATCGACACATCCGCGCACATCGCGTCGCTGGACACCGGAACGGTGGCTGTTCTGGCAGGCGGGGTCGACGTTGTTTATCCGGCGGAAAATACCGATCTTGCGAACGATATTGCACGCAAGGGCCTGCGATTGTCCGAACAGCCGATGGGGGTGACGCCGCAGGCACGGCATTTCCCTCGGCGCAACCGCATCATCTCGGGCCTCGCGCAGGCGGTTGTGGTGGTAGAGGCGGCGGCAAAATCCGGCAGTCTGATCACGGCGCGGGACGCGCTGGATCAGGGGCGCGAGGTTCTGGCCGTACCCGGCCACCCGTTCGATGCCCGCGCCGCCGGGTGCAACCTGCTGATCCGCGATGGCGCGACGCTGGTCCGTTCCGCGCAAGACGTGATTGACGCGCTACCGCCGCAACAATCAGTGGCGGAGGCGCCGGAACTTCCGCTAAGCCATCAACCTTCGTCTGACGCACCTGCAATGCCCGAGGCGTCAGTCTTGCAGGCCGAAATTCTGGCGCGCTTGGGTCCTTCGCCGGTGGCCGAAGACCAGTTGATCCGGGACATTGCCGCCTCGGCCGAGGCCATCGCCCCGGCCTTGCTGGATCTGGAACTGGACGGACGAATCCAGCGGCAGGCGGGCGGCCTGCTTTCGCGAGTAGCCTGATCACCGGCTTTTGCGCGGCCCCTTCTGTTTGAAGAAATTTGGCCCGGCCAGAGCGCTGAAATTGCGGGAAAAACAAGATGCGGCAAGGTACGCATTGACAATTCGATCTTGCCGCACACATTTTGCACCGCCATACAAAGCGCAAAGCCTGTCGAGCAAGGATTCATCTTAAATGCCTGTAGTTGTTGTAGAATCTCCGGCCAAAGCAAAGACAATCAACAAATATCTGGGCCCCGACTACACCGTTCTGGCCTCGTACGGCCATGTACGCGACTTGCCGCCGAAGGACGGATCGGTTGATCCAGAGCATGAATTCTCGATGAAATGGGAAGTCGGAAATGACAGCCGCAAGCACGTCAAGGCCATCGCCGACGCACTTAAGGACGACAATGCGCTGATCCTGGCCACTGACCCCGATCGCGAGGGCGAAGCAATCAGCTGGCACCTGCAGGAAGCGCTGACCAAGCGGCGCTCGATCAAGAAAGACACACCGGTCAGCCGGGTTACATTCAACGCCATCACCAAAGAGGCTGTGACGCAGGCGATGCAGAACCCGCGTCAGGTGGACATGCCGCTGGTCGAGGCTTATCTGGCCCGCCGTGCGCTGGATTACCTGGTGGGGTTCAACCTGTCACCCGTTCTGTGGCGCAAGCTGCCCGGCGCGCGGTCGGCTGGCCGGGTGCAGTCGGTCTGTCTGCGGTTGATCGTCGAGCGCGAGATGGAGATCGAGGCGTTCAAGCCGGTCGAATACTGGTCGGTGCGGGCCTTGTTCGAAACGCCCCGCGGCCAGACCTACGAGGCCCGGCTGGTCACGCTGGCCGGAAAAAAGCTGGACAAGCACGATCTGACCAATTCGACACAAGCCGAATTGGCAGTTCAGGCCATCACCAGCCGCGCGTTGAGCGTGACATCAGTCGAGGCCAAGCCTGCCGCCCGCAACCCAAGCGCGCCGTTCATGACATCCACGCTGCAGCAGGAAGCCAGCCGCAAGTTCGGCATGGGAGCCCGCCACGCGATGCAGGTGGCGCAGCGGCTGTATGAGGCGGGTTACATTACATATATGCGGACTGACGGCATCGACATGGCGCCAGAA
Organism: Ruegeria sp. D1(2025); assembly: GCF_056536425.1. Taxonomy (NCBI): domain Bacteria; kingdom Pseudomonadati; phylum Pseudomonadota; class Alphaproteobacteria; order Rhodobacterales; family Roseobacteraceae; genus Ruegeria; species Ruegeria sp. D1(2025). The sequence continues at coordinate 704,499 of NZ_JBQFPO010000002.1, read as the reverse complement.
GCTGTGACTGCCACCCGCGACGCCATCGCCGACCGATATGGCGCAGAATACGTGCCAGACAGCCCGCGCATGTATAAGAACAAGGCCAAGAACGCTCAGGAAGCGCATGAATGTATCCGCCCGACGGATATGACCCGCGATGCCAAGGCGCTGAAGGTCACGGATGAGGATCAGCGCAAGCTTTATGATCTGATCTGGAAACGTACAATCGCCTGCCAGATGGCCGCCGCCCGGCTGGAGCGGACCACGGTCGAGATTGGCAGCGCCGACGGTCAGGTCGGTCTGCGCGCCACCGGGCAGGTGGTTTTGTTCGACGGGTTCATGCGCGTCTATGAAGAGGGCCGCGATGACGTCACGGATGACGACGAAAAACGCCTGCCTCAGATCATGAAGGGGGACCCTGCCCCGTTTGCCAAGACCTCATTGCGGGATCAGCACACCAAGGCCACGAGCGATGACAAGGCCGCCATCCTGTCCGAGAATGAAGCCGTTCTGGCCCTGCAACATCACACTCAGCCGCCCCCGCGCTATACCGAGGCTACCCTTGTGAAGCGGATGGAGGAGCTGGGGATCGGGCGCCCTTCAACCTACGCCAGCATTGTCACGACGATCCAGGACCGGGAATATGTGCGCAAGGACAAGAACCGGCTGATCCCTGAAGAAAAGGGTCGCATCGTCACCATCTTCCTGCTGAATTTCTTCCGTCAGTACGTGGGCTATGAGTTCACCGCCAATCTGGAAGAACAGCTGGACGACGTCAGCGCCGGGGATCGCGACTACAAGGATCTGTTGGGCAAGTTTTGGCGCGAGTTTTCGGCTGCAATCGGCGAGACCTCGGAGCTGCGCATTTCGGAAGTGCTGGACAAGCTGGACGAAGCGCTGGCACCGCAGCTTTATCCGCCGCGCGAGGACGGGTCGGATCCGCGTATCTGCCCGAAATGCGGCGTGGGGCAATTGCATCTGAAGACGTCGCGCACCGGCGGATTCGTCGGGTGCGGCAACTACCCGGAATGCACGTATACCCGTCCGATCGCCGGTGAAGGCGCGGAAGGCGACGAACGTCTTCTGGGCGAGGATGCGGGTGATGAGATCTGGCTGAAATCCGGCCGCTTTGGTCCTTATGTCCAGCGTGGCGAGCCGACGCCGGAGAACAAGAAACCCCCCCGTGCGTCGCTGCCGCGTGGCTGGAGCAAGGATGACATGGATCTGGACAAGGCGCTGACCCTTCTCAGCCTGCCCCGCCAGATCGGCGAACACCCCGAAGGTGGAATGATCAGCGCGAATTTCGGTCGCTTCGGGCCTTACCTGATGCATCAACTGGCCGATGAAGCCAAACCGGTTTACGCCAACCTCAAAGACCCCAACGACGTGTTCGAGATCGGGATGAACCGGGCCGTTGAACTGCTGGCCGAAAAACGGGCCAACCCCGGTCGGGGCCGTAGTGCGGCAGCCAAACCGCTGAAGGAACTGGGCGATCATCCCGATGGCGGCGCGATGCAGGTTCTGGACGGGCGTTACGGGCCTTATGTGAAATGGGAGAAAGTCAACGCGACCATTCCCAAGGACATCAAGCCGGAAGACGTGACGCAGGAAATGGCCGTTGAACTGGTCAACGAGCGTGCGGCCAAGAAGGGCACCAAGAAAAAAGCGGCGCCAAAGAAAAAGGCCGCTGCGAATAAGACAGCCAAGAAGGCGGGCTGAGACGGGGTTAGGTAGAAATACCATTGCCCTCTGGTTTCATTGACTTCCCCGTGACGTGGCGGCACAACCTGCCGCATCACCATGTCATTGGGGGAGTTTTCCATGAAGAAAATCTATGCCAATGCCACTGAAGCGCTCGATGGGGTGCTGTCGGATGGCATGCTGATTGCGGCGGGCGGTTTCGGCCTGTGCGGTATTCCCGAACTGCTGCTTGAGGCAATCCGGGAATCGGGCGCCAAGGATCTGACCTTTGCCAGCAACAACGCCGGGGTCGACGATTTCGGTATCGGCATCCTGCTGCAGACGAAGCAGGTCAAAAAGATGATCAGCTCTTATGTCGGTGAAAACGCCGAATTCATGCGCCAGTACCTGAGCGGCGAGTTGGAGCTGGAGTTCAACCCACAAGGCACTCTGGCCGAACGTATGCGCGCAGGCGGCGCGGGCATCCCCGGCTTTTACACCAAGACCGGCGTGGGTACCGTGATTGCCGACGGCAAGGAACACAAGGACTTCAACGGCGAGACCTACATCATGGAGGAAGGCATTTTTGCCGATCTCGCCATCGTCAAGGCCTGGAAGGCCGATGACACCGGCAACCTGATTTTCCGCAAGACTGCACGCAACTTCAATGTACCTGCCGCGACCTGCGGCAAGATCTGCATCGCCGAAGTTGAAGAGATCGTGCCGCGCGGCTCGCTCGACCCGGATGGGATCCATCTGCCCGGCATCTACGTGCACCGCATCATTCAGGGTAGTCACGAAAAGCGCATCGAACAGCGCACCACCCGCAAGAAGGAGGACGCATAATGCCCTGGGACCGCAATCAGATGGCCGCACGCGCGGCGGAAGAGCTGGAAGATGGCATGTATGTGAACCTCGGCATCGGCATTCCGACGCTGGTGGCGAACTACGTGGGCGACAAGGACATCACACTGCAATCCGAGAACGGCATGCTGGGCATGGGTCCATTCCCGTTCGAGGGTGAAGAAGACCCCGACCTGATCAACGCGGGCAAGCAGACGATCACCGAACTGTCCCGCACGTCCTACTTCGACAGCGCCACGTCCTTTGCCATGATCCGGGGCGGCAAGATCGCTGCGGCGATTCTGGGTGCCATGGAAGTGGACGAAAAGGGCGATCTGGCCAACTGGATGATCCCGGGCAAGCTGGTCAAGGGTATGGGCGGCGCGATGGATCTGGTCGCCGGCGTCGGTCGTGTGATCGTGGTCATGGATCACACCAACAAACATGGCGATTCAAAAGTGCTGAAGGAATGCACCTTGCCGCTGACAGGTAAGGGCGTCGTTGATCGCATCATCACCAATCTGGGCGTTCTGGATGTGGTTGAAGGCGGCCTGAAGATTGTCGAACTGGCCGACGGTGTCAGTGAAGACGATATGCGGGCCTCGACCCTGGCCACGATCGTCGACTGATTGACCTGATATTGAATGGCCCGCCAACACGCGGGCCATTTTCAGTTTAGCGTCTGAAATACGCAGCCATCCGAGATCAGTTCCGGCGGGGTCGAGCACAACGCGCGCGCCACCTGAAACGCTGCAAGCACTTTTGGCACGTAATCGCGGGTTTCCGCATAAGGCGGCACACCACTGTGTTTGCGAACGGCCCCTTCGCCCGCATTATATCCGGCCAGAACCAGAATCGGGTCGTTTTTGAATTCACCCATCAGCCAGTTCAGGTATTTCACACCGCCCGCGATATTCTGCGAGGGCTGAAAACTGTCCTCGACACCGAACCTTTCGGCCGTAGCGGGCATCAGTTGCATCAACCCTTGCGCACCGGCTGAACTGACAGCATCCGCCCGACCGGCCGATTCCACGGAAATCACCGCAAGGACAAGTGCCGGGGAAACCTTCGTTCCCACTGTCGAGCGCAGAATGTCGATCCCCTGCAGCTGTGCAATGTTTTGAAGGGTCTGCAAACGTGGTGAAGCAACATTTGTGGATGAAAGCGCATTGATCGCCATATCCAGCCGCCCTGCGCCGGCTTCAGCCAGTTCCGGCGAGATCTTGTCCCAGAAGGCGGTGTAGGAACCGACGGGTTTTTCAGGGCTGTTCGACCCCGGCAGGTTCTCAGGCGGAAGCGCGGTGCGCTTGACCACTTCAGGCGTTTCAAGCTCGGCCCCGGTGCTGGGGGCAAAAGGCTGGGATGCATGTTCTTCAGCCGTGATCTGAACGGTGATGCGCGGGCGCGCGCCGGGCTTTGGCGCCTTGATCCTTTTATAGACGCCTCTCGGCTCGATATCGGCGGCGATCACCGGAACCGTGCCCGATATCAGAAATGCCGACACGCCGGCGCATGTGATTGCGTACCGGAGATTCATTTTTTGCCTGCCTCTTGTTTTCTTTTGATGAATTTGAACCTCGAATCCGGCCGCAAGGCCAGAAAAACAAAGCGAATTGGGGCAATTTCGCCTCATTTGGCGCAATTTTGCATCTCTTGCGAAGGTCATCACCGTCACTTTGAAAATTTTATTTGTTCTTTTTCAATGAGATACATAATTCGTCACCAAAAAGTTAAGACGAAGCGCAAAAAAACTGTGTTTGGCCCAATTCCTGCCACGCACAACAGTCAAACATATATCCATACCGAGACGGTCATGAGCGGACTGAGAGAGAAAGCTCTGAAAGACGCCAAGGTTAATTGACTTAGATCCTTTAGGAGGGACGTAACATGATCAAGTTCATCAAGAACTTCCGCAAAGACGAAGACGGCGCCGTAACAGTTGACTGGGTTGTTCTGACCGCAGCAGTCATCGGTCTGGGCACCGTGGCCTACCAGCAGATCGCCAACGGCGCACAGGGCATGGCAACCGACGTGAACACCGCGCTGAGCAGCGCAACCCTGAACACCGGCACAAGCGATGGCACCCAAGCCGGCGGTATCACCACTTCGGGTACCAACTAAGCCAAATAGTTCCCGGAACGGGAAACAGGCCGCGCCAAAATTGGCGCGGCTTTTCTTTTGGAACCGTGAGTTCAAGGACCGGCCAGGCAAGGCACCGGCGATTTGGCAACCGAGCGAAAATCAGGCGCGGTCACGGCCAGGCGCACCACAAAAAATCCAAATACGTCCTATAATTCAATGTTTTGCCCAATTCCTGCCACTCCGGCAAAGCAAAACATAATGAGTGCATCAGCAAAGGTTGTGCATAAACAGATTCTATTGGTCGGTTCTGCCCCGACCCTGCTTTACTGGAGTGACCCGGAATGATCAGGTTCACGAAAACCTTTATCACCTCTGAAGACGGTGCTGTCACCGTCGACTGGGTCGTTCTGACTGCAATAATCATTGCGCTTGCGACACTGATTTACTTCGGTATCCAGACAGCAACCATCAGCCTGAGTGGGAACACCAGCTCGGCGATGTCCAGCGCGACCATCAGTACCGGATCCAACAACGCACCTGGCGGGATCGTTGTTTCAGGGACCGCGGGCGGCGGTAGCTGAGCTACTGTCTAAGGTTTCCAAGCATAGTTCAGCCAACTCTGGGCTCTTCACGCTGGACGTTTGAAACGTAGCCCCCCGGGGGCCTGCGCTTGACCTGAGTGTGTTGCTAACTCGCCCTACAATCGTGGAACAGTGATAGAAATGTCTTCTTTGTCCTACATTTCGACACAATTCCTGTTTAGGAAATAAGCTGTTTCAAAGTTTCCCACTGGCCGAAATGACTCTGGCCACCGAAAATATGAGGTGCACGCATGCGAGCTGTGTTTGGTCTTGTTCTGATCGTCGGGGTGGCTCTGGCCGGCGGCGCGGTTTACATGGCGCGCAACTATATCACCGCCTATCAGGATGCTCTCGCACGCGAGCGTTTGGCAGCCCAGGAAGCTTTGGCAAACGCGAACGTCAATGTAATTCCGACCGTCAGCGTCATCGTGTCCAACCGTTCGCTAAAGTATGGCGAACGCGTGAAGGAAGAAGATGTGCGTATCGTCGATTGGCCGGAAAACGCGATCCCCGAGGGCACATTCACGGAAATGACCGTCCTGTTCCCCGAGACCGGAGACAATGAGCGTTATGTCATGAGGGCCATGGAAAAAGACGAAGCGATCATGGAGGTCAAGATTACCCGGCCGGGCGAAGCCGCGGGTCTGACCTCGCGCCTGGAAAAAGGCAAGCGGGCCTTTGCCATCAGCGTTGATGTTGCGTCCGGCGTATCCGGATTTCTGCGCCCGGGAGACGACGTCGACATTATCTGGACCGGCTCGTTGCGGGGCGCGGTCGAGGGTGCCAGCGGTGAACTCACGCGTTTGATTCTTCCCAGTATCAGACTGGTTGCCATTGATCAGTCCGCAGGCTCGGACGTCACAGGCACAACAATTGCACGTACAGTTACGGTTGCCGTTACACCGGAACAGGCGATCTCGCTGGCCCAGGCCCAGAGCACCGGTCGCCTGTCCCTCGCCCTGGTTGGGGTCGAGGACGAGGCCATCACCGCGGCAATCGAAGTCGACCAGCGAAAACTGTTGGGTATTAAAGAGGCGGCTCCCGCTCCGAAGAAAGCCCAGGAAAGAGTGTGTACGATCCGGACCCGCCGCGGCGGAGAGATCGTCGAAACCCCAATTCCCTGCACAAACTGACGTTAAATCAGAGCGTTACGGACTTGAGCCGCGCAGTCTGCGCGGCTCTTTCTATTTTGATTGTTGCCCATTCCCCACATAAGGAACAATCCGGAAACCATTGATTATTGCAATAAATTCTGAATTCGCGCAGTGTTTCGTATCAGAGGGCGATAGACCCAAAAACGAGGCGTGATCGGAGAGGCAGGTCACATGACAATACGTTCCTGGATCAGCGCAACCCTGCTGGGGTTGGCGCTTGTTGTGAGCCCGGTCGGCGATGCCGCCTGGGCACAGAATCTTCGCGTGGTGAAAAAGGGCACGGCGGAAACGCTGGATGTCCCTATGAATCGCGCAATTGTTGTTGAGAGTGAAGAGCCGTTCGCAGAACTGAGCATCGCCAACGCGGGTATCGCCGACATCTCGTCGCTTTCGGACCGCACGATCTATGTTCTTGGTAAGGCTCCTGGCATCACAACGCTGACGTTGTTCGATGGCGTCGGCAATCTGATCACGAACGTTCGCGTTCGTGTGGCACCGGATGTGACCGAATTCAAGGAAAGGCTGCGCCAGATCCTGCCCGATGAGCGGGTCGAGGTACGTACGGCAAATGACGGCATCGTGCTGTCCGGCACCGTGTCCAGCTCGGCAAAGCTGGCCCGCGCGCTGGAACTGGCAGAACGTTATGCCCCGGATCGCGTTTCGAACCTTATGAGCGTTGGCGGCGTGCAGCAGGTCATGCTGAAAGTCCGCTTTGCAGAGATGAACCGCTCGGTCGCCAAGAGCCTGTCAGCATCGCTGGGCTTCGGAGGCGGCGATGTGACCGGTGGTATCAACACGCTGAACAACTCGTTGGCATTGCAGAACGCACTGAGCAACAACATTCCCGCCGTGCAGTCCAACACGGGTGCCATCCTGTTTGGATTTGGCGCAGGTTCGACCCAGGTTCGCCTGTTGCTGGAGGCCCTTGAGGCCAAAGGCCTAGCCCGCAGCCTGGCTGAACCCAACCTGTCTGCACTGTCCGGGCAAGAAGCGACATTCCTGGCCGGCGGTGAAGTGCCTATCCCGGTTCCGCAGGACGATGGTGTCGTTACCATTGAATACAAGGCCTTCGGTGTTGAAATCGACTTCATCCCACGTGTTGTCGACGGCGAGCTAATTAATCTGGAGATGGCCGCGTCTGTCTCGGCGATCGACAACAGCTCGAACTTCACGATCAATGGCGACAACGTTCCAAGCTTTATCACACGCCAGACCAGCACGACGGTTGAACTGCGCGACGGAGAGAGCTTTGCCATCGCCGGGCTGATCCAGGACAACTTTGCCGACCTGAACAACCAGATCCCGTGGCTTGGCGACGTACCGGTCCTGGGCGCCCTGTTCCGCAGCGCCGAATATCAGCGCGAACAAAGCGAACTGGTTATTATCATCACTGCACATCTTGTGTCGCCGACGCGAGGTGAAGCCCTGGCTCTGCCCACCGATCGGGTCAAACCGCCCAGCGAATTCGATCTGTTCGTGAATGGCAAGACCGCCCGGACAACACGTGCCGGTGCAGGTGCCGCAACAGAAGTGGCCAAACAGGGCTATGGCAGCTCTTACGGCTACGTCCTGGATTGATGAGGAGGATAGGACCCATGCAAAAGTGGATGATGACACTATGTCTGTCGGTCGCTGTCGCAGGCTGTACACGGGAAGCGGGCTACGAAATCGATTCGGGCGCTTTCGGCAACGCAACTCTCAACAATATCCAGGTGATGAACGGTGAGTTGTCCTATGCCCAGATCCTGGCTCAGCGGTTTGCGGCAGAGGTTCCAACCCAGATCAACTTTGCCTTCAACAGTTCGCAACTGGATGCTTCGGCACAGCGGATCCTGGCGCAGCAGGCGGCCTGGATCAAGCAATTCCCCGAAGCCCGGTTCCGGGTCTATGGTCACACCGACAGGGTCGGTTCCGCTTCCTATAACCAAAGCCTGGGACAGCGCCGTGCAAACTCAGCGGTTGCATTCCTGGTCAATCAGGGCGTTTCCCGGTCCCGGCTTGAAGCAGTGGTCTCTTTCGGCAAGTCACGTCCTTTGATCGATACGCCGAATCGCGACCGCCGCAACCGGCGTACCGTGACCGAAGTGTCCGGATTTGTAGATAACCACCCCAACCTGCTGGACGGCAAATACGCCGAGGTTATCTATCGCAGCTACGTGGAAAGCGCCATTCCACCCTCGGGCCTGGCATCCGAGACGAGTGTTGGCACCACATCAGAACAATAAAGCGCAATTGGGCGGCATCGTCGCCCAATTCCCTACAATTTGTTCTTTTACGCCCAATTCTCGCCCAACTTCCAAGAGACGTTGTCAACAATTGGGTGACCTGCGGCCAGATTTGACCGCATCGGGGCGACAGCCAATCCGACCAGACCGCTTGTGTTTGTAAGATTTGCCAAGCCCTCACTACGAGGATTGTGTTAATGACAAGCGCCACGCCGCAAGACGAAAATAACGCCATTCTGGCCTGCACAATCAGCCGTGATGTCCAGAATTTCGATCTGTTGATCGAAGACATGGAAGTTGCGCTGGGTGAACGCTGGGGCGATCTTGGATTTGCTGAGGCACTGGCTTTTTTCAGCCAGCCCGAGGCAGATTCTCTTGAATTTGTGGCACTTGCAATCGACGGGGAAGACGAAGACAACCTGACGCTGATGGGTGAAATCATCACCCGCGCCAAGGACAAGAAAATCAAAGTTGTTCTGATCGCCGAAGATGTCACACCTGCGTCGCTGCATCAGCTGCTGCGCAAAGGTGCCGATGAATTTGTCCCCTACCCGCTGCCCGAAGGCGAGTTGCAGGAGGCCATCGAGCGCATGAAACAGCCCGATCCGGTTGCCGCGCCCCAGGCGGCGGCAGTTCCGTTGACCCAGGGCGAATCAAAAGAAGGCGCGCTGTTTGTGGTGCACGGCCTGGCCGGAGGCGTAGGCTCGACCACTCTGGCGGTCAATCTTGCCTGGGAACTGGCTACGGTTTCGGACAAAGAAGCACCGACCGTGTGCCTGATTGACCTGGATCTGCAATTTGGCACAGTTTCCACATATCTGGACCTGCCGCGTCGCGAGACAGTGTTCGAAATGCTGTCGGACACGGCGTCCATGGACGACGATGTTTTTTCCCAGGCGCTGCAGACATATGAAGAAAGACTGCAGGTTCTGACCTCGCCTTCCGACATTGTTCCGCTGGACCTGATTACGCCTGAGGATATTCAGCGCGTCATCGACACCGCGCGCAAACATTTCGACTATGTGGTCGTGGATATGCCAAAAACACTGGTGCACTGGTCCGAAACGGTGCTGGCGGCGGCGCATGTCTATTTTGCACTGATCGAGCTGGATATGCGGTCCGCCCAGAACGCGCTGCGCCTGAAGCGTGCCTTGCAGGCCGAGGAACTGCCCTTCAACAAGCTGCGCTTTGCATTGAACCGTGCGCCAAAATTCACGGATCTGAACGGCAAGGGCCGGGTCAAGCGCATGGGCGAAAGCCTGGGAATCTCCATCGATCTGCAACTGCCCGAAGGTGGTAAACCTGTTCTGCAAGCCGGCGATCACGGCCTGCCGCTTGCAAAATCTGCCGCCAAGAACCCACTGCGGCGGGAAATCGCCAAACTGGCCAAGTCGCTTCACAGCCTGGGCTCGAGCAACGCGGAAGCCGCGTAACAACTTCTCAAGGGGACAGCCGTCATGTTTTCGAGATACAAGAAGCAGCCTGATGCGCAGCCGGTCAAGACAGCGGCCAAAGCCCCCGAGGCCGCCCCGGCCGCGGCAAACGCTCCTGCCTCTGCCACAACGGCGGTTGTCCGCAAACCGGTGCAGAAAAAGGCCGCCGAGGCCTCATCTTCCGACCGTGACCGCAAGCGCAAGGAACGCTTGAGTGAAATCAAGATCGATCTGCATCGCGAATTGCTTGAAAACCTGAACCTCTCGGCGCTGGAATCAGCCGCCGAGGCTGAGCTTCGGGCTGAGATCAGCGCCATTGCCAGCGAAGTTCTCGAATCGCGCAACATCGTTCTGAACCGCGAAGACCGTTCGCAGCTCAACAAGGAACTTTATGACGAGGTCACAGGGCTTGGGCCTTTGGAGACCTTGCTGCAGGATGACACGGTCAACGATATTCTGGTGAACGGTCCGCAGCAGATCTTCGTAGAACGCGACGGCAAGCTGCAACTCAGCGACATCACCTTCAAGGACGAAAAGCACCTGATGCGGATCATCGACAAGATCGTGTCCGCCGTGGGTCGCCGGGTCGATGAATCCAACCCTTATGTTGACGCCCGTCTTGCTGACGGATCGCGTTTCAACGCCATGGTGCCGCCGATTGCGGTCGACGGATCTCTGGTATCCATTCGTAAGTTCAAAAAGGACAAGCTGGGCATCGATGATCTGGTCAATTTCGGTGCGTTCAGCGAAGAAATGGCTGCCTATCTTCAAGCTGCGGTGTCTACGCGCCTGAACGTTATCGTCTCGGGCGGTACTGGTTCCGGTAAAACGACCACCCTGAACGCCCTGTCCAGCTTCATTGACGACGCCGAACGCATCCTGACGATCGAAGATACAGCAGAACTTCAGCTGCAGCAGACCCATGTGGGCCGGATGGAAAGTCGTCCGCCCAACGTGGAAGGCAAAGGCGAAGTCAGCCCGCGCGACTGTCTCAAAAACGCCCTGCGGATGCGCCCCGACCGTATCATCGTGGGTGAGACGCGTGGTGCCGAGGTGATCGACATGTTGCAGGCCATGAACACTGGCCACGACGGGTCAATGACTACGATCCACGCCAACTCGGCCCGCGACGGGATCTCGCGTCTGGAAAACATGATCGCGATGGCCGGGATCGAGATGCCGATCAAGGCCGTGCGCAGCCAGATTGCCAGCGCTGTGAACCTGATCGTACAGGCCAGCCGCTTGCAGGACGGTTCGCGCCGCATGACATCGATCACCGAGATCACCGGGATGGAAGGCGATGTGATTTCCATGCAGGAAATCTTTCGTTTTCAACGTGTTGGCCTGACACCTGACAACAAGATTATCGGTCACTTCACCGCAACCGGCGTGCGCAGCCACTACTCCGAGCGCTTCCGCCTGTGGGGCTTTGACCTGCCCGCGTCCATTTACGACCCAACCACAATGTAGGAGATCAAGGATATGCAACTGCCTATGGAGGCATTGATCTATGTCGCGATCTTCGTGGGCGTTCTGGCCCTGGTCGAAGGTATCTACCTGGTCGCGTTCGGCAAATCCATCAGCCTTAACAGCCGGGTAAACCGCCGCCTCGACATGCTCGACAAAGGTGTCGGGCGTGAACAGGTTCTGGAACAGCTGCGCAAGGAAATGCAGCAGCATATGAAATCGCAGAGCATCCCGCTCTATTCCCTTCTGGCCGACAAGGCGCAGAAGGCGGCGATTGCGTTTTCGCCCCGGCAATTGATCATGATCATGTGCCTTGTATCCGGGGTCGCGTTCATGGGGCTTAGCATCGGCACAGCCACCGATACCGCCTTACGGGCGGCCATTTCCGTCGCAATCGGTGTTGGCAGCGTTTATGCGTGGGTGAACCAAAAGGCCAAGAAACGCATGGGCATGATCGAAGAACAATTGCCCGAAGCCGTGGAACTGATGGTTCGCTCGCTGCGTGTCGGCAACCCCTTCGTCTCAACGATTCAGGTTGTTGCTTCCGAGGTTCAGGACCCGCTGGGAACCGAGTTTGGCGTCATCGCCGATGAATGCGCCTATGGCCGCGACGTTGGCGAAGCCTTGAAAGACATGGCCGAACGTCTGGACATGCAGGATTTGCGGTTTTTGGCGGTTGCCGTGGGCATCCAGCAGCAATCCGGCGGTAACCTCGCAGAGATTCTGGCCGGTCTTGCACAGGTTATCCGTGCCCGATTCCGCCTGTTTCGCCGCGTCAAGGCGATCACGGCCGAGGCACAGTGGTCCGGTAAATTCCTGTCGGCCTTCCCGCTGGGCTGTCTGGCTTTCATACTGGTCAAGGATCCCGGTTATTATGACGGCGTTCTCGACCATCCCTGGTTCATTCCGATGTGTTTCTTTGTTGGCATCACGCTGACGCTGAACTTGATCGTCATGAAAATCATCACCAACATCAAGGTTTGAGGGCACGGCAATGGAATTCCTGACCCGCATCAATGACTTGCTGACCGAGCATCTGGGCGAGTTCGGACCACTGATCGTGGTCGGTGTTCTGGGGTTGTTCATGATCCTGGTCACTATCCCTCTGATGCTGAACCAGCCCGAGGATCCGCTCAAAAAGCTGCAGCGTTCGAATGCCGCGCCCAAGAAGGAAAAGAAGGCCAAGAAAGACCAGTTGCGGAACGCCGGTCGGAACGAGCAGCTTGAAAAATTCGCGACCTTTCTGGAACCGAAAGATCAGGAAGAACTGTCGGCAATGCAGCTCAAGCTGCGGCAGGCAGGGTACCAGACCAAGGACGCGGTGCGGTTTTTCCACTTTGCACAGTTCTCCCTTGGGATCATCGGCATCATTGTCGGCGTTCTGCTGGTAACGGTGTTCGCGGGAACGCAGGAATTCACCACCCAGCAAATTCTGGTGCGCGTGCTGGTGCCCGGCGGTGTCGGCTACATGATCCCCAAATACTGGATCACGCGCCGCATCGAAGAGCGGAAAGAGAAGATTACGCAAGCCTTTCCCGACACGCTTGACCTGATGCTGGTTTGTGTGGAGGCCGGTCAGTCCCTCGATCAGGCCATAGTCCGGGTGTCAAACGAAATGAAAGCCTCGTACCCCGACATTTCGCAGGAGTTCGAGATCGTCGCTTACGAAATGAAAGCGGGTAAGGACAAGGATACCGTCCTGCGTGACTTTGGCACCCGTTGTGGCGTGCAGGACGTCAACTCGTTCGTCACGGTGATGATCCAGTCGGCAACCTTTGGTACATCAATTGCTGAAGCTCTGCGGGTGTATGCGGGCGAGATGCGCGACAAGCGCGTCATGCGCGCTGAGGAGGCTGCGAACAAGCTGCCGACCAAAATGACGCTTGTCACAATGGGACTGACAGTTCCGCCTTTGCTGGTTATTCTTGTCGGGCCTTCGGCAAACGTCATTTCGAATTTCGGCCGGTAGTAACCTGATGAACCCATTTCGCTGCTGCGCCCGGACCGGGCTCCGCCGCATCTTTCAGGCCACCCTGGTTTTCACCATGGTGGCCTCTTGCACAGAGACCGATCGTTCCGGCGATCTGGAGGCTCCGGGCATTGACGCCGGGGGACAGGCCGAAGACGAAATTGAGGTTGGAAACCGCTTGATGGCCGCCGGCGAGTACGAACTGGCGCTCAAATCCTTTACCCGCGCCGCTCTGGAACAGGGGATGACACCGCAAATCCTGACATCGATGGGCACGGCAAATCTGGGCCTGAAGCGCCTTGGCCAAGCCGAAACCCTGCTGAGACGGGCCGTCAAGGATGATACCGATTGGCCGGTGGCGTGGAATAATCTGGGCGTTCTGCTGATGGAAACCGGGCAATATCCCGAAGCGGCCCAGGTGTTTCAGCGCGCTTATGCGCTGGACAATGGCGAAAGTGACGCAATCCGCGACAATCTGCGGTTAGCACTCGCAAAAATGGAAAATCCTGATAATAATACCTCACAAGAACAAGAATATACGCTGGAGCAGCAAGGCGACGGGCAATTTACGCTTCGCAAGCTCCCGTAACCAGAGGCAAGAGCAGTAAAGGACGCAAAAATGCGCCAACAATTCTTGATTCCGTCGATCGTCATATGCGGATTGATTGTATCGGCATGCGCCAAAGAGACCGAAGAAGAAAAGGTCGAGCGTACATTTCAGGAAGTAAACGTCATTGATGAAACCAATCTGAATGACGTGTTGCTGAGTGCGGCCGACCCGAACGAGGCGGTCACATATTTCCACAATGCGGCCACCAAGAACCCTGATCGCATCGACCTGCAGCGGGGTCTGGCGATATCTCTTTCACGCGCCAAACGCACAACCGAAGCTTCTGCCGCCTGGAAGAAGGTCACAGGCATGAAAGGCTCGACCAACGCGGACAAGGTCGAGTATGCAGACGCTCTGGTTCGCGGCGGCAATTGGAAAGAGGCCGAGGCCGTGCTGGATTCAGTCCCCCCCACATTTGAGACATTCAAGCGCTATCGTCTCGAGGCGTTGGTGGCGGATTCGCAGGAAAGCTGGAAGCGGGCAGATCATTTCTACGAAACCGCCGTAGGCCTGACGACGCGCCCGGGCAGTGTGATGAACAACTGGGGCTATTCCAAGCTGACACGCGGCCAGTATGCCGAGGCCGAACGCCTGTTTACTGAAGCGATCCGGCACGACAAATCCCTTTTCACTGCCAAGAACAACCTTGTTCTGGCCAGATCGGCCCAGAGAAACTACACCATGCCGGTTATTCCGATGACCCAGATCGAGCGCGCCCAGTTGCTGAATACGATGGGGATCTCGGCGGTCAAGCAAGGGGATGTGAACACGGCCAAGAACCTGTTCCGCGAGGCCATTGCCACCCACCCGCAACATTTCGACGAAGCCGTCCGTTCGCTGCGTGCGCTCGAGGAAGCCTGATTGATGCATATCCCTGCGGTTGCAGCTGCGTGGTTCCTGCCATTTGTGCTGCCAATCTGCTTTTACGTCGCTTTCACTGATATGCGTGAAATGCGGATCAAGAATCACGCGGTTCTGGCGCTGGCGATTGTCTATGTCGTCATCGGACTGTTTGTCCTGCCGCCGTGGTCGCAGGAGTGGTTAAGCGGGAATATTGGCCCCTTATCCGTCACTTTGCCCCTCTATCTGTGGCAACTGCTTCATATTGTCATTGTTCTGCTTGTTGGCATCGTCCTGAACGCGGCAGGGGTCATGGGTGCGGGAGACGCCAAGTTCCTTGCTGCGGCCTCTCCTTTCGTCTGGTTTACCGACGCTTTTATCCTGTTGGCCGTTCTGACAGCGACCCTTCTGGCCGCCGTGGCAACCCATCGTCTGGCCAAGAACACCCGTCTGCGCAGCATCGCACCGCATTGGGAAAGCTGGGACCGTGGCCGGCAATTTCCAATGGGTCTGGCCCTGGCAGGCGCTTTGGCCATGTATCTGATTTTGGGAACTGTTTACGGTTCGTGAACTATCATCAGCGCGCCTTGCCCCCGCCTTGGTCCTGCCACAAAGGCGGGCCAAATTTTCCGCAAGCGGCCCGTTCAGGGCCGGTTGACGTGAAACCGGGATAGACGAGCCACGCTCATGAATATGCAGACCACTTCCGTTATGGCCCCCCCCGCCCCAAAGGGGCTGGGTGAAATGCAGCTTCCGCTGGTGATGATGCGGGACATTTTGCTCAAGACGATCTTTCGCAAGAACGTCGACACCGTGTCCGAGATCGCCGCAGCCATCTGTCTTCCGGGTTCCGTTACGCAGGAACTGGTCGATATCACCCGCGATCAGAAACTGCTTGAGGCGACCGGCACCCTGAACGCCAACAGCGGCAACGAAATGGGGTACCAACTGACCGATGCGGGAAAGGCACGTGCGTTGGACGCGTTGAGCCAGTCGGAGTATTTCGGCGCCATGCCAGTACCGCTGGACGTGTATCGCGAGCAGGTCAAGCGCCAGTCGATTCGCAACATTCAGGTCACGCGTGAGCAACTGACCGGTGCGATGGGTCATCTGGTTCTGCCCGACAGCCTGCTTGACCATTTGGGCCCGGCGGTCAGCGCCGGCCGGTCGATCCTGATGTATGGCCCGCCGGGCAATGGTAAATCCTCGATCTCGAACGGTATCCGCGACGCGCTGGGGGACAATGTCTATGTGCCCTGGGCCATCGAATATGCCGGGCAGGTGATCACCGTCTATGACCCGATCGTCCATACCGCCATCGAACAGGAACCCGATGACCCCAACAGCCTGCGCCGCCGCAAACGGTTCGACTCGCGCTATGTTCAGTGCGAGCGCCCGACGGTTGTGACCGGGGGCGAACTGTCTCTCAGCATGCTTGATCTGGTCTACAACCCGACCGCGCGCACCTACCAGGCGCCGCTGCAGTTGAAATCGACAGGTGGCATCTTCATCGTCGACGACCTTGGCCGTCAGGCGGAACCACCTCAGGCGCTGGTCAACCGCTGGATCGTTCCGCTGGAAGAAAACAAGGACATCCTTGGCCTTCAATCGGGTGAAAAGTTCGAAGTTCCCTTTGACACGCTGGTCATCTTCTCGACCAACTTCCACCCGAACGAGATCTTTGACCAGGCCGCCCTGCGCCGGATCTTCTTCAAGATCAAGATCGACGGTCCGAACCAGGAAAACTTCCTGAAAATCTTCGCCATGGTTGCCCGCAAACGCGGCATGCCGCTGGACGAGGCCGCGCTGGTGCATCTGTTGAAGGTCAAATACCCGACGATCAATAACATCTATGCGAACTATCAGCCGATTTTCCTGATCGACCAGATGATCGCAATCTGCGAATTCGAAGGCATTCCTTATCAGATGAGCCCCGACCTGATCGACCGGGCCTGGGCAAACATGTTCGTCAAGGACGAGAAAATCGTCAAATAACGCCGTGCCAATCAGGCGCGAGGGCGGCTAATCTGCGCAAATGACGCAGATTCCCGCCCGGATCACCGACTGGTTTTCAGCCAAAGGCTGGTCCATCCATCCGCATCAGCAGGACATGTTCGACCGGGCACAGGACCCGGCGACATTGCTGATCGCACCCACAGGTGGCGGCAAGACCATGGCCGGCTTTCTGCCGACGCTGGCGGAACTGGCCGATGGCGCGCATGAGGGCCTGCACACACTCTATGTCTCGCCGCTCAAGGCGCTGGCGGCCGATATCCGGCGCAATCTGCGTGGCCCGGCGGACGAAATCGGCCTGCCGATCCGGATCGAAGACCGGACCGGCGACACCTCGGCCACGCAAAAGAAACGCCAGCGCGTGGATCCGCCGCATATCCTGCTGACGACGCCCGAAAGTCTGGCGCTGCTGACCTCGTACGAGGACGCGCCGCGCATGTTCAAAGGCGTCCAGCGGGTGATCGTGGACGAGGTTCACGCCCTTTCCGAAAGCAAACGCGGCGATCAGTTGATGCTGGCACTGGCGCGCCTGCAAAGCCTGTGCCCTGCCCTACGCCGCGTGGGCCTGTCAGCAACTGTCGAAGACCCCGATGCCATCGCCCGGTTTCTTGCCCGCCACCCTGACACCTGCCGGATCATTCAGGCCGACCCCGGCCCTGACCCGGATATCTCGATGCTGCAAACAACCGAGATGCCACCATGGTCCGGCGGCGGCGCGGCCTATGCCATTCCGGCCGTGCTGGAGCAGGTCCGGCTTCACAAGACGACACTGATCTTTCACAACACCCGCGCACAGGCGGAAATCTTCTTTCACAACCTGTGGCTCGCAAATGACGAGGGTCTGCCCATCGGCATTCATCATGGCAGTCTGGACCGGCAGCAACGCGAAAGGGTTGAAGCCGCAATGGTACGCGGAGAGTTGCGCGCCATTGTCTGTACCGGCAGCCTGGATCTGGGCATCGACTGGGGTGATGTGGATCTGGTGATCCAGATCGGCGCGCCCAAGAACGTCAAGCGACTGGTGCAACGCATTGGTCGCGCCAATCATCGATACAACGCCCCCTCCAAGGCTTTGCTGGTGCCTGCCAACCGGTTCGAGGTTGTTGAATGCGTTGCAGCGCTTGAAGCCGTCCAGGCGCATGATCTGGATGGCGAACCGCGCGGGCGCGGCCCAAGGGACGTGTTGTGCCAGCACATTCTAATTGCCGCCGCCGCAGGGCCGTTCGATGCGGACGACCTTTATGCGGAAATGACGATGGCAGGGCCTTTTGCCCAAGTGTCACGTCCTGAGTTCGACGCCTGTCTGGAGTTCTGTGCCACTGGGGGATACGCCCTGCGCGCCTATGACCGCTGGCAACGACTGCAGCAGCGCCCCGATGGCCGTTGGCAACTGCGCGACCCGCGCGCCGCGCAGCGTATCCGTATGAATCTGGGCACGATTCAGGATACCGACACCCTGAAAGTGCGCCTGAAACGCAACCGGGGCGGCAAACCCCTGGGTGAGGTCGAAGAGGGCTTTGCCGCTTCGCTGACGCAGGGTGATACCTTTCTGATCGGCGGGCAAATCGTCCGCTATGAAGGCCTGCGCGAAATGGTTGTCGAGGTCAGTCGCCGCGCTGATCGCAAACCAAAGATCGCAACGTTTTCTGGTACGAAATTTGCCACTTCCACGCAGTTGAGCGACCGCATCCTGCGGATGTTTGCCCAGGACGACTGGCCGCAATTGCCGCCACACACCGCCGAGTGGCTGGCCCTGCAACGCAACATGTCCCGACTGCCCCAGCGCGACAGGCTGCTGATCGAAAGCTTTCCCAATGACGGGCGCGAAAATCTGTGTGTCTACGGATTTGCCGGGCGAAACGCCCAGCAAACGCTGGGCCTGCTGCTGACCAAACGGATGGAGGAAACCGGGCTGGCACCATTGGGCTTTGTCGCCACCGACTATGCCACGCTGATCTGGGGACTGGATGCGGTGACCGATCCGCGCCCCCTGTTCGAACACAGAGCATTGCGGGCGGGGCTCGAGACATGGCTGGCGGGCAACGCGGTGATGAAGCGTACCTTTCGCGCCTCGGCGACAATCGCGGGGCTGATCGAACGGAACACCGGCGGCCAGCGCAAGAGCAGGCGGCAAGCAACGTTCTCGTCTGACATACTGTATGACACGCTGCTGAAATATGACCCGGACCACCTGCTGATGCAGATCACGCGCGAAGAGGCCATGCGTGGTCTGGTAGATTTCGGACGGATCGAGGAAATGATTGCGCGCATCGGCGACCGCCTCGATCTTCTTCGGCTGGACAGAGTCTCCCCCCTGGCCGCGCCGCTGTTTCTTGAGGTCGGCAAAGTGCCCGTCAAAGGTGCCGCCGAAGAACGGCTATTGGCCGAGGAAAGCGCGCGGCTTTTGCAGGCTGCGGGATTAGAGAGCGGTTAATCCGCTTGCCTTGGGTCGGGAAACAGGCAAAGAACGGATCATGAACAGCCTGTTGTTTACCTTTGCCGGTCTATCCCTGCACGCTTTGGGGTCCGGGGCGTTGTGGTGGCCCGATCGGAAATTGCTGTGCGTGTCCGACCTGCATCTGGGCAAGTCCGAGCGGATGGCCCGGCGCGGCGGGGCCGCGCTGCCGCCCTATGATACACAGGACACGCTGACGCGGCTGGCGGCGGACCTGCACCACACCCGCGCCGAGACGGTCATTTGCCTGGGTGACAGCTTCGACGATCTGGACGCCGCACAGTCATTGATCCCGGACCATCAATTGCAGATCGTCACCCTGCAGGCTGGCCGGGACTGGATCTGGATCGAAGGCAACCACGATCCCGGACCTGTCGAACTGGGCGGAACGCATCTGTCCGAGTGCTCCTTTGGACCGTTGGTATTCCGCCACATCGCCGAACCCTCTGGCCGGGCCGAGGTTTCGGGCCACTACCACCCCAAGGCGAGCTTACGCGTGCGTGGCCGGTCCATCACCCGGCCGGCGTTCCTGCTGGATCAGGCGCGTTTGATAATGCCGGCCTACGGTACGTTTACGGGCGGTCTGCGCAGTACCGACGCGGCCTTGGCCGGCTTGATGGACAAACAGGCCAAAGCCATTCTGACCGGGCCACAGCCACAGATCATTCCCATGCCGCGCTAGTTCAGATCAGCCCGTCCTGTTCCAACATGGGTCTGTATTTTCGGCTGACCGGCACAAGGTCGCCGTTACGCAGCCGGACGAAAGTCTTTCCGTCGGTCCGTTCGGTGCTGACAATCGCATCATCAGTCACCCAATGGGATCGATGCGTGCAATGACCGGGGATCGGCTCCATCTCGTCGATCGCATCCGTAAAACGCGATCGAATGGTAAACGTACCCTCAGAGGTGACGACATCCACATTGTGATCCCGAACCGTCAGACGATAAATCCGGCCCTGAAAACCCGCCGGAAGACGTCTGACCAGACGCGGCATCTGCTCTGGCACTCCGGTCGGCTTTGGATGTCCGGGTTCGGTCCGGCCGACCAGAATCAGGCCGGTCGAGAACAGCACCCCGTAAGGTAAGACCGCCAGCGCACCTGGGGCTTCCTGTCCGCCAATCGTGAACAGCAGCCAGGCCAAAAGCCACAATGCCGGTGTAAACAGGATCAGGATGACGGCAGAGAAGACAACGTCTCGGGCCGAAAGATAGTCCTGAGACAGATGTTCATAGATGAACTTTCTGGAAAGCCATGTTGCGGCGATTGCCAGTGCCATGACACCGGCCCAGAATGTCAATCGCATGCCGAACGGCAATGCGACGTCCAAAAAAGGTGGAAAAGTGTAAGCCAGCAGCGGAACGAAAACCAATCCAGCCACCACGCGTTGAAGGGTGCAAGCGGCTATGATCAGGTTCAGTTTTGACTTCATATTGTTCCGACGGGCAATCCGCTGAGGTCCGTTACAATCACTTCGAGCGGCATGCATTTCGCATTTAACCAACTGGATTTAATAACTTATCACCGATTTGATCACATTCAAACCCGTTTATTCAAAATTAATGTTGTCTCTCAATGAGGAAACGGCCGGGAAGGTTTCCCCTGCCCGGCCGTTCCAAAGCATCGGTTGCGCGCTGAAATTGCGCGGAATCTTTCGCGATCAGGCGGTCAGACCCTCGGGTTCAGGTAAACCGTTCGCGCGGCAGCACGCTGTCAGCGTGTTGGCCAGCAAGCAAGCGATGGTCATCGGGCCAACGCCGCCCGGAACCGGCGTGATCGCACCAGCGCGTTCGGCCGCGCTGGCATAGTCGACGTCTCCGACCAGCTTGTTCTTGCCGTCGCGCTCGATTCGGTTGATGCCCACGTCGATGACGGTCGCCCCTTCCTTGATCCAGTCGCCCGGCACCATCTCGGGGCGGCCCACGGCGGCAACCACGATATCGGCGCGGCGCACGACGTCCGGCAGGTCCTTGGTGCGCGAATGCGCGATGGTCACGGTGCAGCTGTCACCCAGCAACAGTTGCGCCATCGGCTTGCCGACGATGTTCGACCGGCCGATCACAACAGCATCCATACCCGACAGTGACCCATGGTGGTCGCGCAGCATCATCAGGCAGCCCAGCGGGGTGCAGGGCACCATCGACTTCTGACCGGTACCCAACAGGCCCACATTCGAGATATGGAACCCGTCCACATCCTTGGCCGGGTCGATCGAGTTGATCACCAGATCCTCGTTCAGATGCTTGGGCAGCGGAAGCTGAACCAGAATCCCGTGCACGGCGGGATCGTTGTTCAGCTTGTCGATCAACGCCAGCAGGTCTGCCTCGGAGGTTTCGACATCCAGCTTGTGCTCGTACGAGTTCATGCCGACCTCGACTGTCATTTTGCCCTTTGAGCGGACATAGACCTGACTGGCCGGATCCTCGCCCACCAGAACCACGGCCAGGCCGGGCGTGATGCCGTTTTCCTCTTTCAGCTTTGCAACCTGATCGGCCACCTGCGCGCGGACTTTGGCCGCAAAGGCCTTGCCGTCGATGACTTGAGCTACCATCCTTTGATCCCTTCTTTCAAAAGCGGATCGGGCGCCAGAAGCGCCCGGTCATTCAGTCAGGGCCGAGCACACTTTCTTCGCGTGCAATCGACCAATCAATCAAGATACGCCACAGATTTTCGGCAAGATCAGGGTCCATACCCAGTCTGTCCGAGCTCACACGTACCTTTTGCACCACATCTTCAACTCGATCAGGAATTCGGGCCGGAAGACCCTCGCCCGGTTTCAGCTCGGACGCGCGGTCAATGTAAGTTGCGCGCGTCACCAACATCTCAATCAGTTGGCGGTCTAGCTTGTCGATCTGAACCCGCAATTCCTGCATGGAAAGACAGTCTTGCGGCAGTGTCAGAGTGGGCATCGCAATCTCCTCATGGCCCGGGGATTCCCCGGACCACGAGATGTCTCATTCAGCGGCTTAGAACAAGCCCTCGATCTCACCTGCGTCATTGAGGCAGATGGTTTCCGCGGCGGGTTTGCGCGGCAGACCGGGCATGGTCATGATCTCACCACAGACAACCACGATGAAACCGGCACCCGCGGACAGGCGAACCTCGCGCACCGGAACCGAGTGGCCGGTGGGCGCGCCACGCAGGGACGGATCGGTCGAGAACGAATACTGGGTTTTTGCCATGCAGACCGGCAAGTTGCCGTAACCGGCGGCTTCCCATTCCTTCAGCTGGTTGCGGATCTTGGAATCCGCCAGCACCTCGTCAGCGCGGTAGATGCGCTTGGCGATGGTCTCGACTTTTTCGAACAGCGGCATGTCGTCCGGATAGATCGGCGAGAAGTTCGCAGTACCGGCATCGGCGATTTCCACAACCTTTTTGGCCAGATCCTCGGATCCCTCCGAGCCCAGTTCCCAGTGACGGGACAAAACCGCCTCAACCCCGTGCTCGGCGCAATAGTCCTTGACGGCCTGCACTTCGGCGTCGGTGTCGGTGACGAAGTGGTTGATCGCGACGACGACCGGCACACCGAAGGACTTCACGTTCTCGATATGGCGGCCCAGGTTGGCACAGCCCGACTTCACGGCATCAACATTCTCGGCACCCAGATCGGCCTTGGCAACGCCGCCGTTCATCTTCATCGCGCGCACGGTGGCAACCAGCACGACGGCAGACGGGGCGATGCCCGCCTTGCGGCATTTGATGTTCATGAACTTTTCGGCACCCAGATCGGCACCAAAGCCCGCTTCGGTCACGACATAGTCGGCGACTTTCAGAGCGGTCTTGGTGGCGATGACCGAGTTACAGCCATGCGCGATGTTCGCGAAAGGACCGCCGTGAACGAAGGCCGGGTTGTTTTCCAGCGTCTGCACCAGGTTCGGCTGCATGGCGTCCTTCAGCAGAACGGTCATTGCGCCCTCAGCCTTGATGTCGCGGCAGTAGACCGGCGTCTTGTCGCGGCGGTAAGCGACGATGATGTCGCCCAGGCGTTTCTCCAGGTCCTTCAGATCGTTTGCCAGGCACAGGATCGCCATGACTTCAGACGCCACTGTGATGTCATAGCCTGCTTCACGCGGGAAACCGTTCGAGACACCGCCCAGCGAGCAGGTGATCTGACGCAAAGCGCGGTCGTTCATGTCGACCACGCGGCGCCACACGACGCGGCGCATGTCGATAGCCTGCTCATTGCCCCAGTAGATGTGGTTGTCGATCATTGCCGACAGCAGCGAGTGAGCCGAGGTGATGGCGTGGAAGTCACCGGTGAAGTGCAGGTTCATTTCCTCCATCGGAACAACCTGCGCGTAACCGCCACCTGCAGCGCCGCCCTTCATCCCGAAGTTCGGACCCAGCGAGGCTTCGCGGATACAGATCATCGCGTTCTTGCCGATGCGGTTCAGGCCGTCGCCCAGACCAACGGTGGTGGTGGTTTTGCCTTCACCTGCCGGGGTCGGGTTGATCGCGGTCACCAGGATCAGCTTGCCATCTTTACGGTCCTGCACCGAGTTGATGAAGTCCTGGCTGACCTTTGCTTTGTCGTGACCGTATGGCAGCAGGTCTGCGGACTCGATGCCGATTTTAGCGCCGATTTCCTGAATCGGCTTCTTGTTCGCTTCGCGGGCGATTTCGATGTCGGATTTGTAGCTCATTGGGCAGGGTCCCTGGTTGAATGCCGTGCAAAACCGACGCTGAGCGTCGGCGCTGTGCAATCCATACCGTCGTGTACAAAACGGATGGCTATGGATTCCGACATAATTGTGCCGCGAAACGGCGTCGGGGTGTTTACCGCGTTTCTAATCGGAAACGCCGGTACCGGAAGGTGCCCAGGCCCGCTGATCCGGCACGAACAGTTTCATGCTGTCACCCAGCTTCAATTGACCCGGACGTTCGACCCAGGCGGTCACGCCCCTGCGCCCCTGCGCCGCCGGTTTGAAGGCAGGGCCATGTCCCGGCAGGTCGGCTTCCACCTCGCGTCCCGGAATGATGCAGGGACGGTTTTCCATATCGATCGTTAGCGTCAGGCCATTTGCGGCCTGCAGGCGGGAACTTGGCGGCACATGGGTGAAATCGGGAATTCCGCGCAACACCAGGCTGGCGCCCAGATAGGACGGGTCCAGCAGGGTCAGGCTCATCTCCGCAGCAATCTCGTCCAGTTGCTCGGCTGACAATACCGACAACTGCCGGACATTTCGAATTTCCGTTCCCTTCGGATAGAGGTTTGTCATGCGAACGCAGGAGGCCCGGTTCACACCTTCGTGCCGCGCGCCGGGATCACCCGCGAAATCCAGATCCAGCCTCTCGACCGACTTGGCCCGAATGCTATTGCCGGCAGGAACGTGCCCCAGCCAGGTAACTTCGGCGGTGTATTCGGTTTGGCGCAATACGGGCATGTCACCCCTTTCAGGCTGTGTACGATAACGCGGCACAGAAACCCAGTTTCAGGTGATTGGAAAGAAAAAAGACCCGGGACATTGCCCGGGTCCGTGTTGTTATGCCGAAGGTTCCGGCTCCATCCCGCCTTCGGGTGGAGACTTCTTGACCTTGGTTTTCGGGATCGCGGTGACACTGGGTGCGCTTCCCTCATCGGTGTTGTCGCCTTCGTCATCCCCCTCGCCGGGCGATTCGCCGTTCATGACGCGCTTAATCTCGTCACCCGTCAGCGTTTCGTATTCCAGCAAGCCCTGAGCCAAGCGTTCCCAGCTTTCACCGTGCTCATTCAGGATTTCAAGCGCGCGCTCATAACCCTGCTGGATCAGGCGCTTCACCTCTTCCTCGATCAGTTCCTTGGTGTGGGCGGAAACCGAGAATCCGGCCGTGTTGCCCGAATACCCCTCATGCGCCTCGGCATAGTCGATATTGCCGACCTTGTCGGACATGCCCCAGCGCATCACCATGGCGCGCGCCAGCTGGCTGGCCTGCATGATGTCACCGGCCGGACCGTTCGACACATGGTCTTCACCGTATTTGATCACCTCGGCGGCTTTGCCCGCCATGGTCATGGCCAGCTTCTGCTCACACTCATCGCGGTGATAGTTCAGGCGGTCCATTTCCGGCAGCGAAACCACCATACCCAGCGCACCACCGCGCGGGATGATCGTCGCCTTGTAGACCGGATCGCACAGCGGCAGGGTCAGGCCGACCACGGCGTGACCGGCCTCGTGATAAGCGGTCTTTTCCTTCTGGTCCTGTGTCAGAACCATCGAGCGGCGCTCGGCCCCCATCATCACCTTGTCTTTCGCGTTCTCGAAATCTTCCATGGTGACAAAGCGGCGGCCCACACGGGCAGCCATCAGGGCCGCCTCGTTCACAAGGTTCGCCAGATCAGCACCCGAGAAGCCCGGCGTACCGCGTGCAATGATACGCAGGTCGACATCGGGGCCCAGAGGAGTCTTGCGGGCGTGGACACCCAGGATCTTCTCACGACCCTTGATGTCCGGATTACCCACAGTGACCTGACGGTCGAAACGGCCCGGACGCAGCAGCGCGGGGTCCAGAACGTCTTTACGGTTGGTGGCCGCAAGAATGATCACGCCTTCGTTGGCCTCGAACCCGTCCATCTCGACCAGCAACTGGTTGAGCGTCTGTTCGCGTTCGTCGTTACCGCCGCCATAACCGGCGCCACGATGGCGACCCACGGCGTCGATTTCATCAATGAAGACGATACAGGGCGCGTTTTTCTTGGCCTGCTCGAACATGTCGCGCACACGGGACGCGCCGACACCCACGAACATTTCAACAAAGTCTGAACCCGAGATGGTGAAGAATGGCACACCCGCCTCACCTGCAATCGCACGGGCCAACAGCGTTTTACCGGTACCCGGAGGGCCAACCAGCAGCGCGCCTTTCGGGATCTTGCCGCCAAGACGTGAGAATTTCTGCGGATTGCGCAGGAACTCGACGATCTCTTCCAGCTCTTCCTTGGCTTCATCGATGCCCGCCACGTCGTCAAATGTCACGCGGCCATGCTTTTCTGTCAGCATCTTGGCCTTCGACTTGCCAAAGCCCATCGCGCCGCCTTTGCCGCCGCCCTGCATCCGGTTCATGAAATAGACCCAGACACCGATCAGCAGCAGGAAGGGCAGCAGAGTGATCAGGAACGACTGGAAACCCGACTGTTGCTGCTTTTCAGCGCGCACGGGGATGTTCTTGTCGATCAGCAGTTTGGTGACTTCGGCATCGCCGGGCTTGATGGTAACATAGCTGGCACCGCTTTGGGTGGTATAGCGAATCTGCTCGCCGTCCAGTGTCACATTCTTGACTTCGCCGCCCTCAACTGCGCTGACAAAGTCGGAATAGGTTCTTTCGTTATTCTGAAGCGAACCGCCCGGTCCGCTGAACAGATTAAACAATGCCAGGATCAGCAGAAAAAGAACGACCCAGAAAGCGATATTACGAGCGTTGCCCAAGAAAAATCTCCCAACAGATTTCGGCAGGTGAGGATCCGCCGCTTGCTCCTTAAAATAGAGAGGATTGTGGCAGGTTCAATGCGATAAAATCATAGCATAAAACTCGGGCCAATTTGGCATCATTTCGGCATGCCAGCCATTTGCGGATCCGGAAAGCGGGGCAGACACGACCGTATCGCCTGTCCAGACCGCAGGCGTGGACATCAGTGCGCGCCGGGGCAAGCGTGCTTCACGCCAATCCAGCAGTTGTTTCAGCCCGTCCTCGCCCAGCGCGCGGATTTCGGCATCTGGAATTGTGGGGCCGGACACCACCCAGCGTCGGTCCCAAGGCTGGTTACACGCGGCCGATACACCCTGAAGCGCCTTTAGTTCCCTGCAAATCCACGCATTATCGCGTTCTGTGAAGACCAGACAGCCTCCGATGGTGCTGGTCCGGCGATTCAATAATGCTTCCAGCGCCTGATCCACATTTGACTGGCGCGGAGGATACCCCTCTCCCGCGATCCAGTTGATGGTCGCGACCAGAAGGCGGCGCTGGATCTCGCGCGGCAACGCCGCAAAGCCTGCGGGATCAATGCAGACAGCGCCGTCTTTCACTTCGGTGATCTTGCGGGCGGATTCCTGCGTATACCGCGCCAAAGCATCACGGGCTTGTGCAAGATTTTCTGCCACTCGGGCCAGAGACTGCGCGGTGATGCCAATCGGTTCAAGGCTTGCCAGAGCCTGCCGCACCTTGATCCGGTCAAATCGCGTATCGTGATTCGACGGGTCCTCGATCCAATCAGCGCCGATCTCGCGTAGATAAGTGCGCAGTTCCTGACGCGAGATATCCAGCATCGGTCGAAGCAGCAAAACCCCGTCTCGTGCGCGAACAGACGGCATCGATGACAGGCCGGTGACGCCGGCCGCGCGCGCCAGCCTCATCAGAACGGTTTCGGCCTGATCGTCTGCCGTGTGCCCAAGGGCAATGGCCTCCACCCCATTGCGACCGGCCCATTCCGTCAGCAACGCGTAACGCGCCTGACGGGCCTGATCCTGCAGGTTTCCGCTGCCATCCCACCCTTGCCAGAGCAGAGTATCATGCGACAGCCCAAGGCTTCCTGCCTGCGCGGCCACCGTTTCTGCCTCGGCCGCTGCTTCAGGCCGCAGGCCATGATTCACGGTTGCTGCCAGAACTGTCACCCCTTCTGCCTGTGCTATGCCATGCAGAAGATGCATCAGCGCAACCGAGTCGCCGCCGCCCGAAACCGCCACACCGATACGGCGCGGCAGTGTTTTCGGCAGTCGCTCGCGGATCTGAGCTGTCAGAGAAGCTGCACTTCGGGTCAAGAACAACCCAGAGACGCCATTTCCTGCGTGGCGTCCGAGACCGTGCTGGAGGATGGGAAACGCACCCCAACCTCGCCCAACGTGATACAGGCCTGATCGGTTTGTCCCAATCGCCCCAGCGCGGCCCCCAGTTCAAACAGCGCTTCGGGGGCAAAGGCCCCTTCGGAATCACCGGTAAAGCTCGCCAGGAATGCCCGGGCGGCTTCACGGGTATCGCCCAGACCTTCCAGCGCCTGGCCGCGTTTCAAGTGCGCCTCGGGTGCAAGCGGACTGCCGGGATATGAGGTGTCGAATTGCGCGAATCCATCTGCGGCAGACTGAAAGTCACCATCAGCCAGCGCCTGCGACGCTGCATCAAAATCAGCGCGTTCACCCACGGCAAGTTCACCCTGACCCGAGTTGGTCGGCTCAATTGGCGCAGGGGCGACGGCGACATCGGTCGCGGTTTCCCCGCCTAGGGTCGACGTTTCGCCCAACGTGCTGAGATCGCCCCCTTCCAGTTCGACCAGCCGGAATTCCAGGTCACCAATTCGATTGGTGCCATCGGTCACAACGCTCTGGATACGTTGGTTCAGCTGTTCGGTCTGCCGGGTCAGGCGCTGTAACTCGGCCTCGATGGCGTCAACGCGTTCCAGTACGGAACTGCCGGACAGGTTCGGAGCCGGGGAGCCGGTGGTCGAAAACTCGCGCTTGAGGCGCTGGATTTCCACGTGTAGCACTGTCAGTTCCTGCCGGATATCCGCCAGCGTCTGCTGATCCTGCGCCTTTGCCACGCCGGCGCTCAGCACGACCGCCGCCAGAACCCATCCTGCAATTCGCATCATCTTACCCCAGTGTTGAGCCGGTCAGCACCGTCACCGCGCGGCGGTTCTTGGAATAGCAATCCTCGGTGCTGCAAATCTCGATCGGGCGTTCCTTGCCATAGCTGACCGTGGTCAGACGGCTACCCGCAACCCCCCGCGAGATCAGATATTCACGCGCGGCGTTCGCCCGGCGCGCGCCCAGCGCAAGGTTGTATTCGCGTGTGCCCTGTTCGTCGGCGTGACCTTCGATCATCGCCACAAAATCCGGGTTTGCCATCAGCCAGTCGGCCTGCCCCTGCAGAACGGTCTGCGCCTGGGCGGTCAGGGTGGATTGGTCGACCTCGAACAGCACCCGGTCCCCGACCGTTTGCTGGAAATAGGCAGGCGAGCGTGGGTCGCTTGGCGATCCCGGCAGGATCGAACCGCTGCCGCCTGCGCCGCCGCCCAGTGCCGATGGATCATTGTTGGTACATGCCGCGATCACGCTCAGCGCGCCCAAGGCCAGGATTTTGCCCAATACGTTCATTTCAGGTGCCTCGTGGATTTGTTTGTTTATTGCCGTCTCTTTAGCACAGCCAGAGTTTCATGTGAACTTTGCCGATCCGCTGACCCGATCAATTCTGCAAAGGCCCCCAGGACGGGTCGCTGCCGCCATCCGGCGTGCGGACCGGGCGCAGGTTCCGGCCCGAAATATCCACCGAATACAGCGTCGCCCGTCCGCTTGCGCCCTGGGTCTCGCGGGTGAACATGATCACGCGACCATTGGGCGACCATGTGGGGCCTTCGTCCAGGAAGGACGAGGTCAGCAAGCGTTCTTCACTGCCGTCCGTACGCATGACACCGATGTGGAAACGGCCCTTGTTCTGCTTGGTGAAGGCGATCAGGTCACCACGCGGCGACCAGACCGGCGTGCCATACCGGCCCTGCCCGAAACTGATGCGTGTCGGCTCACCCCCGCCGGCGGGCATGATGTAGAGTTGCGGCGTGCCCGAGCGGTCGCTTTCGAACACGATCTGCGAACCGTCCGGCGAATAGCTGGGGGCGGTTTCGATTGCTGGCGTGTTCGTCAGGCGGACGCTTTGGCCCGACGCAAGGTCCATCTTCCAAAGGTCGGTATTACCGCCCTGAATCAGCGAATAGACGATCGAGCGCCCATCCGGCGAGAAGCGCGGCGAGAAACTCATTGTGCCGTCCTGCGTCTTGAGTTCACGCCGTTTGACCCGGCCCACGTCCAGAACGTAAATCCGGGGGCTGCCGCTTTCGTAACTTGTGTAAAGCAACTGCTCGCCGGTAGGGGAAAAGCGCGGGGCCAGAACGATGGCAGAGCTGTCGGTCAGATACTGAACATTGGCTCCGTCGTAATCCATGATCGCCAGCCGTTTCAGGCGCTGGTCCTTGGGGCCGCTTTCCGACACAAACGCAACCCGGCTGTCGAAATATCCGCCCTCGCCTGTCACCCGGCTATAGACCTGATCGGCCACTTTATGCGCCATGCGCCGCCAGCCATCCGTGGTGCCTGCAAACTGCAACCCGCTGCCCAGTTCCTGACCCGAGAATACATCCCAGACCCGGAAACGGACGGTCAGCTTTTTGCCTGACACATTGACCGCGCCCGTCACCAGCGCTTCGGCATT
The DNA here is from genome assembly GCF_056536425.1 of Ruegeria sp. D1(2025). NCBI lineage: Bacteria > Pseudomonadati > Pseudomonadota > Alphaproteobacteria > Rhodobacterales > Roseobacteraceae > Ruegeria > Ruegeria sp. D1(2025). The sequence goes on along the minus strand of NZ_JBQFPO010000002.1, from coordinate 674,001 downwards.
GATGGCCTTCCAGTCCGCAAACTGAAGCGGGGCCTCGAAGCTTGTAACCTGGCTGATGAACGCATCCGATGAGATTTCGCGAAACAGCCCGGTGCCGGTCAGATCCGCCGCAACAACGCGCGAGATGTCCTGCGCGTATTGCGCCGCGGTAGGACTGTCCGGTACGAAATTTGGAACGGCAAATGGCAAGGGTTCAATAATACCCTGATCCAGTTCCAGCCGCAGCGGCCCGCTTTGTGCAAAAACCGGCGCCGACAGAAGCGTCAGGCCAATAAAGAGGCTGGTCAGAAGTTTCATCATTTGATCCGCATCCTCTCGGGATTGAATGTAATCTCAATATCCTGCCACTGCGCGTATTTGTCAGCAGGCAGGTCGTATCCTTTGGCTCCGCAACGCAAAATAGCGCGCCGAGCGGCCTCGTAGGCCTGTTTTGCAGCCCCTGAAGAGCCGCCTGAGCTGTCGAGCAACTGCAAGCTGCCGCCAACAACCTTACCATCCGGGGTCAGAGAAAAGCCGACCACAACGACGGTCTGCAAGGCGTCCGTCGACAACGATCCGACATTCCAGCATTTCGATACCGCCAGCCGCATCGCGTCCTTTTCACCACTGGTCAGCGGTGGCCCCGATGGCGCGTCATCCTGTCCCAACGCATCGGCCAGCGCATCCTCGATGGCCTGCTGGTCACTTTGCGCCGGTTCTTCGGGGGCTTCCGGGGCTTCGGCCACCACGGGTTCGGCCGGAGGTTGCGGGCGGCTGGGACGCGTTCGGGGGCGCGGGGAAGTCTGGGGCGACAATTCCTGCGTCTCTTCCGCCTCGGTCACGATCTGATCCGTGGCTTCCTCGGGCGCGGTCTGATCCTGTTGCTCCTGCTGGGTCTCGGCCCCTTCATCCAGGGATACGGCGGGGGTTTCGATGTCATCCGGTTTTGCCTCAGGCGGCGGCGGGGCCACCGGCTCGGGCGCAACCTTGTCAGCGGAATTGGGCAGGGATTCCGGACCCGGCGTCGGCAACGCAGCGACTTCCGTATCAGGCTGGTCCAGCGTCGGGGGTTGTTCGATCACTTCCGGCTCGGGCGGGGCTTCCACCGGCTCGGGCAAAGGATCAGGCTCGGGCTCGGACGGGACAATCGGCTCGGGTTCTGGTTGTTCTTCGGGTGTCGGTTCAGGGGCGTTGGCCACTTCGGGCTCTTCAGGCGACTGCAAATCAGCGGGCGGCGACGGAACCTGGGGCGCGTCGCGTTGCGCGGTCATCGCAGCAAACTGTTCAGCCGTGACCACAGATACCTCCTGAACGGCCATAGGCAAAGGCTCGGACCGGAACGTGCCGCCAAATAGCGCCCATCCGATCAGACCTACGTGGGCAATCGCCGAGATCTTGGTGCCGGTATCCACCGCGCGGCCTCACTCTCCACCTTCGTCAAATGTCGGCCCGCCGGTATCGGTCACAAGGCCCACATTCGAAAACCCGCCGGCATTCAGCGCCCCCATCACCTGCATCACCTGCGCGTAGGGAATTGCGCCGTCCGCCCGCAGGAACACCCGGTCACTGGTACGCTCAACCGCAATGGCCCTGAGTTTTCCGATCAGATCGGCACGCGCGACGTCCGTGGTCTGGATCTGCACCCGCCCGTCCGCTGTCAGTGTGACGGTCAGCGGTTCCTCATTGTCACCCGGCAGGGCACTGGCCGCCGTCTTGGGCAGGTCCACGGGCACCCCCACGGTCAGCAGCGGGGCCGCCACCATGAAGATGATGAGCAGCACAAGCATGACATCTACAAATGGCGTCACGTTGATCTCAGCCATCGGCTGGGCGCGACCACGCCGCCGCCCCCGCCTGCGGCCGTTTCCGCCCGAGGGTTGCTGAACCGCCGCACCCATCTCAGCTGTCCAACTGCCGCGACAGGATGGTGGCGAATTCGTCGGCAAACGCTTCATACCCGCCAACGATCCGATCACTGTCCGCGCTGAGCTTGTTGTAGAAAATCACCGCCGGGATCGCGGCCAGCAGGCCCAGACCGGTGGCCAGAAGCGCTTCGGCAATACCGGGCGCAACAACGGCAAGGTTGGTGTTCTGCTGCTCGGCGATCTCGATAAAGGCGTTCATGATGCCCCATACGGTGCCGAACAAACCGATAAATGGCGCGGTCGAGCCGACCGTGGCCAATATGGGCAGACCTTTTTGCAGTGTTTCCGCCTCTTTTGCGATGGCCACATCCATCGACCGGTCAATCCGTGCCGTCGCGCCGGCAATCAAGCCGCCGTCATTTCGGTGTGACCTGCGCCACTCGATCATGCCGGCGGCGAATATCTTCTCGGAACTGCCGTCCGGTCGCGTCCCGATCTGTTCGAACAGCTCATCCAGCGGATTGCCGGACCAGAAGGATTCATCAAAAACCTGCGCTTCGCGTCGCGCTGCGCGGTAATTGATCAGTTTCTGAATGATGATCGCCCAGGACCAGAACGATGCGACGACCAGTATCAGCATCACCAGTTTGACGATAAATGTCGCGCGGGCAAACAGCCCCCACATGGAGAAGTCGATCTCCTGCGCCAGCGCCAGCGTTTCAGCTTCCATGAACCTGCTCTTTGTTTTGCCTGACAGCCATTTGGCCTTGTTTTGCCAAACGCTAACGCAGTTGGTATCGAAAAGCCAACAGAACCACCCCGGCTGAGTAAATTGTTACATCAATGCGCGAATCTCTGCCGGAAGACGGATCGGCCTGCCCTCGCTATTGATGCAAACGGCGGTCACGGTGGCGCGGAAAATCTCGGTTTCGCCGCGCCGGACAAGCTGCGCCATGGTCAGGCGCACTCCTGAAATCGAAACCATCTCGGTTTCGACGATCAGTTCATCATCAAACTTGGCCGGCGACAGATAATCCGCCTCGATCCGGCGCACGACCCAGACAATCCCCTGATCCCGCATCGCGTTCTGGTCATTGCCGAGGTTGCGCACCCAGTCCGACCGTGCCCGTTCAATAAAACGCAGGTAATTCGCATGATAGACAACACCGCCCATGTCGGTGTCTTCGTAATAGACCCGGATGGGAAAGACGTGCTTCATTGTGGCTGCTCCAGACGCGCAAACAATCGCAATGCGTGAGACGCATCCTGCGCCATTCCCGGCAAAACCGGATCATAGGCGGCCCGGATCAGCGCAGCGATTTCAGGGCGCAGAATTGTCGTTCCGCCAGCTACGGCCAGCGGAGACTGCGACCGGAACGCAGCATCGGACCACAACAAAACGGTCTGTACCACCTGCCCCAGCGCAAGCGTTTCGGCAGGAATTTTGGACAATTCGCCATCCATCTTCAAAAACACGAACGCCGCCCGGATGGTCCCGTCCTCCTCGAACCGGAATATACGGTACTGGTTGGCGTCCGCGTCCATCAGCCGCCCGACCAGAGGGGTCAGATCAGGGATCAGACGGTCCAGATCGGGCACCTCCAGCAATTCCTGCCAGTCGCGAAAAAAGAAGACCATGCAGTTCGCGCCCAGTTCCGGATCGGTCTCGGCCATCTTGTGGCCAGCTAGCGCGACAACCGCCTCGAACGCGCCCTTGATCACGGAAAGCGTATCATCTTCGACGCCAAAGACGATCGGCACGATCGGTCGCCCCCAACGCGCGAACAGGAACTCGCCGCTTTCACGCGTAAAAAGTGCTTCGATTTCTTCCGGTGTCACGGCCGACCCTTCATCTTTTCAAAAATACTCTCGCCGAAGGCATAAAACCCATGGCGCACCGCATCAACCAAACAGATCGCTCTGCCCCCGGGGCGCCGCCATTCCCAAATGGGTCCATGCCTTCTGCGCCAGCATCCGCCCACGCGGTGTGCGTTGTATCAGGCCCTGCTGCAACAAATAGGGCTCAATCACTTCTTCGAGCGAATCCCGGCTTTCTGACAGCGCTGCTGACAAGGTTTCGATTCCCACGGGGCCGCCCGCGAAATTCTCTGCGATCAGCTTCAGATAACGCCGGTCCGCGCCATCCAGCCCCAGGTTGTCCACACCCAGACGCGTCAGGGCACCATCGGCCAGATCGCGTGTAATCCGTCCATCGCCCTCGACAATGGCAAAATCGACCACGCGCCGCAGCAGCCGCCCGGCGATCCGCGGGGTTCCGCGCGAACGCCGGGCAATCTCGCGCGCGCCTTCATCATCAGCCGGAGCACCCAGCTTGCGCGCGTTACGGGTGACGATCTCGTGCAGTTCGTCGACCGTGTAGAACTGCAACCGCGTTGGAATACCAAACCGGTCGCGCAAAGGCGTGGTCAGAAGCCCCATGCGAGTCGTAGCGCCCACCAGAGTGAACGGCTGCAATTCGATCCGCACGGTGCGCGCCGCAGGGCCTTCACCGATCACCAGATCCAGCTCGAAATCCTCCATCGCCGGATACAGCACCTCTTCAACAGCCGGGTTCAGGCGGTGGATTTCGTCGATGAACAACACGTCCCGCGATTCCAGATTGGTCAGGATCGCCGCCAGATCGCCCGCCTTGGCCAGCACGGGACCCGAAGTCATGCGGAAATTCACCCCCAGCTCGCGCGCCATGATCTGCGCCAGCGTGGTTTTCCCAAGCCCCGGCGGGCCATGGAACAACGTGTGATCCATCGCCTCGCCTCGCTGGCGGGCTGACTGGATGAAGATGCGCAGATTGGCTCTTGCCTCGGCCTGACCGATAAATTCGTCCAGCCCCTGCGGACGCAGCGCACGGTCATTGTCTTCCGGCAACGGGTCAGGGCGCAGGGCGGGATCGGCGTCTACCATTCATTCACCCTTTCGGAGCAAGCAGTTTCAAAGCGGCCCGGATCAGCTCCGCCTCACCCGCGTCGGGCAGGTTGGCTGCGGCTTCGGCCACGGCCGATGCTGCCTCGGACGGTCCATACCCCAAGTTGGACAGGGCCGACAAAGCCCCTGCAGTAGCAGCAGCCGAACCCGAGACTGGCCTGACCGCCGGTTTGGCGACTGGTGCAGGTTCGGACGATTCGACCACTTCCAGTTCGGGACCGCTCATCGCCTCGGTCACCGTGCCGCCGATTGCCATCACGCCTGGTGCCTTGTCCTTGAGGTCCAGCACAATCCGCTGCGCCGTCTTCGGTCCGACGCCCTTGGCCGCCTTGACCGCACCCCAGTCACCCAACGCAATGGCTCGGCTGACCCCGTCCGGTCCCAGTGCGGACAGGATGGCTAGCGAGACCTTGGCCCCAACGCCCTGCACCGAACACAGCAGGCGATGCCATTCCTTTTCGACCAGCGACAGAAACCCGTAAAGCTGCATGAGGTCCTCGCGCACGACCATGTCGGTGTAGATCGAGACGCCCTCACCCACACCCGGTAGTGCCGCCATGGTCCGGTCCGAACAGTAGACGATATAGCCGACCCCGCGCACATCAATCAGCACGTGGTCTGCCGCGCGATAGTCCAGCCGCCCGGTGAGTTTTCCGATCATGCCCGCACCTCTTTCATCCGCGCCTGAGGCGCCGCGCCGTAATAGGAATGACAGATAGCAATCGCCAGCGCATCTGCCGCGTCCGCCCCTTTGGGCTGACACCCCGGCAGTTGCAGCTTGACCATATGCAGCACCTGCTCTTTTTCGGCGTGACCCACACCGACCACGGTTTTCTTGACCCGGTTGGGCGCGTATTCCCCGACCGTCAAACCGGCCTTCGCCAGCGTCAGCAACGCCACGCCGCGCGCCTGACCCAGCTTCAGCGTTCCGGCCCCGTCCTTGTTGACGAAAGTCTGCTCGATCGCGGCCTGATCCGGTCGATACTCGGCTATGACCTCGACGATCTGGTTGTGCAGGGACAAAAGGCGTTCACCCAGATCGTCCCCGTCCGACTTGCACAACCCGTTGGCGACATGGCTCAGACGGCTGCCATGCGATTCGATGATGCCCCATCCCAGGGTTCTCAGCCCCGGATCAATGCCTAGAATTCGCATGTTGTGCCTTTGGCCTGCTCGGGTTCGTGTGATTTTTTTATCAACTAGCACGAAGCAAGAACATTTTCCAAGCGAATTGACCCAAAGGCCAAAAACGACAGACCTGTCTCAACGGCGACAGATGGACCCTTTTTGCGACCCGAAATATCCTGTTTCCGCCACCTAACGAAAGGGAAATTCATCAATGATTTAAGGGATCTTAATGAAATTCGAGCTCTGCAGAAATTGCATAGGACACATGCAAATTCCGCTCTTGTGCCGGCGATATGACATCACTAGATGCCCGGCAGATCGCAAGATCAGACAGTAACACAAACCAGAAGGAAACAGGATATGGCTGCACTGGACACAACCCGCACCGCCACTGGCTCGTTCGGCCTCGTTGGCCGTATCGGCGAAACTTTCGCAGCGGTCGTCAACGCCGTTGTCGAATGGAATGACGCCCGCGTTACCCGCAACGCGCTGAGCGGTCTGACCGACCGTGAACTGGAAGATATCGGCCTGTGCCGCGGCGACATCGACGTCGTTGCCGAAGGCCGCCGCTAAGACGGCAAACGCCCACTCACAGCTTCTTTACGGAGCAAAAAAACACCGCGCAGCCAGAAGCAGCGCGGTGTTTTTTGATTCAGGCCAAGTCAGTAGAGGACTTTGTTAAGCTGAACCGAGAGAAACTCTGTCATCGGGTCCACCTGCATGATCCAGGCTCCTGCCTGCTCAACCGAGGTGCCCTGGCTTAGGGTGTCAATGCGGTGGTCATAACCGTTCGGACCAAGGCTGGACAGCAGAAACGCCTTGAAGGCAAAGAACCCGCAGATGCAGAACAGCAGAACCTTTGCAGGGATCGCCGATCTGACGCGTTGTGGTTTCATCACCACCAGACCATCCTTGCGCATCGTCGCACGATAGCCGTGGCTCATCTTGCTGTGCTTCTTGTTCAGGCGATTGACGCGCTGATCGAACTCCAGTTGTTTTACCGTCATGGCAGCCTCCTAAAACCGCCCCCCGCTGACTTGAATGACGGTAGAAACAGATTGCGACAAAAAAGAGGCAAAAAACCACAAAACTCCTGCAAATGGCCCTGAATTAGACCTGTTTGCTTAAGATCAGCGTCGTCCAGTCACCAATCTGGCCGCGATGATGGGTATTGAACCCATTTTGTAAATAAACGGAAACGACGTCATCGGCCTGTTCGTTCAGAATCCCTGACAGAATCGCGTAGCCTCCGGAGCGCAGATTCGCTGAAATTTCCGGTGCCAGAGCCACCAGCGGACCTTTCAGAATATTCGCAAAGATCAGGTCATAGGGCGCATGCGATTGCAGTTCGGGGTGATCGAAGCCCGCCGCCTCGACACAGAGCACCTGACCGGACATCCCGTTTGCCTTCAGGTTAGCCTCGGCCACGTCAACCGCGACCTGGTCAATATCGCTGGCCAGAAACTGCCCGTTCCAGACCCGCGCGGCGGCCATTGCCAGAACAGCGGTGCCACAGCCGATATCTGCCACTTTCGCCGCCGAGAACCCTTCGTCAAGCAACCGATCCAACGCCTTGAGGCATCCAAGGGTCGTGCCATGGTGCCCCGTGCCAAACGCCATCGCGGCCTCGATCAGCAGAGGAATACGACCTTCGGGCAGCTTGTCCGCATCATGGCTGCCATAGACAAAGAACCGCCCCGCCTCGACAGGTGCCAGTTCCCGGCGGACATGCGCGACCCAGTCGGTTTCGGGCAGTTCCGAAACGACAAAGGGCTTCGCCCCGAACGCAGCGGCCAGAACGGCCAGCGCGGTTTCATCGGGGGCTTCGGTGAAGTAACCGCCGACCTCCCACAGGCCCGAGTCGTCTTCGACCTCGAACACGCCCACACCGGTTGGTTCCGGGTCCAGACGCTCCATCGCTTCGCCCAGGCTTTCGGCGGCTTTCTTCCCGTTCAGTGTCGTGAGCGCAGTGAATGTGGGCATCGGGGCCTCCTGTCCAATCTCGCACTGCGCCTAGGGCCACCGGCCGCCAAGGTCAAGCGCTGGCGCCTATTCGGCGGGGGCGGGTGCGTATTTCGACAGGATGGTTTCGTTGCCCGGTTCCGGGTGACGCGGGATCAGCAGGGACAGACCCAGCGAGACCAGCGCCATGGCAGCAGCCAGCCCGAAAACGGCGCCGGGCGAGACAACCCACAAGAGACCCAGCAACGCAGGCAGGAACACGGCCGCGATATGGTTGATCGTGAAAGCCACCGCCGCCGTAGGCGCAATATCCGCCGGGTCGGCGATCTTCTGGAAATAGGTCTTCAGTGCCAGCGCGAGCGCGAACAGCACGTGGTCGATCACATAAAGGATTGCGGCCAACAGTACGCCCCAGCCAAACCAGTAGATGCCGCCATAGGCCGCGAACACGATCGCCAGGCCGGTATATTCAAAGATCAGCGTGCGGCGTTCGCCGAACATCGCCACCGCTTTGCCCAACATGGGCGCAGCGGTCATGTTGATCAGCAGGTTGATCAGATACAGCCCTGTCAGTTCGTGCACGTCAAAACCGAATTTCTCGACCATCATGAAGCCGGCAAAAACAATGAAGATCTGCCGCCGGGCCCCGGCCATGAATTGCAGCGCATAGTAGAGCCAATACCGGCGGCGGAGAATTATCTTCTTTGTCTGCGGCGTCGGCGCATCGAATTGCGGGTAAGCGACCAGGCACAACAAGCCGAGCAGCGCCGTCAGCCCCCCGGCCGCCATGAATACCGTGTTGTAGGACAGATCGAACCGGTCCCATGTCAGAACGATCAGGCCGTAGACCACCAGAGTCGAGGCAGACCCCATCGCCACCAGCCATCCCAGCACCTGCGGCGCGCGGTCTTTGGGCAACCATTGCAGTTGCAGCGACTGGTTTACCGTTTCGTAGTAGTGAAAGCCGATCGAACTGAACAGCGTCACAAACAACAACCCGCCAAGGCTGGGAAACCAAGCGGTGACGGCCGTTGCAACACCCAGCAGCATCAGCGAGATCATCGCCAGCACCTGTTCGCGAATGAACAGGATCACGGCAATCACGCCGACGGCCAGAAAGCCCGGAATTTCCCGCACCGTATGCAGCAGACCGATATCCGCACCGTCGAAATTCGCCACCTCGATGACAAAGTTGTTCAACAGCGCGCTCCACGCGTTGAACGCGATGGGCATGGTCAATGCCATCACGAAAAGGAGCGTGACCGGACGGCGCCAGAACGGAAGGCTCTGCGCCTCAGAAAGCGGCATGGGTTTCAGCATGGGACTCCCTCTACGCCCATTTGATCAGTTTGGCGAGAGGGAAGCGGCATGCGCACAGCAGGCCTGCGCAGATGCAGACGTCAGTAGAAGCTTTGCGGGTCGATATCCACGGAAAGTCGGATATCGCTTTTCAGGCGCAAAGGCGCGATCCAGCGCGCGATGGCGTCCTGAATGGGCGCACCCTTCGGTGCTTTGACCAGCAGCCGCACCCTGTGGCGGCCACGGATGCGGGCGATGGGCGCCGGGGCCGGACCAAACACCTGCGCGCCCACGTCACGCAGCGGCGCGTCATTGCGGGCCATGGCATTGCCGATGTCGAAAACCGGGCCGACCTCTGGGCCCGACAGAACAATTCCAGCCATGCGGCCATAAGGCGGCACGCCTGCCGCCTGCCGCCCGGCGGCCTCGGCCTTCCAGAAACCTTCTTCATCGCCGGACAGAATGGCGCGGATGACAGGATGTTCCGGTTGAAAGGTCTGCAACAGCGCCTGCCCGGGCTTGTCAGCCCGACCGGCTCGACCCGCAACCTGCCGCATCAACTGGAAGGTCCGCTCGGCAGCCCGCAGGTCTGCGCCATGCAGGCTGAGATCCGCGTCGATAACTCCGACCAGCGTCAGCTTTGGAAAGTTGTGCCCTTTGGCCACCAGCTGTGTCCCGATGATGAGATCCGCGTCGCCTTCGGCAATCTCTTCAATCTTGGCCTTCAGCGCCCGCGCCGAGCCGAACAGGTCGGAACTGAGCATCGCGATCTTCGCCTCGGGAAAGGTCGCTTCGGCCTCTTCCGCCAGCCGCTCGATTCCCGGCCCTACCGGGGCCAGCTTGCCTTCGGCCCCGCAGGACGGACAGGTCTCGGGCATCGGTTTGGTTTCGCCGCATTGGTGGCACATCAGGCGTTTCAAAAAGCGATGCTCGACCATCCGCGCGTCACAGTGATCACAGGCAATCTGTTCACCGCAAGCGCGGCAGAGCGTCACCGGCGCGTAGCCACGGCGGTTGATGAACAGCAGCGATTGCTCACCCTTCTCGATCCGCTGCCGCACGGCCTGCCGCAGGGACGGGGAAATCCACGTCCCTGCCTGCATCTGTTCGGCGCGCATGTCGATGGGCTTCATCTCGGGCAGGACTGCCGACCCGAACCGCGACGTCAGATCGAGACGCTCGTATTTCCCGGCCTCGGCGTTGGCCCAGCTTTCCAATGAGGGCGTGGCACTGGCCAGAATCACCCGCGCGCCACAGATGGCCGAGCGCAGGACCGCCATGTCGCGGGCGCTGTAATGCACGCCATCCTCTTGCTTGTAAGAGGTATCATGTTCCTCATCTACAACAACCAGGCCCAGATTGCGGAACGGCAGGAATAGCGCCGACCGGGCGCCGACCACCAGTTGCGCATCCCCCTGCCCGACCATCCGCCAGACCCGGCGGCGTTCGGTCATGGTCGCACCCGAGTGCCATTCGGCCGGCCGCGCGCCGAACCTTGCCTCGACCCGGGTCAGAAACTCGGCAGTCAGGGCAATCTCTGGAAGCAAGACCAGCGCCTGCCGCCCTTGCCGCAAAGTCTCGGCCACCGCTTCCAGATACACCTCGGTCTTGCCGGACCCGGTCACGCCCTTCAGCAACGTCGTGCCATAATTCCCCGTCCGCTGCCCCGCTTGCAGCCGCGCGACCGCCTCTGCCTGATCATCTGTCAGCTCCTTTCCCGGCAAATCCGGGTCCAGACGCGGATAGGGCAGATCTCGCGGGCTGTCCTCTTCCCGAACTGCGCCTTGCTTGACCAAGCCCTTGACGACCGAGGACGTCACCCCCGCCTGTTCAGCCAGCTCCTTCAGCGTAAAGGCCAGCCCGCCATAGTCGCGCAACACTTCCAGCACGCGGGTACGTGCATCCGTCATCCGGTCAGGTTGACCTTCGCCAAGGCGATATATCTTGCGCATAGACGGAGGATCACCCAGCCCCGGCGCGCGGGTCGCCAGACGCAGCATCGCGGGCATCGGCGTCAGCGTGTAATCGGCCACCCGCCCCAGAAACACGCGCATCTCCTCTCGCATCGGCGCAACCTCGAGCACACGTATGACCGACCGCGCCTTGGCAAGGTCAAAGCCCCCCTGCCCCGGCCCCCAGACGACGCCAAGAACCTTGCGCGGCCCCAATGGTACTTCAACAAACGCCCCCAGAAAGCACCCACCCTCGGGCGCCTTATAGTCCAACGTCCGGTCCAGCGGCTGCGTCGTCAGCACCGCAACCAGGTCTCCTTCGTCGAAAAATCCGTTAGCGCTCACGGCATATCCTTCGCAGGGGGTTCCAGCATGGGTCTCTTTGAGGTAAAGCCATCCGCAACCAAGGCCAACCCATCAAAGGACTGCCCTCATGAAATTCTTTGTAGACACCGCCGAGATCGATGCCATCGCCGAACTGAACGATCTGGGCATGGTGGACGGCGTAACCACCAACCCGTCGCTGATCCTGAAGTCGGGCCGCGACATTCTGGAAGTGACCAAGGAAATCTGCGATCTGGTCGACGGGCCTGTGTCTGCCGAAGTGGTCGCAACCGAAGCCGACGACATGATCGCCGAAGGCCGCAAGCTGGCCAAGATCGCCCCCAACATCGCTGTAAAAGTGCCGCTGACATGGGCTGGTCTGAAAACATGCAAAACGCTGACCGACGAAGGCCAGATGGTCAACGTGACTCTCTGCTTCTCCACCAACCAGGCCATTCTGGCAGCCAAGGCTGGTGCGACCTTCATCTCGCCCTTCATCGGACGTCTGGACGACATCAACCTCGATGGCATGGATCTGATCGCCGACATCCGTCAGGTTTATGACAATTACGGGTTCGAAACTGAAATTCTGGCCGCCTCGATCCGCACCGTGAACCATGTGACCGACAGCGCGCGCATCGGTGCCGACGTGATCACAGCACCGCCCGCCGTCATCAAGAAACTGGCCGATCACCCGCTGACCCACAAGGGTCTCGAGACCTTCCTGGCCGACTGGGCCAAGACCGGCCAGAAAATCCTCTGATCCATTGCACAACCGCGCGGCGCCGTCTGGCGCCGCGCCCGGCCCAACGGCCGAGGCCTGATCCCCGATCAAGCGCAGGCAGGCGGGAGCCCCCGCATCAGACCTGAGAAAACCCGTCAAAGCTGCATTTTTTCCAAGGCAATCGCGGCAAGCCATGTTATAGTCCGGCACAACAAAAAAAGACCGGACGGGATATGAGCAGTAACCCCAAACTCGAGGATAGCCTTCGCGCCGCGATTCTGGCTGAACCAGACGCCGTGCTGGATGACAAGGACCTGATGCAGGCCCTGGTGGCCGCGAACGAACAGGCGCGTGGCGAAAATGTCATCGACCTGCGCGGCATCGCCATGCAGCGGCTTGAGGCGCGGCTGGACCGGCTGGAAGACACCCACCGCTCGGTCATCGCGGCGGCTTACGAGAACCTTGCGGGCACAAATCAGGTACACCGCGCCATTCTGCGCCTGCTGGAGCCCGTCGAGTTCGAAGAATTCCTGCGCGCCCTGGGCAGTGACGTGGCCGATATTTTGCGCGTGGACCAGATCACTCTGGTTCTGGAAACCACAATCGAACAAAACGATCCCGCCATCGAAAAGCTGGGGGGCGTTCTGGCTGTGGTGGAGCCCGGCTTTGTCGACGCGTACCTCAACAGTGATCGCAGCAGATCCACGCGGGATGTCATTTTGCGCGAAACCCGGCAACACAGCCGCAGGATCTATGGTGCGCAGGCGGGGCATTTGCGGTCCGAAGCCTGCCTGCGGCTGAACCTGGGCACGGGTCGCCTGCCGGGCATGATCGTTATGGGCGCCCGGGATCCACGACATTTCACTCCACAACTGGGCACCGACCTTCTGACCTTTTTTGCCGGCGTATTTGAACGCTCCATGCGCCACTGGCTGTCGTGAGCCTGATTTCTCCGGCCTGCCGCGATGCGCTGCAGCACTGGCTTGACGGGCTTGCCGCGCTGGCCGGACGGTCGGAGAACACGCAATCCGCCTATCGCGGCGATGTCACCGACTTTTTGTCCTTCATGACCCTGCACCACAACGGGCAGCAGGGGCTGGCCACGCTTGAACGGATCACTGTATCGGACATGCGGGCCTGGATGGCGGATCAGCGCGGTAGCGGCGTGGGGGCGCGGTCGCTGGCACGCAAATTGTCGGCCGTCAAAAGCTTTTATCGCTGGCTGGCCGAGCGCGAAGGCTTTGAACCCACCGCCGTTCTGTCGACCCGCGCGCCCAAATACACCCAAAAACTGCCCCGTCCGCTTGCCGAAGATGCGGCGCGCGCGATGATTGATACGGTCGAACTGCAATCCAGCTCGGATTGGGTCGCGGCCCGGGACATGGCGGTGGTCACACTGCTTTACGGGTGCGGATTGCGGATATCCGAAGCCCTGTCCCTGACGGGCAGGGATGTGCCTCTGCCAGCAACACTGCGGATTCTGGGCAAGGGCGGGAAGGAGAGGATCGTGCCAGTTCTGCCAGTCGCCCGGCAGGCCGTGGAACGGTACACGTCGCTTTGTCCTCATTCCCTGTTGCCCTCGGAAGCGCTGTTTCGCGGTGTGCGGGGCGGACCGCTGAACCCACGCGCAATCCAGGGCGTCATGGCGAAGGCACGGATGCAGCTGGGCCTGCCTGCCACAGCCACCCCACATGCGCTCAGGCACAGCTTTGCCACACATCTTCTGTCGGCGGGTGGTGATCTGCGCGCAATTCAGGAGTTGCTGGGGCATGCGTCGCTTTCAACCACGCAGACCTACACGGCAGTCGACAGCGCGCGCCTGATGGAAGTCTACAACCGGGCTCATCCCAAAGCCTGAACCGGATCACCACAGCCATTCGCCGGCGTTTGGTCATTGGAGACTTTTTGCTTTGCATCTCGTGGCCGCATCGTCCATGACACCCCCATGACATTGAGATTCAAAGCCCTTAGCGTTCATCTGTTCACCGCCACCGGTGCCGTTTTCGCAATGCTGGCCATGCTGGCCGCCGTCGAAGAAAAATGGAGCCTGATGTATCTCTGGCTTGTGGTCTCGTTCATCGTGGACGGTATCGACGGCCCGCTTGCCCGCCACTACCACGTCAAGAAAAACGCGCCCGAGTTCGATGGCGTCCTGCTAGACCTGATAATCGACTACCTGACTTACGTGTTCATTCCCGCCTTTGCACTTTTCAAATCGGGGCTGATGGATGGCTGGACCGGCTGGTTCGCAATCATTGTCATCACATTTGCCAGCGCGATGTACTTTGCCGACACCCGAATGAAGACCAAGGACAACTCCTTTTCCGGCTTTCCCGGCTGCTGGAACATGTTCGTTATCGTGATCTTCGCGCTCGAACCGAATTTCTGGGTAATTCTGCTGCTGGTGACACTGCTATCGCTGGCAATGTTTCTGCCATTGAAATTCGTTCACCCGGTCCGGACCGAACGCTGGCGCAACCTGACTTTGCCAATGGCCCTGGCCTGGACGTTCTTTGCCGGATGGGCAGCCTGGGTCGATTTCCATCCCGAAAGCTGGGCGCACTGGGGGCTGGTCGTCACCAGCCTGTACCTGACCTTCGCGGGCATCGCTCAGCAGATGGTACCCGCGCGCGATAGCTGAAATTACAGGACCTCCTGCACTTCGAATTCGGTGCCATTATGGGTGAACACATCACCCTCCTGCAGGCCGGCCATGGCTAGGTAGATCGGGCTTTGCATGGAAATGCCCATGTAGGTGTTGCCGTCGACGTCAAACCGCGTCGTTGAAACACACACAACAAACCGCCGGTTGTTGAATTTGATCACCGCGCCGGGCTGCACCGTGTCGGTCAGGCTGAAATCAGTGTTTTCGATCACGTCGATCTTGGCATGATGGGCATGGACCGGCGCGTCGAAAGCTGCCGCCAGATCTGCATTCTCGCGCGAGGCAGCGATGTCGTCCTTGTCATGTCCTTCACGGTCATCCAGCTGCGAATCTTTCAGAAACGCATCATAATGCGCCTGCGCCGTGGCAAGCTCCTGCGCTTCAAGCGACATCAGCCGGTCGATAATTGCCTTCTTGCGGGCTGCAAGGTCTGCTTCAGTGGTCATTCAATGCGGTCCTTCAAATTCAGTATCGAATATAAGTTGGGCCGCAATCCGGGCGATTGCAACAGGTTTCCACTGTTCAGATAAGCAGGCTGGCGGCTCCTTCATGGCGCAACAGGGCAACCTTGGTCTCGACACCCCCGCACCCGGAAAACCCGACCATCCTTCCATTTGCCCCCAAAACGCGGTGGCACGGGATGATC
The DNA here is from genome assembly GCF_056536425.1 of Ruegeria sp. D1(2025). Classification (NCBI taxonomy): domain Bacteria; kingdom Pseudomonadati; phylum Pseudomonadota; class Alphaproteobacteria; order Rhodobacterales; family Roseobacteraceae; genus Ruegeria; species Ruegeria sp. D1(2025). Next base: position 658,514 of record NZ_JBQFPO010000002.1, on the reverse strand, counting down.
ACCGGGATCGGATTGCCGCCACAGCCGCGCCCCACCGCCTGCGCCGAATAGCCCAGCTCCTCTGCCAACTGGCCATAAGTCCGGGTCTCACCCAGCGGGATCGCGAACATTGCGTCGCAGACCCGGCGCTGAAACTCTGATCCCTTTATACGATAGGGCAGATCGAACCTTTGCAGGCGTTTCTGGTCGTAGGCCCGCATCTGCGCCGCCGCCTCGCGGAGCAACGGCGTATCAGGGGCATCGTCGGACCCGTCCCAAATCAGCCCCGTGATTGCCTCGTCTTCCTCGACGATGCCAAGGCGTCCAAACCGTGTGTCTACCGCAATCGTTCCCATTCGGTCATGCTGACAGACAGGTCACAGCCACCGCAACCCGAATCCAGACAATTCGCCCGTCTTTTGTTCAAAATACCTTTCGGAGAAAGGCAGAGCCTCACTAAAGGCCCTGCCCCATATCCGCCGGTAACGGATCAGCCCAGCGCTTCGTCGCAGCGCCCGCAGACGTCGTCATGCGCGTGGCGGCCCACGTCAGGCAGGATCTTCCAGCACCGCTGGCACTTCGCGCCTTCCGCTTTTTCGAACACCACACCGACGCCTTCAATCTCAGGCACGCGAAACGCCTCGGCCGGGGCCGGATCGCCGGTCACCGACAGGCCAGAGGTGATGCACATGTCATCCACATCAAACGTTGCCAGTAGATCGCGCGTTTCGGAGTCTTCGATATACACGATCGGCGCCGCCTCCAGGCTGGAGCCGATGACCTTGTCCTGGCGCTGCACTTCCAGCGCAGCGGTCACGGCACGGCGCACCCGGCGGATCTTGGCCATGGCTGTCTCAAGCTCGGCGTTGCGCCAGTCGGCAGGCGTCTCGGGGAAGTCCACCAGATGGACCGAACTGTCGTCGCCCGGGAACCGTTCCAGCCAGACTTCCTCCATGGTGAAGACCAGGACCGGCGCCAGCCAGGTGGTCAGGCGGTGGAACAGGGTATCCAGCACGGTGCGCGCGGACCGGCGGCGCAGCGTGTCGCCATCGCAATACAGCGCATCCTTGCGAATATCGAAATAGAACGATGACAGATCGACGGTCGCAAAGGTGAAGACGGCACTGAACACGCCCTGGAAGTCGAACGCGGCGTAACCTTTGCGCACTTGGCTATCCAGATCGGCCAGACGGCTGAGGACCCAGCGTTCCAGTCTCGGCATATCCTCGGGCGCGACGCGATCTGCCTCGGAGAAGTCAGCCAGCGAACCCAACATGAACCGCATGGTATTGCGCAGGCGGCGATAGCTGTCGGCGGTGCCTTTCAGGATCTCCGGCCCGATCCGCTGGTCGGCGGTATAGTCGGTCTGAGCCACCCACAGACGCAGGATGTCGGCGCCGTATTGCTTGATGACCTCTTCCGGCACGATGGTGTTGCCCAGCGATTTGGACATCTTGTTGCCCTTGGCATCCAGCGTGAAGCCATGGGTCACAACGTTGCGATAAGGCGCCCGGCCTTTGGTGCCGCAGGCCTGCAGCATGGAAGAATGAAACCACCCGCGGTGCTGGTCGGTCCCTTCCATGTAGACGTCTGCAATGCCGTCTTCGGTGCCGTCCTCGCGATCACGCAGAACGAAAGCGTGGGTCGAGCCCGAGTCGAACCACACGTCCAGCACGTCGAACACCTGATCGTAGTCATCGGGGTTGGCGATGCCGTTCAGGATCTTCTCTTTGAAGCCCTCGGTGTACCAGACGTCCGCGCCATCTGCCTCGAACGCCGCTTTGATACGCGCATTCAGGTCTGCGTTGCGCAGCAAGTAATCCGCGTCGGTGGGCACAGCGCCTTTCTTGGTGAAGCAGGTCAGCGGCACGCCCCAGGCGCGCTGGCGGGACAGAACCCAGTCCGGGCGCGCTTCGATCATCGAATACAGGCGGTTGCGGCCGGTCTGCGGGGTCCACTTCACCAGTTCGTCGATTGAGCGCAGGGCCCGTTCGCGGATGGTGTCGCCCATCTCGCCCATGCCGTCATCCAGCTTGCGGTCGACCGAGGCGAACCACTGCGGCGTGTTGCGATAGATGATCGGAGCTTTTGAGCGCCACGAATGCGGATAGCTGTGCTTGATCTTGCCACGCGCCAGCAGGCCGCCGACCTCGACCAGCTTGTCGATCACGGCCTTGTTCGCGTCACCCTCACCGCCCTTGCGGGACAGGATGAATTTGCCTCCAAAGAACGGCAGGTCAGCGCGGAATGAGCCATCGTCCATCACGTTGTAGGTGATGACCTGTTCCAGCATCCCCAGATCGCGGTACAGCTCGAATTCTTCCATCCCGTGCGAAGGCGCACAGTGGACGAAACCGGTACCTTCAGTATCGGTCACAAACTCAGCAGCGCGGAAGTCGCGGATGTCGTCCCATTCACCATTGCTACCCTCGGCGCCGGCCAGCGGGTGGGTCAGTTGCACGCCTTCCAGCATAGACGCCGGCACGTCAGCCACGCGTTCCCATTGGTCGTCATTCAGGCGAGCACGACCCAGTACGTCAGCGGCCAGATTGTCTGCAAGCAAAAATTTGTCGCCGACGTTGGCCCAGCATTCGTCAGGAGTTCCCGTGACTTCGTACAATCCATAGGAGATGTCCTTTCCGAAAACGACCGCCTTGTTCGATGGCATTGTCCAGGGCGTGGTCGTCCAAATCACGACATAGGCATCGTGAAGCTTGGTCATTAACTGACGCTGAGTCTCGGCGCGGGCATGTAGGTCGGCTTGAGAGGCTTCTTCATTGTCTAGGAATGCATCAAGTTCTGGCGGCGTTGGTTCGATTTCAGCAACCTTAAACTTCACCCAGATGGTGAAGCTTTCCTTGTCGTGATATTCGACCTCAGCCTCGGCCAGCGCAGTTTTCTCGATGGGCGACCACATCACGGGTTTGGAGCCCTGATAGAGCGTGCCGTTCATCAGGAACTTCATGAACTCATCCGCGATCACAGCCTCGGCATGATAGTCCATGGTGATATAGGGATCGGGCCAGTTGCCTGTGATGCCAAGGCGCTTGAACTCTTCGCGCTGGACGTCGATCCAGCCCTCGGCAAACTTGCGGCATTCCTGACGGAAGTCGACGATGTTCACCTCATCCTTGTTTTTGCCCTTCTTGCGGTACTGTTCCTCGATCTTCCATTCGATGGGCAGGCCGTGACAGTCCCAGCCGGGCACGTAACGCGCGTCGAAACCCATCATCTGATGGGATCGCACGATCATGTCCTTGATGGTTTTGTTCAGCGCGTGACCGATATGCAGGTGGCCGTTCGCGTAAGGAGGGCCATCATGCAGCGTAAAGGGCGTGCGGCCCTCTTTTTCACGCAAGCGGTCATAGACGCCGATGGTTTCCCACCGCTCCAGCCATGCGGGCTCGCGCTTGGGCAGGCCGGCGCGCATAGGGAAGTCGGTTTTGGGCAGGTTTAGCGTGTCTTTGTAATCAGGTGTCTGGATCGTGTCGGCGCACATTTGGGGCGTCCCTTGGATGATCTGGTCTTACTAGGATCGAAGCGTTCGGTGCGAAGTCTCAAACACCTTTGCCCGGCGTCTCAGAGGGTCAGAGCGCCGGGGATATAATTCGAATAATGATGGCCAGACGGTCATGCATGGCAGGCTTATAAGACGCCTTCCCGCAATGGTCCAGAGGTTCTGCCGCCCGGGGTGAAGAGCGGCGAGCGTGTCATTTTCAACACCAATTCCACACGGCCAAACAGGTCATCAGGGGTGAAACAGGGACCCAACAAGGTAGGCAATCAACGCCGCCGTTCCGCCGATCAACAAGGTCTCAATCCCCGACCGCCACCAAGGGGCCAGCGACCAACGGCTTTTCATCGCACCGATGGCGAAGAAAACCGCAAGGGTCAGTGAAACCGAGACCGCAAAGGCATTCTGGACGGACACCAGGAACGGAACCAGCGGAACCATCCCGGCCACCAGAAACGCGAGGAACGTCGCCATTGCAGCCTTGAGCGGATGAGGCTCGACACTGCCCAGACCGTATTCGCCTTCGATCATCAGGTTGATCCAGTTTTCCCGATTATCGGTGATGGCATCCGTCGCCTCGTTCAGAACGCGGCCCGAAAGTCCTTTCTGAGCCAGAATCTCACGCACTTCGCCGCGCTCGCCTTCGGGATAAAGGTCGATATGGCGTTCCTCGACCGCGCGAATGCGGCGGATATTGTCCAGTTCGGCCTTGGTGCCCGAATAGTTCCCCGCCGCCATCGAAAACCCGTCGGCCAGCACGTTCGCAAGGCCAAGCGCCACGATGACAAAGGGCGACAGACCCGCCCCGGCGACACCGGACACGATGGCAAAGGTCGTGACCGACCCGTCCAGCCCGCCATAGACAAGATCCCGCAGGACGCCGCGACCGGGCGGGGCATTGATCCGGGCGGAAATCTCTTTCTGGCTGTGACCGTGGTCGATCATGGCTGGCCCTCCGTCGCCATTAGCTTGGCGGAAGGATAGCACTATGGCCTTGCGTCAGATCAATCTTTCGAGAACAGGCCGCTCAGCGCACGGCGGATCATGCCGCGGGTCGACGGCTTGTGCCGTTTGGAAAAAGGCAACGGACGGCAGACTTCCATCGCGGCCACGCCAACACGGGCGCTCAGCGCGCCGTTTACCAGACCCTCACCAAAACGGCGGGACAGTTTGCTGAGGACTGAGCCGCCCAGGACCGGCTCCAGCAGATCATCACCCACAGCGACGGCGCCCGTGGCGACCAGATGCACAAAGACGGCCCGCGTCAAACGCCATCCGCCAAAAAAACCGGCGCGGCCTCCGTAGATTTCGGCAATGCGCCGGATCATCCGCAGGGACGCCAGCATCGCCGTTGCGACATCCGCCAGCGCCAGCGGTACAAGCGCGGTCACGGTGGCCACCTGCCTGGCCGCGGCTTCGACCTCACGGCTGGCGGCAGCGTCGAGCGGGGCAAGCAATTCGTCCTCGGCAAGGGACAGCAGACCGCTGGCATCGAATTGCTCACTCATGCGCTCGGCCAGCCTGTCGCGGCCCCATCTCGTGTCTTCGCGGCCCTTGTAGAACGCGACCAGCCGGTTCGTGACCGCCCGCGCCTGCGCCAGATCAGCCTCGGCCAGCGCGGCATCGGCGGCGCGGCGCATTCCATCCACGCGCGACAATCGTCCAATAGCTGCCAGTTCACGGATCACGATGATCAGCGTCACCAGTACAAGCGCCGCAATCAGCCCGGTGACGATCCACCCCAAAACAGGCGAACGCGCCACCAGCGACGTTGCAAAATCCCACGCTGCAATCGAAACCGCCGCGCCCACAACGGCCAGCGCCAGCCCCCAGAACCACCGGGACAGGGTAGAAGGCTTTCGGGCCGCAAGCCGGGCCGCGGCCTGCATTGCCTGACCTTGCGGCTGCGCAACATCGGGAACGGGTGGCGCCTGTGCTACGTCGGCAGCGGGTTCATCCGCTTCCAGATCAATCAGAACCGGGCCTTTAGCCATTGTTGCCGCCCTCCGCATTCCAGACAAACCTGATATCCGGCAGGTTTTCATCGTTGTCCGATCCGTCGCCGCGCGCGACCTCGACAAATCCGTGACGCGCATAAAACCTGCGCGCGGGCCCGTTTGCCTCGAACGCGTACAGCGACAGCTGAGATCGTTCGGTTTTGGCTCGGTCCAGCAATTTCCGCCCAATCCCCTGCCCCCGCGCCGCAGCGGCGAGATAGAGGGAATGAACCTCGTCACCATGACGCGCCAGAAACCCCACGACGCCCTTGTCCGTCTCGGCCACAGTGACCCAACCCTGATCGATCATCCTGCCGCAAAACGCGATGGTTTCAGCGCAGGAATGCAGCTCGGGCATCCAGTCGTTTTCGCGCGCGAATCCATGCAGGATTTCACCGGTCGTGCCGGCATCCGTACTGCGGGCGGGGCGGAGTTTTACGGTCACAGGCGGTCTCCGATCAAAAACTGGGCGGCCCGGTCCAGCCGGATGTGCGGCGGCCCGTCCCCGGGGCGAAGGGTCAGATGCGCCGGGGCAAATGTCATGAAACCGAAATCATCGTTCAGCCAGTTCTCAGCCCCGTCGCGGGCCGGGCCCAGCAGATGAGCGGGATCTGACGGCAGATCCCCGGCATAAAAGGCAGCCTGGTTCCCGGTATCCAACAGAGTGCCACGCACGCAGGGCAGTTCCGACCCGTTGTGATTGCGCATTTCTTCCGTCGTGGCACGCAGCGACGCCAGCGACAGGGCGGCGGTCTCGGCTCCGGCGAATTTGGCCCTGTTCTGCGCTTCGCGCGTCAGCGCCTCCATGATCGCGGTCAGGCGTGGGTGTTGCAAGTGGTGCAGATGATCGGCCTTGGTGGCAGCAAAGAGAATACGCTCGACCCGTTTGCCCAGCAGCAGCTGGCTGAGCCACGCATTTCGGCCGGGACGGAAAGCCGACAGGATATCTGCCATCGCGCGGCGCATGTCCTCGACCGCCTTCGGGCCCTTGTGAATTGCGCCCAGCGCGTCGACCAACACAACCTGCCGGTCGATGCGCGAGAAATGATCACGGAAGAACGGTTTGACCACCTGCGACTTGTACGCCTCGAACCGCCGTTCCATCTCGCGGTGCAGCGAGCGCCTGCGCGACGGGCCGTCAACCGGCAACGGCGCAAAGGTCAGAACCGGTGATCCGGCCAGGTCGCCCGGCAACAGGAACCGCCCCGGTGTGCAGTCGTAATACCCGCTGTCCCGCGCCCTGTTCAGATAATCCGTGAACGCCGCCGACAGTGCCTGAGCCGTCGGCTCATAGTGGTTCTCAGTGTGATCGGTTGCCCCGATCTGTGACAGGAAAACCGCTGCTTCGGACCGGTCTTCGATGCGAGTCAGCGTGTCCTGCGACCATTCCGCATAGGATTTCTCCAACAGGGCCAGATCCAGCAGCCATTCCCCCGGATAGTCCACGATATCAAGATGAACGGTGCGCGGTCCCTGCAACCCGGCCAGCAAACCGGCGGCGCGCGCCTTGAATGACAGGCGCAGTTCGGACACCGCGCGCGTGCTCTCGGGCCAGTGCGGCGCGGGGCCGGTCAGGTCGGACAGATGAGATTCAAAGTCGAACCGGGGCACCGTGTCATCAGGCTGTGGTTGCAGATAGGCGGCGTTGATCCGCCCCTCCTGCTGGGCGACAAGCCCCGTCATGCGGCCCCGATCCAGAAGATTGGCCACAAGCGAGGTGATAAACACCGTTTTGCCGGACCGCGCCAGCCCGGTGACGCCCAGACGTATGACAGGCTCGAACAGGGTTTCAGACACGCGGTCGCCCACGGATTCGACACCGCGAACAAGACTGTCTGCCAGTGATGAGATGACCAATCCGCCGCCCCGCATGGTTGTTTTGCTCAAGATAGGTAGCAAGCCCCGAGGTTGCCAGAGCTTTTCCCAATCCGGCTCTTGCCCGGACCGGCGCGGCGCGATACCAGCGCCACATGCCAAGATACGCGCTGAAAGTCGAATATCAGGGGGAACCGTTTGCCGGATGGCAGCGGCAAAAGGACCTGCCGTCCGTGCAGGGCGCAATCGAGACCGCACTGTCGCGTATCCAGCCGGGCGAGCACACAATTGCCGCCGCCGGGCGGACAGACGCGGGCGTTCATGCTTTGGGACAGGTGGCGCATTGCGACCTGGTGAAAGACTGGGATCCGTATCGCCTGTCCGAGGCGCTGAACTATCACCTCAAGCCTCAACCCGTGGCCATCGTGAAGGCTGCGCGGGTGGATGACGACTGGCATGCCCGGTTTTCAGCACTCGAACGGCAGTACCTGTTCCGTATCCTGATGCGCCGCGCCCCGGCTACCCATGACAGCGGGCAGGTCTGGCAGATCAACCACCAACTGGATGTCGACGCGATGCAGGCGGGTGCGGACATGCTGGTCGGGCGGCATGACTTCACGACCTTCCGCTCGTCGATCTGTCAGGCGGCCAGCCCGGTCAAAACTCTGGATGAGTTGCGGGTTGAACGGGTTCAGGGCTTTTCAGGGCCCGAAGTGCACTTCCACGTGCGCGCGCGGTCGTTCCTGCACAATCAGGTGCGCAGCTTTGTCGGCACGCTGGAACGGGTCGGCGCGGGATCATGGACACCAGAAGATGTGCGCGATGCGCTGCAGGCCGCTGACCGTGCTGCCTGTGGCCCGGTCTGCCCGCCGCAAGGCCTTTACCTGGCGCGGGTCGGATACCCTGAACCGGTGTTCGACTGACCTATAGCGCGCGCATCAGCAACCCGCTTGCGATCACTGCAATAATCAGACCCGCCACCAGTTCGATGGTCGGGGCCAGCACGGAAACGAACCGCGTGGCCGAGGCCGAAGCCAGAAGCCCCCCGCGCAAGCCGAAGGATGTCCAGCCCACAAGGGTTGTGACCGTCGCAGTGCCCAGCGCCATGGCAAATGCCCCGGCGATGCCGACCATTGCGATACCCATCTGCCAAGTCAGGATCAGCACGAACAGCGCGCCGGTGCAGGGACGCGCAGCAATCCCCGCGATCAGCACCAACGCCTCGCGCAGGCTGCCAACATTCGCCACTTCCTCGGGGCTTGGGCCATGGCGGTGACCGCACTCGGAACACTCCCCCTGATCGTGGTGGTGGTGATCATGGTGGTCATGATGATGGCGCGCGGAAGACTGTGAGTTTCGATGCTGTCGGGCGAAACTGCGAACCGCACGCAGGACAAGCCATATCCCGATCGCCGCAATGGCCCCATAACTGATCGGAGCCATCACCTGTTCTGTTGTCCCGATCAGAGACTCGCGCGACATCTGAAACACCAGCACCCCGGCATAGACCAGAACGATCGCCGTTACCGCCTGCCCCAGACTGGACAGAACACTGATGGCGGACAAACGCCAGAAAGCGACCTGACGGCCCAGCCCGTAGCCGCCGATCAGAACCTTGCCGTGTCCCGGGCCGATCGCGTGGAAAAACCCATAGGCGAAACAAACCGTCAGCAGGGTCGCGACAGCTTCCGGCTTTTCCGCGCGCGCGGCGCGCAGGGAACGCGCGATCTGGTTCTGGAAGTCCCGTTGTTCACCGGCAGCCCAGGCAGCAAGATGGTCGAACCCGCCGCTGCCCCAGAACCACAACAGCAAGGCACAGGCCAGCGCGACCGGAATGATCAGGAATTTGGACATGAAACGCGGATCTCGGTCGCAAAGCTTTCCCCGACAAGGGGGATATCATTTTCTTCAAGGTCGACATCTGCATCCAATGTCAGCAGAAACGCCTGCATCTGCGCCAGTTGTCCGTCGATATCGGGTTCCCGCCGATCGATGTGGCAGCCATCCGGCCCGGAAATCGTCACCGGGCGCGTGACCTCGTAAGCCGTGTAGAAGGTTTCATCGAAAGGTTTGGCGGACAGGTCAGCCGCCGATACGCCGCCAGATTCGACCTCGCGCAAATGAGTTGTCACGATACGCCCGTCTTCGGTGGTCGCGGACGGCTCTGACGGCCCCGTCAATGAAACCGGCGTTCCACCTGCGGCGATTACAAGATCGCCGTTGTAGCCTGCGACCCATTGCATGTCGAAACCGGTCAGAACTTTCTGCTCGGCCTCGGACAGCACGCCGTCTGCATCCTGATCGAGTTTCAGGTCTTCCAGAACCAGAAGGGAATAGAATTCGTCATAGACCCAGGTCACGCGGACATGAGTCAATTGGCCCGTCTCATCGACAATGAACTCCAGCCCGGTGTCGATATAGACATGCGGGTGCGGAATTGCCGAAACCGGCAGGCAACAGGTTAACAATGTAATCAGCCAGCGCATGGCCAGAACATAGGGGCCGAAGGCCGCTGCGGCAATGCACTTCCAACACGGATCGAAACATCCGAAGGGTATGCGCTAGCGCGGTGGAAGCAGAACGAGTGTCTGCAACGCCGTACCCACTGGCCCCTGCGTGTCATACAGGATCGCTTGCGACATTCCGATTCCGTTCGGCTGCCAGTGCGAGGCCGACTCGGCCGCCAACCAGTCCGAGACAGGTTCGCGGTGGATGTGCAGCGTCAGGTCCGTGTTCATAAACCCCATGCCGGACGGTTGCACGTTGCACGAGATACCGTTGCCGCAATCGGCCAGCGGACACAGCGACTGAACAGGCGAAGGCTGTTCAGTGCCAAGCAAATGCGGCGTTCGCAACCAGATCGTCTTGGGACCAAGGCCCTGATTGCCGCCTTTTGGATAGGCCACGTCCACGGCCTGCGCAAAACAGTGCAGGTCATGCCGCAACTCCATCAAGGGAAAATCCCCGGTCACGAGATCATGAAATGCAGGTGTGTGAACCTCAGCCGTGGGAACCTCGCCCAGATCCTTGCGCACAAGATGCATTGTTGTTGCCGTTGCGCACAGCGTGTTGTCCAGATCATGCACCGTGACCCATGTTGTCGCCAATGTGCGTGTGTGCCGGGTGGTCTCGGCGGCAACCCGCAACCCCGCCAGCGGCAATGGCCGGATCAGGTCCACCGTCAGCCGGGTCAGCATCTTTTCGGGGCCTGTTTCAGCCTCGGCCGCGCGGACGATCAGGCCGGCAACGGGGCCGGCATGACAATGATCGGCGGACCATGGTCCGCGCGCCGGGTCGTTGCCGACAAACACGCCATCCGGGTCAAGGTCAAAGAAAGCCTTTTGGCTGGGCATGGCAGTCATCGGTGTCGGATCCCACAGGTCATTTGTCGATCATGTTTCCGCGATCCGACGACGGACCGGGCTTTACCTTTGGACCGAGAATGACTTAGCTGCCCGAAAGATGTCCAGTTGGGTGACGGAACGTCATTCGTTCAAATCGAAACACATGGGGGTGCGAAATGGCATTGTTGGTTGAAACCGGATTGTCCGACTGGATCAGCGATGATGATATTGCGCGCGAAATCCGGCGACACGATCCGGACGCGGACGTGCGCACCCCGGATTCGATTGGCGATGCCGCAGACATCACGATGATCGCGCTTGTCAGCCTGCGCCAGGATCAGCCGAAGCGCTATCCGAACCTGAAACTCGTGCAGAAACTCGGCGCCGGGGTTGAGACAATCGTCAGCAATCCTGGCCTGCCCGATCATGTCCGCATTACCCGCCTGAAACCCGATGCTCCCGCGCAGGGCATAGCCGAATGGTTTCTGGCGTATGTCCTACGCCGGCAGCGGCACATGGCAATCTATGAAGCCGCCCAACGCCGCGCCGAATGGGTGCCGCGCGCGCCCGGCTTCAGCCCCGATACGGTGGTCGGAGTGTTGGGGCTGGGCCATATCGGTGCGCGAACCGCCCGGATGCTGCGCGATGTCGGGTTCCAGGTCATGGGATGGAGCCGTTCGCCCAAGCAGATTGAGGGCGTGACCTGCCTGCATGGCGAGAACATGCTGCCCGACCTGCTGAGCCAGTGCGATCATGTCTGTGCCATTCTGCCATCGACACCTCAGACAATCGGATTGTTCGATGCCGCGCTTCTGGATGCGATGAAGCCCGGAAGCCAGTTGCTGAATGCCGGACGCGGTGATCTGATCGACGAAACCGCGCTGATGGCGGCGCTGGATCGCGGCACACCGGGTCATGCAGTTCTGGACGTCACCTCGCAAGAACCCCTGCCTTCGGACAACCCGTTATGGCGGCATCCCCAAGTGACGATCACCCCGCATGTGTCGGGCTGGCATCTGGGCAACGCATTGTCCGATGTGGCCGAGAATTTCCGGCGCCTGACCAGCGGTCAGCCTCTGCTGCACGAAGTCGACAGGGCGCGCGGTTACTGATCTGCCGCAAAATGGTCAGGGCGTCAGAATCCAGTTGCCGCTGGCGTCCTTGCATCTGCGCGTTCTGACCTCGCGGGAACTCTCGGCGCCTTCGGGCTGAATGAAATGTTGCAGATGTACGCAGTTGCCGCGAACATCCCGGACCCGGATCGTTCCCTTTGATCCCGTGGCGTCATTGACCCAGCTGCGTTCATCTCCGGCCCGCGCGCTGCCTGTCAGCAACTGGTCCGCCGTGGCATTTACCACTTCAAAATCCGCAGGGGTCAGCCCCATCTCCGATATGATGCGGGACAGCGGTTTGGCGTCTGCGGCAACGCCCAGACCAAAACTCATTACCGCTGCGAAGGTTGCCAATTTCCTGGGCTTCATATTCGCCTCACCGTTCTGAAATAGATTTAGTCCCAAGACTATACTCGCGCTGGTCCGTGGCCAAGCCCCCCACGGCGCGCACCTTCAAATTATCCCGAACAAACCTATCGCAACACAGGCGCTAGGACCGCCGGTTTATTGCCAGCATAGTGCGACCGATACGAACCAGAGGCATTCGATGGCACATCCGACTTATTACGCCCCATCCGGCGGGCATCCCGGCCAGGACCAGATTCTGACAGACCGCGCCATGTTCACCGACGCATACGCGGTGATCCCCAAGGGCACCATGCGCGACATCGTCACCAGTTACCTGCCATTCTGGGAAGGCACGCGTCTATGGGTGCTCTCGCGCCCGCTCAGCGGATTTGCCGAGACCTTTTCGCAGTACATTATGGAGGTTCAGCCCGGCGGCGGATCTGATCGCCCCGAAACCGACGCGCAGGCCCAGGGGGTGATCTTTGTGGTCGAGGGCACGGTCACACTGACCCTTGGCGGCGATGTTCATGTCCTTGAAACCGGTGGCTACGCCTACATCCCGCCGGGTTCGGACTGGACGCTGCACAACCGAGCAGATGAAGTGACCAGATTCCACTGGGTCCGCAAGGCTTACGAGGCCGTCCCCGGCCTGCCCGTGCCCGATCCAATCATCACCAATGAACGCGACGTGGTCCCCATCGAAATGCCCGGCACCGAAGGGCGCTGGTCGACGACCCGCTTTGCCGACCCGCAGGATCTGCGCCACGACATGCATGTCAACATCGTCAACTTCGAACCCGGCGGCGTGATCCCCTTTGCCGAAACCCACGTGATGGAGCACGGGCTTTACGTGTTGGAGGGCAAGGCCGTCTACAGGCTCAACCAAGACTGGGTCGAGGTCGAGGCCGGAGATTACATGTGGCTGCGCGCTTTCTGCCCGCAAGCCTGTTACGCAGGCGGCCCGGGGCGGTTCCGCTATCTGCTTTACAAGGACGTTAACCGGCACATGCCGCTGAACCTGTCGCGGCGTTAAACGGGTAGAATGGTCATTTGCCTGTCAGGGGTTCACAGAAGCGTCTGAATCTGGTGAAATATCCTCGGGTTATAGTACTGGAGATTGCACCATGTTATTTCGCGGAACGATGTTTGCGCTTGCGGCCGTTATCGGCCTGACGGCGTTCGATGCCGCACCTGTTGCGGCCAGGGAAGAAACCAAATCCGTATTTGTCATGAGCCGTACATGGGCTGTGACACAGGTTTCAGACGCTCCGGTCATTTACCGCGCCACACGGGACAACAACAATCTGAACCCCTTTGGTCCGCCGCCGCGCCTGCGGACGATACAAGCCATAGCGGCGATCCAGCAGGCAACGGGTTGCAAGGTTATCCGCTCAAGCATGTATCAGAACATCTCGGGCCAGTTTTTCTCGCAGGTCTCCTGCGGTTAGAACGGTATCGAAACGGGCATTGAGATCGCCCGGTCAGCCTGCCATAGCTTGCCCATGAAACTCGCGATCAACGGATTCGGCCGTATCGGCCGCACAATTCTGCGGCAGGTTCTGGCCTTGCCGGAAGACAGCAATGTCGAGCTGGTGCTGATCAACGATATCGCCCCGCTTGAGACCTGCGCCTATCTGTTCAAATACGACAGCACCTTTGGCCCTTACGCCGGAACGGTCCTGGCTGAAGGTGACACCCTGATCGTGGACGGGCACCGGGTTCCGATGACCCACAGCGAGGATCTGACCCGTGTGGATCTATCCGGGGTCGATGTCCTGCTGGACTGCACAGGCATCGCACGCACGTCCGATGTGGCCAGCCGAGGATTGACTGCCGGGGCCAGCAAGGTGCTGATCTCCGGCCCCTCGCCCGCGACCGAAGTCACCATCGTACTGGGCGCAAACGAAGACCAGCTGGGCAACGCCCGGATCGTTTCGAACGCGTCCTGTACCACCAACGGGCTGGCTCCGCTGGTGCGGGTATTGGATGGGATCGGCGGCATCACCGCGGCCCATATGACAACGATCCATTGCTACACAAACAGCCAGCCGATGGTGGACGCGCCGCGCGGCGATCTTGCACGCTCGCGTGCGGGTGCGCTGTCCATGGTTCCAACCACAACCAGTGCCACGCATCTGATTGACGAAGTCATGCCTCATCTGGCCGGTCGCATCTCGGGCGCCGCGGTGCGCGTACCCACCGCCAGCGTTTCGGCCGTAGACCTGATCGTGACCCTGGAAAACGAGATGAGCCCCGAGGTGTTTGACGCAAAGCTGCGCGCAGCGGCCGAAAACTCGCCTGTTCTGGGCTGGACGGACCTGCCTCTGGTCTCATCCGATCTGCGCACGCGACCCGAGTCGCTTGTGATCGCGGGCCCCGAAACTCGCATGGTGGGAAACAGGCAGGTCAGGGTGTTTGGCTGGTATGACAATGAATGGGGCTTTTCGGCCCGAATGCTGGATGTCGCGCGCCTGATGGCGGCAAGCTGAAGTCGACGCAGCCCGCCAAACGGCGGGCTGCGATTCACGGATCAGTCGTGGGGCAAGCTGCCCGAGCCATGCCCGGCCATTCCGCCTGACACCTCTTCGGTGGCCTCATCCGCCAGTTCTTCGGGCAGGATCAGATTCAGCACAATTGCGATGACCGCAGCAGGCAAAAGCCCACTTTTCATCAAGATGCCCAAAGTTTCCGGCAAGTGCTGGACCGCATCCGGTTCCAGTTGCAGCCCAAATCCGATGGACAACGAGATGGCAAAGATCACCATATTGCGCCGGTTCCAGTCCACATCGGACAGCATGGAAATACCGGCGGCCACAACCATCCCGAACATGACGATCACACCGCCGCCCAGCACTTCGATCGGAACGGTGCGGATGATGGCCCCGACCTTGGGGACCAGCCCGCACAGGATCAGAAACAGCGCACCAATGGTCACGACATTGCGGCTCATGACGCCGGTCATGGCGATCAGCCCGACATTCTGGCTGAACGACGTGTTGGGCAACCCGCCGAACACTCCGGCAACCGCCGAGCCAAAACCATCCGCATAGGTTGCACCGGCAATCTCCTTGTCGGTGGCTTCACGCCCGGCACCGCCCTTGGTCACACCGGACACATCGCCCACGGTTTCGATGGCCGAAACAAAGGCCATCAGACAGAACCCGATCACGGCAGCGAACGAAAACTCGAACCCGTATTTGAACGGCATCGGCAATGCGAAGGCCGAGGCGCGGCTCCAGCTTGAACCGATTGCCTCAAATGTCACCATGCCAACCATCAGCGCGTATACGTAGCCGACAGCCAGACCGATCAGCACCGCCGAAACCGACAGCATCCCGCGCGTAAAGAACTTGAGCGCAAGGGTCACGAAGATCACGACCAGAGCCGCCGACCAGTTCAGGGCCGAGCCGTACTCCGGCGTGCCAATCGCCGGAACGCCGCCAGCCGCGTATTGAATACCTACCTTGACCAGCGCCAGACCGATCATGGTTACGACCAGCCCCGTCACCAGAGGCGGCAGCGCAAACCGGATCTTGCCGATCACCGCCCCGAGGCTGGCGTGAAACAGGCCACCGATCAGAACGCCGCCGAACAGGCCAGCCAGCCCATCGACGCCCTTACCGGCCACAAGCGGGATCATGATGGGCAGAAAGGCAAAGCTTGTTCCCTGAACGATGGGCAAGGCCGCCCCGACCGGACCAAGTGTCACCGTCTGCAGCAGGGTTGCGACCCCGGCAAACAGCATGGACATCTGGATCAGATAAAGAAGTTCCGGGAAATCGGGCGAATTTGATCCAAATCCGAATCCCGCCGCGCCCGCGACGATGATCGCGGGCGTCACATTGGACACGAACATCGCCAGAACGTGCTGTATCCCAAGGGGAACCGCCTTGTGTAATGCGGGTGTATAGTTCGGATCCCGAAGCTGTTCGGGCGTACCGATCGAAGTGTCGGCCATGAGTACTGTCCTCCCTGTCAGATTTCATGGGGGTCTTACCGCTTATCCTGCGGCTTCAACTGGCTACGGCACGACCTGATAGGGCGTGTCGAACCAGAATTCTTCAAGATTTGCGCCTGCGCCGATCCTGTCGACGACGGCAAACAGGCCGGGGGCGTGGAGCGGCGTCAGGACCCCGTGCCAGGTGCCGCGATGGTAATTCACCGCCTGCCCCGGCCGGGTCACAAAAGCCAGCGGTCGCCCGGGCTTGCCATCGGCGTCCGGCGCGACGATCACCAGAAAGGGCTGGCGGGTCATCGGGATAAAGGCCTGGCTGCCCTCGGGGTGCCGTTCGACCATGTCGAGCGTATAGGGCAGTGCCCGTGGATTGGCGTTGAACAGGCTGATCCCGGCGCGCCCGTCGGCAAAATCCAGAGCTGCCCTGTCATGATACCGACCACATTGGCCCTGATTTATGATCTTGTCCGGCTCGCCCGCAACGTCGATCACATCGCCGTATGGGGCAAACGCATCAGCGGTCAGCGGCTGAACACTGATCCGATTGCTCATGACGGCAACACATCCCGCAGGCGGAATTCGGCGATCCGTTCGACTTGTCGGCAGGCTTCCGCAAATTCAGTGTCCCGGTCCTGCCCGATCCGCCGTTTGAACGCTTCCAGGATCGATGCCTTGTCGTGATCCCGAACCGCGATGATGAACGGAAATCCGAATTTGTCCGTGTAGGTCTGATTCAGATCCGTGAAAGTCGCACGTTCATCGTCGGTCAGCGCATCCAGCCCGGCCGAGGCCTGCTCGGTCGTGCTTTCCTGGGTCAGACGTTTAGCCTGCGCAAGCTTGCCCGCGAGATCGGGATGCGCTGTCAGCACGCCAAGCCTTTCCGTTTCAGTGGCCGAGCGGAACATGCGGGCCAGGGCATTGTGCAGGCCGCCCGCCGTGTCATGCGCCGGACCCAGTTCCAGATCAAAGGCGCGCTCGGCGATCCAGGCTGAGTGTTCGAAAATGCCGCCATAGCTGGCCACAAAGTCCTCCCGGCTCAACTCGGTCGGCCTTGCGCGCGGTATGGGTGGGTAATGCGCGGCCCAGTGTTCTGCGATCTGCAGGCGCGTGGCGAACCACACATCCGAAAACCCGCGCGCGTAATCCAGGAACCGTTTAAGGGCCATCACCCGACCCGGACGCCCGATCAACCGGCAGTGCAGCCCAATCGACAGCATTTTTGGCGCCCCGGCCCCGCCTTCGGCATAAAGCGCATCAAAGCTGTCCTTGAGGTAGGAGAAGAACTGATCGCCTGAATTGAACCCTTGCGGCGTTGCAAAGCGCATATCGTTGCAGTCCAGAGTGTAAGGCACGATCAACTGATGCCGATCACCGAACCGAACCCAGTACGGCAGGTCATCGGCATAGGTATCCGCGACATAGGCCATCCCGCCCTCTTCTGCCGCCAGCCTTACTGTGTTTTCCGAGCACCGACCGGTGTACCAGCCGCGCGGGCGCTCACCCACGACTTCGGTATGCAGGCGCACGGCTTCGGCAATCTGGGCCCGTTCCTCGGCCTCGGGCATGTCCTTGTGTTCCACCCATTTCAATCCGTGGCTCGCAATCTCCCACCCTGCCGACTTCATCGCGGCCACCTGATCGGGTGAGCGGGCCAGTGCGGTAGCGACCCCATAAACCGTGATCGGCAAATCTTTCATCAATCGGTGCAGGCGCCAGAACCCGGCCCGTGATCCGTATTCATAGATCGATTCCATGTTCCAGTGACGCTGCCCCGGCCATTGCGCAGCGCCGACGATTTCGGACAGGAAGGCCTCGGACGCGCTGTCGCCGTGCAATACGCAGTTCTCGCCGCCCTCTTCGTAGTTGAGCACGATCTGCACCGCGATCCTTGCACCACCGGGCCAATTGGCATTGGGCGGGGTGGCTCCGTATCCGATCATATCGCGGGGGTAACGAGGGGGCTGCATGTCGTCTTCCGTTCCGGGTTTAACTTCCTGATTAATGCAATAGCCTAAAAATTCGTATCCGATTATCAAATCAATCCGAACGCTGTTTCCGGTTGTTTCGGCATTTCCACCATTTTGATGTTTGCGCCACACTGTGGCAAACCCGATGAAACAGTCAAAGGAGATCACTGTGGCAGGCTACCTGACAACCCATGTTCTGGACACGGCGCGCGGGTGCCCGGCGGAAGGTCTGAAAATCGCACTGTATCAGGTGTCGGGAAACTCCCATCGCAAACTGGTCGAGATGGAGACAAATTCCGACGGGCGCACCAACAGCCCCATCCTGCCGCAGGAAGACTTTGAAACCGGAACTTACGAGCTGATCTTTTTTGCTGGGGACTACCTGCACAGAACCGGGCAGGCGGCAGAGGATCCGCTGTTTCTGGATCAGGTTCCTATTCGGTTCGGCATGTCCGATGCCGAGGCACATTATCACGTACCGCTGCTGCTTTCCCCCTACGGGTATTCGACTTACCGGGGCAGCTGACCGCTTTCCGCGCGCCTGCCGCCCGCCGCCGACCCTTTCAGGGTCGCCTTCCGTTGGGCCGGGCACTGCCCCTTGCAGGTGCAGCGCGGACTAGCCCTGAAAAACTGTACCCGGCTTGGTAGGGGTCGCAACCGCGCCGCGGCCTTGCCGCGGCGCCACGCCCAACGCAGTTCAGCGCCTGCAAGGCGCAAACCGTGGCGGGAGCATCGG
The DNA here is from genome assembly GCF_056536425.1 of Ruegeria sp. D1(2025). NCBI lineage: Bacteria > Pseudomonadati > Pseudomonadota > Alphaproteobacteria > Rhodobacterales > Roseobacteraceae > Ruegeria > Ruegeria sp. D1(2025). Next base: position 639,747 of record NZ_JBQFPO010000002.1, on the reverse strand, counting down.
CTCATCCCGTCGCTTGCGAGCTGCGCACGACCTTGCCGATACGCGAGATCATGAAATCCATAAACAACCGCGCCTTGGGGTCCTGATGGCGGCGATGGGTATAGAGGCATGCCATCTGCACAGGCACCGGCGGCGTCTGCATCGCAACGGCCACCAAACGGCCCGCTTTCAGATGCTCCGCCACTTCAAAGGCGGGTTTCATCGCAATCCCCTGCCCGGACAACGCCCAATCGGTCAAAACATCGCCGTCATCGCATTCGAAGCGACCTGATACAGCGTATCGCTTCGGGCCCTCGGGTGTTTCCAGCAGCCATTGGAACTCTGTCGCGCCGGGGAAACGAAGGTTCAGACATTCATGCTTGTCCGAAACCAGGTCCGCGCCGGTCTGCGGCATGCCCCTGCGTTCCACGTAATCCGGCGCGGCGCATAGCACCCGCTGGCAATCCGCGATCTTTCTGATCCGCAGGGTGCTGTCCTCGGGCTGGCCAATGAAAAATGCCAGATCCAGGCCCTCGGTGGTAAGATCAACCGACCTGTCCGTCAGCCGCAGGCGCACGTCAATCTCAGGGTATTCCAACAGAAAATCAGGCACATGCGGAGCCAGCAACCGGCGGCCAACCCCCAACGGCGCCGCAACGAATAGCGATCCCCTTGGCGCTTCGGTCAGATGGACAACTTGCGCCTCGGCCTCATCCACCGCATCCAGAACCGCGACCGCACCGGGATAAAAGGCGCGACCCTGTTCGGTCGGACTGAGGTTTCGCGTGGTGCGTTGAAACAGACGCACGCCCAGATGATCCTCAAGCTGGGAAATCCGGGCCGAGGTTACGGCAGGGGAGATCCGCAGGTCTCGGCCGGCAGCGGACATGCTGCCCAGATCATAGACACGGACAAAGGTACGGATGTTCTCGAGATAGGACATCTTATCGATTTTTTTGATACAGTTTGACAATATACGGGAATACCGAAGAAAATCCCTTTTGCCTAGTGTGACGGCAAGCAATCGGAGACTTCTTGCATGTATGACCTCGCCGTGTTCTGGGACTGGATGGCCTTTGCTGTGCGCTGGCTGCACGTGATCACTGCCATCGCGTGGATCGGATCATCCTTTTATTTCATAGCGTTGGATCTTGGACTGAACCGCGACATCCCCGGCCCCGCCGATGGCGAGGAATGGCAGGTGCATGGCGGTGGCTTCTACCACATTCAGAAATACCTGGTCGCGCCCGAGCGGATGCCGGACCACCTGACCTGGTTTAAATGGGAAAGCTATGCGACCTGGCTCAGCGGGGCGGCGCTTCTGATGATCGTCTATTGGGTCGGCGGCGAGCTGTATCTGATCGACGCGCAAAAGGCCGATCTGGCGCTGTGGCAGGGGATTCTGATCTCGGCCGCCTCGCTGACCGTGGGCTGGCTGGCCTATGACAACCTGTGCAAATCCGGTCTTGGCGAACGCCCCACCCTTTTGATGGTGCTGCTGTTCGTGCTGCTGGTGGCAATGGGTTGGGGGTACAACCAGATCTTCACCGGCCGTGCAATGATGCTGCATCTGGGGGCCTTCACAGCCACAATCATGACGGCGAACGTGTTCTTCATAATCATGCCCAACCAGCGCATCGTGGTGGACGACCTGAAGAACGGGCGCACACCGGACCCGAAATACGGCAAAATCGCCAAGCTGCGGTCCACGCACAACAACTACCTGACGCTGCCGGTCGTGTTCCTGATGCTGTCGAACCACTATCCACTGGCCTTTGCGACCGAATACAACTGGATCATCGCGGCGCTGGTCTTTCTGATGGGTGTCACCATCCGGCACTATTTCAACACCCGCCATGCCCGTGCCGGTAACCCGACCTGGACCTGGCTGGTTACCGCCCTGCTGTTCATCGCCATCATGTGGCTGTCCACCGCGCCGATGTACAAACCGCTGGAAGAGGCCGAAGCGCAGCCGCTGACGCCTTATGAACAAAAGTTCGCCGCCGCAGACGGGTTCGAAGAGGCGCATGACATCGTTCTGGGCCGCTGCTCCATGTGCCACGCTCGCGAACCGGTTTGGGAGGGTATCCTGTGGGCACCCAAGGGCGTGCTATTGGAAACCGAAGGCGACATCGCAAGAAACGCAAAGCAGATCTATCTGCAGGCAGGCGTCAGTCATGCGATGCCGCCTGCAAATGTCACCTTCATGGAGCCCGAGGACCGCGACGCCCTGATCCGCTGGTTCCGCAATGCGGGTCTTTGACCCCACAAAAGATTGCCACAAATCGCAATTCGCACGTCATTTCCCTTTTCCTGCACCCCATCAGATGGTCTAACATGAAGTCGAACAGCCGCCGAACCGTACAAGGCGGCCAAAGTGATTTCGAGTTGGGGCAGTTGGAGCCATTTGATGCAGGGAAGAAGGCCGCGCGCCATTCTTAAGTGCTGGATGTTTGGCGTTGTCGTGGCCATCGCGCCGACCACATTGGCGGCGCTGGAAACCACGTTGACGGCGCCCGGAGCGCCGAAAGAAGTGGTGGACCGCCTCAAGGAAAACTCTTCGGTAACAACAGCCAAATCGCGCGGGCTGGACACTCCGCTGGAAATTCTGTCCGCGGCTCTTTCGGATTACCGCACCATCGTCCAGATCCTGTATGACGAGGGGTATTTCAGCCCGGTCGTCAGCATCAAACTGGATGGACAGGAAGCGGCCGATCTCAGTTCGCTGAGCGTTCCAAGCCAGATCAAGCGCGCTGTCATCACTGTGAACACGGGCCCGGTCTTTACCTTCGGAACAGCGCTTGTGCAGCCGTTGGCCCCGCTGACCGTATTGCCCCAGGAATTTGCCACCGGCAAACGTGCGACAACAGGCGCGATCCAGCAGGCCACGTCCACAGGTGTTGAGGCATGGAAAGACGCCGGGCACGCAAAGGCGGACGTTGCTGGACAAAAGGTCGTCGCCCGGCACAAACAATCCAAGCTGGATGCCGAGATCGATCTGGCGCCCGGCCCGCGCCTGACATTCGGAAGGATGTTCATCGACGGCGACACCACCGTGCGGCACAGATCGATAGAAAAGATCGCGGGTTTTCCCACGGGCGAAGTCTACTCCCCGCAAAAAGTTCAGAAAGTCGGAACCCGTCTGCGCCGCACGGGGACGTTCAATGTTGTCTCGATCAAGGAGCGGGAAGAACCCAACCCTGATGGCTCGCTGGATTTTGATGCCACGTTCGAGGATCTGCCCCCGCGTCGCATAACACTCGGGGGCGAGCTTGCCTCGCGCGATGGTCTTGATCTGACCGCGACATGGACCCATCGAAATGTGTTCAGGCGCGCGCAGCGGCTGAGGTTCGAGGCCGCGATCCGCAACATTGGCGGGGCCGAGAATATCGATGGGCGGATTGGCCTGCGACTGGATCAGCCAGACAGGCTGGGCCCCGACGACAGCACCTTTTGGAGCGCCCTGCTGGAGCGGCGCGACACCGAAAACTACAACGTTACCGTGGCCTCAGTGGCATATGGTGCGCGGCGCACCTTCTCGGACCAGCTTTATGCCGAGGCATCAGCAGGATTCCAGTATTCGGATGCGGATGATGCCTACGGCTCTGGGCGCAAGTTCAGATATTTCATCCTCCCCTTCCGGTCGGAATGGGACCAGCGCGACAGCAAGGTCAGCGCCACACGGGGGTTCTATCTGGATGCGAATGCCATGCCTTTTGCCGGACTGTCAGAAACCGAGTCCGGCCTGCGCATTTTTCTGGACGGGCGCGGCTATACCAGTTTCGGAACCGGCGGCAGGCTGGTGCTGGCCGGCCGTGTGCAGCTGGGGTCGGTTCTGGGGCCGTCACCGGACGGAGTGACACCGGATTTTCTGTTCTTCTCGGGCGGCGCGGGAACCGTGCGCGGGCAACCTTTTGAAAGCCTCGGCATCCCGGTGGGAACCGGCGTGGCGGGCGGCAAGTCCTTTCTCGGCCTGTCCGGAGAGGTGCGTGGCAAGGTCACCGACTCACTGTCTCTGGTCGGGTTCTACGACTACGGCACGGTCGACACGTCATCCTTCATCGGCAGTGGTGCCGAGTATCATGCCGGTGCCGGTATCGGTGCCAGATACGATCTGGGTGGGTTCGGCCCGTTGCGCGTTGATCTGGCATGGCCGATTCAGGGCGACACCGGCAGCGGGCTGCAGTTCTATATCGGGATTGGACAGGCGTTTTGATCCGGCGGCTTTCATATCCCGTTCTGATCGGCGCGGTGCTGATCACATCGCCCGTGACCGCGCAGGAAGATAGCGGCGGCAGCATGCTGGAGAATTTCCTGCAGGACACCCTGTCCGGCGACGACCAGAACGTCCGGGTCAAGGGCCTTCAGGGCGCGCTGAGTTCGCGGGCGACCATCGAAGAAATCACCGTGGCCGATGACGAAGGCGTCTGGCTGACCATCAAGGATGCAGTGCTGGACTGGAACCGGCTTGCATTGATCCGCGGCCGTTTTTCGGTCAACGCTTTGACTGCGCAGGAAATCGACATCGCACGCGCGCCCGGGGCAACCACCAAGGACACCCCCGCACCATCGGCTGAAACCAAACCGTTCCAGCTGCCTGAATTGCCCGTTGCCATCCAAATCAGTGAAATCCGGGTAGACGAGCTGTCGCTGGGCCAACCGCTGATCGGCGTCGCGGCCGAGCTTGCCGTGAATGGAAATCTGTCGCTGGCAGACGGCACGCTGGATACCAAACTGGATGTCACGCGACTGGACCGGGCCGGCGACCAGATCAGCCTGTCCGCCGGGTTTGAGAACGCGAGCAGTGAAATCCGTCTGGATCTGAAAGTGGTCGAGGATTCGGGCGGACTGATCTCGACAGCGCTGAAGATACCCGACAGCCCTCCGATCGGTCTGACCGCCACCGGGTCGGGTCCCCTTACGGATTTCACAGCGGATATTGGCCTGAGCAGTGACAACCAGCAGCGTGTCGCAGGACAGGTCCGGTTGCGGTCGGCCACGGAGGCAGGTGGCGCGTCAAGTGACGGCATCGCCTTTACAACCGATCTGAAAGGCGACCTGACGCCATTTCTGGCGCAAAACATGGACACGTTCTTTGGCCCTGACACGCGTCTGTTTGTCGATGGCCGGACGCAGCCGGACGGCGCGCTGGACATTTCCGATCTCGAGTTTTCCTCGCAGGCGCTGAAGCTGAAAGGAGAGCTGCAGCTTGCCCCTGGCGGTGTACTGCAACTGGCGGCCCTTCAAGGGCGGATTACGCCGCCGGATGGCGAAACTGTCGTGCTGCCAGTCTCAGGCGGTCAAACATCTATCGAAGCGGCTCAGATTTCAGCGCTGTTCGATCAGAAGAACGGCAACCTGTGGGATTTGAGCCTAACAACAAACGCTTTCAAATCGCCGCAAATCGGGTTGCAGCGGGCGCAGATCACCGGCCAGGGAACACTGGAACAAGGTGCATCCTTACAATTCGAAGGTGACATTCAGGCCGCGCTGGACGGGATCGATCTGGCGGATGCCGGGCTGAACGCGGCACTCGGCGATCGCATCACACTGGACGGATTGTTCAGCTACGGTAGTGATCAGTCGTTGACCCTGTCAGGGGTGGAACTGGTGGGTTCGGACTATACGCTTGGGGCGGACGCATTGATCAGCGGTTTGGCCAGCGGTCTGACGATTGACGGAACGGCGACCCTAGACGCAACGGACCTGTCCCGGTTCTCGGAACTGGCCAAGCTTGATCTGGGCGGACAGGTCTCGGCCCGGGTCGAGGGCAATGGATCACCGCTGGAAGGCAGCTTTGACGGTAAGCTGAACGTCGAGGCCCGCGATCTGTTGACGGGCCGGGACGATATCGATCCGGTGATTGCCGGCGAAACGACCATTGTGGTGGATGCAAAGCGCGACACGGACGGCGTCACCATCCGTGACCTTACAGTAAACGGCGAAACCTTGCAGGCGGCGGCCAGCGGTGAGGTCACGACACCGGACGCAAACCTGACCATCGACGGTCAGGCCAGCGTCAACGCGCAGGATCTTTCCGTCTTTTCGGGTCTGGCAAAGCGCGAACTGAGCGGCGCAGTTCAGGCCACCCTCGACGGGCAGGGAACCGTGCAAACGCTGGAGTTTGACGGAACAGCCAGCGTAATCGGACAAGACATCACAACCGGGCTTTCGGACATCGATCCGCTTTTGACCGGTCGGACCACTATCGAGTGGGATGGCGCCCGGACCGCCGACAAAATTGATATCCGTAACGCCACGGTAAACGGCACCGCACTGAACGCGCAGGTCTCGGCGATTGTTCAGAATCCGACAGGGGATCTGTCCGTTGATGGACAGGCGCAATTGAACGCGCCGGATCTGTCGCTGTTCTCCGGCCTGGCAAAACGCGATCTGGCGGGTTCGGTGCAGGCCGACGCCAATGGGACCGCCGCGCTGGCCAACCGGACTTTTGACATCAAGGGCGATCTGGATGCGCGCGACATCCAGACCGGTATCGAAGCGCTGGACAAGCTGATTCAGGGCCGCACGACTTTGACGGTGGACGCCGAGAAAACCGAAGAAACCGTCGATATCCGGGCATTCCGTCTGCAGGGAACGGCCTTGTCCGCGGACGCATCCGGTGAACTAAACCGCGAAAACGGGGGATTGACCTTCAACGTCAGACTGGATGACCTGGCCAGGTTGGCAAGCACCCTCTCCGGTCCTTTGACCCTGACCGGAAATGTGGCACCCGACGGTTCAGGGCTGGAAGGCACCGTTAGCCTGCGAGGCCCTGACAGCTCCTATGCCAGTCTGGACGGCAATGTTGGACTGGACGGAAACGCCGATCTGGAATTTGACGCCCGGTTCAACAAAATCGAACGGTTTGTGCCCGAGTTTCCGGGGACAATTGCGGCCAAGGGTACGGCAAAACGAGACAACGGCGTCTGGACCATCAGCGCCAAGGCCGATGGACCTGCGGAAATCAGCGGCGATGTCTCGGGGACATTTAGCGAGACCACCGGTCAGGCCGACCTGACCGCGCAAGGTGGTTTGAACCTTGGCGTCGCCAATGTGTTTATCACACCTAACAAGATCGATGGTCAGGCGCGGTTTGATCTTTCGTTGAAAGGCGCTCCGTCACTGGCAGCCTTAAGCGGAACGGTTACAACCTCAGGTACTGCTCTGGCCATTCCCGCGGCTGGACAGACCGTGACGGGGATCAGCGGATCGGTCGACTTGGCGCAAAGTCGCGCTACCGTCGCGCTGAACGGCGGGATGCAGGCTGGCGGGTCCTTTACGGTCAACGGCCCAATAGACTTGACGCCACCCTTCAATGCCAACATCACGACCGTTCTCAACAGCCTCGTGCTGACGGACAGGCTGCTATATGAAACGACGCTGAACGGCCAGGTCGCCATGACCGGCGCTTTGGCGGGCAACAGCTCGGTTGCCGGGCAGATCACATTCGACGAGACCAATATCAATCTCGCCGCAGCCTCCGGCGCGGTGGGCGCGGCACCCATTCCCAACATCACGCATGTCAACGAAAGCGCGGCTGGCTTCCTGACCCGGGAACGCGCGCAGCTGGTCGTGACCGGCGACAAAGCCAAAAGCGATTCGCGGATTGCGCTGGACGTCAGCCTGCTGGCCCCCAAAGCCGTGTTTGTGCGCGGCCGCGGTGTAAACGCTGAACTTGGGGGCAGAATCAACATCGGTGGAACCACGGCATCCATCGTGCCGTCCGGTCAGATTGAGCTGATCCGGGGCAACTTCGACATTCTGGGGCGCAGGCTGGCGCTGACCAAGGGTGTCGTGACACTTCAGGGCGACCTGACACCCTATATCGAGTTCGAATCCTCAACCAGCACGTCGGACGGCACTGCCACAATTGAAATTGCGGGGCCACTGGATGCGCCTCAGGTCGACATATTTTCCGACCCTGAACGCCCTGCGGAAGAGGCCCTGGCGATATTGTTGTTCGGCAATCGCTTTTCCGAACTTTCACCCTTTGTGATCGCGCAAATGGCAGCGTCGCTGGCGCAACTCAGCGGTGCAGGCGGGGACGCAACCAAAGGGCTGCGCGATGCGACGGGCGTGGATACCGTCGACATTGGCGCCTCGGAGGGCGGTGCGGGCCGTCTGGGCGCAGGCGCTTATCTGAGCGACAACCTCTACACTGATTTCACGGTCAACACCGAAGGCGACACCGAAGTGAACCTGAATCTGGATGTTACTGACAGTTTCACCGTGCGAGGAACGGTCGACGGGCGTGGTGAAACAGGTTTGGGCGTCTTTTTCGAACGCGACTACTAGGGCCAGGTGCGGTTCCAGAACCATCGGGACAAGTGTGTAAGTTTGTTTTGTCCTGTGCCAAAGCGCTTTTTTTCGCCTTGCTCCTTGGCGACTGCGGCGCGTTGAGGCGCAACTGACGCTGCACAGTTTTGGACAGGCATGACCGGCACAGGATGGTGTGAAACGCGAAAGGGCGGCTCTGATCAGAACCGCCCTTGAATTTTTGTCGTGCGCGGCGCCTACTCCGCTGCGATGGCATCCCCAATCTTTTCAACGCGAATGGCCGAGAATTTGAACTCGGGGATTTTCCCATAGGGGTCGATGGCCGAGTTGGTCAGAATGTTCGCCGCCGCCTCAACATAGGCAAACGGAATGAAGACCATGTCTTCGGCGATCGCCCGATCGGCTCGAACCATGATGTCAATCGTCCCGCGCCGGGTGGTCAGCCGGATCATCTCACCCGGCTCGATCCCCATCAGCTTGAGCGTGCGGGGATTCATCGAACAGTTCGCTTCCGGCTCAACAGCGTCAAGAACATTCGACCGACGAGTCATCGACCCGGTGTGCCAGTGTTCCAACTGACGGCCGGTGGTGGCGATCATCGGGTACTCGTCATCCGGCGCTTCATCCGGCGGGATGACGCTGGCCGGGGTAAACCGGGCCCGGCCATCCGCGCGCGGGAATCCGTCACCGAATACAATCGCCTGCCCCGGATCGGTCTCGCTGAGCGACGGGTAGGTGATGGTTTCGGTCTCAAGCCTCTCCCACGTGATGTTGTCAAGCGACGCCATGGTCAGCTTCATCTCATTAAACACCTGAGACACGTCCGTGTAGTCCCAGTTCAGCCCGATCCGCTGCGCCAGATCAACGGTGATCCTCCAGTCCTCGCGCGCCTCACCCGGAGGGGTCACAGCCGGCCGCACCCGCTGCACCTGACGGTTGGTGTTCGACACCGTGCCGTTCTTTTCATACAGCGCCGAGGCGGGCAGGATGATGTCAGCATAGTTCGCCGTTTCGGTCAGGAAGATGTCCTGCACGATCATCAGGTCCAGCTTGGCCAGCGCGTCACGGGCGTGGTTCACATCGGGGTCGGACATGGCCGGGTTTTCACCCATGATGTACATGCCCTTGATGTTGCCCGCATAGGCTTGGTCGATGATCTCGGTCACGGTCAGGCCCTTCTCGTTCGAGAAGTCGTCCGAGTTCCAGACCTCGTTGAACTTGGCGCGGATGCCATCGTCCGTCACGGTCTGGTAATCCGGCAGGAACATCGGGATCAGGCCCGCATCGGACGCGCCCTGCACGTTGTTCTGACCCCGCAGTGGATGCAGACCCGCACCGGGTTTACCAACATTGCCGGTCATCAGAGCCAGCGAGATCAGGCAGCGCGAGTTATCGGTGCCGTGGATGTGCTGGCTGACGCCCATACCCCAGAAGATCAGACCGGCCTTGGCCTGCGCAAAGGTGCGCGCGACACGACGCAGCTGATCCGGTTCGATGCCGCAGATCGGCGACATCGCCTCGGGCGTGAACTGGCGCAAATGCTCTTTCTCGGCTTCCCAGTTCTCGGTCCAGCGGTGGATGTACTGGCTGTCATACAGCTCTTCCTCGACGATCACGTTCATGATCGCGTTCAGCATCGAGACATCAGCACCCGGACGGAACTGCAGCATTTCGTCGGCAAACTTGCGCATACCGACGCCGCGCGGGTCCATCACGATCAGCTTGCCGCCGCGCTTGGCGAACTGCTTGAAGTAGGTTGCCGCGACAGGGTGGTTCTCGATCGGGTTCGAGCCGATGATGATCGCCACATCCGCGTTTTCGATCTCGTTGAAGGTCGCTGTCACGGCGCCTGAACCCACGTTCTCGATCAGTGCAGCCACCGACGACGCATGGCACAGGCGGGTGCAGTGGTCGACGTTGTTGTGCTTAAAGCCCTGACGGATGAACTTCTGGAACAGATACGCTTCTTCGTTGGTGCACTTGGCCGAACCAAAGCCTGCAACGCTGCGCGGATCTTCTTCGCGCAGTGTTTTCAGCTTGGTGGCGGCCAGATCCATCGCCTCTTCCCATGTCGCTTCGCGGAAATGGGTCGACAGGTTGCCCGGATCGACGTTCAGACCTTTGGCAGGCGCATCCTCGCGCCGGATCAGCGGCTTGGTCAGGCGGTGCGGGTGGTGGATGTAGTCAAAGCCGAACCGCCCTTTGACGCACAGACGGCCTTCGTTTGCGGGGCCATTGATACCCTCGACATACTTGACCTTGCCATCCTTGACCTTCAGCGAGACTTTACAGCCCACGCCGCAGAACGGGCAGACGCTTTCGGTGTCGCTATCGTAGTCTTTACTGTCGCCGTGCTGCTGATCGTCCAGCACGGTCGCGGGCATCAGCGCCCCGGTTGGGCAGGCCTGAACGCATTCGCCACACGCCACACAGGTCGACGCGCCCATCGGATCGTTCTGGTCGAACACGACCTGCGCCGTATGGCCACGACCGGCCATGCCGATCACGTCATTGACCTGCACTTCGCGACAGGCCCGGACGCAGAGGTTGCAGTTGATGCAGGCATCCAGATTGACGCGCATCGCAACGTGGCTGTCATCCAGCAGCGGGATTTTATCGGCCTCTTTCGCCGGGAAACGGCTGTCGCTGACATCGGTCAGCTTGGCCATGTCCCAGAAGTGGCTCGAGGTGTCGTGCGCTGCCTCGGGCTGGTCGGCAACCAGCAGCTCCATAACCATGGCGCGCGATTTCTCGGCACGCTCCGAGTCGGTCTTAACGACCATCCCATCCGCCGCAGGGCGGATGCACGAGGCGACCAGCGTACGCTCGCCCTCCACCTCGACCATACAGGCGCGGCAGTTGCCGTCCGGGCGATAGCCCGGCTGCGGCTTGTGGCACAGGTGCGGAATAGTGAACCCCTGCCCCTTGGCGGCTTCCCAGATGGTCCAGCCCTCAGGCACGGTGACATCTTCGCCGTTCAGGTTGAAGGTGACGGTCTTGTTTGGGCTTGCATCAAGCATGGCTCTGTCTCCCTCAGATTTCGTCAGCGAAGTGTTTCATGACCAGGCGGATCGGGTTCGGGGCTGCCTGCCCCAGACCGCAGATCGAAGCATCGCCCATGACCTGACACAGGTCTTCCAGCAGGTCCTGATCCCACTTGTCGGCCTGCATCAGCTTCACCGCCTTTTCACAGCCCGCCCGACAGGGCGTACACTGACCACAGCTTTCATCCTCGAAGAACCGCAGCATATTCAGGGCCGCATCACGGGCGGTATCCTGATCGGACAGAACCACCACGGCAGCGGACCCGATGAACGTGCCCAGCGGCTGCAGGGTGTCAAAGTCGAGCGGGACGTCGTCGATACTAGAGGGGAGAAGACCTGACGACGGCCCGCCCGGTTGATACGCCTTGAACGCATGACCTTCGGCCATGCCGCCGGCGGCATCAATCACGTCAAGAATGGTCGAACCCGCAGGCAGCAGGTAAACACCGGGGTTGGTTACTCGGCCCGAGACCGAGTAGCTCCGCAAGCCCTTGCGACCATTCTTTTCAACTGAATTCAGAATCTGCGGCCCCTCACGGCAGATCTTCGAGACCCAATACAGCGTCTCGACATTGTGCACCAAGGTCGGACGGTTGAAGACCCCTACCTGCGCCACAAATGGAGGACGGTGGCGCGGCAGGCCCTTTTTGCCTTCGATCGACTCGATCATCGCGGATTCTTCACCGCAGATGTATGCGCCAGCACCGCGACGCAGGTCGATGTAACCTTTTTCGACGATCCCGGCCTGTTCCAGCGCGGCAATCTCACGGGCCAGGATTTCCAGTACCGCCGGATACTCGTCGCGCATGTAGATGAAGCAGGTCTCGGCCTCGACCGCCCAGGCGGCAATCAGCATGCCCTCAAGGAAGACATGCGGCGTGCGTTCCAGATAGTAGCGGTCTTTGAACGTGCCAGGCTCGCCCTCGTCCCCGTTCACGGCCAGATAGCGTGTGCCCTCGTTCATTCGAACAAAGCCCCACTTTTTGCCGGATGGGAAGCCAGCACCACCCAGGCCGCGCAAGCCCGAGGACAGGATGTCTTCCTGCACTTTCTCCCAGTCACCACCGTCGCGCAGCTCTTTCAGCTTGGCGTAACCGCCGTTTGCCTCATAAGCAGCGAAGGCTTCGTAGCCGGGCAGATGGGCGTGAGTGTCGCCCGCAGCAATCGCAGCCTGCACCTTTTCGGGGGTCGCATGGTCGATATGGTTGTGACCGATTTCGAGCACCGGCGCGGTATCACAACGGCCCATGCACGGCGCGCGCACCACACGCACCTCTGCCGGGTCCAGACCGTCTTCCAGCGCCTTCTGCAGCTGCTGGGCACCGGCCATTTCACAGGACAGGGAATCACAGACACGGATCGTCAGCGCAGGCGGAGGGGTCTCGCCTTCTTTCACAACATCGAAATGGGCGTAGAAGGTCGCCGTCTCATAAATCTCGGCCTGTCCGATCCGCATCTCAACCGCAAGCGCGGCGATGTGGTCGGCGCTGATATGGCCGTGTTCGTCCTGAATCAAATGCAGGAATTCGATCAGCAGGTCGCGGCGGCGCGGGCGATCGCCCAGCAGGCGATGAATCTCCGCCTGCGCCTCATCCGTGAACTGACGGCCTTTGGGCGTGTGCCGCCCTTTGCCTTTACCTGACTTCCAGACGCCCTTGGGTGCGCCTGATGGCTTGGTGTCTAATGGTGCCATGATGCCCTCCGATTGAGGCTCCGTGTCTCATCAGAATAGCATATCGTCAAATCGCCAAATTCAATCGCACGATAACGACAGTTTATCACCGTAAAGACGTCACCACGGCACGCAAAGCCTCGACCGTTGGCAATTCCGGGTCACGACTAAGGGTCGCCAAACAAATCGGTTTGCTGACAATCGGGTCGACTAAGGGCAGCACTTTGGTTCCCTTCAGATCGCCCAACGCCCGGACCAGAACCCGAGGCACAACCGTAGCTGCCAGCCCCTCGCGCGCCATCACCATCGATGCGGTAAAGCCGCTGGTTTCGGCGACAACGTGGGGATGCAGGCCCTGTTCGGCGAAAATCCGGTCTAGAATGCGTCGGTTCTGCATCTGCGGCTCCAGAAGGCTGATCGGAAATTCGGCCACCCGAGCCCATGGAATAGGGCCGGATTCTTCGATCATGTGGGACGGGACAAGCAGCACATAGGTTTCTTCATACAGCGGCTGCACCTGCCGCAAGTCGGTGCCGATACTGTCGCCGTAGGTGATGCCCGCATCCAGACTGCCTTCGTCCAGCCGGTGCTGAATGGCCGAGGCCGACATGGTTTCGATCCGCGACAAAATGCGTGGATGAGCTTGCTGGAGGCGTTTGATGAGGCGTCCGGTAAAGGCAATCGCGGTGGGGATCACGCCCAGAATCAACGTCCCCGTAATCTCACCCCGCGCGGCCAGCACCTGCTGTTCCAGCGCCTTTGCGTCATCGAGGATACGCCGTGCGCGGCGGACGATCATCTCGCCCTCTTCGGTCAGGCCCTGAAACCGGTTGGCCCGGCGGACAATTGAAACGCCCAGCCGATCTTCGAGATTGCGGATGCGCATGGAAAACGCGGGTTGAGAAATCCCACATTCCTCGGCCGCCTTGGCGAAATGGCGTTGCCGCGCCAAGGCGCTGAGGAGTTGAAGGTCGCGGATTTCGATCATGCTTTAGCATTCCAACGTCGGGCAAAATGACACTCTAACCGCATTTTTCCAAAGGAAAAGCGCCGTCTCTGCCTGCGACCCGGCAATACAGAGTTCTTGCCTCGCCTGGTCAACTTGCCTCTAATGGAACGAGCGTACGAACGCACGGAGCGCATAATGACGGCAAAGGACGTTTTTCAAGAGTTGTATGACGGATACGTCGATAGATATCGATCAAATGACGCCGCCGGATGCGCGTCGTACTTTACAGAAAACGCAGAGTTGTTTTCACCCTATGGCCCACCAGCGATCGGGCGACAAGCCATAGAAGATATCCATTCGGAGTGGGTGGAGGACGGCGGCGAAGACAAGGTCATCGCAATTGTGCACGCTGATATCAATGACAATGTCGGTTGGTGCCTCGCTCGTTACAGCGAAGGTACGACCGGCCAGGGTACCTCTTTGAATATCCTATATAAGCAAGCTGACGGCAGGTGGCTGATCACCCAGTGCAGCTTAAACGAAGCGCTCTGAAAACTTGCCGCAGCCTGATTGATTTACGTGTTGAACAAGAAGTGCATCACATCGCCGTCCTTGACGATGTAGCCCTTGCCCTCGGCCCGCATCTTGCCGGCCTCTTTCGCACCCTGCTCGCCATTGGCAGCGATGTAGTCGTTATAGGCGATGGTCTCGGCGCGGATGAAGCCCTTTTCGAAATCCCCATGGATCACGCCAGCGGCCTGCGGTGCGGCGGTGCCGGTGCGGATGGTCCAGGCGCGGGCCTCTTTCGGGCCGACGGTGAAATAGGTCTCCAGCTTCAGCAGGTCGTAACCTGCTCGGATCAGACGATCGAGACCGGGTTCTTCCAGGCCCATTTCCTCAAGGAACATCTGGGCTTCGTCCGCTTCCAGCAGGCTGATCTCTTCTTCGATCTTGGCGCTGATGATAACGTGAGCATTACCCTGAGCAGCGGCCATTTCGGCCACCTTCGCCGAGTACTCATTACCTTCGGCAGCTTCTTCTTCGGACACGTTGCAAACATAGAGCACCGGCTTGGTGGTCAGCAGTTGCAGCATCTTCCAGGCCTTGGCATCTTCGCCTGACACTTCAACCAGACGCGCGGGCTTGCCGCTTTCCAGCATCGCTTGCGCTTGGGCCAGCAAGCGGTCCTGTTGCTGTGCCTCTTTGTCACTGCCTTTCAGCTTGCGCACCAGATTGGCGCGGCGCTTTTCGATGCTTTCCAGATCGGCCAGCATCAGCTCGGTCTCAATCGTGTCCGCATCAGCTACCGGATCGACACGGCCATCCACATGGGTCACATCTCCGTCTTCGAAACAGCGCAACACATGGGCAATGGCGTCGGTTTCCCGAATGTTGGCCAGAAACTGGTTTCCAAGCCCCTCGCCTTTCGAGGCTCCCTTAACCAGACCGGCGATATCCACAAAGGTCATCCGCGTGGGAATGATCTGTTTCGAGCTTGCAATCGCCGCCAGCTTGTCCAGCCGATCATCGGGCACGGCAACATCGCCCACATTGGGTTCGATCGTGCAGAACGGGAAATTCGCAGCCTGTGCAGCCGCGGTTTTGGTCAGCGCGTTGAAGAGGGTCGACTTACCCACATTCGGCAAACCCACGATTCCCATTTTAAAGCCCATGACGGTCTCCTGATGCCATTCGAGGGGTGCTTCTATGCAGGTCCGGGTCAATGCGCAAGCCAGAGCGAAAGATGGCGGCCTGGTCCAAAATGCAACATCACGAAATCGTTCGACATCCGTGATCTTGCCCGCATTGAATCCTGCGCTCTAAGCTCACCATGTAAGACGTTGCAAACAACCAGATAGTGATCAACAGTTATGAAGAGTTTTGTTGCAGCACTTGTGCTGATAATGGCCGCTCCGGCAGCGTACGCTCAAACCATCATCTTTGGCGCTGGGTATTCGGATTTCTCCGACAGCGACGCAGACGATGAAGCCGCTTTCTCGCTCGAGTACCAGCACCGCCCCTTTTACGAAGACACCCGCGTGTCCGCGACCTGGGGCAGCGCCCTGACTGTGGATACCGCTGGTGATGTTCATATCGGGATCGGGTTGATCGGGTTCTACACCTTCGCTGACCGATGGTTCGTTGAAGGCAGCGTCATGCCAGGGTACTTTTCCGAAGGCGACTCGTTGAACGATCTGGGCGGAGAGTTCCAGATCCGCAGCCTTGTTGGCCTTGGATATACGTTGAACAATGGCAACAAGCTGTCCTTCGCGATTACCCACAAATCCAACGCCAGCACCCAGGACGACAACCCGGGTGTCAACTCGGCCCTGGTCAGATATCATTACGCGTTCTGAACCATTCAGCCTTGGCGGGATTGATTTCCGGGCAAAGTTTCTGCACATCAGGTTCAAACCTGAATGCAAGGACAGAAGATGACCCGTATCGACGCCAAGTTCGCCGCCCTCAAGGCCGAAGGCAGGAAGGCCTTTGTTTCCTACGTCATGGCCGGGGATCCCGATTTCGACACCTCGCTTGAGATCGTGAAAGGTCTGCCGGGCGCCGGTGTCGATGTGATCGAACTGGGCCTGCCCTTCACGGACCCGATGGCTGATGGCCCTACGATTCAGGCTGCAGGCCAGCGCGCGCTGGACGGGGGAATGACCCTGCAGCGCACTCTGGATCTGGCGCGGGCTTTCCGGGAAACAGATGATACGACCCCGATTGTCCTGATGGGATACTACAACCCGATCTACAGCCGAGGTGTCGACGACTTTCTGGCCGAGGCTAAATCCGCCGGAATCGATGGCCTGATCGTTGTAGACCTGCCCCCGGAAGAGGATGCCGAACTGTGCCTGCCCGCGCAGGCCGCCGGCCTGAACTTTATCCGGCTTGCAACGCCCACAACCGACGACAAGCGCCTGCCCCGCGTCCTTCAGAATACATCGGGCTTTGTGTATTACGTCTCGATCACCGGCATCACCGGCGCTGCCGAGGCGCAGGCCACCAATGTCGGTCCTGAGGTGGCTCGGATCAAATCGGAGACAGATCTGCCGGTTATTGTGGGCTTTGGCATCAATACACCCGAAAAGTCGAAGGCAATCGCAAGCATAGCTGATGGCGCCGTGGTCGGTTCAGCCATTGTCAGCCAGATTGCCGAGGGAAAGCCGGTCGACCAGATCCTAAGCTTCGTCCGGTCACTGGCGGACGGTGCACATTCGGCCTGATCCGCCGACAAAACTCGTCTCATGCGTCAACCGCAGCCCGCCTTTGCGAGCTGCGGTTTTTTTTGCTGCCAGAGATACGTTGCAGAGCGCAAGAGAAATTGGTAAAGAAAATTAACCAAAGCTACCGGGGCCCGGAATCATGCCAGTCATTACAACGATTGAAGACCTCAGACGCATCTATGAACGCCGCGTGCCACGGATGTTCTACGACTACGCTGAAAGCGGCAGCTGGACCGAGCAGACCTTTCGCGAAAACACCTCGGATTTCGAGGACATCCGCCTGCGCCAACGGGTTGCAGTAGACATGTCCGGGCGTTCGACCGCGTCGCAGATGATCGGGCAAGACGTAGCGATGCCGGTCGCGCTGGCGCCCGTGGGGCTGACCGGCATGCAACACGCAGATGGCGAAATAAAAGCGGCCAAGGCAGCGGAAGATTTCGGCGTACCCTTCACCCTATCGACAATGTCAATCAATTCTATCGAGGATGTGGCCGAGAACACGGGCAAGCCGTTCTGGTTCCAGCTTTATACGATGAAGGATCAGGACTACATTAATCGCCTGATCCAGCGGGCCAAGGACGCCAAATGCTCGGCATTGGTGATCACACTCGACCTGCAAATCCTCGGCCAGCGGCACAAGGACCTCAAGAACGGTTTGTCCGCCCCGCCGAAATTGACGGCCAAAACAATCGCCGACCTGATGACGAAGTGGGCCTGGGGAATCGAGATGCTGGGCGCCAGCCGACGCGAGTTCGGCAATATCGTCGGACATGCGCATGGCGTTTCTGACGCATCCTCGCTGGGGGCCTGGACTGCCGAACAATTCGACCCAAGCCTAGATTGGGGCAAGGTCGAAAAGCTGATGGAGCAATGGGGCGGGAAGGTTATCCTGAAAGGTATTCTGGATGCCGAAGATGCGAAGATGGCCGCAAAGCTCGGGGCGGATGCCATTGTGGTCTCGAACCACGGCGGTCGCCAGTTGGATGGTGCGCTCAGTTCCATCCGAATGCTGCCGCAGATCATGGACGCCGTTGGCGGAGACATCGAAGTGCATATGGACAGTGGCATCCGTTCGGGTCAGGACGTTCTGAAGGCACTGGCGCTGGGGGCCAAGGGTACATATATCGGCCGCGCCTTTGTCTATGGCCTTGGGGCGATGGGTCAGAAAGGCGTAACCACGGCGCTGGACGTCATCCACAAGGAACTGGACACCACCATGGCGCTGTGCGGCGAACGCAATGTTAGCAATCTGGGGCGCCACAACCTGCTGATCCCAGAAGACTTCGGTGGTCGCTGGCAGATCTGAGAGGGCCGCTGTTGTCAGGGGCTCTGCCCCCGCCGCCCTACGGGCGTCTCCCCCGGGATATTTTTAGCCAGATGAAGACCGGATCCGTTTTTCATCTGGCCCCAAATATCCCGGAGCGCGAGGCAGAGCCTCGCAAAATGACAATCCGTCAAAAACCCCTTTCCAAACCCAATGAATCAAGCTAAGGACGCGGCTTCACGCGGGCATACAGCCTTGGAGGATGCCCGCCCTAACATTGGAGAATTATCATGGCTGGAGAGATTCCTGATCTCGTAGCTCTGGAACGGACGGGGACAGGCAAGGGCGCCGCTCGTCAGGCACGCCGCGACGGCATGGTTCCGGGCATTGTTTTTGGTGGCGACAAAGAGCCGCTGCCGATCCAGATCCCGTTCAACGTCCTGTTCAAGCGTCTGAAAGCCGGCCGGTTCAAGTCGACCCTGTGGAACCTGAAGGTTGAAGGCCACGAAGACGTCCGTGTCATCTGCCGCGACGTTCAGCGTGACGTCGTCAAAGACCTGCCGACCCACCTGGACCTGATGCGCCTGCGCCGGACCACCAAGATCGCTCTGTTCATTCCGGTTGAGTTCATCAACGAAGAAGAAGCGCCCGGCATCAAGAAGGGCGGCGTTCTGACCGTTGTTCGTCCGGAAGTCGAACTGATGTGCACCGCCGGTGAAATTCCTGAAAAGATCACCGTCGATCTGACCGGTCTGAACATCAACGACGTTGTGACGATTTCGTCGGTTGACCTGCCGGCCGGCACCAAGCCGACCATCGACCGTGACTTCGTGATCGCGAACATTTCGGCTCCGACCGGTCTGACGTCCAGCGACGATGAAGACGGCGAAGAGGGCGAAGTTGCAGCCGACGAAGTCGAAGTAATCGGCGCTGAAGAATAATTTCGGAACCTTTTGGTTCTGGATATGAAACGGGGTTCTTTCAGAGCCCCGTTTTTCTTTTGGCCGGGCGGGACTGGAAAGGCGGTGGCGAACCGTGCGATGAACCTGATACGTATTCAGGTATTGGCCCGCGACATGTAAGGACGAAATGATGAAGCTGTTTGTCGGCCTGGGGAATCCCGGTTCAAAATACTCTGGAAACCGTCACAACATCGGCTTCATGGCACTGGACCGCATCGCCGAGGATCACGGGTTTGGTCCCTGGCGTTCAAAGTTTCAGGCCGAGGTCTGCGAAGGTCGTCTCGGCACGGACAAAATTCTGCTGCTGAAACCGCAAACCTTCATGAACCGATCCGGCCAGTCCGTTGGTGAAGCGATGCGGTTTTACAAGCTCGAGTCGGTTGACGTGACCGTCTTTCATGATGAACTGGACCTGGCCCCCGGAAAGGTGCGGGTCAAGGCCGGCGGTGGTCACGCGGGGCATAACGGGCTGCGATCCATCCACGAACACATCAGTCCTGCCTATGACCGGGTACGGCTAGGGATTGGCCATCCGGGGCGCAAGGAAATGGTCTCGGCCTATGTGCTAAGCGATTTTGCCAAGGCTGACGCCAACTGGCTGGAAGACGTCCTGCGGGGCGTTTCGGACGGGGCCCAATATCTTGCCGAAGGGGAAAGCGGGAAATTCATGAATGCCGTCGCTTTGCGGACGGTGCCTGCGCGGTCGTCAAAAACACCGGAAAGGCCCACACCAAAAGCTGCGACCGACCCTGAGCCTATTCCGGATCCGGATGACCGGTCACCGATGCAAAAGCTGTTGGACAAGTTTCGGTAAATCACCTGCTGCCGCAACGTTCGGATTGCGAAAGGTCCCGGACCTCTTTTCTATTGTGTTGATCAGGTGGAGGGGACGAATGAGAACTGTATTCAGATGGCTGTTGCGCATTGTTCTGGCGCTGGTTTTGGCGGCCGTCGTCGTTGGCCTGTGGAAACGGGAAGAGCTCGAGCGGCTTCTGGCGGTCAATTCCCTGTTCTCGGAAGAGCGGATCGTTCACAATTTCTCGCACATGAGCGACGCCTTTCTGACGGTCGATCTGCCGCGCGGGAGCGGCCCGACATGGGAACTGCCCTATGGACCGGGCTTTGATCTGCCTGAGGGAACCGATCAATGGATCGGGGAGCGCGCTGTGACATCCCTGCTGGTGATGCAGAAAGGCCAGATCCGGTTCGAAGAATACTATCTGGACACCGGCCCGGACGATCAGCGGATATCGTGGTCCGTCGCCAAAAGCTATCTGTCCGCCCTGTTCGGCATTCTGTTGGCCGAGGGGGCAATCGACTCGCTGGACGATCCCGTGGTGAAATATGCGCCCAAACTGGCCGGCAGCGCTTATGACGGCGCCACGATCCGCAATGTCCTGAACATGGCCAGCGGCGTGACATTTGACGAGGACTATCTGGATTACAACTCGGACATCAATCGGATGGGCCGTGTCGTGGCGCTGGGGGGGGAGTTGGACGACTTCGCCGCGTCCCTGAAGGACAGCTTTGCCGCGCCGGGTGACACCTGGCAATATGTATCAATCGACACGCATGTGATAGGTATGGTCATTCGCGGCGCGACCGGGCGCAGTGTTACCGAGCTGTTGACCGAAAGGATCATTCAGCCTTTGGGGCTGGAACGCGATGGGTACTACATCACGGATGGGGCCGGTGTCGCGTTTGTTCTTGGCGGGTTGAACTTTACAACCCGCGACTTTGCCCGGTTCGGACAGATGATACTGCAAGACGGTTCCCGAAGCGGCAAGCAGATTGTTCCCGCCGACTGGATTGCCGAGTCGACATGGCCAAGTGCCCCGACCGAAACCGGCAAGATCGGCTATGGATATCAATGGTGGATCCCCAAAAACGCGCATGAGGGCGAATTTCTGGCGCGCGGTGTCTATGGGCAATACATCTATTTCGATCGGCCGCGGGATGTCCTGATTGTCACCACCGGAGCCGATCGCAAATTCCGCGAACCCGGTGTCAGCGATCAGAATATAGAAATGTTCCGCAAGATCGCCCAAAACCTGTAGGATGCCTCTATGCAAAAACAGGACAGCATCAATGTGCTGGGGGGTGTCCTTGCCCCCTGTTCGCGTGATCCGCTGACCGGGTTCTTCCGGGACGGGGCCTGCAATACCTGCCCCGAAGACCAGGGCAGCCATACGGTTTGTGCTGTTATGACAGCCGAATTCCTCGCCTATTCCAAATATGTCGGAAATGACCTGAGCACCCCACGCCCCGAATTCGATTTCGCGGGCCTCAAGCCCGGCGATAGCTGGTGTCTGTGTGCGGGTCGGTTCCTTCAGGCCCATGACGAGGGCTGCGCCCCGAGGGTTCATCTTGAGGCCACGCATCAACGCGCATTGGACATTGTGCCGCTGGACATCCTGCAGCAGCACAAAGTCGGGTCCTGACCCTTCGTCGGTCTTTAGAATCCGTTTCGGCTTATTTTTTAGAAAAAGAAGTCCCGGACGGATCCGGGGCTTTAAGGAATGTGTCGGTCAGAAGTTGATCTGCCACGTCAGATCGACGCTGTAGCTTTCAAATCCGCTTTCGCCGATGCCGTCGTAAAACACACCTGCCGCAAGCAGGCTGTTGTTCTGCAACCTGTAATCAAGACCCAGATCGACCCTGCCGCGTGTGGTGTCCCCGATCGGGGCGACGCCCGGCACGGTGCCGGTGCCTGATGTGCTGCTCCAGACGCCGGACAGACCGCCCGTCAGAATCATGCTGCCACGTGCGACGGAGATCGGGTGGCTGAAATCCATTCCCAACTGAACGGTCGTCAGGCTGAAATCCTGGGCCGAAATCGGATTGCCCAGACTGTCCGTATAGGCCTCGGCATCATCGCTGACATAGCTCAGATCCAGAAGCGGCATCAGGGTCAGCGCCCCGCGCTGGATTTCGCCTGTGACCCGCGACTGCACCAGCCAGCGGTCACTGTCGAATTTGTCCGAGTATGTGCCCAGAGGCGAAACCTCATTGTCAGCTTTCCCGTAAAGCGCACGTCCTTCGAAATAAATCGGATGCTCGGGCAGTTTCGCCACGACATACGGGCCAACAAACCACCCGGTGCCGTCAATCTCGGACGCGCCGTTTTCTGTTTCGGCATAGTCCAACTGCAGCATCGCACCGACCAACAGGTTCTGATTAACCTGATGGTGCGCCCCGAGAACCGCCAAAGCATAGCTGCTGTCAAAGTCGTCCTGCGAACTCCAGTTGCCTGTAACGTTCAGCCAGATGGGCAAGGTCGGATCGCTGGCAAAGTTCAGGAACCCGGCGCCCTGAGATACGGACGCATCGAATGCCCCCGCGCCGGACTGTTGCAGAAACCGCGTCAGGTTCGGCTGGTTGGAGACCAGGCTGTTCGCGCGGGCATTCTGAAAGGCCTGAATCAAACGCTGCGTGTTTGTTGCGGCCTGCACTGTTGTCACAGTGTTCGACGCCAGATTGAGATTGCCTGCGGCGTCGGTGAAAACTCCGGCCGGAACGGAAAGCTCGATTGTACCGTTGTTCTGCGGGGTCAGCGTAGCAACGTAATCCACACCCGAACCGGTCATGGTCGCGGTTGCGTTCACCACCAAGAGATCACTGGCAACAAAGTCAGTGCTGGGTTCGCTGAGGGTGATTGTCGCGGTAAAGGTGCCGTTCCCGGTCGCAGTCAGCGCCCCGACCGAAGCCGTGGGCTGGGTCGTATCCACCAGCGTCCGGGTGCTGATGATCTGCGTGTTCGTCACACCCGACAGGGCCAGTTCGTATCTGTAAAGCGGCCCACCGGGCGCTTCCTGAGCCGTGAAAATGATCCCCATGTAACCGTCGGCGGCATATGTGCTGTCTGCGCCGTCCTGACTGAGAATGGTTGGGTTCAGCCAACCGAGGTTGGTCAATCCGGCCGGAGTGATGATCGGAGACGGCGTGATCCCGCCACCAAAGTAAATCGCACCGCCCGGTGCCTGGCCGCTGCCGCTGAGGGCGACAAATGCAGTCGTTGCGCCGGGGATGTTGGTAAACTGGACGGAACCGCCATTAGGTGACGCAATGGGTGTATTGAAGAAGGTAGCCCCACCAAAGGCCGCGCCTTCCTTACTGCTGCCGAACAGAACGACTGAAACCAAACAGACAAGGCCAAGCAGCCTGCGAAAAAAGGAGTTAACCATCCCAACCTCCAACAAACCCGATAGGGGCATAACACATGGATATGCGCCTTATGACATGCCATTCCGAACGCGCAACTGAGTTCTGACACCGTCCGGGGCACATTATGATTAGCAACCAGAAGTTGCGAATTGACAGTGAGTTTATTCAAATTCAAAACGCTGTACAGATTCACCAAATCTCAATTATTTCGCGTGTATCGAATTTGCCAGATGCGCCGAATCTGGCGCTTGCGGCGAGGGTCATCCCGGCACCTATTTGACAAATAATTCTGAGGGTTGGAAGAAAAATCCTGGGAAAACACAGCAGCTTTCTAACCAGACCTTACAGGAGGGCTGTTTCGGCACTGCAAGCTAACCCGGTAAAAGCCAGACAATCCGCACCAAAGCGCTTCATTTTCCGCAATTGCGAGACAGTGAAAGCAGTATGGCGACCGGGGCAGGTCCAATGATTCTCGGACCCACCGCCGTGCAACATCTGTCTGGCTTACGCTGACGAAATCAGAGGCTTAGATTGCCTCGCGGCCTTCGGTATCGGACATGTCAAAGTTCAGGTATTTCGCAACCGTCTGAACATCCTTGTCGCCGCGTCCGCACATGTTCATGCAGATCAGGTGATCGTTGGGCAGTTCCGGGGCGATCTTCATCACATGGGCCAGTGCGTGGCTGGGTTCCAGCGCCGGGATGATGCCTTCGGTTGCGCAGCACAGCTGGAACGCTTCCAGCGCCTCCTTGTCCGTGATCGAGACATATTGCGCACGCCCTACCTCGTGCAGCCATGAATGTTCTGGCCCGATGCCTGGGTAGTCCAGACCAGCGGAAATGGAATAGCCTTCAAGAATCTGGCCGTCGTCATCCTGCAGCAGATAGGTTCGGTTGCCATGCAAAACGCCCGGACGACCACCGGTCAGCGAGGCGCAATGCTCCATCTTTTCGTTCACGCCTTTACCGCCCGCCTCGACGCCGATGATATTCACGGACTTGTCGTCGAGGAATGGGTAGAACAGGCCCATCGCGTTCGACCCACCACCGATGGCGGCGATGATCGTATCGGGCAGACGGCCTTCGGCCTTCATCATCTGTTCCTTGGCTTCCTTGCCGATGATCGACTGAAAATCGCGCACCATCGCCGGGTACGGGTGCGGACCAGCAACCGTTCCAATGCAGTAGAACGTATCGCGCACATTGGTCACCCAGTCGCGCAGCGCGTCGTTCATTGCATCTTTCAGTGTCCCGCGACCCGAAGTCACAGGGATCACCTCGGCCCCCAGCAGGCGCATGCGGAACACGTTCGGGGCCTGACGCTGCACGTCATGGGCCCCCATGTAGACCACGCACTTCAATCCGAACTTGGCGCAGACGGTGGCGGTGGCCACGCCGTGCTGCCCTGCCCCGGTTTCCGCGATGATCCGGGTCTTGCCCATGCGCCGCGCCAGAATGATCTGGCCCAGCACGTTGTTGATCTTATGCGCGCCGGTGTGGTTCAGCTCGTCACGCTTCAGGTATATCTTTGCACCACCCAGATGTTCGGTCAGGCGTTCCGCGAAGTACAGCGGCGACGGGCGGCCAACATAGTTGGCCCACAGATCGTCCATCTCGGCCCAGAAGGTCGCATCGTCCTTGGCCTTCTCATATTCCTCTTCCAGCGACAGGATCAGGGGCATCAGCGTTTCGCTGACGAACCGTCCGCCGAAGATGCCGAAACGGCCCTGTTCGTCGGGGCCGGACATGAAGGAATTGAAAAGATCGTTGGCCATGGGTGTCTCCCTCGTCGTACCCGTTGTTCATAGGAGGTGGCGGCGGGATTTGCCATGGCAAAACGTATCATTCAGCCGCATGAACATGCTGAGACCAAACCCGCAGAGCCTGGTCCCTGCTTGGCACGGCAATACAGTTGAAATGATGGAACTCATGCACCTCCGCCAACCGGGAGGCCGCCTGCACAACGCGCCGATGCGGACCGGACTGGGCGAATGTCAGCATGGCCTCGGCGTCGTGCCAGACGCTCAGCGAAAAATACAGGCCCTGATGTGGGAACAGTTCCACTCGCAGGCACAGCGGATCGTCACGGGCTTGCAAATAAGCCTGGCGCGCGCGCCAGAAAAACTCGGGCGCGTGATACCAGTTTCTCAGGGCAACTCCACCGATTGCGGCCAGCATCCATTCATACTCCTTAACAGGAGATACGCGATGGCGGCCCGATCAGATCACCGGGTGGCTTCGATAAAGGCGTTGATCAGGCCCGAATCCTTGATCCCCGGAGCACTTTCAACACCTGAGGCGACATCTACCTGTCGTGCTCCCGTCATCCGAATGGCCTCGGCCACGTTTTCCGGGTTCAAACCGCCGGCCAGCATCCATGGCTTACGCCAGTATTTGCGCCCAGCCAGCAACCGCCAGTCAAACGCCAGCCCGTTGCCGCCCGGCAAGACCGCGTTCTTGGGTGCTTTGGCATCAATCAGAAGCTGGTCCGCGACGTCGCTGTAGATGTCGATTGCGGCCAGATCTTCGGCATCTGCCACACCGATGACCTTCATCACCGGCAAGCCGTACCGTTCCTTGACCTCGCGCACACGCTCGGCGCTTTCGCTGCCGTGCAATTGCAACATATCGAAGGGCGCGGCCTGAGTGATACTGTCCAGCAGATCGTCCAAGGGGTTCACGACCAGGGCCACCTTGGCCACGCCAACCGGCACGTCAGCCATCAACGCAGCCGCCTGTTCGGGCGTGACATATCTGGGCGACTTGGGAAAGAAGTTGAATCCCAGGTATCGTGCACCAGCATCTACGGCCGCGCGCACCTGAGCCGGGGCGGTCAAGCCGCAGATTTTCACACTAATTTCAGTAGACATGCCGCTTAGCTGGCCTCGTCCAGCAGAGCCAGAACCTCATCCTGACCTTGATTCTGCTTTTTCTTGAGCTTCTTGACCTCACGCTCAAGTTTGCGCACTTCGCCTTTGCTGGCCGTCGCGTCGCGGCGGTGCTTGTGCTCGCGCAGCCACTCCCAAAGAAAGCCTATGACCAGCCCGGCTACCACGCCCCCAAGGACAACTAGGAACAGCGGCAACGAGGTGCTGAGGTTGAAGCCAGCCAGCTCGGACAAGGCATCCGGCATAAGCTTGAGTTCAACCATTTCGCGATTGGCTAGCGAAATCGAGATCAGGGTGATCCCGAGGACCGCAAGAAAAGCATATCGAATGTAGCGCATCATAAGGTCAGGCTTTACCGTTCAAACGATCCCTTAGCAACTTGCCTGTCTTGAAAAACGGTACACATTTTTCCTCGACCTGCACGGTCTCACCGGTTCTGGGATTGCGGCCGACGCGTGCATCCCGCTGTTTGACAGAAAAAGCGCCAAATCCGCGCAGTTCGACCCGGTCGCCGCGGGCCATAGCATCGGTCACTTCCTCGAAAACGGTATTCACGATCCGTTCAACGTCACGCTGATAAAGATGCGGGTTCTCGTCGGCGATTTTCTGAATCAATTCTGAACGGATCATAGGCATTACCCTCCCAGGCGACCGGATTACCATGTCTATTGTTTTGGACAGTATAAGAAAAAACGCGGAACGGGGGAACGCAAACTCCGCGTGCCGAGGCATCATTTTGCCATATTCTCACGCAATTTTTTGCCTGCGAGCCTGATTCCGGGCTCCAAAGAACGCCTGTTGCCCGAGTTGGGCCTGGAAATCAGAACATATTGATTCGCAACAAAAACGGCCCCGCACTGACGTGCGGGGCGGAAATTCGACTGCTTCGAACAGCCTGAGGTTTAGTCGCCGGATTTCAGCGCTGCACCCAGGATATCGCCCAGCGATGCGCCCGAGTCGGAGGAACCGTACTGTTCCACGGCCTCTTTCTCTTCGGCAATCTCGCGTGCTTTGATCGACAGGCCCAGACGGCGAGTCTTGCTGTCGACGTTGGTGACGCGGACGTCGACCTTGTCACCGGTCGAGAAACGCTCGGGGCGCTGCTCGGCACGGTCACGCGACAGATCCGAACGGCGGATGAAGGACTTCATGCCCTCATATTCCACCTCGATGCCGCCATCTTCGATCGCGGTGACTTCAACGGTGATGACCGAGCCACGCTTCACGCCGCCCACGGCTTCGGCGAACTTGTCACCGCCCAGGGCTTTGATCGACAGCGAGATACGCTCTTTTTCCACGTCAACTTCCGAAACGACGGCCGAAACCATGTCGCCTTTGCGGTAGTTCTGGATCGCATCCTCGCCACGCTCGTCCCAGGACAGGTCGCTGAGGTGAACCATGCCGTCGATGTCGCCTTCGAGGCCAATGAACAGACCGAATTCGGTGATGTTCTTGACTTCGCCTTCGACCTCGGTGCCCTCGGGGTGTGTTTCTGCAAACACTTCCCATGGGTTGCGCTGAGTCTGCTTCAGGCCCAGAGACACGCGACGCTTGGCGCCGTCGATTTCCAGAACCATGACGTCGACTTCCTGGCTGGTCGAAACGATCTTGCCGGGGTGGACGTTTTTCTTGGTCCAGGACATCTCGGACACGTGCACCAGACCTTCGACACCAGCTTCCAGCTCGACGAACGCGCCGTAGTCGGTGATGTTGGTGACGCGACCCTGATGGACCGAGCCCAGCGGGTACTTGGCAGCAACCAGATCCCACGGATCTTCCTGCAGCTGCTTCATGCCCAGGCTGATGCGGTGGGTCTCTTTGTTGATCTTGATGACCTGAACCTTGATGGTTTCGCCGATCGTCAGGATCTCGGACGGGTGGTTCACACGGCGCCATGCCATGTCGGTGACGTGCAGCAGGCCGTCAACGCCGCCCAGGTCAACAAATGCACCGTATTCGGTGATGTTCTTGACGACACCCTCGACGGTCTGACCTTCGGACAGGTTGCCGATAACCTCGGCGCGCTGTTCGGCACGCGATTCTTCCAGGATAGCGCGGCGCGAGACAACGATGTTGCCACGGCGGCGGTCCATTTTCAGAATCTGGAACGGCTGCTTCAGACCCATCAGCGGGCCGGCGTCGCGCACGGGGCGAACGTCAACCTGCGAGCCGGGCAGGAACGCAACTGCGCCACCCAGATCGACGGTGAAGCCACCTTTGACGCGACCGAAGATTGCACCTTCGACGCGCTGGTCGTCGGCATATGCTTTTTCCAGACGGTCCCATGCCTCTTCACGGCGGGCCATCTCGCGCGAGATCACGGCTTCGCCACGGGCGTTTTCTGCGGCACGCAGGTATACTTCGACCTCGTCACCAACAGCGATTTCAGGAGCTTCGCCGGGATTTGCGAATTCTTTCAGATCAACGCGGCCTTCCATTTTGTAGCCGACGTCGATGATGGCCTGACCGGCTTCAATCGCCAGAATCTTGCCTTTGACAACAGAACCCTCTTCGGGCGTGTCCATTTCGAAGCTTTCATTAAGGAGGGCTTCGAATTCCTCCATGGATGCGTTAGCCATGTGGCGTTGTTTTCCTTTACATACGTTTTTGCTGGCCGAGCGGTTGTCTCCGCCGGTCTTGTTTCGTAATGCCTGATCGCGTGATCCGGGGCGCATCCGATTACACAAACACAAAGGGCCGAGGTGACCCGGCCCTGCTCAGATACGTCATCCGGACGTTGACCGCCCTTGTTCAGACAGCGCGCGTATAGGCGGATTTGCTGACCGGCGCAAGTGGAAAGCCCATATTTCCAAGGTAAATGGCCTATTGGGCGCGATCCTGCTGCTCCGGCTGATCGAATTTTGGCTTCCAGATCCGGGCGTCCCGCTTCAGCATTGCCCTTTCAATTGCATCCAGCCGGGTTTTCGCCGCTTCCGGATTATGGGTTCCGCCTGCACGAATCCAGATTCGTTTTGCGGACGCCGGGCTCCACGGAAGGCAGGCGGCTGCAAGCCATTGACGCAATTCAGGCGGCAGCGCGTCGTAAGCCCGCATTGGTGAACCGCCTCTTATCCTGCGATGGAGACTGGTGTTTTGATTTCGCCGCCTGTGCCTGCCCCGGCTGACACCCCCAGAGGAAGTCGCGCCCATAATTCCGCCTTTGCTCGAAAATTGTACGATATGTTATGACATTACATTTCGTACAGAAGGACGCAACTGCGCAGATGGCCCCAAATCACTTTCCCGGAATGTCGCAATCAAACCTGCGACCAGGCCCGACCCGACGGTATGAAGTGAGGCGGAGGACCCCATGACTCAGCAAAATACGAATTTTCTTGTCATCATTTCGGACGAACATCGCAAGGATGCCATGGGTTGCGCAGGGCACCCGATCGTGAAAACTCCGCATCTGGATGCGCTGGCCGCACGGGGCACGATGTTCCGGGCCGCCTACACGCCGTCGCCAATGTGTGTCCCGACCCGCGCAGCGCTGGCCACAGGTGAATGGGTGCACCGCACCGGCAATTGGGACAGCGCCTCGCCCTACGCTGGAGAGCCTCGCAGCTGGATGCGGCAGCTGCGCGACGCCGGGCGCGAAGTGGTTTCCATCGGCAAACTTCATTTTCGGTCGGCCGACGATGACAACGGGTTTTCGGAAGAAATCATTCCAATGCACGTGGTCGGCGGCGTCGGATGGCCCGTCGGTCTGCTACGGGAAAACCCACCGCCTTACGATTCAGCCGCTGAACTGGCAGGCGACGTAGGTGCCGGCAGCAGCACCTATACCGAATACGACAGGGGCGTCACAAACGCCGCCGAGGCTTGGCTGGCGGATCCCAAGCGCCGCGAGCAGCCCTGGGCCGCCTTTGTTTCGCTGGTCAGCCCGCATTACCCGCTGACCTGCCCTGAGGAATGGTACAACCTTTACGACCCCGCCGACATGGACCTGCCGGTCGGTTACGGCGAAGGCCTGCCTGACCATGAAGAGCTGCGCAATATCGCCGCCTTCTTCAACTACGAGGACTATTTCGATGAACGGAAGATGCGCGAAGCAAAGGTTGCCTATTACGGCCTGACCTCGTTCATGGATCACTGCGTCGGCCGCGTGGTTGCCGCGCTGGATGCCAGCGGACAATTGGACAATACCGTTATCCTATATGTGTCGGACCATGGCGACATGATGGGGGATCAGGGATTCTGGACCAAGATGGTCATGTACGAAGCCAGCGCCGGTGTGCCTATGATTGCTGCCGGTCCCGGAATTCCCGCAGGCCGCACCGTTTCGACCTGCACAAACCTGACCGATATAGCCGCCACCGCGCGCGAGGTCTGTGGTGTTGCCGACGATGAAGGGAACGCCGGCCAGCCCGGCCTGTCGCTGCGTACCATCGCCAATGCGCCAGACGACCCGAACCGTACCGGTTTCAGCGAGTACCATGATGGCGGTTCAAAAACCGGCAGTTTCATGGTGCGCTGGGGCCGCTGGAAATATGTCCACTACGTTGGTCAACCACCGCAGTTATTCGATCTGGAAACCGACCCGCACGAACTGGTGAACCGCGCGGTGGATCGGGTAAACGACCCCGACGTTGCCGCCGCGCTGGTTGAGGGTGCGCGCCGCTTGCGCGAAATCTGCGATCCGGAAGAAGTCAACGCCCGTGCTTTTGCCGATCAGCGCCGCAAGATCGAAGCGCTGGGAGGGGAAGACGCTTGCCGCACGGCCTTCGTCTTCAACCACACGCCGACGCCGACCGAACAGGACGAGATGCGCGAGGGATCCGCGCTATAGCGTCAGATCACTTCGCTCGGCGGCTCCGATAATGGCGGTCCTAATAACACCCGAGTGACCGCAACAGGGGCAGAGTTTCGAAGCTCTGCCCCTGATAAGTTCTTCCAACCCCTCTTTCTGAGAGGCGGGGAATTTTAGAACAGCTGCAAATCCTTCGCGCCGCTTTGGATTTCGGCAAAATTGGGCATGTTGTGGATCACCGCCGGAGCCGGGACGGCACCCGGCATGGCCACTGTGGGTTTCATTGCAGCCGCCTTTCCAAAGGCTGGTCTCTCCAGTTCTCCCCGGATATCGCGCAGCAGCGTTTTGTGATCCGGCATCGTTTTGAGGATCTGTGCAAGGTGCCCCTTCGCGCCCTTCCACCACTGGAACCAAATCGGTCGGTTCAACGGTCGCAGCCGATCACGGATGCCCTCACCATAGCCCGTATCATAGACCTGCTTGCCCAAAAGAACCGTCTGATAGACCCGGTGGTCAAACAGCGTTGCAAACTCGACATCGTGCTGCATCGGAAGCCGGTGCTGCCACAATTCCAGGTTCTCGGCCAACCGATCCGGTACTTTCATCTCGGTGCGTGCATCGATCCAGTATTGGTCGTCCGTGCGGTTGCCCAGTTGGTAATGCAGACAGATGAATTCCAGAACTTCGCCATAAAGCTTGTCCATCTGCCGGTTATATCTGGCGCGCAAGGACGGCTCCATGTCACGTGTGGGCAGGTGTTCGGCGAACCAGCGCACTGCATGATCAATCATATGGATCGCGGTACTTTCCAATGGCTCAATAAAACCACCGGACAGACCGATCGCCACACAGTTCTTGACCCAGGCGTTGCGCACACGACCGATGCGCATGGGGATCACGCGTGGCGTCGCCCCCTTGCCGCTGTCCCCTAGCCATTCGAGGTATTCATCCGCCGCTTGATCATCCGTGCGGTGTGCCGACGAGAACACATAACCGGTGCCCACACGGTTATAAAGCGGCACCCGCCATGTCCACCCTGCGCCCAGTGCGGTAGACCGCGTAACGCTTTCGATCTTTTCGGGGTTGGGATGCTCGATCTGCAACGCCATGGCACGGTCGTTTGGCAGATAATCCGAATAATCCATAAACGGCTCGCCAAGTGCCTTGTTGATGATCAACCCGCGAAAACCGGTACAATCGACGACCATCTCGACGTCATGGCGGCCTTTGCGGTCCAACATCAGGTGGCTGACATTGCCCTGTTCATCCAGCTCTACTGACTGCACTTCATCCTGGATATGCTCCACACCACGCTTGGTGCAGACCTTGGTCAGCATGCCTGCAAACTTTACGGCATCCAGATGATACGCATAGCCAAAGCGCTGTTCAAATTCCGGCTGACCCAGTTGCCGTGCGCCTTTACACAATCGGGCCAGATCATCGTGTGGCGAGATTGATTGCGTAAAGTCCCGATCCCCGTTGCCAAAGCGCAGGAAATATTCGGCGGCCTCCAACCCCTCCAGCATCTGACCATGGGCAAAAGGGTTCACGTAGTCGATGCGATTGCCCTTGGAGTCCTTGTTCCAGTTGCAGAATTTCACACCCAGCTTGAACGATGCGTTGGTCTCGCGGAAAAAATCCCGCTCTGATATGCCTGCCTGCCGGAGCGTGACGGGCATGCGCGGAACCGTGGCTTCGCCAACACCAACGGTGGCGATATTCGGGCTTTCGATCAGGCAGATACGCGGGCGATCCTTGGGTGCTGACGTGCGTGAAAGCACCATTTCCAGAACCAAGGCGGTCATCCAACCAGCCGTACCACCACCTACGATGGTGATTTTACTTAAACGATTATTCATGTATTTCTGTCCCTGTTGGCTTGGGGGATTTTTTGGCTGCCTGCCCTTTTTTGTTTTTGGGCTTGTGTGGCAGCCTTCCCTTTTCGCTACGGGAAACTATAGCAGTTTTCCTGCTTTCAGCTAGAGCCTATGAAAATATGGCATTCAGACCCGTCCATGCGTCCGAAATCGCAACAGAAAACACTCATCGTTTTGTCCCCGCCACCAAATGAAACCCTGGCACAGCAGTCGCCACGGTGCTGCACATCGTCTTCAGAAAGTGGGTCCCTGCGAAACAGAGCAGTATCAGGAAAAACGCCAGTTTCCGGCGCGGATCAGATTTCCTCGCCCTTCTTCAAGAGCTCTTCGATCAGGGCGCGCTGCAGGTCGGTACTGTCACCGCCTCCAAACTCTGCCGCACCACCGGTATAAAGGGTGCCGTAGGTCGCGGCGATGTTCACGGTCTGGGCCAGCCCCGAGATCAACTGGTCTTTTCTCAGTGAAGACAACGGGTGGATGAACGCAGCCCACAAAGTGCCATTGGCGATCGCGTAACGCGCATCCAGCGTACTGTCGAAATTGGCCTGCATCATGCGCCGCAGATCATCATCCGACAGCCCCTCGGCGCTGCGGATCGGGACCATGGCGCGCATCCGGTCGGCATTAATGTCTGTCACCACCAACATCGGATAATCCGCAACCGTCATCTGAAATCCGGGGCCCTGCGGTTGCGCTTCTGGGTCGAGCGCAAAGATGATCTTGCCCAGACGCTCGTAGTCCATTGCAGGCTCGGGCGTCTCCCCGTCCTGAGCTGCCAGTCTTCCGGCCAGAAAAATCAGCAATACGGCTAGTCGGATCATGGCACTTCTCCTGCAGGGTATTCCTTCACAATAGAAAGCCACCTTTTCACTGGCCAAACAAAGCTTGGTGAAGAGTATTCCCGGCAAGCCCTATCTTTGAACGATCTGCAAAATCTGACGGCCTTCCTGCGATAGTTCGTACAAGAACAGCCGCCTATCTTTGTTTCAGCGGTTGGCGCACCAGCCAGCCCGAACCTGAACACGAAAGGAAATGCAATGAAAAATCTGGTCCTGACCACCCTGATCGCAACCCTGCCGCTGATCGCTGCCCCGGCCTTTGCCGCCGATGAAATCAACGTTTCGAACGGAATCTCGGCAGCGGGCGCACCTTTGGCGGCCCATGGCGTCGATCTGGTCGCGCTGGTCAATGACGGCAACCCGGTAGAGGGTTTTGCAACCCATTCCGCCACCTATGACGGAGCGTCGTACTACTTCACCAGCGCCGTGAACCGCGAGGCGTTCGAGGCCAACCCGGCCGCCTATCTGCCGCAGCATGGCGGGTTCTGCTCGTATGGCGTGTCCGTGGGCAAGAAGTTCGACGGCGACCCGGATCAGTATCTGGTGGCTGATGGAAAACTGTACTTGTTCCTGAACGCCGACACCCGCTCAGCGTTCCTGAAGGACGTCACCGCCACGGCAAAAACAGCTGACGACCAGTGGGCAAGCATCAAAAGCATCGCCGTCGGCGAACTGTAATCAGGCAGCCCGCGGCACTACGGTGTCGCGGGTCGTCTTTGTTTGATGACCTCTATGGCCTGCTCCAATGCAGCTGCGATACTCAGATCAGAGGTATCGAGCAAAACCGCGTCATCTGCGGGCTTCATCGGCGCCGCACTGCGTTCCGCATCCCGCGCGTCACGCTCCCGTACATCCGCAAGGACCTGATCGCGTGTGACATCAGCCCCTTTTGCGCTGAGTTCAAGATAGCGACGCTCTGCGCGCACCTCAGCACTGGCGGTGACGAACAGTTTCGCTTCCGCCGCCGGACATATCACGGTTCCGATATCGCGACCGTCCAGCACGGCCCCTCCCGCCCGGCGGGCAAAGGTGCGCTGGAAATCCACCAATGCGGCGCGCACTTCGGGGATCACCGCAACTTTCGAGGCCGCCTGTGCAATCTCGGTCGTTCGCAGATCACCCTGAGCCAGTTCTTCAGCGGTCAACGCAAGCGCCGCCGCAACCGGGTCCACACCAACCAGCGTGTGCCTGCCCACGGCACGATACAGCAGCCCCGTGTCCAGATGCGCAAAGCCAAAATGTTCAGCGACACCCTTGGAAATCGTGCCCTTACCCGCCGCCGCAGGACCGTCTATGGCGACCGTAAAACTCATGTACGCTCGACCTTCGCCCCCAAGGCCGCCATCAGTGGTTCGAAAATCGGGAATGAGGTCGCGATTGGGCCGCCGTCATCGACAGATACTGGAGATTTCGCACCCATGCCCATGACCATAAAAGACATGGCAATGCGGTGGTCGAGAAAGCTCTCACATGTGCCGCCGCCTGGGACGTTACCGATGCCGAGGCCCTCGACCGACCACCAGTCGTCGCCCTCGTCCACTGCCACGCCATTGGCGCGCAGCCCGCGCGCCATGGCGTCGATGCGATCGCTTTCCTTGACGCGCAGTTCCTTGACGCCGCCCATCATCATGGTGCCGGTGGCATTGGCCGCTACCACAGACAGCACCGGGTATTCGTCGATCATCGAGGCCGCGCGTTCCGGTGGCACGTTGATGCCCTTCATGTTGGGTGAATATTTGGCGCGCAGATCGGCGACTGGTTCGCCGCCCTCTTCGCGCTCATTCTCATATGTCAGGTCTGCGCCCATCTCGCGCAAAGTCGTGAACAGCCCCGCACGGGTCGGGTTCAGACCGATACCTGGAACCAGTACGTCAGAACCGGGCGTGATCAGCGCCGCGCAAACCGGGAAGGCCGCGCTGGACGGATCCCGCGGAACGGCAATAACCTGCGGCTTCAACTCGGGGCGACCGGTCAGCGTAATCACGCGACCCTCGTCCGTGTCCTCAACCGTAATCTCCGCTCCGAAACCGGCCAGCATCCGTTCGGAATGGTCGCGGGTGGCTTCTTTTTCGATCACCACGGTCTTGCCCGGTGCGTTCAGACCGGCCAGCAGGACGGCCGACTTGACCTGAGCCGAGGGGACGGGAACTTCGTAGCGAACCGGCACTGGCTCGGCCGCGCCCACGATTGTCATCGGCAGACGCCCGCCGGAACGACCGACAGATTGCGTGCCAAACAGCGCCAGCGGATCGGTGACCCGCGCCATGGGACGCTTGTTCAGGCTGGCGTCGCCGGTAAAGGTCGCGGTGATAGGCGACGTCGCCATCGCCCCCATGATCAGGCGCACTCCGGTGCCCGAGTTGCCGCAGTCGATAACCTGATCGGGCTCGGCAAAGCCGCCAACCCCGACGCCATGCACGGTCCATTCGCCGCCGCCGTGATCCGTGACTTCGGCCCCAAAGGCCCGCATGGCCTTGGCGGTGTCCAGAACATCCTCGCCCTCCAGCAAACCCGAAATTCTTGTTTCGCCAACCGCCATCGCGCCCAGAATCAGCGACCGATGCGAGATCGACTTGTCGCCGGGCACCTCTGCCGTGCCGGTCAGCGGGCCGCAGGGATGCGACGTCATCGGGATGGGCGTTCCGTGTCCGGACATGGGGTCTCCTTTTGCGCTATCAGTGCTCAAGCCGATTAGCGAATTGGGGCCGGTTGGTCCAGCGGCAATGCGACCGCAAGATTGAACAGAATTTGGGGCATCAGCAAGTTTCAGGCTATTGTGGCGACATTTAGGACGCATTCGTTTTGATTCACACAAATCACTCCGAGGTCTAATCATGTCACAGCTTCGATCCATGCTTTCCAAGGGAACCGAAACCTACTTTCAGCCCGAAGACCCCTTGAAGACTGACAGTGTTCTGCAGATGCGCCTGGCCTTTCTGGTCGGGTTGGTCGCCTTCGGCCTGCCAATAATTCTTGCCAGTGGCGCAATATTTGGCGGCAGCTGTTTTCGTGACAGCATCAGCCACTTTTATTACGCCCAGTTTCTGGGGGCGATTTTTGTCGGATTACTGATATTCATCGGTGGTTTTCTGATCGCTTATACCGGTGACCACTGGCTTGAGGATCTTGGGTCCTTTATTGCCGGATTAGGTGCCTGCTTTGTTGCGGTATTCCCGACAAGCGGGTCTGGCTGCGAAGAACCGGTCAGCTTCCAGTCGCGTATTTTTGCCGATGTGAACCAAACACCGCCACCGGTCTTGTCTGACCCCGATCCCGAAGCATTTTTCACGCTGTTTTCCGGTGCCCCGCATTTGCATGCCTGGTCTGCCGGTATCTTGTTTATCTATCTGGGCCTTTATTGTCTGTTTGTTCTGCGCCGCGTGGTTCCCGAGCGTCACATCAAAAACGGTCAATTGATCGAGACAAAAAGACGGCGCAACACGTTGTATACGTTGTGCGGCATCACGATCCTGCTGTGCGTTCTGGTGCTGGGAATTGTCGCGTTTTCCGGCGAAGGCGCCCAGAGAGGGTGGAAGTCCCACAATCTGACCTTCTTTGTGGAAACCATCGCGCTTTGGGCGTTCGGGCTGGCGTGGTTTGCCAAAGGCAGGGCCTTTCCCAACCTGCGGGACCCCGCGCCTTAGCGCTCAGGTTTTGCGGAACGTCAGGTAATGCGGCGTACGCCCCTCGCGCAGGGCTTTTTGTTCATACCGGGTGGAAATCCAGTCGTCCCATGGCATACGCCAGTCCTGCGGGCGTTCCGCCAGCCATTCGAAACCGGCGCGCGGAACTTCCTCGAGTGTCTGCCGCACATAGTCCGGAATGTCAGTCGCCACGCGAAAAATCGACCCCGGCTTGAGGGTACGCGCCAAGGGTTCCAGATGTTCAGGCGTGACGAAGCGGCGGCGGTGGTGCCGGGTTTTCGGCCACGGGTCCGGGTAAAGCAGAAAGGCGCGCGAGATGCTTGCCTCGGGCAGCACGTCGAACAAATCACGCGCATCGCCGGGATGGATGGCGAGATTCTCAACCTCGGCCCGGCGAATTTTCCCCAGCAGCATGGCAACGCCGTTAATGTAGGGCTCGGCCCCGATGATGCCGACACCGGGGTTGTTTTGGGCCTGATGAACCAGGTGTTCACCGCCGCCAAACCCGACTTCAAGCCAGACGTCCCGGCCGCCAAACAGCGCCTGCAAGTCCAGAGGGTTCCGTTCGGGGTTGGTGTCCCAGTCAACCGCACCAGGTGACAATGCTGCGAGGTCTTCATTCAGATAGGTCTTTTGGCTGGGCTTCAGGGTCTTGCCCTTGAAGCGGCCATAGAAGTTTCTGCGCGGGCGTTGCGGGGTCTCGGTGCTCATGGCCGTGCCCATACTGCCCGTGCCCGGGCATTGCAAGGGTCAGAGGGCGAAGGCCAGACCCTACACCCCCGAGGTGTCTTCAAACAAAAAAGAACGCGCCCTGATGGGCGCGTCCCCCGTTAATTTCCGGTCAGACCGCGGCTTTCAGCGCATCCACCAGGTCGGTGCGCTCCCAACTGAAACCGCCATCCGCTTCCGGCTCGCGCCCGAAATGACCGTAGGCCGCGGTGCGCTGGTAGATCGGTTTGTTCAGTTCCAGATGCGTCCGGATACCGCGTGGCGTCAGGTCCATGACCTGCCCGACGGCATTTTCGATCACTGCATCCTCGATCTCGCCAGTGCCGTGAGTATCGGCATAGATAGACAGGGGTTTTGAAACACCGATCGCATAGCTCAACTGGATTGTGCAGCGCTCGGCCATTCCGGCGGCAACGACGTTTTTGGCCAGATAGCGCGCGGCATAGGCTGCCGAGCGGTCGACCTTGGTCGGATCCTTGCCCGAAAACGCCCCGCCCCCATGCGGCGCGGCGCCGCCATAGGTGTCCACAATAATCTTGCGACCCGTCAGCCCCGCATCACCGTCCGGTCCGCCAATGACGAATTTACCCGTGGGGTTAACGTGCCATTCTGTGTCAGCCGACAACCAGCCTTCGGGCAGTGTTTCCCGGATGTAAGGTTCGACAATGGCGCGGATGTCGTTCGAAGACAGCGCCTCGTCCAGGTGCTGTGTCGACAATACGATGGAACTGACGCCGACCGGCTGGCCGTCGCGATAAATCACCGACAGTTGTGATTTTGCATCCGGCCCAAGCGCAGGCTCGGTGCCATTTTTGCGAACCTCCGCAAGACGACGCAGGATCGCGTGCGAGTACTGGATCGGTGCAGGCATCAGCGCAGGCGTTTCGGTGGTGGCATAACCGAACATGATCCCCTGATCACCGGCGCCTTCATCCTTGTTGCCCGACGCATCCACTCCTTGTGCGATATGCGCGGATTGTTCGTGCAGCAGGTTGGTGACTTCGACCGTTTCGTGGTGAAACTTGTCCTGCTCGTACCCGATATCCTTTACGCAGGCGCGCGCGATCTCGTCGATACGGCCCATATATTCGTGCAAACGGTCCTGATCTGAAAGACCGACCTCGCCTCCGATTACAACGCGATTGGTCGTCGCGAATGTCTCGCAGGCGACACGCGCTTCGGGTTCTTCGTTCAGAAATGCATCAAGCACAGCATCGGAGATGCGGTCGCAGACCTTGTCCGGGTGCCCTTCGGAAACAGACTCCGAAGTAAAGGTATAGTTTTGTCGGGACATGAAAGTGCTCCATTAAGATTTCCCCATCACGCCAGGAAGCCGTTGTGACAGGCATCAGGATGCATAAATCGCCCGGCCAGAAGGGTCAATCCGCATTTATGATCCGGCCCGCCTGGCAAGCAGCCAGGACACCGAAAACATGGCCAATAAAGCCAAAAGCACCGGACTATCCCCAATGCGCGAATAAAAAGTTTCCGTCAGGGGGGCCGGTAGCCGTGCATCCACGTAGCCTGCCTTCCCCAGGGGCAATGCGCGTGTGATGCGTCCCAGCGGGTCAATCATGGCCGATACTCCGGTGTTGGCTGACCGCATCATCGGCAGACCCATCTCAATCGCGCGCATCTGGGCCTGCGTCAGATGCTGGTAAGGTCCGGATCGTGTTCCGAACCACGCGTCGTTGGTGATTTGCAGCAGGTAGTCCGCGCGCCCGGGGGCCGACAGGACGTCCTGAGTAAACACCGCCTCGTAACAGATAAGCGGCAACGCCCGGCCGAGCATGCCCGTATCCATCAGGGCTGGCCCGGGTCCGGAACTGAAACCGTTGCCCGTAGTCGTGGCCATGCCGTAAATTCCGAAACGAGCCATCAGATTCCCGAAAGGCACATATTCCCCGAATGGCGCAAGGTGATGCTTGTCATACAGCCCCTGCTGCTGGCCATCCTGATCCAGCAAGATCATGGAATTGTAGATACGGGCACCATCACTGCGCTGGATACCCAGAACAACCGGGACACCCTGGGCGGCATCTGCGACGGCGTTCAGATAAGGTTGCGCCCCGCTCAGCCACGCCGGTACGGATGTTTCGGGCCAGACAATCAGATCGGGGCGCGGTTCAGCGGCGGTAAATTCTACCTGCCGCGCAAAAAACAGCTGCGTGAAATCCGGATCCCATTTCTGGTGTTGCGGTGCATTGGGCTGCACCAAACGCACGACGTGATCGGTGTCAGTCACATTGGGCCTGCTGAGCGCATATACCCCGGCCAGAATCGCAAGCCCAGCCGTCATCGCGATTGGCACTGCCTGGTACCGAGTGTCTTCGCGCTTGGTCAGGCCCGCGCCCAAAGGCAGGGTGGCAAAAAGAGTCATCGCGCCCAAGCCGTAAGGCCCGATCAGCGACAGCAGTTGCGCCACAGGTGTACCGACCCAGATCTGCGCCAGCCCTGCCCAGGGAAAACCTGTGAGCACATATCCGCGTGCCAGTTCCACCAATGAAATTGCGGTCGCCAGCAAACACGCCTGCGAAATTGCCGGAGCGCCGGGGTGCCGCGAGACACGAAACGCCAAAGCCCAGAACAACGCCAGCCCGCCGGCCAGGAATACCAGCGCAAAGGGCGCCATCCAGGCGTGGCGCGCGGCGTCAACCTGAAACGGCTCGACAATCCAGGACAGCGCGTGCGCGAAATAGCCGGTGCCAAAGGCCCATCCCATCCAACAGGCGCGCGCCCTTGTTTCTGTTGTCAAAAACAAAGGCGCGATCAATACCAAGGCGACCAGAGTTGCCAGCCAATATCCGAATGGCGCTAGGCCAAACGCGGCCAGCGCCCCAAGCAAACCGGCCAGCGCAACCCTCAACAGGAAGGGCCAGCCTTTGGCAGGGTTCATGCAACCTGATCCGGCAACATGACACGCAATCGCTTGATGCGCCGGGGATCGGCGTCGATGACTTCGAACTCGGGGCCTTCGGGGTGCAGTACGACCTCTCCCCTCGTCGGTACACGCCCGGACAACATGAAGACCAGACCGCCCAGCGTATCGATCTCTTCCTCATCGACATCTTCGTGGCTGGTCAGCGAGCGTCCGATTTCGGCCTCGAAATCCTCAAGCGGGACTTTCGCCTGAACGACATAGCAGCCGGGCTTCTCCTGAACCCACAACTGACTTTCATCGGCATCATGTTCGTCGGCGATCTCACCCACAACCTGTTCGATCAGGTCTTCGATGGTCAGCAGGCCATCAACCCCACCGTATTCGTCGATCACCAGCGCCATATGGCGTCGCTCTGTCTGCATCTTTGTCAGCAGAACCCCGATCGGCATCGATGGCGGCACAAAAAGAAGCGTGCGCAGCATCGACACAAGGTCAAATTCAGCCGACCCGCCGTTGAACCCGTGGGTCAGAGCAAAATCCTTGAGGTGCACAAACCCCAAGGGCGTATCCAGGGTCCCGTCGTAAACCGGTATCCGTGACAATCCGCTGTCGCGAAACAACTGCGCCAGTTCATCCTTGCTGATCGTTGACGGGACCGCGATGATATCCGCAGACGGGATTGCAACATCCTCGACCCGCATACGGCGCAGGTTGATCATGCCGCGGGGCTGAACCATGTCGGTGTCATGTCCGTTGGCCACGCTTGCGGTGTCGTCACTCTGCGATGTAAATGCATCCACGATCCGGGAAAAAAGTCCGGATTTATCTTTACTTTCAATGTTGCCATCCTCTGGTTGCGCGCTTTGCGCCGCCATAGAACTGCCGTCTGTATCGCCCATTATCCTGTTCCAACTGTGCGGGCCCGAGGCCCCATTCATACATTATATGGGTCATCAATACCCATTTTGCCAAGTATCTCGACTTCGACCGCCTCCATCAAAGTGGCGTCGGGGTCACGAATGTGATCATACCCCAGCAAATGCAACACACCGTGAACGATCAGATGTGTCACGTGATCGCCCATGGATTTGCCCGCCTCTGCGGCCTCGCGCTGGCAGGTCTCGAAGGCTATGGCGATATCCCCCAGCACGATCTCACCCGTGAAGTCCGGACTTGGTTGCGCGGGGATTCCGCCTGGGTCCGCCGGTGAAAGATCCTCGGCGGGCCAGCTCAGCACGTTTGTCGGCACCGGCTTTCCCCGAAATTCCGAATTCAGATCGGCAATTCGGGCGTCATCACATCCCAGCAGGCTGATTTCACACTCATCAGGCTCAAGCCCGCAATGGGTCAGAACGCCAAAGACCGCCCTTTGCGCCAAAGGCTCCAGTTCTGACCAGCGCGTGTCTTCGACCGTTATTTCCAGGTTCATGCCTTTCACCCAATGCCTGTGCAGCGGGCGCCTAGGTCACTCTGTGTCCCGGCCCGCGTCGGCCTCATACGCTTCGATGATGGCGGCGACAAGCGGGTGGCGGACAACGTCCTTGGAAGTGAAATAGTTGAAACTGATGTTGGGAATCGACTTGAGCAGCCGTTCCGCATCCCGCAAACCCGACTGAACACCGCGCGGCAGGTCCACCTGAGACCGGTCCCCGGTGATAACCATGCGGCTGCCTTCGCCCAGTCGGGTCAAAAACATCTTCATCTGCATGGTGGTCGCGTTCTGCGCCTCGTCCAGCACCACAAAGGCATTGGCCAATGTGCGACCCCGCATGAACGCCAGCGGCGCGATTTCGATTCGCTTTTCCTCGATCAGCTTGGCCAGTTGCTTGCCGGGCAGGAAATCATTCAGCGCGTCGTACAGAGGCTGCATGTAAGGATCTACCTTGTCCTTCATGTCGCCCGGCAGATAGCCCAGCTTTTCACCGGCCTCGACTGCGGGTCGGCTGAGGATGATCCGGTCGACCTGCCCGCCGATGAACATCGACACCCCGGCGGCGACAGCAAGGTATGTCTTGCCGGTTCCCGCAGGCCCGATTCCAAAGGCCAATTCGTTGTTGAACAACGAGCGGACATAGGCTTTTTGGGCATCAGTGCGCGGTTCGACCAGCTTCTTGCGCGTCTTGATCTCGACAGTGCCGCCTTTGAACATTTCAAGCTGATCGCCGTCGCGCGTTCCGGTCTCGGCCTCGGAATTGCCCATGCGCAATTCCCTGTCGACATCGGCCGGCATGACCTCGCGCCCGCCTTCCAACCGGGTGTACAGGGCCTGCAGCACCTCGAGGGCCTGCTTTTGCGCATCTTCATCGCCCATCACGACCAGTTGATTTCCCCGGCGCACGATCTGAACAGATAGCTTCTGTTCGATATCGGCCAGATTGCGGTCATATTCGCCGCATAGATCAATCAACAGTCGGTTGTCGGGAAATTCAACAAGCGCCTCGTTCCGGGGCATGTCATTTTGCGGTGGGGTCAGGGCACCGATGGCCAATCCGTTCTCCTGTCTTGGCGTTTCAAAATCAGCGTAGACAACAATTCTTGTCGGGCGCAAGACAGAGTTTCAAATTTTCCCCGACGCATTGCAAAAGCGCCGCCGACCGTCCCCTTGCGCCTTGGGTCGCGTTTGGTGGAATGCGCCCTCAGAACCGGTAATTCAGACCGAACCGAAGCCCCTGATACTTGGGCGTGGATTTTGTGGAAAAGCCCGAGTCGAACGTCACGTCTTTCGACTGGAACTGAACAAATTCATATTCACCGGTAAT
The DNA here is from genome assembly GCF_056536425.1 of Ruegeria sp. D1(2025). Taxonomy (NCBI): domain Bacteria; kingdom Pseudomonadati; phylum Pseudomonadota; class Alphaproteobacteria; order Rhodobacterales; family Roseobacteraceae; genus Ruegeria; species Ruegeria sp. D1(2025). The sequence continues at coordinate 595,840 of NZ_JBQFPO010000002.1, read as the reverse complement.
CGACCAGTTATCGGACAGGAAGTGCTCTGCACCGACACTGACCGAGAACCCGCCGCGCTGGTCGCTTTCCTCAAAGGACTGAATGCGGGATACGGGGCCAAAGCTGTTGGAGGTGGTCACATCGCCCTGCACGTACCCGAGGGACACGAAATACAGAATATTTCCGCCCCGGTTTGTCACGCCATTACGAAACCGGACCGACAGGATATCGGAAATTTCGGAACTGCCCGTGACGGCAACGGACCCAACTTGAGTGGAAACACTGTCTTCCAATGATCCGAAATCGTACCCGAGCTCTAACCCGTAGACATAGTTGCGCCGACCGCTGATAGGCAGGCTGCCGCGCCACCCGCCCCGAATTCCGCCATAAGAACCGCTCAGGGTGAGATCGCCGACAGTCGTGGTGCCGGCAGGAGTTCTGAGGCCAAACCTGTCATCCCCCTCGCCCCCGTATCCGGCACTGAGCCCGAGGTAGAACGCGCTGACATCATCGCCGTACCGTTTTGCGCTGATCACTTCAGCATCAGCAACATCGCCGTTGCGATCGCTGGCGGGGCTGGAACCGGCTTGAAACACCATCAAAAGGGCCAAAGGCAATGCTGCCCAAAACCTGGGTGAAACCGAATGTGCTCGCTTTTTCACTCGTACCCTCCTTTGCGCCGAACGAACCATCGGACCAACGCATATCCGCTCCAAAAAGGCGCGTGGGAACCGCCCCAAGGAAAGACTGGGTTTCCTCGACCATAGTTCGCAACGATAAATCAAGGGTAAATTTTGGAAACAAACACCAGTTATGGTGTCTGCGCCATGGATTACGACGGCCTCAGATCACTTCGCCCGCAAGCGAGTTTGCACCGGATTCGGTGATCAGCACGTCCCTCAGATCGCCCGCCACAATATCGGTGCCCGTAACGTGAACCGAATGCAGATACTCGGATTTTCCGACCATCTGGCCCGGCAAACGCCCTTGTTTTTCAAACAAAACCCGTACTTTTCTGCCGACCATGTCATCCTGGATCTCGCGCTGATGGCGGGTGATCAGCGCCTGCAGACGCTGCAGACGATCATCCGCCGCTTGCGGGTCGACCTGTTGCCGCTCGGCGGCCGGTGTGCCGGGGCGCGTCGAATACTTGAAAGAATAGGCATATCCATACCGGACCTGCTCGACCAGTTCTATGGTCTCCTGGAAATCCTGTTCGGTTTCCTCCGGAAAGCCCACGATGAAATCGCCGGACATGACGATATCCGGCCGCGCAGCGCGGATACGTTCGATCAGGCGCAGATAGCTTTCGGCGGTATGGCTGCGGTTCATGCGCTTGAGGATCCTGTCCGATCCCGACTGCACTGGCAGGTGCAGATACGGCATCAGTTTTTCGCAGGTTCCATGCGCCTCGATCAGGTCATCCGCCATGTCATTGGGGTGCGATGTGGTAAAGCGAATACGCTCCAGTCCGTCGACCTTGTTCAACTCCCAGATCAGGTCGGCAAGAGACACATCCCCGTTCGGGCCCGCACCGTGATAGGCATTGACGTTCTGTCCCAGCAGGGTGATTTCGCGCACGCCGCGGTCAACCAGATCCTGCGCCTCGCGGATGATACGGTCCGCAGGCCGGCTGACTTCGGCCCCCCGCGTGTAGGGAACAACGCAGAAGGCACAGAACTTGTCACAACCTTCCTGAACGGTCAGAAATGCAGTTGGCCCACGGCTGGCCTTTGGACGGTTCTTGAGCTTCTCGAACTTGTCCTCTTCCGGAAAATCCGTATCCAACGCCTTTTCGCCCGCGCGGGTCTTCGCCTCCATCTCGGGCAGGCGGTGATAGCTTTGCGGCCCCACAACCAGATCGACCAGAGGCTGGCGGCGCATGATCTCTTCACCCTCGGCCTGGGCGACACAGCCCGCAACGCCAATCTTGAGATCGGGTTTTTCGGCCTTCAGCCCCTTGAACCGGCCCAATTCGGAATAGACCTTTTCGGCGGCTTTTTCCCGGATATGGCAGGTGTTCAGCAGGATCATATCCGCGTCGTCCGGGCTTTTGGTTTCGACATAGCCCTTCCCACCCAGAGTTTCGGCCATACGCTCGCTGTCGTAGACGTTCATCTGGCAACCATAGGTCTTGATGTACAGCTTCTTGGGTTCTGACATGAAAACGGCCTTTGCGTTCGCGGGATCGGCGTCGTCTATACCCATAGAACGCCGCTTGCAATGCCGACGCGATTAACCGATTTTGGCCGGCAATTCCAGCACGGCGGATCAAGACAGGCGATGCACTACAAGACCCTCGACACATTTCTGCAGTCCGGCAGCGCTGCCCTCGCCAAGGGACCCGTTGCCCTGATCATCGCCGAGGACGACGTCGAACTTGACGGAACCATCCGCCACCATCTGAACCTTGGCTTCAAATCCCTGATCGCTTTGATGCCGCCGGAGTTTCAACTGGACCCGGAACTGTCCGAACGCGTTCACCGGGTGGATCAGACCTGCGCGCCAAGAACCGTTGTCTTTGACGCCCTCAATCGGATCATCCAGGCCGCGCCGGGGTTGTGGCTGTACTACTGCTACAACGCCGAGTACCTGTTCTTTCCGTTTTGCGAGACCCGAAGCATCGGCGAAATGCTGACGTTCCACACCGAAGAGCGACGCAATGCGATGCTGTGCCACGTGATCGACCTTTATGCCGAGGACCTGGCCGTATATCCCAACGGTGTAGCCCCCGATCACGCCATGCTGGACCGAACCGGATACTACGCGCACGCCCGCCACGATGCTGACGGACATCCGCTTGAGCGCCAACTGGACATGTCAGGTGGCCTGCGGTGGCGGTTCGAGGATCACATCCCCTACGAACGCCGCCGCATTGACAGGATTTCCTTGTTCAAGGCGAAAAAGACCCTGACGCTTCTGCCGGACCACAGCTTTAACGAGGCGGAATACAACACGTATTCGTGCCCCTGGCATCATAACCTGACGGCCGCGATTTGTTCCTTCCGCGCTGCCAAGGCCCTTAAAAGCAATGCCGGTTCCACATTCGATATCCCGACCTTCCGCTGGCAGAATTCAGTGCCGTTTGAATGGACCTCGCAGCAATTGCTCGATCTGGGCCTGATGGAATCGGGACAATGGTTCTGACAAGCTTTTCGTCTGTTTGAAAATGCCGCAGTGGAAGCGCGGCATTGTGGCGATGGGGGCAGAGTCCCCTACCGCTGCAACAAGACCGGAAACCAGTCTTCGCGCAGACGTTGCCCCGGCTGCATGTCATGCCCCGGAAACGGGGGCGAAGTTCGGCCCGGGCGCTCGACATAGCGTGCGTCGTCACCGACCAGCCGCAACGAAAACGCCCGGCGGCGGCTGTCCGACTGATTGCCCCGCGCTCCATGCAGTGTGCGGTAATTGAAGGCGACCGCATCTCCCGGCTCCATCTCGAACTCGACGACCCGCATGCCTTCGGCATCCGGATCGGGCACGGGGATGTACTGGCCTTCATCCGCAAAGAACCCTTCCTCGGAAACCCATCGTGTCGGCAGGACTTCTTTTTCCCACCGGTGCGACCCGGCAACGCAGCGCAAGGTTGCCTGCTTGACCGGATCAAGTGGCGACCAGAAGCTGATCGTTTGCTGGCCATCAACAAAGTAATAGGGACCATCCTGGTGCCATGGGGTCGCCATCGAGGTTCCAGGTTCCTTGACCAGCACGTGATCATGAAACATCTGAACACTGCGCGACTGCATCAGGTCTGCAGCCACCTCGGCAGCCGGAGAGTTTCGGATCACGTCTTCAAACTGTCCGATTCGCGACCAGTTGCAGTAATCGTCGAAAAACAGTCCGGTCTCGCCCTGTTTATGGTTGTCGGACGCATACGGTCCAGGCTCGGCCATGTTTGCGGCCACTCCGTCGCGCAGAGCTTCCACGTGATCGGCAAATAGCCCTTTGATCAGGACCACGCCGTCTTCCTGAAAGGTGTCAATCATTTCCTGTGTAACAAGGGGGTGTGTCATCTCGATCTCCGTGCGTTCCCTGCCCGATCTGCACATGGAAATTAATTCTGTTCAAATAATATCTTTCGAACCTAGAATTAATGGCATGTTATACGTTACGCTCCGACATTATGAATATATCTGCGCAATCGGCCGCTACGGCAGCCTGTCTGCGGCGGCTCAGCAACTCAATGTCTCGCAACCCGCGCTGTCCACCGCCCTGACGCGGGTCGAGTCGCAATTGGGGTATCCGCTTTTTGCCCGCAAACGAGGCGCCGCGATGGCCGTCACGCCACAGGGCCGCCGGTTTATCGGCGAGGCTGAGGCGCTGCTGGACCGTGCCGCGCGGCTGGAATCGTCGGACCAGACCAACACCGGCGCGGCGACGCTGCGGATCGGGTGTTTCTTGGACCTGGCCCCTTTCCTCATGGCTCCGGCCTTGCACCTACTTCGGAATGCCCTGCCTGACGTCGCGATCACTTATCAGGTGGACGGATTCGAGGGACTGATTTCGGGAATGATAGATGGGCGCATTGACGTTGCCCTGACCTATGGGCTGAGCATGGATGCAGGGTTCTCGCGGCGCATCCTGTTCGACAACATCCCCCACGCGGTGATGCCGCCCGAGCATATTCTGACGGGCAACGGCACAATTTCACTGAAGGATTTGGAATCGCACCCCCTAATCCTGTCTCAGGAGGGTTTGTCGGCGCAGCATGTGCTGGGCCTGTTCCGGCAAAACGGGTTGTCGCCCACCGTCGCGCACCGCGCGGCCTCGCTGGAAATCCAGCGCAGCCTTGCCGCCCACGGCGAGGGAATCGCAATCAGCTATGCCATCCCGCACAGCCATTTCAGCTATGACGGGCGACCGCTAACCAGCAAGCCGATATCCAACCCGGAAGCGGCAGAACCCGTGGTTCTGGCACGTCACGGAATCGGTCCGGCGGACAGCAATGTTCAAAAGGCGGAACAGGCTCTGGCTGAACTCGGCGATTGAGAGGTGTTACTGCGTTTTGCGAAGGCGGATAACAACGTCAACCGACGCGATCTCGACCCCTTCAGGCGCTTCGGGAAGACGCTGGATCACCAACTGATCCGAGGGCGCATCGCTCAGCCTCCCTTCGTCTTCCCAGAAGAAGTGCGGGTGGTCATGCGTGTTGGTGTCAAAATAGCTTTTTGACCCGTCCACGGTGATTTCCTGCAGAACACCGGCGTCGCAAAAGGCGCGCAGCGTGTTGTACACGGTCGCCAGCGACACCGCGTCGCCATTTTTCTTGGCCGCATCAAACAGGCTTTCGGCGGTGACGTGACGGTGTCTTCCGTCGCCAACAAGCAGCTCGGCCAAAGCGACACGCTGGCGCGTCGGGCGCAATCCGGCGTCTACAAGCCAAGTCGTGGCTCTTTTCTGGCTTTGAGGTGTCATGATTTCCGATACCCACAATTCTGGCTGACTTACATATAAGTGCTTCGCCCCCACAATTTCAAATGAAATTCATTCGCAAAGAATGGGCTGAGCGCGACATGATATGGACCACAACTCTTGCAGGCCCTTGCAAACGGGTGCTAGACGAGGCCAGATATAACGAACGGACCCCTGGCAGGAGAGGCGGCAGAATGGCCCAATTCCCGAGCAGTTTTGACAAGGATGATCTGCTGAAATGCGCCCGTGGCGAATTATTCGGCCCCGGAAACGCGCAGTTACCTGCCCCACCGATGCTGATGATGGACCGGATCACAGACATTTCCGGCGATGGCGGCGAACATGGCAAAGGCCATGTGGTGGCAGAATTCGACATCAATCCTGACCTGTGGTTCTTTGACTGCCATTTCCCCGGCAACCCGATCATGCCAGGCTGTCTGGGTCTGGACGGGCTGTGGCAGCTGACCGGCTTCAATCTGGGCTGGCGCGGCTGGCAGGGGCGCGGATACGCATTGGGTGTGGGCGAGGTCAAGCTGACCGGAATGGTGCGCCCCGACCGCAAGATGCTGACATATTACGTGGATTTCACCAAAGCCGTGCAAACCCGCCGTCTGACCATGGGTGTGGCGGATGGCCGGGTCGAAGCCGACGGCGAAGTGATTTATCAGGTCAAGGACATGAAGGTTGCGCTGTCCGAAAGCTGAACCCCGGCTGACGGACTGGTAACAAGGAACGGAATACAGGAGTACGCATATGCGTCGCGTCGTCGTCACCGGTCTGGGGGTCGTTTCCTCGATCGGCAACAATGCCGAAGAGGTCCTCGCCTCGCTCAAGGCAGGTAAATCCGGGATCGAAGCCAACGAACAGATGGTCGAACACGGATTTCGCAGCCAGATCGCCGGAACGCTCAAGATCGACGTGGCCGAGCATGTGGACAAGCGCACCCTTCGTTTCATGGGCCCTGGTGCCGCATACGCGCACATCGCCATGAGCCAGGCGATCGAAGACGCCGGCCTGACCGAAGACCAGGTCGTCAACCCGCGCACGGGTCTTGTCGCCGGTTCCGGTGGACCATCGACCAGCGCCATGCTGACAGCGCATCAGACTGTGCTGAAAAACGGTGCCACAAAGCGGATCGGCCCATTTGCGGTGCCGAAATGCATGTGCTCGACAATTTCGGCGAACCTTGCGACAGCGTTCAAGATCAAGGGTATCAACTATTCCATCACGTCGGCCTGCTCGACGTCGCTGCATTGTATCGGCAACGCGGCGGAACAGATTATGCTGGGCAAGCAGGATGTGATGTTTGCAGGCGGCGGCGAGGAACTGGACTGGACCCTGTCCTGTCTGTTCGACGCGATGGGTGCGATGTCCTCCAAATACAACGACACCCCCGAAAAAGCCTCGCGTGCATTCGATCAGAACCGCGATGGTTTCGTGATTTCCGGCGGCGGCGGCATCGTGGTTCTGGAAGACCTGGAACATGCACTGGCACGCGGCGCGAATATCTATGCCGAGGTCACGGGTTATGCCGCGACGTCCGACGGACATGACATGGTTGCACCGTCCGGTGAAGGCGGCGAGCGTGCGATGCGCCTGGCCCTGTCCACCCTGCCCGAAGGCCGTAAGGTCGATTACATCAACGCCCACGGCACCTCGACCCCGGTCGGCGATGTGGGCGAGGTTGAGGCGGTCCGCCGTATCTTCGGTGAGGGCAGCGTACCGCCGATTTCGTCGACCAAATCGATGACGGGCCATGCGCAAGGCGCAGCCGGCGCGCTTGAGGCGATTTTCTGCCTTTTGATGCTGCAAAATGACTTCATTACTCCGTCGATCAATGTCGACACACTTTCCGACGGCATCCTGCCCGGTGAAATTGCAACTCAGGTGGTTGAAAACGCAGGCCTGGACAGCGTGATGACCAACAGCTTCGGCTTTGGCGGCACCAACGGCTCCATGATCCTGTCCAGGTATAACGGGTGACTATGATGTCGGATCTTCTCAAGGGCAAACGCGGCCTGATCATGGGCGTGGCGAATGACCGCTCGATTGCGTGGGGCATTGCCAAGGCGATGCATGAAGCCGGTGCCGAACTGGCGTTCACCTATCAGGGTGAGGCGTTCGGAAAGCGGCTGGAGCCGCTGGCACAAAGCCTCGGCAGCGATTTCATGGTAGATGCGGATGTTACCGATGACGCATCGCTGGACCGCGCCTTTGGCGAGCTGGGTGAGCGCTGGCCGACCATCGATTTCGTCGTGCACGCCATCGCCTATTCCGACAAGAACGAACTGACCGGCCGGTTTCTGAACACGACCCGTGCGAACTTCAAACACTCGCTGGATGTCTCGGCCTATTCATTTATCGAGGTCGCGCGCCGCGCATATCCGCTTATGAAGGACAATGGTGGCACCTTGCTGACCCTGACCTATCAGGGGTCCAACAAGGTTGTTCCCAACTACAACGTGATGGGTGTGGCCAAGGCGGCACTGGAATCGGCGACCCGCTACCTGGCCAACGATTTGGGCCCCGACGGTATTCGCGTCAACGCAATCTCTCCCGGGCCGATGAAAACGCTGGCCGGGGCCGCAATTGGCGGCGCGCGCAAGACCTACAAGTTCTGCGATCAGAACGCGCCGATGCGATCGAACGCGACGCTTGAGGCTGTGGGCGGCACTGCGGTTTATCTGGCGTCGGACGCCGGGTCCTGCACATCAGGTGAGATCATCCGCGTAGATGGCGGTTTCCATATCCTTGGAATGCCGCAGCCCGAGGCGATGTGACCATATCTTTCCCTGCCGACGCCTAGATTTGACCATTTTTCGGCGGCAGGGATTGGCTTATGAGCAAGCTAGACCAGATCATTGCAAACAACGCGCGCGGACCTCAGGTCCGGCGCAAGTCGGGACTCCTGACCAATCGGGGTCGTGTCATGTTACTGACGCTGACATCCCTTCTGGTGCTGTTTGTCTTTTTGACTCAGCCACCGGTGCGTGAAGCTGTGGACCGCCTTATCGGCATGATTGCAGGCTGACGGTCTTTTCGCCTTTTCCGGTCAGTTTACCGAAACCACCTCAATCTCAAAGATCAGGTCCTGTCCCGCCAGGGGATGGTTCCCGTCAAGAGTAACAGTGGCCTCATCTGCATCGACAACGGTAACAGGCAAGGCTTGCCCGTCAGGCGTCTGCATCTGCAGCTGAGTACCAGGCTCCAGCGGAATATCATCCGGGATGCCTTCGCGCGGGATGGCCTGGCGCATCGCCGGGTTGATCGGCCCATAGGCTTCCACACAGGCGATTTCGACCCGTTTCTTGTCGCCTGCCGCCAGACCCGGCATGGCCGTGTCGAGACCGGGAATGATCTGGCCCGAGCCAACGACGAACTCAAGCGGATCGCGCCCCTCGGAACTGTCGAAGACGGATCCGTCCAGCAAGGTGCCGGTATAATGGATGCGCACTGTGTCGCCTTGTTTGATTTCAGTCATTTTGAACTCCGACCGGGTAAGGAATGAACCGGTCAACCTAGGGTATGACACGATAATGTAAACCCTTGCCCCTTTAACCCACGAAACTCCTGTGCCAACCTGCCGCCGAATGGCAGTGAGGGTCCGATGGTAATTTCCACCTGTGTTTTTGATGCCTATGGTACGTTGTTCGATGTCACCGCCGCCGCAAGGCAGGCCGCAGGTGAACCGGAGTTCGAGGCGCTACGGCAGAAATGGCCCGAGCTGGCCAATTTCTGGCGCCTGAAACAGCTGCAATATACCTGGTTGCGGGCGATAACAGAGGCGCATGCCGATTTTTGGGACGTGACGCAGGACGGGCTTGATTGGGCATTGGAAGCCACGGGGCTAGATGGCAATGCCGCCCTGCGACAGAGGCTACTGGATTTGTACTGGCAACTGCAGTCCTATCCGGAAGTGCCCGAGATGCTGAAGGCATTGAAAGCGGGTGGTTTACAGACCGCCATCCTGTCCAACGGATCTCCGCCGATGCTGGAAGGTGCCGTGCAGTCGGCCGGCGTCGGCGATCTGCTGGACGACGTGCTGTCGGTCGAAACTGTTGGTGTCTTCAAACCACATGCGAAAGTCTACGACCTTGTGCAGCAACGCTTTGGCTGTGAACGCGATCAGGTCCTGTTCGTCAGCTCCAATGGCTGGGACGCTGCCGGCGCCAGCGGATACGGATTCGTGACTGCCTGGGTCAACCGTGCAGGCGAACCCCAGGACCGATTGCCGTGGACGCCCGCTCATGTCCTGCCCGACCTGACTTCGATCCCAAAGCTGGCCGGTCTTTGATGGCGTTTTTCACGACCTCGGACAACAAGCGCATTTATTATGAGGACAACGGCACAGGCGCTCAGGTCCTGTGTCTGGCCGGATTGACGCGCAATGGTCGGGATTTTTCTTTCCTTGCGCCCCACATGGCCAATTGCCGCATGATCACGATGGATTATCGCGGGCGCGGTCGTTCCGATCATGACCCGGACCACACAAACTACAACATCCAGCGCGAGGCGCTGGACGCAATCGAATTGCTGGATCATCTGGCCCTCGACCGGGTGGTCATTCTGGGGACGTCCCGCGGCGGTTTGATCGCGATGGCGCTGGCAATCAGCCATCGCCACCGGCTGGCCGGCGTTATCCTGAACGATGTCGGCCCGGTCATTGAACCTGCAGGCATTGCCAAGATCATGGAATACGTTGGCAAACCGCCGGTTTCCAGAACACTAGATCAGGCGGCACGGCAACTGAAACAGGCTATGGACCCTCATTTCCCCGGTGTCCCTCTGAGCATCTGGCGACGGCAGGCCGAGTTTCAGTACGAAGATCAGGGCGGGCATCTGTCGTTGCGCTACGACCCCGCCTTGCGGACCGCGCTGATCGAACAAGCCGCTGCCGGTGTGGTGCCGGATTTGTGGCCGTTGTTCGAGGCCTTGCGCGATTTGCCGGTTGGTGTCATCCGTGGCGCAAACTCGGACATTCTGGTAAGGGAAACACTTACCCAAATGCAAACTCGTCACCCCGGACTTATCGTGGCTGAGGTGCCGGACCGTGGGCATGTTCCCTTTCTGGACGAGCCCCCTTCGCTGACCGTCATTCGCAAAGTACTGGACGCCGCATGAGCACCATTGATTTGATCGAAGCCGCCGCCACCCGACTGCGGGGACATGTGCGGGAAACACCGATCCTGACCTCGCCCTTTCTGGACGAAATCGCAGGCCGGCGTGTGCTGGTGAAACCCGAATGCCTGCAACATACCGGCAGCTTCAAGTTTCGCGGCGCATGGTCGGCAATCTCGGCGCTGGAAGAAAGTGACCGGCAGCGCGGCGTCATTGCCTATTCCTCGGGCAACCATGCGCAGGGGGTTGCGCTGGCCGCGTCCCGGAACGGGATATCATCGGTCATCATCATGCCCTCAGACGCGCCACGGCTGAAGATCGAAAACACCCGCGCATTGGGGGCCGAGGTTGTTCTCTACGACCGCACAACAGAAAGTCGCGAGGAGATCGGAGAAGGTCTGGCGCAGGAACGTGGGCTGACGCTGATCCGGCCCTACGACGAACCGCAAGTAATCGCCGGACAGGGCACCACGGGGCTTGAGATTGCTCGTCAGGCAGCCGAAGCCGGGGTTGCCAATGCGGACGTTCTGGTGTGTTGCGGCGGCGGCGGCCTGTCATCGGGCATTGCCTTGGCTTTGGAAAAACACGCGCCTGACCTGCGGGTTCGCCCGTGCGAGCCGGAAGGCTTTGATGATGTCAAACGATCGTTGGAAAGCGGCCGCATCGAAAAGAACACGGCGGCAGCGGGCAATCTGTGCGATGCAATCCTGACCCCCCAACCCGGCCGGATCACCTTCCCGATCCTTCAGCGTTTGTGCGGTCCCGGGCTGGCGGTATCCGAGGAAGAAGCCCTGCGGGCAATGGCGCAGGCTTTTTTGCGCCTCAAGATCGCGCTGGAACCGGGCGGGGCCGTGTCATTGGCGGCAGCCTTGTTCCGAAAGGACGAGATTCAGGGCGACGCGGTCATTGTAGTGGCATCCGGCGGAAATGCCGATCCGCAAGTTTTTGGCCAGGCGTTGGAATTCCTGACCTGACAGCAGGCGGCAATCCGTGCAAGTTGACCCCGAACTCTGAATCGACAGGGACCGAAATCATGCAAATCGCCGATCTTGGTGACGTGCAACTGCATTACCAAACGGACGGCAACCCGGACGGGGCACCGATCGTGTTTGCCAATTCCCTTGGGACCGATCTGCGCCTTTGGGACAGCGTCCTGCCGCATCTGCCGGATGGCCTGCGGATCATCCGTTTCGACAAGCGTGGTCACGGATTGTCTTCGCAGCCTCCCGGCCCGTATTCGATGGGCGCCTTGATAAGGGATACCGAGGCCCTTCTGGACCATCTTGGTGTCCGGGATTGCGTATTCGTCGGCTTGTCCATCGGCGGCATGATCGCCCAAGGCCTGGCCGTCAAAAGGATGGATCAAATCCGCGCGCTGGTTCTATCAAACACCGCCGCCAAAATCGCGATCCCGGCCATCTGGCAGGATCGCATGGCCGCGGTGCGAGCTGGCGGGATCGAAGCACTGGCCGACGCAACGATGGAACGGTGGTTTTCGAAGGCCTATCGCACATCGGCGGATCATCTGCTGTGGCGCAACATGATGGTTCGCCAACCGGTCGAAGGTTATCTGGGGTGCTGCGCCGCCATATCGGGCACCGATTTCTATACGCCGACCAGCGGATTGCGCCTGCCCACATTGGGCATCGCCGGCAGCGAGGACGGCTCGACCCCGCCCGATCTGGTCAGAGAAACAGTTGACCTGATCCCCGGCTCCCGGTTTGAACTGATGCGCAAGGCGGGACATCTGCCCTGTGTCGAACACCCCAAGCAATACGCCGCCTTGTTGCGACGCTTCCTGTCCGATGTCGGACATATCTGAAGGAGAGACGACTGTGGCGGATTTTTTGCTGACCCACGGGTCCTGTCATGGCGCATGGTGCTGGCGCGATCTTATCCCCGCACTTGAACGTCTGGGGCATTCCGCCCATGCCATCGATCTGCCCAGCCACGGTTCCGACCCGACCCGCATCTGCGACGTTACGCTGGACGGGTGTCGGGACGCTGTTCTGGCGGCCACAACACCGGAAACACTCATCGTCGGGCATTCCTGGGGCGGATATCCGATCAGCGCCGCCGCCGAGGCTCAGCCAAACGCGATGCGGGGCCTGATCTATCTTTGCGCGTATGTGCCGCATGACGGCTTGTCGATGGTCGAGATGCGAAAACGCGCGCCCCGGCAACTGATTGTTGACGCCGTGGACAAATCTGCCGACGGCCTGTCCTACACCGTTCATCCAGACCGGGTGCAGGATCTGTTTTATCACGACTGCCCGACCGGCACGACCCAATATGCGCTGGCACGAATGTGCCCTCAGCCAATCCGGCCTCAGGACACCCCTTTGCCGCTGTCCGAAAGATACGCCGGCGTCAAAAAGGCATATATCCGTACAACCGACGATCATACGATACCGACCGAATACCAGGAAACGATGAGCCACTGCGCGCCACCGAACCTGCGTCACACCATCGACAGTTCGCATTCACCGTTTTTCGCGCAGCCGGAAAAGCTGGCCAAACTGCTGAGCGAGATCGAGCATGGACTCTGAACCCGGCTGACCGGACGTCACGACACGGTACAGGGATGTTCCCTTCCCTGCGGCCGGTCGCTAGGGTCCGCGCAGAAACCAATGAAACCGGTACTCATGCGTCTGCCATTTCTGTTTGTTCTCAGCATCGTGATGATCGACGCCATGGGCATCGGTCTGGTGATGCCCATCATGCCCGAACTGATCCTCGAAGTTCAGGCAGGAACGCTGGCAAGTGCTGCGATCTGGGGCGGGATTCTCAGCACCGCATTCGCTGCAATGCAGTTTGTGTTCAGCCCCATTTTGGGAAATCTTTCTGATTCTTATGGTCGGCGCACGGTTCTTCTGGTGTCGCTGTTTGTCATGGCACTGGACTACGTGGTCATGGCGGTTGCAGGCAGTATCTGGTTGCTTCTTGCCGGGCGCATCGTGGGCGGCATCACCGCGGCCACCCACGCAACCGCGGCGGCTTTCATGGCGGACGTGTCAAAACCGCACGAGAAAGCCGCCAATTTCGGGCTGATCGGGGCCGCCTTTGGCGTTGGCTTCGTGCTTGGGCCAGTTCTGGGCGGTGTGCTGAGTGAATACGGAACCCGCGCGCCGTTCTGGGCGGCGGCGGGGTTGTCTGCGCTGACCTTCGTCGTCGGTCTGTTCGTCATGCCGGAAACGATCACGGACAAGACCCGGCGCGCATTCAGCTGGCGACGTGCCAATACCGCAAATTCGTTGCGCGCTATCGCCGGACTGCCGGGAATTCGACCGTTGTTGTGGGTCTACTTCCTGTATTCGGTGTCAATCTATGTCTATCCCGCAATCTGGTCGTATTTCACGACTGAGCGCTTTGGCTGGTCACCGCAGATGATCGGGGTGTCGCTTGGGGTCTACGGCATGGCCATGGCGGCCGTGCAGGGCGGTCTGATCCGCCCGGCCACGCGATATCTGGGCGAGCGGGCAACCATCATCTACGGCATGGGATTCGAGATAATCAGTTTCTTGCTGTTGGCGTTTCTGACCAACGGAACTGTCGCCCTGATCCTGATCCCGATCACGGCCTTTGGCGCCGTGATTACCCCGGCCCTGCAGGCCATGATGTCGCGGGCCACACCGGATTCCCAACAGGGCGAACTGCAGGGCGTTCTGACCTCACTCCATGCTCTGTCGATGATTATCTCTCCGTTGCTGATGACCGGCGTATTCGCGCATTTCGTGCGACCGGACACAGCTATCTATTTGCCCGGTGCGCCGTTTCTTCTTGCCCTTGTGCTGATGATTGCAGGTTTCGTGCTGTTTTCCCGGGCGCGCCCTCTTGTGGCGTAACAACGACATCGCGATGACGGATTCCGCCTTGCAGCCTGCGCGCCATAACGCCACCGTGTGCGAAAGGGAGAGTTAACAACAATGCAAACCATCAAAGCCGCTGTATGCCATGCGTTCGGGGAACCGCTTGTCATTGAAGATGTCCGGATTTCAGCTCCGGGCAATGGCGAGGTCGAAGTGACCCTGCACGCCGTCGCGATCTGTCATTCCGACATAACATACGCCAGTGGCGCCTGGGGCGGGTTTCTGCCTGCCGTTTACGGGCACGAGGCGGCTGGCATCATATCGGCGGTGGGCAAGGACGCAGGCGGGTTCCAGGTCGGCGACCCGGTCGTTGTCACGCTGATCCGGGCCTGCGGGTCCTGCCCGTCCTGCGCAGGTGGCAAACCCACGATCTGTGAAACCCCTTACGACACGGTCAAGGGTCCGCTACGTACAGCCGATAACGGTCCGCTTGAACAGGCCATGGCCTGCGGCGCTTTTGCGGAAAAGGTGGTCGTCAGCCACAGGCAGATCGTCAAAATCCCGGAAACGCTGCCCAAGGACGTTGCCAGCCTGTTGTCCTGCGGCGTGATCACAGGCGTTGGCGCAGCCGTCAACGCAGCCGGTTTGCGCCCGGGTCGGGACGTGGTCGTGATAGGCGCCGGGGGCGTAGGCCTGAACGCGATACAGGGCGCAAGGCTTGCCGGGGCGCGGCGCATCGTGGCTGTGGACATGACCGAAGAGAAACTGGAAATCGCCAAAGAGTTTGGCGCGACTCATGGCGTGCTGGGCAGCCTGGACGAGCCGTGGAAGGCTGCATACAAGGCTTTGGGCGGGCGCGGGGCGGATGCTGTTCTGATTACCGTCGGCGCGATACCGGCCTATGATCAGGCCCCGCGTTACCTTGGGCGCGGCGGCAAGGCCGTCATGATCGGTATGCCGCATTCCGGCGATCAGTCTACCTATGAACCCGTCATCCTTGCCGCATTGGGACAGGGCCTGGTCGGATCGAAAATGGGCGATGTGGTCATTCAGCGCGATATCCCTTGGATGATCGACCTGTACGAACAGGGGCGGCTGAAGCTGGATGAACTGATTTCGGGGCGCTGGACGCTGGACCAGATCAACGAGGCGATTGCCGACACGAAGACCGGCTCGGCCAAACGCAACGTCATTATCTTCGACCAGAACTAACGCGACCCGGCAGGAGGGCAGCTGATGAAACTGCAGGATCTCGATATTATCGTCACGGCCCCTCCGGCCCCCGGCTGGGGCGGACGGTACTGGATACTGGTCAAGGTCACGACCGATACCGGGATCACCGGCTGGGGGGAATGTTACGCCTCGTCGGTTGGCCCGGAGGCCATGAAACATGTCATCCGGGACGTGTTCGAACGGCACATGCTGGGCGAGAGCCCGGAGAACATCGAGCTGATGTTCCGCCGCGCCTATTCAAGCGGCTTCACCCAGCGTCCGGACCTGACGGTCATGGGCGCGTTCTCCGGGCTTGAAATCGCGTGCTGGGACATCTTGGGCAAGGACCGGGACCGCCCGGTTTACGCCCTGCTAGGCGGGCTGATGAATGAACGCATTCGCGCCTATACATATCTGTACCCCCTGCCCCGGCACAATCTGACCGATTTCTGGACGTCACCCGATCAGGCGGCGGAAAGCGCGGCCGAAATGGTCCGGCGCGGCTTCACCGCGGTTAAGTTCGACCCGGCTGGTCCTTACACGATGCGCGGAGGCCATATGCCGGCGATGTCCGATATCTCGATGTCGGTGGCGTTCTGTAAAGCCATACGCGAGGCGGTCGGGGACAAGGCCGACCTGCTGTTCGGAACCCACGGCCAGTTCAACACAGCGGGGGCCATCCGACTGGGTCAGGCGCTCGAGCCGTATTCGCCGCTCTGGTTCGAAGAACCCACACCGCCGGACATGATCGAAGACATGGCGCGCGTTGCCCGCAACGTCCGCATTCCGGTGGCAACAGGCGAGCGGATGACCACAAAGGCCGAGTTCGGGGCGGTTCTGCGGGCTGGCGCGGCAGAAATCCTGCAACCCGCGCTGGGACGCGCAGGTGGGATATGGGAGATGAAGAAAGTCGCCGCCATGGCCGAGATCTTCAACGCACAGATGGCACCTCACCTATACGCGGGGCCTGTGGAATGGGCCGCGAATATCCATCTGGCCGCATCCATACCCAACTTGTTGCTGCTGGAAACCATTGAAACCCCGTTCCACAACCAGTTGATCAACGGCAGTTTGCAGGTGGACAATGGATTCGTGATCCCGCCCACTGCTGCCGGCCTCGGGATCGACGTCAATGAAGAACTGGCCCGCGCGCACCCCTATACCGGGGATGGCCTGCACCTGCAGATGCAGGAGGCACCTTGTGACTACGTCAACGGCAACGCCTTTCAGGGCGGCGCCCCGGCTGTCGAGGGGTGACAATCACGACTGTAATCAGGCATAATGCTGACAATACAGACTAGTAGACAGGTCGCGCGTGACGTTCAACGAAGTGCAGTCCCAACAACTGAGCCCTGAAAAACCTGCGGATATGAGCGAAAGCGCCGCCCGCGCGGCCGCATTTCTCAAGACGCTGGCCCATGAAGGCCGATTGATGATCCTGTGCCATCTGGGCGATGGCGAAAAATCTGTAGGGCAACTGGAGGAGCTGTTGCAGCTAAGGCAAGCGGCAGTCAGTCAGATGCTTGCCCGCTTGCGCGAGGAAAACCTGGTCTCGACCCGCCGGGATGGCAAAACAATCTACTACACACTGAAAGACGGCAACACCGCACAGGTCATCACGTTGCTCTATGACCTGTTCTGCAAACCCGACGGCGGCATCTAGTTCGAAACGTAACCGGCAATGACCTGCAACAGCTTGAACGCGGTTGCGGCATCGTTTTCGACGACGGCAAGGAATTCTTCTTCACCGATACGCAGGCAGGACAGATCGGTTTCGGCAATCATGCTCAGCGCGCGCGGCTCTTTGCGGATCAGGCCAAGTTCGCCAACCAGCGCGCCGGGTCCGACCTTGGTGATCAGCTGATCCGGTTCGTCCTTTTGCGGCAGATACAAACCCGCCTCGCCCTCAAGAACAACGTAGGCCCCATCCGTCGGCTGGTCGTCCTTCAGAAAGATCACCTCGCCTTTCGCGGCCTCGAACCAGCGCGCACCAAACGCAAGCAGGCGCAGCTGTCTGCGGTTCAGACCCGAGAATAGGGGAGTCTGCTCCAATGCTCGCAGTTTGCGCGCAAGGTCGGCTGAGGCGGCGCTGTCTTCCTCCACGTCGATCGGTCCCTCCCCTGAAACGACACGACCTTGCCTGATTTCCACATGCATGTCGAATGCATCCGGATTCTGGAACTGATCATTCAGGTAGACAACTGTGGTGTCCGGCAACAACTCGCGCAGGTTCTTGTAGACCGCCACTTTCGTTTTCATGTCATAACTGGCCAGCGCGTTCTCAAGAACCAGAACGTCCGGCTTCTTGATCGTTGCACGGGTAAAGGCCAAAGGTTCGGCGAAAACCGCCGGAAGGTTCTGCCCGCCGAGGGCAACCGGAACGTTGTAGATCAGTTCGATCACCAGAGGGCGCGCGCCGTTTTCGGACAGCACATCGACAATCACCTTGCGCAACTCGTCGGACCGGGCCCCTCCAACCTGGCTGACCTTGCCAAAAAGGGCGTTCTCCATCACGGTCAGCCCCGGTGCAAACTCGCCTTCATCCAGCGGCACGAAGACGTCATGCAATGTCTCAAGCAGCTTGTCAGAATGGCTGTGACGCAACTCGAGAATCCGGTCCTTCAGTTCATTGGTAAAGGCCGGCCCGATCTGTTCGGCCGAGATCACCAACGGCACCGCCAGCAGGTTTGCCAGCTGTTCATCGTTCAGCCCTGTCGCGCCTTCGTCCCGGGTGCGGTCTATCAGCTCGACCGCGGCCTCATAGGTCTGGGCTTCAAGGCCAAGTTTGCGGAACAGAGGGTGATCGGTTCCATCCAGCCCAAAGATCTGGCGCAGCATGTCGATCACGTCCCGGGTCAGGCTGACCAGTGTTTCATCCAGCCCCAGTTCGCGCAATTGCCCAAGAAACACGGATTGGCGCGCCAGAAGATCCTGCGTGACCCGGACGCGAGGGGTGGCAAACAGCAGGTTTTCGGCCACGGGCAAAGCCGGGTTATAGGTATCCCGACCGAAAATCAGCGCTTGCTGTTCCAGACCATTCTGCTGAACGGCCTGCTGCACTACCGGGCGCAGTTCGACCAGTTTTGCCGCCAGCTCGGGGTGCTCGGCTGCATCGAATGTCTGCTCGCTGCCCCGCTGGAACAGGGCCGCACCCGAGCCCATGCCCTCGACCAGTTGCAGCCACCACGCACGCAGTGCCTGCGCATTGTCCAGACCGGCCAGTGACGGATCCAGCCAATCTGCCCGGAATGGATCGGGGCTGTTTCCGGCGCGCTGGGTTTCGGCAAATCCGGGATCGGTCGGCCCGTCCGACAATGGCTTGAACCGCATCGGCATCATGACGTTGTCGCCCAGCGTTCCCTGAAACATCACGGGCCGCGACGTGGCATACCCGATCCGAGCCGCCACAACCCCCTGATGCATGTCGGCCAGGTTCTGCCCCCCGATTTCAACGCGCCCGGCACTTGGCAGGATTTCCCGTGTCAGCAGTTCCGCCAATGCACGCCGGTCTTCCTCGCTGGGGGCCGAAATACCAATTGTCTTTCCACCCGGAAACGTCAGGTTCAGATCGTCCAGCACCTGATTCCCATCCATATCGCGCACCGAGACATGGTTCAGGTGGATATCGCCGTTCAGATGCGGGCGTGTTTCAGGTTCGCCGTCGAAAAGTCTTTCATCCAGCATTCCCGAAGGTGCAAAGCGTTCGACCACCACGTCCCAGCGCAGGGACATGTCCTGTGTCTGGTTGTAATAGGTCAGCAGTTCCTTCCACGGGGAACTCAGGTCCTTGTAGGCAGCCAAGGCCGCGACCAGCGCCCCCAGCGAGACCGACCCCTGAAGCACCAGAAGCCCGCCAACCAGATAGAACATGAACGGCGTCAGCTGCGAGATGAAGTTGTTTATGAATTTCATAAAAAACTTCTTTTGGTAGATCTCGAACCGGATTCCGAACAGCCGCCCCAGCTGATCCGAGACCATCGCGCGACGATACCGCCAGCCGCCGTTTGACCGCAATGTCGATGCGCCCGCCGCGTTTTCACCAATCTGGGCCGCAAGCACGCGCACTTCCTGAATGCGTTTCTTGTTCAGCAGGTTGATCTGCTGCTGCAGGCGCGGGATAAGCCAGGCCTGCAAGGGGATCAGCGCCACTGCTGCCAATCCGAACCAGACGCTTTGCAGAAACAGGAACGACAGGATCGTGATCATCTGTCCGGCCTGCAACACCGGCTGGCTGATCGCATCGCCCATCAACCCGCCCATCGGCTCGCTTTCGGCTGTGACCATCGAGACCAGTTCACCCTGGCTGACCCGCTCGAAATAAGGTTGCGGAAAACGCAGCGCGCTGTTGATCAGCTGATAGCGGAACCTGCGCAACATCCGTTCGCTAAGGATCCCCTTCATCGTGTTGATGCGCATCTTCATCAAACCATGCGCCAGAACCGAGGCCAGGAATGCAAAGCACAGGATGATCAGGAAATTGGTCTGCGTCAGGCTGTAGCCCCAGACCTCGACCACGCTGCTGGTTGCGCCGATGGCGTCATTGATGATGCGCTTGGGCAGTTCCAGCGTCAGGTAAAGCAATGGAAACAGCGTCGCCGTCACGGCCAGCAGCACCAGCTGATCGCGTTTGGAGTACTTCCAAATAAACCGGAAAATCGTTCTTTCTATTGAACCCGCCCCTACTTCAGGTCATCGACCCGTACGTCATGGTAATCTTTAAATTCAGCAGTACGAATTTACCGCAATCCCAACAAAAGACGCAAATAGTTTCCAATTGATCGAAAATTCCCCCCTTGTGTGAACTAGTTCATTTGCGCGAGCCCAATTTAGCACCTAGAGTTTGAGACAGACTGATATGGGGAAGGCGATTTTGACTGCTACACTTGGCGCGGTGTTGCTGATGATCTGCTTATTGCAGGTCAAACATATGTTCGCGGATTTTTATCTCCAGACAGCAAAAATGCTGTCGGGCCGCGGGGAATATATGCATTTGGGACGCGCGCAGCATGCAGCGGTGCATGCGGCGGGGTCTGCTATTGTGTTTCTGCTGTTCGGGACCGCGATAGCTTTCATCCTTGTTATCGCCGTTCTGGAATGGTTCGTGCATTTCAACATAGACTTTGCCAAGGCCCGGTACTCGGACAAGCGGCAACTGCAACCCAATCAGGCGGCATTCTGGCGGGCTGCCGGGCTGGATCAGTTCATGCACAACCTGACTTACGTCGCCATGGTCTGGGCCTGGGTGGTCTACGCTTCCTAAAACCTTGGCTTCAAAGGTTGGCGCCGGGTCGTTCCTTGATCCCCTCGAACCATGCCAGCGTCGCCGTGTTTTCCTGAGGTATGCGCGTTCTGATGACCCGCGCAAAATCGACAAAAACAAAAGCCGAAATATCCGCCAGTGAAAACTCTGCCCCGGCCAAGAATGCGCTGTTTCGCAAGCGCTGCTCCAGAAGATCGAAAAACTGTGCTACACGGTCGGTGCCGCGCTGCGCCAGTTCGGGGATCTGCGCGTAGTTGACCGGTCCTGGGATCGCCCGGTCCCGAAAGAAGGGATTGGTGTTGCGCAGCACCTCGGCAATCGGGGCGCCGCCCTGTTGCTCGACAATACTGTTCCACATCAAAACAAGTCCCTTTTCGTCCGGACCACGGCCCAACAAAGGCGGATTGGGAAAGCGCGCTTCAAGATAGGCAGCGATTCCAAGGTTTTCGGTCAGGACTGTGCCGTCATCCGTCACCAGAACCGGCACCGTTGCCCATGGATTTACCGCCTTGAAATCGTCGCTCAACTGCTCTCGATCAGCGATCGAGATGTGCCGGGTTTCAATATCAAGCCCTTTTTCAGCGATGAACATGCGGGCCCGGCGCGGGTTGGGGGCGGTTGAGCAGTCATAAAACAGCATTGGCGCTCTTTCCTGTGGTCCGGATCAGCGGCGATAAATGAAACAGCGGCCTTCCACAGCACCTGCCGGCAGCGGCACTTCGGTTAGAGCCTCGAAATACATGCGATCACTGGACACCATCAATCCGCCCTCGGCCAGCAGCGGCTCGATCAGCGGCGATACAAATCGTGCGAACGCATCGTTCTTGGCCCTGTTATGCCCGCCCAGATCCGCATGTATCAAGCTGGCCGATGCGCCAAAACGGTCGACCGACGCGGGCAGAGTTTCCCGCACGTCGCCAAGGATCACCCGATCGTCGGGCGGTGTGGACTCCGGGTGCGACGCAACCGCCCGTTCAAAAACATAAACCGGGCGATCCTGAATACGACCGATCATGTGATGATAGGTTCGCCCGTTGCCCAGCCCGAGCTCAAACACGGGACCCGGCATGCTGCGGGTTTGCGCAATGGCAAAATCCAGGCAGGCGCGCTGTGACACCATGCGGTCGATGAACAGATCCAGACGGCTTTGATTGTCGGACACGGGGCAAATCTCTCCTTGATGGCAGTCGACAGACAAGATGTGGCCGACACTGCCCTAGATGACAAGAACTCAAGATTTTGTGTAGATAAATTGCCCCCGGTTTCACGTTTCCGCGACGTTTGGGCCCAAGAACGGTTTGACTATGCGGCACTAACCGCGCGAAACTGAGCCAAAAAACACAGGGAGTTGAACAAGCCGATGCCGACCTTCGGTCAAACAGGTGGTAAACCTGCATGAATGCGTTGTTGTCTGTCCAAGACCTCAGCATTGGCTTTGGCAGTGCGGAATCTGTTGTCAAAGGCGTGAATTTTGACGTCGAGGCGGGGCAAACGCTTGCTTTGGTCGGAGAATCCGGATCGGGCAAAACCATTTCCTGCCGGGCAGCGTTGCGCATTCTACCGCGCACGGCCCAGATTCGCAGCGGAACAATTACCTTGAATGATTCCAAGGGTCTGGTGGATCTGACCCGAATCAACGAACGCCAGATGCGCGATATTCGCGGCAATCGCGTTTCGATGATATTTCAGGAGCCGATGCGATCCCTCTCTCCATTGCACAAGATCGGCAATCAGGTCAGCGAGGTTCTCTGGCTGCATCGCGGTGCGTCCGAGGCGCAGGCTCGCAAAGAGGTTCTGACCCAGTTCGAGCGCGTCGGGTTTCCCGACCCTCAGCGGGCATATGATTCTTACCCTTTCGAATTGTCCGGCGGCATGCGGCAGCGGGCGATGATCGCCATGGCGATGGTCTCGAAACCCGAATTGCTGATCGCAGATGAACCGACCACCGCGCTGGACGTGACGACGCAGGCGCAGGTTCTGGGGCTGATCAAGGAGCTACAGAAAGAAACCGGCATGGCGCTGATCCTGGTCACGCATGACTTGGGCGTTGTCGCCAACATGGCCGAGCAGGTTGTCGTCATGCACAAGGGTCGCGTGATGGAGGCCGGTCCGGCCGAGCCGATGCTGAATGCGCCCGCGCACCCATACACGCGGCAACTGTTTGATGCCGCACCGGAAATCCCGGACAAGGATGCCGTCGGCCTGCCGATGCCGCAGGATGATCTGATCCTGCAGATGAAGGACGTCAGCAAGACTTACACCATGCGTTCAAGCAAGGGTTGGCAGGACGACAAGAAAATCTTCGCCTGTCAGGGTGTCGATCTGCAGCTGGCCCGGGGCAAAACGCTGGCCGTTGTAGGCGAAAGCGGGTCAGGCAAGACCACCGCCGCCCGCATCGCCTTGGGCGCCGAGCTACCTGATCCGGGCGGCGAAGTGCTGTTCCGAACTTCCGCAGGTGCGGATCCGATCACCGTCCACAAGATGACACGCGCCCAGCGCACCGCGTTTCAACGCAATGCGCAGATGGTGTTTCAGGATCCCTACAGTTCGCTTAGCCCGCGCATGCGCATTCAGGACGCCATGACCGAGCCGTTGGAAATCCACCGCATCGGGTCTGTTTCCGAACAGCGGGACAAGGCGGCCGAGATGCTGCAACGGGTCGGTTTGAACGCGGACATGCTCAAACGCTACCCGCATGCGTTTTCCGGTGGTCAGCGCCAGCGCCTGTCGATTGCCCGCGCCATGATGCTGGACCCGTTGCTGATCGTCTGTGACGAGCCGACCTCAGCACTGGACGTGTCGGTGCAGGAACAGATCCTGACATTGCTGGAGAATCTACAGGACAGTCTGAACCTGTCCTATTTCTTCATCTCCCACGACCTTGCCGTCGTGGCGCGCATCGCTGATGAGGTCGCCGTGATGCGACGGGGACTGATCGTCGAACAAGCCCCACCTGAGACCCTGTTTTACAATCCCCGCCACCCTTACACCAAAGCGCTGATTGCCGCTCAACCGGAACCTGACATCAACCGCCCCATCGACCTGAAACTGGTCGCTTTGGGCGCGGGGGCACCGAGCAGCTGGGAAGAAGCCTTTCGTTTCTCTGACACCGTGGTACCCTCATTGATAGAGCTGGAGCCCGGCCATAAGGTACGTTGCCATGTTTAAAACCACTCGTCCCCTGTTTCTGGCCGCGTCGCTGGCCCTGACCTGGATGCTGCCCGCCACGGCAGAGACCGTTCCGACACCCCAGGAAAGCGAATTCTGGGCCACTGAAGTCAACGCAGGCAACCTGCCCCCGGTTCAGGAGCGTTTGCCAAAGGACCCCCTGATCGTTGATCTGGCCGCAAAGGGGCGTGAATTCGGCACACCCGGCGGAACTTTGCGCACGATGGTGACGCGGTCCAAGGATATCCGCCAAATGGTCGTCTATGGGTATGCCCGCCTGGTCGGTTTCGACCAGAATTATGAAATTGTCCCGGACCTGCTGGCCTCGTTCGACAATGAAGACAACCGCAAGTTCACGCTGCATCTGCGCGAAGGGCACAAATGGTCCGACGGCTCACCCTTCACCTCGGAAGATTTTCGCTACTGGTGGGAGGATGTGGCCAACAATGAACTCCTCAGCCCCTCCGGTCCGCCGGATTTCCTGCAAGTCGAAGGCAAGTTGCCGACCGTGACTTTCCCGGACGAACGGACAATCGTGTACGAATGGGACGATCCTAACCCGAATTTCCTACAATCTTTGGCGCAGGCCCGCCCCCCCTTCATTTACCGCCCGTCCGCCTTCCTCAAGCAATATCATGAGAAGTTTGCAGATGCAGAAGATCTGGCCTTTCAGGTTGACGATGCAAGGGTCAAAAGCTGGGCCGCGCTGCACAACAAGCTGGATAACCTCTATAAATTCGACAACCACGAACTGCCAACCCTGCAGCCCTGGCTGAACGCGAGCTCGGGCAAGAAGATCCGGCACAACTTTGTCCGAAACCCTTACTATCACCGCATCGACTCCAAGGGTGTGCAACTGCCCTATATCGATGTGGTCGAGATGGAGATCGTCGCCCCCGGCCTTGTTGCAGCCAAGACCAACGCGGGTGAGACAGATTTGCAGGGGCGCGGGCTGGCTTTCCGTGACGCATCAATCCTGAAAAAGGGCGAGGAGAAGGGGAACTACAAGACACTGCTTTGGAAAACTGGGGTGGCGTCACAGATCGCAAT
The DNA here is from genome assembly GCF_056536425.1 of Ruegeria sp. D1(2025). Classification (NCBI taxonomy): domain Bacteria; kingdom Pseudomonadati; phylum Pseudomonadota; class Alphaproteobacteria; order Rhodobacterales; family Roseobacteraceae; genus Ruegeria; species Ruegeria sp. D1(2025). Next base: position 570,831 of record NZ_JBQFPO010000002.1, on the reverse strand, counting down.
CTACCCAAACCTGAATTACTCGGATGATGGCTGGCGCGAAGTGTTGCGCGATGTGCGCGTGCGCCGCGCCCTTTCACTCGCAATTGACCGCCAGACGATCAACCAGGCGCTTTATTTCAAACTGGCCCAGCCCGGTGCCATGTCGGTGCTGCCTGCCTCACCTTTCTACAACGAAAAAAATGCACAGGCCTGGGCACAGTTCGACATCGAGCAGGCCAATGCCCTTCTGGACGAGGCCGGGCTAGACAAGCGGGATAACAATGGAATCCGATTGCTGCCTGACGGACGTCCGATGGAACTGGTGATCGAAACCGCTGGCGAACGGCAAGAGGTTGAAAACGCATTGCAGATCGTCACCGACACCTGGCGCGAAGTTGGCGTCAAGCTGGTCATGCGCCCGCTGGACCGTGACATCCTGCGCAACCGCGTCTTCTCGGGCAATACGATGGCATCCGTCTGGTTTGGCTGGGATGACGGTATCCCGCAAAATCACACTTCCCCCGCCTATCTGGCCCCGACCGATCAGGTGTTTCTGGCGTGGCCGAAATGGGGGCAGTATCATCAGACAGGTGGCGAAGCGGGCGAGTCACCAGACATGCCTGAGGCAGAGCGGTTAATGGAACTGGCCCACAAATGGGAAATCGCCACAACCGACGAAGAGCGTCAGGCGGTCTGGACCGAAATGCTGAAAATTCATGCCGATCAGCTTTACGCCATCGGTATTCTGAACGGTGCACCGCAACCGATCGTGGTTTCGAACCGTCTGCGCAATGTACCTCAGCAAGCCATGTGGGCGTGGGAACCCGGTGCGCATTTCGGCGTCCACCGGCCAGACGAGTTCTTTTTCGCCGACTGACAGGAGCAGCTAAATGATCATGCTGCGCTACGCGGTGTACCGCTTTTTCACGATGCTGCTGACACTGCTGGTGGTGTCAGTTCTGATCTTCGTGATCATCAACCTGCCGCCGGGCGACTATCTCAGCAACCAGATTGCTGAATTGCAGGCCTCGGGCCAGTCGGCTGGTGTGGCCAAGGCCGAGTTTCTGCGCAAGGAATACGCGCTGGACCGGTCGATGCCGGAGCAATACCTGATCTGGATGGGGTTCTGGCCCGGTCCCCACGGGTTCGAAGGATTGTTGCAGGGCAATTACGGCTGGTCCTTTGAATTCGACCGCCCCGTGTCCGAAATCGTGGGTGACACGCTGTGGCTGACGGTCGTGGTCAATCTGGCCGCGATCCTTTTCGTCTATGCAGTGGCGCTGCCGCTGGGTGTTTTGGCTGCTGCAAAGTCGCGGACCTGGATCGACTACACCTCGGCCTTTGTCGGCTATCTTGGCCTCGCTACGCCAAACTTTCTTCTGGCGCTGATCCTGTTCTATTACGGCCACCGCTATTTCAACCTGCCCATCGGCGGGCTGATGGACCCATCCTTCGAAGGCCAGCCGATGAGTTGGGACAAGCTGAAGTCCATTCTTGTCCACCTGATTGTTCCGACCTTTGTCATCGGCACCTCCGGGGCATCCGCGATGATGCAGCGTTTGCGGGCCAATATGCTGGACGAGTTGGGCAAGCCATATGTCGAAACCGCCATCGCCAAGGGCATGGCCCCGTCGCGGATGCTGACGAAATACCCGTTACGCGTTGCCTTCAACCCGTTTGTGGCGGACATCGGCAACCTGCTGCCCTCGATGGTGTCGGGATCGGTACTTGTGTCGGTCGTTCTGGGCCTGCAAACCATTGGCCCGACCCTGCTGACGGCGCTTAAGACACAGGATCAGTTCCTGTCGGCCTTCATCCTGATGTTCGTCGCCCTGCTGACCCTGATCGGGACGATGATCTCTGACATCCTGCTGGTCATGCTGGACCCGCGCATCCGATACGAGGGCCGTGAAGCATGAGCAAACTTCCTGACGGCCGCTATGTCGACGACGCCCCGTTCGATCCCGAAGCCTCGATCCAACAACTCGAACGCGCGGATTTGGACGCGCCGAACTGGGTTCTGGTCTGGCGCAAGTTCCGGACCCATAAGCTGGGCCTGATTTCGGGTATCTTCCTGCTGCTATGCTATCTGATGCTGCCCTTCGCCGGCTTCATTGCGCCTTACGGGCCGAACGACCGCAATGGCGAACACCTCTATGCCCCGCCCCAAAGCGTCAACTGGTTCCACGAAGGTGAATTTGTCGGGCCTTACGTCTATCCCATTGTAGCCGAAGCTGATCTTGAGACCTTTCAGTGGAAATTCGTCCCCGACACCGAAGACCCACGCCCGATCCGGTTCTTCTGTGAAGGGTCCGAATACAAGCTGGCAGGACTGATCAAAACAAACAGGCACCTGTTCTGCGCCCCCGAGGGCGCCACGCTGTTCCTTTGGGGCTCGGATCGGCTGGGCCGGGACGTGTTCAGCCGCATCCTTTACGGCGCGCAACTGTCGCTGACCGTGGGCCTCATCGGTATTTCGGTGTCGTTCTTTCTGGGTATCCTGTTCGGGTCGATGGCGGGATATTTCGGCGGCAGGATCGACTGGACCATCAACCGGGTGATCGAAATCCTGCGCTCGCTGCCGGAACTGCCCCTGTGGCTGGCCTTGTCCGCTGCGGTCCCGTCGAACTGGAGCCCGGTGGCGGTGTTCTTCATCATCTCGATCATTCTCGGCATTCTCGACTGGCCCGGTCTCGCCCGATCCGTTCGCGCCAAGTTCCTGTCCCTGCGCGAAGAGGAATACGTACGCGCGGCGGAAATGATGGGCGCAAGCTCGGGGCGGGTGATCCGCAAGCACCTTTTGCCGAACTTCATGTCACATCTGATCGCTTCGGCCACATTGTCGATCCCGGCAATGATCCTCGGGGAAACGGCGCTCAGTTTCCTCGGCCTTGGCCTGCGGGCACCGGCGGTCAGTTGGGGCGTGATGCTGAACGATGCGCAGAACCTCGCCTCGATCGAGATCTACCCGTGGACCGCCATCCCGATGCTGCCGATTATCGTCGTGGTGCTGGCCTTCAACTTCCTTGGCGACGGGCTGCGCGACAGTCTGGACCCCTATCAGCAATGAGCCTGCTGTCGTCCCTTCCCGCCGCAGACAGCTATCGGACTACCGGGAACGGCGCACTTTCAAGCGTGTTTGCGGTGTCAGAGCTGGCCACGGCCAGCTTTGCCGCCGTCGGGCAGGAGCTTGCTTCGTTGACTTCCGCCCTGAACCTGTCCGCGAAGCTACCGGAAATCACCGTCGATCACCGCCTGGCATCGCTCTGGTTCGGGTTTTCGTTCAAACCCGATGGCTGGCAGATGCCGGAACTGTGGGATGCGGTTGCCGGCAACTACAGGGCATCGGACGGTTGGATCCGGTTGCACACCAACCTGCCGCATCATCGCAACGCGGCCCTCAAGGTTCTGGATACACCCGCAGATCGGGAAGCCGTATCCCAGGCGGTCAGGCAGTGGGCGATTTCGGAACTTGAAAGCGCAATTGTTGCCGAAGGCGGTGTTGCGGCGGCCATGCGCAGCCGGGTGGAATGGCTTGAACATCCTCAGGGCCGTGCCGTGTCGCGCGACCCGCTGATTACCTGGGAAAACCCGCGAATCGTCACCCTGCGCGACCGGCCAAATGCCACGGCGGACCGGCCACTCGCTGGCTTGCGGGTCCTTGATCTGACCCGCGTTCTGGCTGGCCCGGTTTCCACCCGAACCCTCGCCGGATTCGGCGCGGAAGTGCTGCGGATCGATCCCCCCGGTTGGGACGAGCCCGGGGTCATTCCCGACATCTCGCTGGGCAAACGATGCACCTATCTGAACTTGAAATCTCCTGCCGGGGGTCAAAAGTTGCATGACCTACTGGCCGAAGCGGACGTCTTTGTTCACGGCTATCGTCCCGGCGCACTGGACGCGCTTGGATTGACCAAAACCAAACGGGATGAACTGGCCCCGAACCGGGTTGAGGTGACACTGGACGCCTATGGGTGGCAAGGCCCCTGGTCGACCCGACGCGGGTTTGACAGCCTTGTCCAGATGAGCGCCGGGATCGCCGATGCCGGGCGCATCTGGGCGCAGGCGGACAAGCCTACCCCCCTGCCCGTGCAGGCGCTGGATCACGCCACCGGTTACCTGATGGCCGCATCAATCCTGTCGGCGCTTGCGCAGGCCGCGCGGGGGAACCCGGTGATGCACGCCAAACTGTCACTTGCACGCACCGCAGAGTTGCTGGTGGCACTCAGCAAATCCGACCCCGAGGTCGAGATGCAGGGTGCCACCCCGCAGGACTATGCCCAGGCTACCGAGGTTTCGGGTTGGGGGCCTGGCCACCGCCTGAAATCCGCGCTGAGCGTCGGGACTGCCAGGATGCACTGGCCGCTGCCCGCATCAAGGCTTGGCACCTCCCCGCCGCAGTGGGCTGGTCTGTCTGCCTGACGCTTTTCCGACAGACCCTCGCTCGCAAAAACCCCAACCGCTCTGCACGTTCTCGGCCCGCCGTGGCTCAAAGGCGTGTCAGTTTATCCCACTCATCCAAAGAGCCACCGCCGCGCGGGACGCGCGGCCCAGCCCAACTCTTTGCTGGCGTCTCGTCAGAGACGCCGGTCAAAGGGGCGGGAGGATGCGCTATCTGTCATCGCCGCCGCCCGGGCCAATATCGTCAAGATAGTCTTCATCAATCGCCGCCTGCACTGCGCCTGTTACGGCCTCGCGCTGCTTGGGCGTCAGGTCCTCGGCATTCTTGTCATCGGCCAGACGCACGGTGACCTCGCGGTGGGCGAAACGAATGCCCTCGCGCGCGAACAGCTCGCGAATTTCCTGATAGACCTTTTTGCGCACCAACCACTGGTCACCCGGCTTGGTCATGAACTTGACCCGGATGATCATCGCCGAATCCTGCATCTCGATCACGCCTTGCGATTTCAATGGCTGAATGAAGTTCTCGCCGATCACCGGATCGCTCAGCAACTGCTGGCCCAGCTTCTTGATCAGCTTGCGCACTTGCTCGACATCGGTGTCATAGGTCACACGCAGCGGCAGCTTCATGATCACCCAGTCGCGCGAGTAGTTGGTCAGCACCTTGATCTCGCCAAACGGAATGGTGTTGAGCGCCCCAAGATGGTGGCGCAGCTGGAAGGACCGGACCGAGATTTTCTCAACTGTCCCCTTCACGTCGCCGATATCGATATATTCGCCTTTACGGAAGGCATCATCCATCAGGAAAAACGCGCCCGAGAAGATGTCCCGCACCAGCGTTTGCGAGCCGAACCCGACGGCCAGACCAACAACACCGGCACCCGCGAACAGCGGACTGACGTTGATGCCCAGCTCCATCAGCACAATCAGAATTATGGTCACGACGACAACTGCAAGGATCGCACCGCGGAACAGCGGCAGCAGGGTGGCCAGACGGCTTTGCCCCGCTTCGCCGCCTTCATCGCCCAGTTCCGCTTCGCCGACATCGACCTCTTCTTCGGCGATTTTGGAATCGATCCAGATGCGGAAGAAATGGAACAGGATATAGCCCATGAAGATGATTACCATCACATCGAGAACCCGCTCGATCGGAAGATCCTCGCTCCAGTTGGCGTCCGGGTTCCAGATCACCACCAGTGCGTAGGCACCAACCACAAAGGCCAGAATGCCCGCAACGCGCCGGGCCAGATCCTCGTAGGTCAGGATGGTGTGCTTTCTCTGCTCAGCTTCAGGTGTTTCCGCTGCGCCTTGCCCCTCTTCGGTTTCGGCCTCTTCCGCGCGGGCGTTCATTTCCTCGATCTGACGGTTACGGTCGAAATACCGCTCCAACAGATAGTTCATGGCGCCGTAAGCAATCACGACGGACATGAAAATGAGATAGCTGCTGGCGACAATCGGTATGGAGTTCTGGTTTTCCAGCAACAGATCCACGGCCAGTTTCAGCCAGCTGAACACCAGATACACGATCAGCACAGGAGCCCAGGCGAACGAGATGAACCGCAATATCCACGACACCTGATCCGGCGCGCGTCCGCCGCGAATGGCGTTCGAGATCGCACGGGCATTGAACAGGATCATGAAGACATTGGCGACAGCGCCCAGCATCGTCAGACTTCCGTAGACCATCGCGTAGACGTTGTAGTTCAGCCCGAAATCGGCAACCCAGGTGGAAAACAGAACGACCGAAATGTCATAGGTCGCGATGGCCGAAGCCCAGATGTACAACCGCTTTGCGTCCCTGTCGGAAAAGGGTGGCAGTCGGTATTGGCTCAGGTAGGGCGACAGGACCATCCGCCACAGATCCGACACTGTCCGCGACAGGAAGAACGCCGTGAAGATGGCTGTGACCGTGAACTGGATCGAGATGTCCTCGGCCTCGCCAAGAAACAGATACCCCACGATCAGCGCCAGCAACATGGCAAACACGGTGGCCCCGATCCCCATCAGGAAACGGAACACCAGGAACGGCATCTTCTCACGGTACCCCTGGGGGTTGTCCTTGGATCGCGCCACCACGATACGTCGCGCGATACGCTTGCCGTAGATCTCGATGGACAGCCACCGTCCCAGCAGCAGGAACAGGACATTCCAGGCCAGAACCTCGACATAGGTCATGATCCGCCCGTCCGGGCTGGTCTGGCGCAGAATGTACTGCACTTCGAAGATCGAATAGGGCAACGCCTCCAGCCGCGACTGAACCGACTCCCGGAAAGTCCTGAACCTCTCCTGCGCCTTCATCAGTTGCGAGCCTTCACCCATCGGGTCGTTCTCGTCGCCCGCAGCCGCACCGGCGGCTCCGGTGGTTCCGGCAGTTGCGACCTGCCCGGCGCTGTCGATCACGATCACGCTTGCGCCAGCTTCGGTCGCGGCGCGGATGGCTGCGGCTATGTCTCCGTCGGCGCTCGTCTCGGCACTGGTGTCGCCAGCAGTCGGGTATCCCGGAATCAAAGATGTCTGAGCGACGGCCCCCGTTCCGGCAGCAAGCACTGCCCAGAAAGTGAAAACCAGCGCGGCAAACAGTTTGAAGTGCATGGGTTTAGGTCCAGTTCGCATGTTGCCGCACAGAATACTCAAGCGTTTACAGGTGTTCAAATTATCCAACCTTCCCATCTCGATAAAGTGTCCAGCCGTGTTCCTGGCGCACAGTTTTGGACAAGGCTGTTTTCAACCTGACAAAAACTGAATATGACCAATCCTGTAACAAGTGAACACCGTCAGACCGGTTTGGGCGGGACAATCCGGTGCCACGCGCCTGTTCTGCTCTGGAATTGATGTTGCCAAATCGCAATGCATGGCGCATTTGCAGGTCGGGCAGCGCTCGTTTGGCGGGCAGAGACTGAAACAATAAGATACGGGTGCATTTGCGCGGATACTGCACCGAAATGACAAAAAACGGGCGAAGGCATGAGCCTAGAACGACATAGTGAGATATCCGGCCGCGCGCCGCGCATTTTGTTTTACAGCCACGATACGTTCGGGTTGGGACATTTGCGCCGTTCCCGTGCTTTGGCCGCCGCAATCACCCAGGCAGATCCGACGGCCTCCGCGCTGATCCTGACGGGCTCGCCCGTGGCGGGGCGGTTTACGTTTCCACGCCGCGTCGACCATGTGCGCCTGCCCGGCGTCACCAAGCGGGCCGACGGTTCATATGCCTCGCAGACCATTGGCATGGGCATCGAAGAAGTCACGGAGCTGCGCGCCCGTCTGATTCAGACCGCGGTCGAGCAATACGATCCCGACGTCTTTGTCGTGGACAAAGAGCCGACAGGGTTTCGGGGCGAGTTGCTGCGCACACTGGAATCCCTTGAACGTTCGCGCCGGACACGGCTTGTCTTGGGTCTGCGGGATGTTCTGGACGAGCCCGAAGTTCTGGCCGCCGAGTGGGCCAGAAAGGACGCAGTGGCCGCGACCGAGCGGTTCTACGACGAAATCTGGGTGTACGGCTTGCGCTCGGTCTACGATCCGACCAAGGGGCTGCCGCTCAGCCCGGCGGCGCAGTCCCGTATTCACTGGACAGGTTATCTTCGGCGCGATCTTGGCCCCGTTGGCGACCCACCCAAACAGCCTTACGTGCTGATCACGCCCGGCGGCGGCGGTGACGGCAAGGCGCTCGTCAATCTGGTGCTGTCCGCTTACGAAAGCGACCCCGACCTGTCGCCAAGGGCGGTGCTGGTCTACGGACCGTTCCTGTCGGGCGAATTGCGGGAAGAGTTCGAAACGCGCGTTGCCGCGCTCGATGGGCGTGTTACCGCGGTAGGATTTGAATCGCAGATTGAAACCCTGTTTGCCGGCGCCACCGGAGTTGTCTGCATGGGTGGTTACAACACCTTTTGCGAGGTTCTGTCCTTTGACAAACGCGCGGTCATCGTACCGCGCACGACACCGCGCCTGGAACAGTGGATCCGGGCTTCCCGGGCCGAAAACCTGGGCCTGATCCGCATGCTGGACGAACGCCGGGAAGGGTTGACAACCGAGGCAATGATCCAGGCCATTCGCAATATTCCGCACCAGCCGCTGCCGTCAGAAGCCATCCGGGGCGGATTGTTGGGCGGTCTGGATTACGTGACCGATCGCATTGAGGTTCTGCTGGGCCGCAAACGGGAACGGGCCACCGGATGACCGCAGACCTGCCGAAACTGGCGGTGCTGGTCAAAGGTTGGCCGCGCCTGTCCGAGACGTTCATCGCCCAGGAACTGGTGGCCCTGCAAGAGGCTGGCCACCGCTTTGAGATTTGGTCCCTGCGCCACCCAACGGATGTCAAACGCCACCCTCTGCACGACCGATTTCAGGGTCGTGTCCATTACCTGCCCGAGTACTTGTACGAAGAACCCGGCCGTGTCTGGGCTGCCCGTCATGTGGCGCGGGCTTTGCCTGGCTACAAGCAGGCTTACCGGGTCTGGCGCGATGATCTTCGCCGCGACCCTAGTCACAATCGCATCCGGCGCTTCGGGCAGGCCTGCGTTCTGGCCGCCGAACTGCCGGAGCAAACGCTGGCGCTTTATGCGCATTTCATGCACACGCCTTCCTCAGTCGCGCGATATGCCGCGATCATGCGGGGATTGCCGTGGAGCTTTTCCGCCCACGCCAAAGACATCTGGACCTCACCTGAATGGGAAAAGCGGGAAAAACTGCGGGCCGACACGTTTGGTGCCACCTTCGGGGCCACTTGCACCGCCATTGGCGCAAAACACCTGCGTGGGCTTTCTGATGATCCCGCACGAATCGAACTGATCTATCACGGGCTGGATCTGTCGCGCTTCCCGTCCCCTCCTGACCGAATGATCCGGGCCGCAAACGACCCGTTTCACATGCTGTCCGTCGGCCGGTTGGTCGAAAAAAAAGGGTTTGACCGACTGATCGACGCATTCGCCCTGTTACCGGATGGGCTGGATTGGCACTGGACCCATATCGGGGGCGGTTCATTGAACAAAAAGCTGCAGGAACGGGCCGTTGCTGCGGGTTTGGCGGACCGGATCACCTGGAAAGGTGCCTGCGATCAGCCCGAAGTGATCGAGGCGATGCGGCGTGCCGACCTGTTTGTACTGCCCAGCCGGATTGCGGTGGACGGCGACCGTGATGGTTTGCCCAACGTGTTGATGGAAGCGGCCTCTCAGCAGTTACCAATCCTGTCCACCCCGGTTTCCGCCATTCCCGAGTTCATCGAGACCGGCGTGCACGGTATTCTGGCGGACGATGATCCCGCAGCGCTGGCATCCGCAATGTCCGGTGTTGCCGCCGATCCGGAAGATGCGGCCAGAATGGCTGCGGCGGCATACAACCGCCTGATCACAGAATTCCAAATGGATCCCGGCATTGCCCGGCTGTCCGCCCGCCTGAACGCCTTGTGTCTGGAACCTGCCTGATGGCACGGGTTGCCTTTTATGCTCCGATGAAATCTCCGGACAGCCCGGTTCCCTCGGGCGACCGCGAAATGGCGCGCAATCTGATGAAGGCGATCGGCGCGCAGGGGGACAAGGTCGACCTCATTTCCACGCTCCGCATCTATGACAAGACCGGAGATACCGTAACCCAGCAGGCGTTGCATACCGCGGCACGGGTCGAAGTGGAACGCGTTCTGGACACGATGCCAGCCGAAACGGCTCTGTGGGTGACCTATCATAATTATTACAAGGCCCCCGATCTGCTGGGCCCACGGGTCTGCAAGGCCCGGGGTATTCCGTATGTGCAATTGGAAAGCACTCGCGCCTCCAGCCGGCTGAACGGCCCTTGGGCCGATTTTGCCAGCGCTGCGCACCGGGCCTGCGATGCGGCGCGGGTGATCTACTATCACACCGCCAACGACCTGATCACGCTGGAGCGGGACCGATTTGGCGATCAAATCCTGGCCGAGCTGCCGCCGTTTCTGCCCATTACAGATCTGCCCCCCGTTTCGGAATGCAACGGCCCCATGCTGGCGGTAGGCATGATGCGGCATGGCGACAAGCTGGCCTCGTACCGGGTTCTTGCCGACGCACTGGCGCGGTTAAACGGGGAATGGGCCTTGAATATCGTTGGCGATGGGCCCGCCCGGCCCGATGTTGAAGCCTTGATGGCCCGGTTTGACGGGAAGGTGCGTATTCTGGGTCTGCTGGACCGGACCGGGGTCCAAGCTGCCTACCTAAAGTCGTCCTTTCTTGTCTGGCCCGGCGTGAACGAAGCCTATGGCATGATCTATCTTGAGGCTCAGGCCTGTGGCCTTCCGGTTGTTGCGCAGGACAGACCCGGAGTGCGCGATGTTCTGGCCCCCTCGGACCACCCGACTGTCGAAGCGGGCGCCCAAGGCCTCGCCGACCGGATGCAGCTGTTGCTGAAAGACCCGGTCCTGCGCCGCACGCTTGGAGAAAACGCGCGCGCGCATGTGGCAGCGCGCAACCTGATGCCCGAAGCCACCAGGCGCTTCTGGCAACACGCCCGCCCGTTATCGGGGGCGCCTGCATGACCCGGCTCGCCCTTCTTCGCCATGGCCACACGCATTGGAATCGTGCGGGGCGCATTCAGGGGCGCAGCGATATTGCACTGGATGACGACGCGCACGCCGAGCTTTCCGGTTCCGCACTCCCTTCCCCGTGGGACACGGCCGAGCTGTGGTCCAGCCCGTTGATGCGTGCAAGCGAAACGGCGCGACTGGTGTCTGGACGCGCGCCAAAGACGTCAGACGCCCTGATCGAGATGAATTGGGGCGCCTGGGAGGGTAAGCGTGGCGTTGACCTGATCGCAGATGCCAGCAGCGGTTACCGTCATATCGAGGACTGGGGGTGGGATTTCCGCCCCCCCAACGGAGAAAGCCCGTCCGACGTCCGGGCCCGTCTGGCCCCCTGGCTGTCTGGCCTGCAAAGGGACACAATCGCCGTCTGCCATATCGGTATCATGCGGGTCATTCTGGCGCAGGCCTGGGCGTGGGACTTTAACGGCCCCGCACCCTTCAAAATCAAGCGCAACCGGCTGTATATCGTCGACATGAAAAACATGCACCCTGATCCCGAACCGGTTCGCCTGCTGCGCCCGAAGGGCAATTCATGAAGGTTCTGATCGTAGTCACGCACCTGTTGGGCACTGGTCATCTCAGCCGTGCCCTGACACTTGGGCGCGCCTATGCGGGGGACGGGGCTGAGGTGTTGGTCGTATCTGGCGGGATGCCCGCACCGCAACTGAACAGTGCGGGGCTGACGCTTTTTGGGCTGCCGCCCCTGCGGTCGGATGGAACGGACTTCGCGCGACTTCTGACCGAAACAGGCTCTGTTGCGGACGACACATATCTGTCAGCCCGGATCGTCGCGCTGACGCAGGCCGTTCAGCGTTTTCAGCCGGATGTGCTGATCACCGAACTGTTTCCGTTTGGTCGGCGCTCGCTGGCCCGAGAGTTCACGGCTGCCCTTGAAGCAGCGCATGGCCTGCCGCGCCGCCCGCTGATTCTGGGGTCGATCCGCGACATCCTTGCGCCGCCCTCCAAACCAGAGAAAGCTCATCGCGCACTTGCGATGGTGATGCGGTACTATGACGGCATCCTTGTCCACTCGGACCCAAAATTCACGAAACTGGATGTCAGTTGGCCTGTCACGGCTGAGCTGTCCGAGCGGTTGCACTACACCGGTTTTGTTGCCCCACCGGCACCACAACCGCACACGGACGGCGTTGGTCGGGACGAGGTCATCGTCAGCGCCGGTGGCGGATCGGTGGGCCAGCCGATCTTTCGCGCGGCCATCGAGGCCGCCCGAAAGATGCCAGACAGGCGCTGGCGCCTGCTGGTCGGCGGACGGGACGCAAGCGCGCGCATCGCCGATCTGTCGAAACAGGCCGAAGGCACCAACATCACGCTGGAACCGGTCCGGCCGGATTTTCGTGAAATGCTTCCAATTGCCGCCGCTTCGGTCAGCATGTGCGGTTACAACACTGCGCTGGATATTCTGCAAAGCGGAACGCCGGCGGTTTTCATACCCTTTGACGACGGCAATGAGGTCGAACAGGGTTTGCGCGCTCAAAGCCTTGCGGATCTTCCGGGCATCGGGGTGCTGCCCAGCGCCCGGTTAAGCGGCACTGCTCTGGCCAAGGCTGTCGGCACAGTCTTGTCAGACGGTGCACGGGAGGTTCCAACACAGGGGTTCGACGGGGCGCGGGAAGCGGTCGAGATCACGAAAACGCTGCTGGAGCGGTGCCGATGACCGCAAACTGGAACCCTCTGACACACGAACTGAAACTCTGGTCGGATGCAGAGTTGACCCTGCCGCTTTGGTGGCGGGACGACGATGCGGTAACCGTGACGCCGCAGCTTGAAACCCTGTCGGCTCTGTCTTGCCGCATCGGCCTGCCCGTACATCTTGCCGTAATCCCCCGCGACGCAGACCAAGCCCTGGTCGATTATGTCGCGCAGCATTCCGAATTGGTCCCGGTGGTGCACGGGTGGTCCCATCAAAACCACGCTCCGGCCACCGAGAAAAAAGCTGAATTCCGCCTGCACCGTCCAATGGCGCAAATTGCGCAGGACGCGGGGGCTGGAATTTCGACTCTGCACAAACTGTTCGGCGACCGGCTCAGGCCCGTTTTCGTTCCGCCGTGGAACCGCATCGCGCCCGAAGTGGCGCAGGTTTTGCCCGATCTCGGCTATCGCATTCTGTCAACGGCAACGCCGCGTGCGTCAAGGCTGGCCGCGCCTGGGCTGGAACAGGTGAACACCCATCTGGACCCGATCGACTGGCGTGGGACACGGGGACTTGTTGATCCGGACATACTGATCACCCGAACCGCAGGTTTGCTGCGCGACCGGCGCGAAGGTCGCGCGGACAATGCCGAACCGTTTGGCGTGCTGACCCATCACCTGGTGCACGATCCAGGCATCTGGCGATTTACCGAAACCCTGCTGGCCAGATTGCAGGACGGACCCACGGAGATCTGGGCCGCGCCCCACATTCGAAACACCCACGGAGTACCCGATGAGCCGACTTGATTCCATGCTGCGCCGCCTGACCGCGCAACGCGACGGTCTGAACTGGGCTGCAGCCCGGATCGCCGAAACACCTGGGGATATTCTGGATATGGGACTTGGCAATGGCCGGACCTATGACCATTTGCGGGAGATCCTGCCCGACCGGCGCATCTGGGTCATGGATCGCGTGTTGCAATGCCATCCCTCCAGCACACCCCCGGCCGAAGATTTTCTACAGGGCGAGGCAGAACCGATGCTGGAAAAGCTGGCAGAAAACGGCCCCTGCATCGCCATGGCCCACTATGATTTCGGACGCGGCATCAAGGAAGAGGATGTTGCCGAGGCCGCCCGCCTCAGCCCGCTGATCGCGCGGGTCATGCTGCCGGGCGGATTGCTGATCTCCGGCCAGCCCCTGGTGGGATTCCAGCAATTTGCCGGACCCGAGACCATCGCCCCGGACCGCTATCTGTTCTACAGGACCTGAGCGGCCTTTGCCCTGCCGCTCTAAGCGACGCGGCGCCCTCGCGACCAAGCCGCGCTCAGCGCCGGAATACCATCGCGCAGGCGAAAGCGGATCAGATCGGCACGCAAACCCGCGCGCAGTTCACCCCGATCGGCCAGACCGGCGGCCTGCGCGGGGGTCTGTGTCACTGTCTTCAGGCCCTGCGCCATGTTGCCCCACAGCTCACCCAGCATCGTGGCGGACAGCAGCAGCGCCGACGGCACGTAATCCGAAGACAGAATATCCAGATGCCCAAGCTCGGCCAGATCCCGAGCGGCCACATTGCCCGAATGCGACCCACCCCGGATCACGTTCGGCGCGCCCATCATGACCTTGATGTCATACGCATGGCAGGCCTGCGCGGCCTCGACCGTTGTGGGAAACTCGGCCAGACGAATGCCGTGACCGGCTGAGATACGAACCTGATCTGCTGTGGTGTCGTCATGGCTGGCAAGAACCGCACCAAACCGGCGCGCCGCCTTGACCGCCTCGGTTTCGTGTTTTTCACCATTGCGTTCCCGCAACCCCCTAAGCTGGGCCACGTGACGCGTGAACATCGCGTCATCCATCGCGTATTTGCCCTTCAGATAGGCTTCGAGCTTGTTCATGTCGCGGAACTGCCGCTGCCCCGGCGTATGATCCATAAGCGAGACCAGCCCGACACGATCTTCGGGGCCGAATTCGGCCAGTTCCTCGATCAGAGTTTCCGAACAGACCTCGGCCCGCAAATGCAGAAAATGGCTGATCTTCAATGCGTCCTGCTCGCGCAACTGCCACAGCTCGCGCGACAATCCCCGGGCATATTCCCCATAACGCCCCGCGCCCGAAGGGATGGAACCCACGCGCATGGCATCAAAGACGGTCGTAATGCCGGTGCTGGCTAGTTCCGCATCATGGGCAATGATGGCCGCGGCGTGCGGCCAGTGTACGTTCGGACGCGGCTGAATGTGACGCTCCAGATTGTCGGTATGCAATTCGACAAGACCGGGGCTGATGTAATCGCCTTCGCAATCCGTCGCCCCCTTGGGGACTGCCACCCCAGTATCGACCTGAGCAATGGTTTCGCCAAGGATGCGAATGCTGCCCGTAACCGTTTCATCGGGCAAAACAAGCGTCGCATTGGCAAGGATCAATTCTTCTGTCATCTGAACTTCACGCAGTTTGGGCTATGGATCGGCCACACAGGTAGGAGGCCAATGTGACATTCACGCGATACGCGATCTATTTTGCGCCATCCGGCGACGCGGACTGGACAAGGTTCGCAACAAGCTGGCTGGGTTGGAACATGGAAACGGGCTCCGTGGCGGCGCATCCCGACGTCGACGGCGTAGACGTAGCCGCCGTGACCGAGGTTCCGCGCAAATACGGCCTGCATGCGACGATGAAACCGCCCTTCCGCCTGCACAAAACCCGAACAGCCGCAGAACTGCAGGACGCCTGCATACGACTGGCGGCATCCTTCGCTCCGGTCACGTTGGAGGGTCTGGAGATTGCGCGGCTCGGCCGCTTCCTCGCCCTGTGCCCCTTGGGAGACACCGCGAAACTTGGCGAACTGGCCGCCGCTTGTGTTCGCGATCTCGATACGTTCCGCGCCCCAGCGACCGGCGCGGATCTGGCCCACCGTCGCGCCAACGGCCTGACGCCGGAACAGGACGCCAATCTGGTCAACTGGGGCTACCCTTACGTGTTGGATTCGTTCCGATTTCACATCACGCTTAGTGGCAAACTGGACAAACCCACGCTTCGCAGCGTTCAGGCGGCACTTGCAACACACCTTGGCCCAATGCTGCCAACCCCGTTTCGGATCGACGACTTGGCATTGGTGGGCGAGGCTGAAGACGGTCGGTTCCATCTGATCCATCGCTACGCTCTTTCCGGCTGAAGCCGGGACAGGATCTCATCCACTGTGGCATCAAGGGGCCCTGAGTTGTCGATTTCGATCACCCGGTTCAAACCTTCGGGCAGCGGAGCCTCCGCCCGACCCAGACGACGCGCTTGTTCCGCTGCACTTTCACGTCCGCGCGCCGACAGGCGTTGTGCCAGAACGTCCGGATCTGCGGTCAGCGTCACGACAATCAGCTCACCAAACACATCCTGCGCCTGCAACAGGACCGCACGCGACAGGTTGACCAGCAACGCCTCGGCCCCGCGGCGCTGATCCGCGACCCCGCCCGGAATTCCGTACTGCAACCCATGGGCGCACCAATGCAGCGCAAATGCGCCATCCTGTGCCATTTGTCGGAACATCTCGACCGGAACACGTTCGAAATCTTCACCGCCTTCGCCTTCGGGTCGCGTGATCACCCGCCGCACCCGCTGAATGCCGTCCACCCGCGCCTCCAACGCCTCCATCACACTGTCCTTGCCCACACCCGAAGGGCCGACAATCGCTATGACGGGGGCCAAGGTCATGCAGCCACCCCCGGCGTGAAATCCGAGACGTTGACCTCGCGATCGCACACCCGCTCCCGCGCCGCGACATCGTGGAAAATCCCGACAATCGCAGCGCCGCGCTCCTTCGCCTCCTGGATCAGCGACAGGACGGTTTCACGATTTTGCGCATCCAGACTGGCTGTAGGCTCGTCCAGCAGCATGGCAGGATATTCATGCGCAAAACCACGCGCGATGTTCACCCGCTGCTGTTCGCCGCCCGAAAATGTCGTCGGGCTGAGTGTCCAAAGGCGTTCGGGAATATTCAGACGCCGCAGCAACCCGGCCGCGCGGTCCAAGGCCGCGTGCTTGTCGCAGGCAACCGCCAACAACGGCTCGGCCACAACGTCAAGCGTCGGCACCCGCGGCACCACGCGCAGGAACTGGCTGACATAGCCCAACGTCTCTCGCCGTAACGCCAAAATCTCGCGCGGCTCGGCACGCGCCACATCCACCCCGCCGACCCGCACCTGACCCGAGGCGGCCAGATAATTTCCGTAGATCAGCCGCATCAGGGTCGACTTGCCCGCTCCGGAGGCTCCGGTCAGGGCCACGCATTCACCCGGTCCGACTTGCAGACAGGCACCTTCCATCACCGGGATCACCGCGCCCCCCTGATTGTGCAGGGTGAAGCTCTTGCTCACGTTGACTAACTCAATCATCGCACTTCATCTTTTCCCAAATACTCAAACCTGCAGAACGCTCGACACAAGCAGCTGCGTATAGGCGTGTTGCGGGTCGTCCAGCACCTGATCCGTCAACCCGGCTTCGACCACGCGACCATCCTTCATCACTATCAGCCGGTCTGCCAGCAGGCGCACCACGGCCAGATCATGGGTGACAATAATGGCGCTCAGCCCCATTTCACGCACAAGCCCACGCAGCAGATCCAGCAGACGCGCCTGAACCGAGACATCCAGTCCGCCGGTTGGCTCATCCATGAACACCAGGCGCGGTCCGGTCACCAGATTCCGCGCGATCTGCAACCGCTGCTGCATCCCGCCCGAAAACGCGGTCGGGCGGTCATCGACACGCTCTGCCTCGATTTCGACCCGGCCCAGCCAGTCGATGGCCTTGTGGCGGATATTGCCGTAGTGACGATCGCCGACCGCCATCAGCCGCTCGCCGATATTGCCGCCGGCACTGACCGACATGCGCAAACCATCCCGCGCATGCTGATGCACAAAAGCCCAGTCGGTACGGCCAAGCATCCGACGTTCGGGTTCCGACATGGTAACGGTGTCAACCGGTCCATTCGCCCGAGTTTCAAAGATCACCTGACCCGCATCCGGTTCCAGATGCCCCGCCAGGCAGTTCAGAAGGGTCGACTTGCCTGACCCGCTTTCGCCCACGATCCCCATCACCTCGCCAGGGTAGAGGTCGAAGCTTACATCCATGCACCCGATCCGTGCACCATAGCGTTTCCGGATGCCTTTGACCTGCAACAAAGGGGTCATGCCGCGCTCTCCTCAGCCAATCGGCCCACATGGCCTGCCTCACGGCGTGACCGGCAATAGTCAGTGTCAGAACAGACAAACATCCGGTTGCCCGCATCATCCATGATCACCTCGTCCAGATAGCTGTCCTCGGCCCCGCATAGATCGCAGGGATGGTCGGCCTTCGTCGCTTCAAACGGATGGTCTTCGAAATCGAGGCTCACGACTTTGGTGTGCGGCGGGACCGCGTAGATTCGCTGCTCCCGGCCCGCGCCAAACAGCTGGATCGCATCCATTTCAAGCTTGGGGTTGTCGAATTTCGGGATCGGCGACGGGTCCATGACATAGCGGCCCGACACCTTGACCGGATAGGCATACGCGGTCGAAATCGCGCCGTGCTGGCTGATATCCTCATACAGCTTCACATGCATAAGCCCGTATTCCTCAAGGCTGTGCATTTTGCGCGTCTCTGTCTCGCGCGGCTCCAGAAAGCGCAGCGGTTCCGGGATCGGTACCTGATAGACAAGTATCTGATCTTCGGTCAGCTTCGCCTCGGGGATGCGGTGGCGGGTCTGAATGACTGTGGCCTTGGCCGTCTCTTCGGTTGTCGCGACGCCCGCCGTATTCTCGAAGAACTTGCGGATCGACACCGCATTCGTCGTGTCATCCGCGCCCTGATCGATCACTTTGAACGTGTCATCAGGCGTCAACGTCGCCGCTGAAACCTGCACACCCCCGGTGCCCCAGCCGTAAGGCATCGGCATTTCACGGCTGGCAAACGGCACCTGATAGCCCGGAATGGCAAGGCCTTTGAGGATGGCCCGGCGTATCATTCGCTTGGTTTGTTCGTCCAGATATGCGAAGTTATACTCAGTCATTTGGCGTATCGTTTTGTTTTTTGGTGTTTTTGTGGACGTAATGTTAATTGGTTCGTTCTTATTGATCGTTTTCTTCTATTTGCTTTGGCACACGCGCCATGCAAAACGGCGACGTGAGGCGCAACAACGCGACCCAACAGACGAATGGAGCGCGATCGGCGCGCCGACGCAGACCTCTCTCGGCAAAAATCCGCCAGCCCGCGCGGATACACCGGAGCGTTCCCAAGCTCACTTCGCCCCGGACGGACAATCCTGAACCCCGTCACAGGAAACCCCTTTCGGTCAGTTCTGCCTCCAGCGCCCGCGGCGTCGTAAAGTGAATACCATCCATGCCAACCGCACGCGCGCCTTCGACATTGTGCAGACCGTCATCGATGAACACACACTCCTCGGGCGCAATATCGGCGCGAGCGCAAAGCAGTTCGAAAATTCGCGCATCGGGCTTCATCACGCCCTCCTGCCCCGAAACGACCAATGTTCCGAACACCTCGCCCAGACGCGGGTGCACCTTCAGTCCTTCAGGCCAGGTTTCGGCTGACCAGTTGGTGATGGCATGAACCGGCGTACCCTGCGCCCTGAGCCGGTCCAGAACATCCCAGGTTCCATGGATCGCGTTTTCAACGGTACGCGTGTACAATCCTACATATGCCGCAAAAAGGCGCTGGTCCTGCGGATCATCAAGTTCCTGTGCCAGATCGGCAAAACGCTCGCCATTGTCTCCACGCGCATTGCGCGCCAGGAAATCCGTGCGTTCGACAAACGCATGTGCGGCGTCTTCCGACCCAAGCGCCTCGACCCAGGCCAGATGCGGTTTCCAGTCGACCAGTACACCGCCAATATCAAAAACAACCGCTTTCATTCTGCCGCCTCCTTCCCAATAATCCGTTCTTCGGCTTCCCGGCGCAGTTTCCGCACCAATTCCAGTTCAGACTGGAAATCCACGTAGTGCGGCAACTTGATATGCTCGAGAAAGCCCGTGGCCTGAATGTTGTCCGCGTGGCTCAGAACAAACTCCTCGTCCTGGGCCGGGGCGCCCAGATCGTCCTCGCCCAGTTCTTTCCAGCGCAGGGCACGGTCAACCAGAGCCATTGCGATGGACTTTCGCTCGGACTGGCCGAAGACCAGACCATAGCCGCGCGTAAACTGTGGCGGTTCGGTTTTGGACCCTTTGAACTGGTTCACCGTTTCGCATTCGGTCAGTTCGACCTCGCCAATCTCGATGGAAAAGCCCAACTCTGGGATGTCCATCTCGACCGCGACCCTCCCAATCCGCAACTCTCCTACGAACGCATGATTGCGGGCATAACCGCGCTGGGTCGAGTAAGCCATGCCCAGCACAAACCCCTCATCCCCGCGCGTTAGGGATTGCAGGCGCAGTGGCCGGTTCGACGGGAACTCCATCGGCTCGCGTGTCAGGTCTCCCGGTGTCTCGTCGCTGGGCGGTTCGTCCTGAATGATATCCTCACCCTTGAGGAATTCGGTGATATGCGGTGTTGCCTCCTGCCTGGCAGAACCTTCGGGCGCAGCAGCCACCTCTCCGTCGGCAGCCAGTTTGAAATCCAGCAGACGGTGCGTGTAATCAAAAGTCGGGCCCAGCACCTGCCCGCCCGGCGCATCCTTGAAGGTGGCCGAGATGCGGCGATCACATGCCATGCCACCCGTCTCAACCGGATTGGAATAACCAAACCGCGGCAGTGTCGTGCGATAGGCCCGGATCAGGAAAATCGCCTCGATCAGATCACCGCGCGCCTGTTTGATCGCCAGCGCCGCAAGATCAGGATCGAACAGGGACCCTTCGGCCATCACGCGGTTCACGGCGAGGCTCAGTTGTTCTCGGATCTGCGCAAGGCTCAGCTCGGTAACATCCGTTGATCCGCGCCGTTCCTCGGCCAGCCAGGAATGGGCGTTTTCGATGGCCTTCTCGCCACCTTTGACAGCAACATACATCGCTTAACCCTCTGCCCTGATCTGCGTGCTGCGCGGCAATGCCGCGACTTGCCTTCCGCTGGTGAAAAAGAAGTCGCATCCCAGTGGGTAGAGCGCCGCATTGCCTTGCAGGATAGCGATATCCGGAAGCGAAAGATGCGCCACCTCCTTGATGCCCGGCCCGCTGAGTGCCGCGCCCTGCTGTTCGAGCGCATCGCATTCCACGATCAGCGTGGCGGAACGGTCCGGATATTCCGGCGTTCCGATCCGGTAGGTTTTCATCAGCATGAGATCCTCCCAGCGACCAACCGCAAAATCGGCCTCGGCCACCGGAACAATCGGCGCGCCGGTATGGAAGGTCAGCCATTTCCGCACCGCTTCGGTATCAGCCTCCCCGGCAAGGTGAACGCGGGTTTCAGGATCACATAGGGTCAACAGCAACGTACCCGCCGCTATGGACAAAGGTGCAGGAGGTTCAGCACCAGTCAGGTCACGAATCTCTCCAGGTCGCGCCATGACGGTCATTGCCGCACGAAAGGCATGTGCGGCATCAACCGGGGCGTTTCGCAAACCGCCCGAGAATTGGGTTTGCGCGCTCATTGATCTTCTCCGCGTACCATGGTGAAGAACTCGACTTTGGTGGCCGCTGCCTTGGCCGCACGTGCCGTCTTGGTGGCCTGCATCTCCCGTGCAAGCGGATCAATCACTTTTGCCCGGACCATGTCGGCAGACCCGGTCTGCATCAGCGCATCGACCAGAGCCGCCGTTCGGGCCTTATCCCGGGATCGGCCCTGAACATAGCCGTGCCCGACCGTGCCATCCTCCAGCACCAGTGAGCATCGCGTCACTGTCATCTCACCCAGATTAAACGGGGCACCCGTGCCACCCGTGCGACCGCGCACCATGACGCCACCGATTTCGGGCGCACGCAGCCATTCATATGTCGGGTTCAGCTGCAGGCCGTCCCATAGCGCCATCAGGGCATCCTGCGGCGCCCGGGCCAGCACACCCATCCATGCCTGCCTGGTTTCGGCTGATTTATCTGTCTGTTCCACCATCATAGCCTCTTGGCCAGGTTGTCTATTATTACTATACAACTAGACAAATATTACACCTGTCGACCTCGAGTCGCAATCTCCGCAGCCGTGAAGTTTTTATGACATGAGCAAAACACCGATCTGGAAAAGCATCGCCCTGACCCTGACCTCGGACATAGCCGAGGGCCGATACAACACCGGCGACCGCCTGCCGACCGAGGCACAACTGGCCGCAACCCATGGCGTAAACCGGCATACCGTCCGACGGGCTTTGTCCGATCTGGCCGAGCACGGGTTGGTCCACGCCCGGCGCGGTGCAGGCGTGTTTGTTTCGGCCCGCCCCACCGACTACCCGATTGGCAAACGTGTCAGATATCACAAGAACATCTCGGCCAGCGGCAAGATCCCGGGCAAACGGGTACTGGCCCTGACGACCCGCGCATCTGATGAGGCCGAAGCGGAAGCGCTCGGCCTGCAAACAGGTGACCCGGTGCATGTCTACGACGGCTTGTCTCTGGCTGACGGGCAACCTGTGGGTCTGTTTCAGAGCGTCTTTCCGGCAGAGCGATTTCCCGACCTGCTGGACGCCCTGTCCGAAAACGCATCGGTGACAAAGGCCCTGCAAACCTGCGGTGTGCCAGATTACACCCGTATTTCGACCCGCCTGACCGCGCGATCCGCCAGCGCAACGCAGGCACTGCACCTGCATTTGACCGAAGGCGCCCCCGTGCTGCATTCGCTGGGGATAAACGCTGATCCTGACGGACAGCCCGTTGAATATGGCAAAACCGTATTCGCGGGTGAGCGCGTAACACTTACCCTAAGCGATGAATAACTGGATTGCTCCCGCCCGTCTTCAACCTCCTGACGGAGGCCTCATCCCGTTGGGCATAGCGCCGCGCTATGCCCAAGGCTGCCAAAGGGTATCGGCGCAGCCGATGTCCCTGCGGGCGCGGGAGCCGTCTTGGCTGACTGGATCACGCCTCGTGTTTTTCCAGAAATGCTTCGGCAGACATGGTACGGAAATCTGGCAGGGCAATACGAAGCCTGCTGTTGTCCCAATCCCACCAGGCCAGTGCCATCATGCGATCTGCAATATCCTCGGGAAAGCGACGACACACTGGTTGTGCAGTCACACCAGCAACAATCGTGTATGGCGCTACATCCTTGGTGACAATCGCACCAGAGGCGACGACCGCGCCATGGCCGATGGTAACCTCGGGCTTGATGATCGCGGCATGACCAATCCACGTGTCATGGCCGATAAACGCCGTGCGACCCGCGCGATGGGCAAACCAGTCGGCATCGTCCTCGGCATCGTCCCAATAGTCAGCTGAACGATAGTGGAAATGATGCAGCGAGGCTTTCTCCATCGGATGATCGGTCGCCCCGATCCGGGTGAAGCTGGCGATGTTCGCAAACTTACCGATCCGGGCATTGGCGATGTCGCAGGTTCGGTCGCAATAGGAGTAGTCGCCGAACTCGGAATTCGCTACGCGGGTACCGGCACCGATCTCGACAAACTCGCCAAAGGTGCTGCCGGTAATCTGGCAATCGCTATGGATGAACGGCTGGTCAGAACGCAGTCGCGCCATGGTCTTTTTGTCCTTGTTCTCAGGTCACGGCAACAGGAACGGCTTGCCCTTGCGATCCCGCGGCTTGCGCGTCTTTCCGGTTTCACCCTGAATCAGACGTCGGCGCAGCCAGCCCGAGAACCAATCCATCAGCATCACCATCAAGATGATCAGGACGATGTAGTAGGCGACCTCTTCCCAGTCTTTTTGCGTGATGATGGCCTGCGTCAGCAGCAGACCGATCCCGCCGCCGGTAATCGCACCGATCACGGTGGCACTGCGGGTGTTGGATTCGAGGAAGTAAAGCAACTGGCTCAACAACACCGGAGTGATCTGCGGGATCACCCCAAAGCGATAGCGCTGTGGCGCGTTTGCTCCGGTAGATTGCACACCTTCGATCTGCTTCTGATCCACATTTTCCAGCGCCTCCGAGAAAATCTTGCCGAATGTGCCAGTATCCGTCACCAGAATGGCCAGCGCCCCTGTCAGCGGACCGGGACCAAAGGCCCGAGCCAGAACAACTGTCCAGATCAGCGCATCCACGCCACGGACAAAATCGAACACCCGGCGCGTGACAAAGCGTACCGACCGCAACGGATTGAAATTGCGCGTCGCCATGAAGGCCAGCGGCAATGCGATCAGGCCGGCCCCGAGGGTTCCCAGAAAGGCCATCAGAATGGTCTCAAAGATCGCCCAGGCCACATCCTGATGCCGCCACATCTTGTTGGTCCAGAAGTCATTGAAGATCGCACCGGCTTCGCCTGATGCGGCACGCCCCATCAACTCCGAGAAAGACTCGCCATAATAAGGGCTATCCAGCGTAAACCAGAACAATTCCCAACCTGTGAAATAGCGGAATACCTCAGAGCGATTGCGGGTGACCGTCAGACGGCCCGCATCCGTCGTGATCGCCAAACGATTCTTGGAGACTTTGATCCATTCAGGCACATCCTCTGACGGCAATTCCGCCTGCACGCCAGCGGATCGGCTGGGTGTCGCGCGTACCCTACCATAACCCGGGATGTCGTACTCGACCGTCTCAGGACCAAAGCGCACAACGTGTCCGTCTTCCAGATCGATCACGGTCGTCTCACCCAACGCGACCCAATCCGGCGCGGTCCCCTCGGGATAGGCACCCTTACGCTCGCCCTCGATGGCAACCGAGACTTCACCATTGCGGTTGTCGCGCTCGACATGGGTCTTGTAGCTGTAGCTGTCCGAAATCAACGTCTTGCCGTTTTCCCAATTGGCGCGTTCGGCCAGCCCGGGCACGTCAAAGGCGAAGAAAACATAGATCAGGTACAGGACAATCAATCCCGGCAATCCAAAGTTCACGATACGCTTGCGGCTGAACAGGCGGTCGGCCTCGGCCTTTAGGTCATCTATCGACAGGTCGGTGGCAAAGGTACTCATGCCGTGGCTCCTTTTTCCGACCCGTGGGTCAGGCGGTCGCGCAGCAACCCGGACAGCTGATCCACGATAACGATGGTGACAAAAAGCAGGATGAAGATGGCCGCAGCCTCATCGTAACGCCCCTGTCCCCAGGACATGGCATTACGTAGCTCATAACCCAGACCACCCGCACCGACGAAGCCCAGAATAGCCGATGCGCGGATGTTGATCTCAAACCGCAATAGCGCATAGCTGACATAGTTCGGCCCGACCTGCGGGATCACGCCCAGATGCATGCGCTGCGACCAGTTGGCCCCGACCGACTGCAATCCTTCCACCGGTTTGAGCGAGGCGTTTTCATTGACCTCAGAGAACAGCTTGCCCAGCGCTCCCGCCGTGTGAATGGCAATGGCGATCATCGCCGGGATCGGACCACCACCCAGAATGAAGATCAAAACCAGCGCAATCACGATCTCTGGTATGGCGCGGAAGATGTCCGAAATCCGGCGGAAGACCGGGATCAGTGATGGCCAAAGCGCCATGCCCCGCGTCGACATCAGCGCCAGAAACGTTCCACCGATCGTCCCGACCAAAGTTGCCGCCGCCGCGATGTTCAATGTCTCGATCAATGCGGGAAAAAACTCGACAAGATTCGCAGGCATCGCGCCGATCTTTTCCCAGGCTTCCGACAACACCTCGGCCGGATAGTCCAGAATGCGATGCCAGCCGTCGGTGAAGCTTCCTGCATTGCGGCTGTCAGCGGTGCGGAATCCCGCCGCCATCAAAACCACGAACAGGATCAGAAGGATACCACCATAGACCCTCTTGCGTCGTGTCATCGCTGTATATTCGTCGCGGATCTGATCGACGCTTTGGGACCCTGCAGTCAGGTCTGTCATGGAATGCTCCTGAGGGGAAAACGGGGTCCGGTTCAATACCAGACCCCGATCATTGGATAGGCAGGCTTAGTTGGACTTCAGCTTGCGTGCTTCGATGATGATTTCGTACGCGTCATGCGTGATCGGCTCGAACGCTTTTGCCTCACCCGCTGCAACACCGTAGAAGCAGTCGCGATCTTTCTCGTGCAGGCCAGCCATCAGGGCAGTCATCTTTTCTTTGACATCCGCAGGCAGCGCGGTGCGCAGAACAACCGGACCTTCCGGGATCGGCTTGGATTTCCAGATTTCGACCATGTCATTCATGTCGACCAGACCGGCATCAACAGCACGGCGCAGGGCGCCCGAGTTGTAGCCGTCTTCCCAGTTGCCCAGACCGTCAGCCCAGGTAACGCCCCCGTCAACGTCGCCATTGTTGACCGCAACGATGGTCTGCTCGTGACCGCCGGTGAACATCACTTTACCAAAATAGTCGCCCGAATCCATGGTCGCACCCGTGGCCTGCGGGATTTCGATCGACGGGATCAGATAGCCCGAGGTCGAGTTTGGATCGCCGAAACCAAAGGTCTTGCCTTTCATGTCATCCAGCGAGGTGATGCCGCTATCTTTGTGGGCAAACCCGATCGAGTAGTAGCCGTAGCCGCCGTCGACATTCACTTTGACCAGAACCGGCTCAACCGCCTCAGGATCGCTCAGATAGGTTTTGGCATAGCCCGACGCGCCCAGCCATGCCATGTCGATGGTGCCGCCGAGCAAACCCTGAATAACGCCGTTATAGTCGGCAGGGGCAAACAGCTTGGTCTCAACGCCCAGCGCCTCTTCGGTGTATTCCCGCAGGCACTCGTTGTTGTTCAGACGGTCCTGAGCGTTTTCGCCGCCCAGAATACCGATGCGGAATTCGCTGATGTCCTGAGCCATTGCAGGTGCGGCCATGGCAGTGGTCGCAACAAGGGCAGCCATTAGTTTTTTCATCTGTCTCTCTCCAGTTTGGTTACCCCGACCTTTCATCGGGCCGGGCGATGAAAGGGGGTGTGTGACTCAGATGGTCGCCTCGGCTTCCATCAGGGCCTTCTGGGTGGCGTCGAGCGTTTCGATCTCGGTCGATGTCGCCTCTTCCGAGAAGCTGGCGTCGGCGCCATAGATTTCGCGGGCAACCCCGGTGGTCAGCTGCTCGGGCAACCCGTCAAACACGATGCGCCCGTCGCGCATACCAACCACGCGGTCGCAATAGCGGCGCGCAGTATCCAGCGTGTGAAGGTTTGCGATGACTGTGCGGCCGTCCTCTTCGTGGATACGGCGCAGGGCCTGCATCACGACCTGCGCATTCATCGGGTCCAGCGAGGCGATGGGTTCGTCCGCCAGTATGATCCTGGGGTCCTGCATCAGGGCACGTGCGATGGCGACGCGTTGCTGCTGCCCCCCCGACAGGGCCTCAGCCCGCTTTGGCGCATGTTCGGCAATGCCAAGACGATCCAGTATGTCGATAGCGCGATGGATATCCTCCATCGGAAACAGGTTGAATATCGTCGCCAGTGTCGAGTGTCGGTTCAGCGTCCCGTGCAGCACGTTCGACACGACATCCATGCGCGGCACCAGATTGAACTGCTGGAAAATCATCGCGCACTCGGCCTGCCAGGACCGTTTTTCCCGGCCTTTCAGCCGGGTAACATCCCGGCCTTCGTACAGGATGCGGCCATCGCTGGAATCGGTTAACCGGTTGAGCATTCGCAACAGCGTCGATTTACCCGCCCCGGACCGGCCGATGATCCCGATCATGCAAGGTTTGTCCACATCCAGCGTTGCCGCATCGACAGCAACGTTGTCACCAAATCGCTTGGTCAGTTTTTCGATACGCAGCACGTGCCACCCCCAAATCGTGTTGGTGGCCAGCTACAGACGGCACTCAACGGGGATGTGTCGGTTCGATGAAAGTTTTGTAACTGCGATCCGTGCTGCAAGTATCGGCCACCCGGCTCCAAGCCCCGCAAATGCGGGATTGGGCCTACCCTTTGACATCAATCGCGGCTATATGCGCGGGCAACACGTTACCTGAGCACGAGGCCAGCCATGAGCTTTGACCGTTCCATCAAGATTGCCCCATCCATCCTGTCCGCCGATTTCGCCAATTTCGGACAAGAGATTCAGGCGATCGAGGCCCAGGGCGCCGACTGGGTGCATGTCGATGTGATGGACGGTCATTTTGTGCCGAACCTGACCTTTGGTCCGCCTGCGGTAAAGGCATTCCGCCCGCATGTGAAGACCGTGATGGACGTGCACCTGATGATCACGCCAGTCGATCCCTACATTCAGGCATATGCCGATGCAGGAGCCGACATCCTGACCGCCCATGTCGAGGCGGGCCCACATACGCACCGCACCTTGCAGGCGATCCGGGCCGCCGGGATGAAGGCTGGCGTTGCGCTGAACCCGGGAACCCCTGCCGAGGCGGTCGAGCATCTGCTGGACCTGACGGACCTCGTTTGCGTCATGACGGTGAACCCTGGATTTGGTGGCCAGAAATTCATCGATATGACCGCAAAGATCCGCCGCCTGCGGCAGATGATCGGTGATCGCCCGGTTCACATCGAGATTGATGGCGGCGTTGATCCCCAGACCGCACCACTGGTCGCTGCCGCCGGGGCGGACGTACTGGTCGCCGGTTCCGCCGTGTTCAAGGGCGGCTCGGTCTCCAGATCCGAAGTTTACGGTGCAAACATTCAGGCAGTCCGGGCGGCCGCAAACTCCGCACTCTAGGCGTCATCGCGGCCAGAGAACCCTGGGGAACTCTTGGCAACGAAACCCAAGCCCGCATGTAACAGGCTTGGGACACCGGCATTCAGCCCTGACAGCAAGAGCCTTTATACAGGAAGGCTCTTGCAGGGTGATCAATCTGCGCCGAACGCTCCAATATAAGACACACCGTTCGCGCCAGTGGTCTGGAATGTCCCGCCAACTTCTTCCGCATTGGGGCCGTAGAAAACACCATGTGCCTGACCGCGGGTTCCCGAACCGGCGACATTCGCCACGAACCCCGAGTTCGAAACGCTGCCGGTACCTGCGAAATCCAGCTCTGGGGCGAGACCGGTGCTCCCTCCGACCAGCAGGCTGTCTGCCACGGTATTGGTGCTGCTCATCGAAACGGTGGAGAAATCTGTCGACACATTGACTTCGGAAACCGTCTGATAGTGGGTTCCATCGGCGCGCCGTGCAATCCCGGTGCTTGCACCCTGATAGCTGGCGGTCTGCCCGCGCGGCATGTCGGCGGTCGGCGTAACCGAACCATAGGACCCGGCGCCCGCGGTACCGGACGGCTGGTTCCGGTCATGCAACCACGCGCCAAATGTCTGATACTCGAACCTTGTCCGGGCTGGGTCCAGAATGGTTGCGCCAGAGTTCAAATCCGGAGAGTTGAAGGTGACCGCTGCCGTACCCTGATCAATCCTGTCACCATTGCGGCTGTCCAGAATGAAACTGGATCCCCCCGAAACAGCCGTCGCCGCAACGATGTTTCCGCCGCTTGTAATCAGCGTCAGATCCGATGGAATGGGGCCAGTCTGGTTTTGAACGATGACCTGACCATTGGCCTGATTTGACGAATACGCCTGCACGACTGCCCTGCCGTTCAAAGTTGCGGTGCCATCCTGCGGCAGATTGATTTTCTGCGCCGGCGTTGTTGAAATCGGCCCTTCGGCAGAATTTCCACCACCAGAGGACGAATCACCACCGCCGCCACCATCAAAATCAAGACCGGCGGCTCCGCCGCATGCGCCAAGGAATAATACGGGGATGAATGCTGCAATCAGGCAACGTGTTTGGGAATTCATAACTGCTCCATAGTCAAATCTGAAACGGCACATTAGTTACTCACCCATACGGCGCAAGTGATGCCGTCCGTGCAATCTATAGGAAATGTTTTTGTTGTTGAAAATGCGACAGGCACCGTGGGCCGAATTGACGCACAAGTTTGTTTTTACGGCAAAAATGGTTTCCCGCAACAACAATAATAGACCGCGCCACTCAATTTCGTTCTGGCGCCGGATGACGTTCAAAAAGGCTTGTTCTTGACCCGTATTCTGCTTACCGCCTTCAGCTTACTGTTTGTCCTGTTGCCCAATACCGACGTCCGCGCCCAGTCAGAAAACAAAGTTCCAGTCGCTGCGTTCGTCGACGAAACGGAAATCGAAGCTTTGTTTCTAAGCGGCCTTGCGGATCTGCAACGCGGACAACCGCAAGCTGCAATCGAAAAGTTCTCCTCGATACTGGCGGCCAATCCGAATCTCGTGCGGGTCAGGCTGGAATTGGCCCGCGCATTCTTTCTGGCCCGTCAGTGGGACCGGGCACGAAACGAGTTCTTTGTCGTTCTTTCCGGCGATCTGCCGGACCCTGTGCGCGCCCGTGTTCTCAGCTACATCCGGCAGATCGACGCCCGCCGGGGGTTCGACTGGGATCTCAGCCTCGGCCTGACCACCGTCGGCAATCCGCGCAAATACGACACGGACCAGATCACACTGAACCTGTTCGGGCTGAATCTGCCGTTCACGTTGGACCGCGACACCTCGACCGAACTCGGCCTGCGCGTCACCGGAGCTGCGAATTTCCGCAAACCGGTCGACCTGTCCTTTTCCAACCTCGATACCGTTGCATTTGCATCATTGGCGTTTGACGTGACCGAGGCGCGAACCTCGAACTACGATGACTACATTTTCGTTGGAAGGTTCGGTCTGCGCACCCTCGCCCCGTTTACCACCGTGTCTTTCGGACCGGCCCTCTCGACCCGACTTGTCGGCGGCAATGTGTTCGAAAACCGCATCGCTCTGGAAACCGCATTCGAACGCAGAAACCTGCTCGGGGGATCCGTTTTTGGCCTGCTGTCCGCGTCGCGCCTGCACAACCCGACAAACAGCGCGCTGGACGGTCATGAGTTTCAGGCCGAGCTTGGTGTTCGCCGGTCCATCGGCGGGCGGGGATCCATCGGGTTGAGCGCACTGATCCAGGACAAGTCGGTGGAAGGCGATCAGGACAATTATTTGCGCAAGCGATTGACCCTGTTTGGTCAGGTGGACACACGCGGCGGCTTCACGTTTCGTCCGTCCGTCTATCTTGAAAACAAGACATTCCAGACCCCTAGCCCGATCCTCACCGCTTCACCGGACGAGACGTCATGGGGTACGGCAGTCAGGGTCGAAAAAAACGATCTGTTTTTCGGCAACGGCTTCTCGCCGTTCCTGCAACTGGAATACAACCGAACTCAGTCTGATATCCGGGCCTACAGCTATACGGAAACCGAGTTTGAGCTGGGCTTCGAGCGGCGTTTCTGAAAATGGGCGGTCACGTCCGCAGGGCAAACCGCTTGCAGGAGTGGAACGGCCTTATGTTCAGCAGAGTCCGCACCCCGAGATCATTCGCGAAGTAGTCTCGGCCGTGCACGAAGCAAAAAAGGGCGTCCTGCGGGACGCCCTTTCCGTAGCTTTTTGCAGATGCGATTTACTCGATGATCTTCGACAAAACGCCTCAGCTTTCCGCGAAAAAACTCATGTTAATTCCGCACGAGCCATGGGGTTTCGACCTTCATCCCTTGATAAACCGCATGCAGAAAAAGATGCGCGATTACTGGATCATTCGAAAACGGCGAGAATTGCAGATTGCCTTCCCTGATACCGTCTTCGGCCTCATAGACAACCTCGTCCCCCTTTATGGTCACAAGTACTTCAAGTTCGGCCAGCTTCTCGGGATCAACAGCAGTTGGATCGTCGGACAAAATGACGAAATCGGCGACTTTTCCAACTTCGATTGAGCCCTTCTGATCTTCTTCGAAATGTTGCCAGGCGGGCCAAATTGTCATGGCTTTCAACGCAGTCATCACATCAACCCTCTGGTGCGGCCCAAGAATGTCACCAGACCGTGTTCGACGTGTAACCGTCGCCGCAAGGACACGCATACTGTCCGGAAAGGCGACCGGGGCATCGTGATGCGTGCCGAACATCATGTCCCGCTCATGCAGCCACCCTGTTGGAGAGATATTGTCGGCATTCACTGGACCGACTGTGTGTTCCCGGTGCCAATCACCCCAGTAAAATGTGTGCATAGGGAAAAGCGTCGGGAACACTCCCAACCGTTTTATGCTGGCAACCTGGTCCTCTCGCAGAAACTGACCGTGAACCAGAACAGGGCGGTTGCCCGGATTCCCATACTTGATCTGCGCCTCTTCGAGGGCCGCAATCAGCATGTCCGATGCCCCTTCACCGTTGGAATGCACGAGGATCTGGAAACCGTTCTCGAAACACCAGTTCACGGCATCCTGGAGTTGCTCCATTGTGATGGCGGAGTATCCTGCATACCCGGCGGCATAGTTGCCAACCGGATCGTAATAGGGTCGATCCCGCAAAGCCGTGAAGCCCTGCGGCGATCCGTCAATTGTCAACTTGCAGCCACCTACCCGAACCCGGTTGTCATAGTCCGCCGAGGTGTTTGCGCCAATATACTCCCTCGACTCGAGAACATCTGGAAACGCGACAACGTCGATAGGAAGCCCTTCTTCTGCGGCAACTTTCTTGAGAGCTTCGACGATTTCACCCGATGACCGGCCTTCTTGCCCGGTCGTATATCCAAACTTTGCCCAAAGTTTGGTTCCGGCTCGGGCAAATGCTGCCAGACCTTCCTCGCCCAGATTCCCCAATATCGGCACCAGAACCGAAAAGAACGCGTATTCTTCCAGAACACCATTTGGTTCCCCGGCCTCATCGTGTTGAATGACACCGCCCGGAGGAGCCTCTGATGCCGCTGTGATACCTGCCAACTCCAGGGCTTTCGAGTTTGCCACACCCAGGTGCCCAGACTGATGAATAATGACGACCGGCAGGTCCTCGGACACCACGTCCAACTCCTGCCGCGTAGGGTGGCGCAGTTCCTTTAATTGGGCATTGTCGTAACCGAAGCCGATGATCATTTTGACCTTTTCAACAGCCTGCGCATTCTCCTCGGCCCAGTCTGTCAGTGTGGATTGCAGACTGGCGATATCAGAGACCTCTCCATCCGGTGGCGCAAGAAGGTTGGCGGACAAAGCCTGCACCCCCCCCAAAACGACATGCCCGTGGCTGTCTACGAAACCTGGAAGCATCGCGCGCCCTTCCAGATCATAGGTTTCGGTTTCTTCACCCTGATGCGCCGACAAGTCAGACAGCGACCCAACGGCAAGAATGCGCCCATCTTTAACTGCGACAGCTTCGGCGGACGGAGCCCCATCGTTCATCGTTACGATGGGCCCTCCGTGATAGATCTTATCCGCAATCTGTTGTGAAGACGCTGAGGTAGATGAGAAAACAACTGCTACGACAAGACAAAATGAACGCGCCGAAAAATGCATCTTATGATCTCTTTCTAATTGCAATGTCTCAATACGAAAGAAGTTAGCATTACAGAAGGCTTAGCAAAAACAAAAAAGGGCGTCCCGTGGGACGCCCTTTCCGTAGCTTTTCGCAGATGCGATTTACTCGATGATTTTCGACACAACGCCGGCGCCGACGGTGCGGCCGCCTTCGCGGATGGCGAAACGCAGACCGTTCTCCATCGCGATCGGCGCGATCAGCTCAACGCCAAACGACACGTTGTCGCCGGGCATGACCATCTCGGTGCCTTCGGCCAGGGTCACGGTGCCGGTCACGTCCGTCGTACGGAAGTAGAACTGCGGACGGTAGTTCGCGAAGAACGGGGTGTGACGGCCGCCTTCTTCCTTGGTCAGGATGTAGGCTTCGGCTTCGAACTTGGTGTGCGGTGTCACCGAACCCGGCTTACACAGAACCTGGCCACGCTCAACACCGTCACGGTCAACACCGCGCAGCAGGGCGCCGATGTTGTCGCCGGCTTCACCACGGTCCAGCAGCTTGCGGAACATTTCAACGCCGGTGCAGGTGGTTTTCGCGGTGTCGCGGATACCAACGATTTCGATCTCGTCGCCAACGTTGATCACGCCACGCTCAACACGACCGGTCACAACGGTACCACGACCCGAGATCGAGAACACGTCTTCGATCGGCATCAGGAACGGCTGGTCAACAGCGCGCTCGGGGGTGTCGATGTAGTCGTCGACAGCCGCCATCAGTTCGCGGATCTTGTTCTCGCCGATTTCCGGGTTGTTGCCTTCCATCGCCGCCAGAGCCGAACCTGCGATGATCGGAATGTCGTCGCCGGGGTAGTCGTAGCTGGACAGCAGTTCGCGAACTTCCATCTCAACCAGTTCCAGCAGCTCTTCGTCGTCGACCTGGTCAACCTTGTTCATGAACACGACCATCTTCGGGATGCCAACCTGGCGGCCCAGCAGGATGTGCTCGCGGGTCTGCGGCATCGGGCCGTCAGCGGCGTTCACAACCAGGATCGCGCCGTCCATCTGGGCAGCACCGGTGATCATGTTCTTGACGTAGTCGGCGTGGCCGGGGCAGTCAACGTGCGCATAGTGGCGCGCATCGGTCTCGTATTCCACGTGGGCGGTCGAGATGGTGATGCCGCGCGCTTTCTCTTCCGGCGCACCGTCAATCTGGTCATACGCTTTGAAGTCACCGAAATACTTGGTGATTGCCGCCGTCAGCGTCGTCTTGCCGTGGTCAACGTGCCCAATCGTGCCGATGTTGACGTGCGGTTTTGTACGCTCAAACTTTTCCTTTGCCATGATGGCCTCCTTTTTCGGTAATGAAGGGAGCCCGTTATCCGAGCTCCCTCAAATCTTCGCTTATGCGTATTTCGCCTGGATCTCGTCCGAGATGTTTTGCGGAACCGGATCGTAGTGGTCGAACTGCATGGTGAACTGGGCACGGCCCGACGACATCGAACGCAGGGTGTTGATGTAGCCGAACATGTTCGCCAGCGGAACAAACGCGTCGATTGCGATTGCGTTGCCGCGCGGCTCTTGTCCAGACACCTGGCCCCGACGCGAGGTCAGGTCGCCGATGATACCGCCGGTGTATTCTTCCGGGGTGATCACTTCGACCTTCATGATCGGTTCCAGCAGTTTCGCGCCGGCTTTGCGCATGCCTTCACGCATACACATCCGAGATGCGATTTCGAACGCCAGAACGCTCGAGTCAACGTCGTGGAACTTACCGTCCAGCAGGGCAACCTTGAAGTCGATCACGGGGAAGCCAGCCAGCGGGCCACTATCCATGACCGAGTTGATGCCTTTCTCGACACCGGGGATGTATTCCTTCGGAACGGCACCACCAACGATGCGGCTTTCGAACGAATAGCCTTCGCCCGCCTCGGTCGGCTGGATCTCCAGCTTGACTTCCGCGAACTGACCCGAACCACCCGACTGTTTCTTGTGGGTGTAGGTGTGCTCAACAGGCATCGAGATGGTTTCACGGTAAGCCACCTGCGGCGCACCGATGTTCGCCTCGACCTTGAACTCGCGCTTCAGGCGGTCCACCAGGATGTCCAGGTGAAGTTCGCCCATACCCTTCATGATGGTCTGACCCGATTCCAGGTCGGTTTCCACGCGGAAGGACGGGTCTTCGGCGGCCAGACGGGCCAGACCCTGGGACATCTTCTCCTGGTCGCCCTTGGTTTTGGGCTCGACCGCGATCTCGATCACCGGGTCCGGGAAGGTCATGGTTTCAAGAACCACCGGATCCTTCGCGTCACACAGGGTGTCACCGGTGGTGGTGTCTTTCAGACCCGCCAGCGCGATGATGTCGCCTGCAAACGCTTCTTCGATCTCTTCCCGGTTGTTCGAGTGCATCATCATCATACGACCGATGCGCTCTTTTTTGCCTTTGGTCGAGTTCAGGATCGAGTCGCCCTTGTTCATGACACCCGAATAGATCCGGGTGAAGGTCAGCGAACCGACGAAGGGGTCGTTCATGATTTTGAACGCCAGGCCCGAGAAGGCCATGTTGTCGTCGGCACGACGTGCGATGTTACGAACTTCTTCCTCGTCGCCGGGTTTGAAGCCCATGTAATCGACAACGTCCAGCGGGCTGGGCAGATAATCGATCACAGCGTTGAGCAGCGGCTGAACGCCTTTGTTCTTGAACGCCGAACCACCCAGAACCGGAACGAAGTGCAGCGCCAGCGTGCCCTTGCGCAGCAGTTTGCGCAGGGTCGGAACGTCGGGCTCTTCGCCTTCCAGGTAGGCCATCATCGCGTCGTCGTCTTCTTCGACGGCCGCTTCGATCATCTTGCCGCGCCATTCGTCAGCCATGTCTTTCAGGCTGTCACGGATCGGGGCCTTGACCCAGCTTGCGCCAAGGTCTTCACCCTGCCACAGCCACTCTTCCATGGTGACCAGGTCGATCAGGCCTTCCAGCTCGGACTCGGCGCCGATCGGAATACCAACCGGAACAGCGCGTGCGCCGGTGCGGTCTTCGATCATGCGAACGCAGTTAAAGAAGTCTGCGCCGATCTTGTCCATCTTGTTGACGAAAACCATACGCGGAACCTTGTAGCGGTCAGCCTGACGCCACACGGTTTCGGTCTGGGGCTCAACACCGGCGTTTGCGTCCAGAACGCAGACGGCACCGTCGAGAACCGCCAGCGAACGCTCAACTTCAATTGTGAAGTCAACGTGGCCGGGGGTGTCGATGATGTTCAGGCGGTGCTTTGGGGTATCGGCGGTCTGACCGTCCTCGGTGCGCTCCCAAAAGGTGGTGGTCGCAGCCGAAGTGATGGTGATGCCGCGTTCCTGCTCCTGCTCCATCCAGTCCATGGTGGCTGCACCATCGTGCACCTCACCGATGTTGTGGGATTTACCAGTGTAATACAGGATACGCTCCGAGCAGGTGGTCTTACCTGCGTCGATGTGCGCCATGATACCGAAGTTGCGGTATAGTTCGAGCGGATATTCGCGTGCCATTTGGATAAGCCTCTGGGATTACCAACGGTAATGGCTGAAGGCTTTGTTCGCCTCGGCCATCTTGTGGGTGTCTTCGCGTTTCTTGACGGCGGTACCGCGGGACTGAACGGCGTCCAACAGTTCGCCTGCAAGGCGCTCTTCCATGGTGTTTTCGTTGCGGCCACGGGCGGCGGTGATCAGCCAGCGGATGGCCAGAGCTTCGCGGCGCTCGGGGCGCACTTCGACCGGAACCTGATAGGTTGCACCACCAACCCGGCGCGAGCGAACCTCGACCGACGGTTTGATGTTGTCGAGCGCTTCGTGAAACACTTCGACCGGGGCGCGCTTGATCTTGTTCTCAACGCGGTCAAACGCGTTGTAAACGATGCGCTCTGCGACCGACTTCTTGCCGTCGATCATCAGGTTGTTCATGAATTTGGTCAGTACCTTGTCGCCAAATTTGGCGTCAGGCAGGACTTCGCGTTTTTCGGCGGCGTGACGACGTGACATATCAGCCTCTCCTTCTTACTTGGGACGCTTCGCGCCGTATTTCGAACGACGCTGCTTACGGTCTTTGACGCCCTGAGTATCCAGAACACCGCGCAGGATGTGGTAACGCACACCGGGAAGGTCTTTCACACGGCCGCCACGGATCAGAACAACCGAGTGTTCCTGCAGGTTGTGGCTTTCACCCGGGATGTACGAGATGACCTCGAACCCGTTGGTCAGGCGCACCTTGGCAACCTTACGCATAGCCGAGTTCGGCTTCTTCGGTGTGGTGGTGTAAACACGTGTGCAGACGCCGCGTTTCTGCGGGCACTGCTCCAGGTGCATGGACTTCGAGCGTTTTACTTTCGGCTGCCGCGGCTTGCGGATCAGCTGTTGAATAGTTGGCATTCCGGTTTCTTCCCCGTTTTGCAACACACATGACATGCACGCGCGTTGCGTGCGGTTAAACTTGCTGCACTCATGCGTCCACAAGCGCAAAACCCGCGAGCGTTCCCATTCCGAGGTGAACGTCGCGGTTTGTTATCAGAGGGCGCGAACTGCAAAATTGTCCGGGCCTTGACCAGTTCATTACTGAAATCGGTTATGGGGCGGCCCCCGATACCGAGATGACGCGCGTAATAGGGGGAGTCGGCCCAAGTGTCAACAGTGCCCTGTCCAACCGGCTTTCGCGGCCGCGACAAAGGAGCGGGCCGCCGCTTGCGATACACCTAATGCAGGGGCATAGTCCCGGCAAGATCCTAGTTTCCGGACATCCAATGCAAGTCATCGGCCTGTGCCGTTTTTCCTATCCCGCCCTCGGCGGTTTTCAGATCGAACACGAGAGCCTGGAGGACAGGCGGCGTTATCTTTACAGTCCCAGGCGGCTGGAAGAACGGTTCAGGCTGTTCGAATCCAGCACCCTGCCCTGTTTTCACGAGCAGACCGATGAAGATTTCCAACTTCTGATCGTGATCGGGGATTGCCTGCCCACACAGGCCCGTGACCGGCTGCGCGACCTGACCGCCAAGATCCGCCAAGTCCGGATCATCGAAAGACAGCCTGCCCGACATCGCAAAGTCATGCAGGAAATCCTGAACGCTGCACGTCAGGACCCGGACCAGCCCTGCCTGCAGTTTCGCCACGATGACGATGACGCTGTTTCCGTCGACTTCGTCGAACGCCTTCGCCTTGCGGCGCAGGATTGCCGGGGACTTCTTGAAAACAACCTTGCGGTCGGCATTGATTTTAACAACGGATTTCTGGCCCGCATGGATGCGACAGGTATTCGGGCGTTGAATGTATACAGCGATCTCGTCACCGCCGGTTTGGGAATGCACGTTCAGGGCGGTTGCCCGCTGACGATCATGAATTTCGCCCACAACAAGATCGCTCGGCGCATGCCCGTTGTCAGCTGTCCGGACGCGCCCATGTGGGTGCGTTCACTGAATCAGTTCAACGACTCGCCCCAGACCCGCAACAGCAAGGCCGGTCTGTCAGACCTCAGCCCCGAACAGGAAGGCGAGTTTATTGCGCGATTTGCCATTGACCAAAACGTCGTTCGGCGGGTTCACTCCGCCGGTTGATGCGACCGCTCGCGGAACAGTGTGAACAGGCCCGCGCCCACGACCAGAGCTGCGCCAAGCATTGTCACGGCATCCGGCCAGTCGCCGAAAACGGTCCAGCCCAGCCCCAGGGCCCAGAGCAGGCTGGAATATCGGAAGGGCGCGACAAATCCGACCTCACCAACCCGCATCACCATGACGCTCAACAAATAACCCATCAGAACAAATACCGCGGCCGATGCAACCAGCAGGCCAGAGCCGGCCGTGACAGGCACCCATCCTTCAACGACCGAAGCAACCGCAGCCGCGGTCGTGATCGAAAACGATGTCGCCAATGTCACAACCATCGATGGCACATCCGCCGACATACGCCGCGTGATCAGATCGCGCGCCGTGACCGAAGCAACAGCGATCAGCGCATAAAGCGCATAGATACTGAACCCGTCCGGGCCGGGACGGACGATCAGCAACATTCCGGCAAAGCCCATGGCGATCGCGGTAATACGCCGCCAACCGATATGTTCGGAAAAGAAAAGCGCGGCGCCAAGGGTGACCGTCAGCGGAAGCGCCTGCAACACGGCAGTGACATTCGCCAGCGGCATATGCTTCAGCGCTGTCAGGAAAAAGAACGTTGCCGACAATTCGCTGAGACAGCGCAGCGCGACCAGCCACTTGTCATGGTGCGAGAAATTCAGGTGCAACGCCCCAAGATGCCGGGCGAGAATGAACACCAGACACGAGGCCAGCAACCCGCGCAACGCAACCAGTTGAAACAGCGGCAAATCATCAAGCGCCACCTTCACCAGCGTGTCATTCACGGTAAACGCAGCCATGCTGCCCATCATCAGCAAAGCGCCTTTTAGGTTTGGGGTCATTTCAATCAGGCCCGGTCTCAAATCAATCGAGGCATTGGCGCTTTTGGGACCAGTTTTGTCAACTCATACCAGTGACGCCGAAAGGTCATCGGGCTGCGTTGGCAACCAGGGTTCAGCATTCCCCTGCGGAGGCTTGAAAAACACACCAATTGACTGCAGCCCAAAGTTGGCGGCCGCTTATCGAAGTTCATGTTCATGCGACGACCGCGCGCGCTCGCACTCAATTTCACGGTTCAGCTTGATTTCCGCGCCACGACTACAAACTGCGTAACCGAAAAGAAAAAGCGACCCTGCTCCGCAAGTCTGACTTGTTCGTCGAACCAAGCTTGTGCGACAGCTGACTCAATTTTTGCACTGTTCACTACAAATTGCTTCATGAGATGCATCATCATGATAGCAATCCCATCCGGCTTTAACTGATGATCCGTCATCGTGATCGATACGACATCCTCCACACTATGCCCGCTTTCCCTGATTAGGGCTGGCAGTCGTTCCGGAACTGTTCCACTAGCGAAGTGTTCGTTCCAGATGGAAAGCACAAGCTGCATTCTCTCTGGTTCATCGCTGAACCAAATGAGACTGCCGAAATGAAGATCGCTGATCACAAACCGCCCTGCAGGTTTGAGGCAACGCATCGCCTCGTCGAAGGCCGCCCCGATATCTTCAACATAATCAAATACTTGAACAGAAACAGCTTTGTCAGCGATTTCATCCGCAAGTGGCAGATTGCCGGCAACACCTTCAAGAAACTCAACGCAGGAGTAATCCAGGCATCTGTTCTTTCCGACCGCCAGCATATCTTTACTTGGATCCACGCCCACGATCCGACCCGACGGGCCAACCGCGCGCGCGAGCTCTGCGGTCAGCAGACCATTTCCGCAACCAATATCCAAGATGGTCTCGCCCGGACTTGGATTGAGAGCATCAAAGGAAGCGCGTCTTCTTCGAATAATGTCGGCACCCTGATAGGCAACGTCCAATATCTTGGCGGTTTCCCGGTCAAACTTGAGCATTTTCGCCCCCAGCATCAAGTCTTAAGCTTACCACATTGCAGCGCGGCCTTATTGAATATCTGCAAGACCACCCAAAACTTAGAAAAATTTTGCCAGCGCCAAAGCCCGACGCGTTCTTGAGACTTAAGAAAAATGGCGGTGGTGGCCTCACAAAGAAAAAGGCCCCGCGATTTCGCAGGGCCTGATCTTCAGCATTTTATGGCGCTCACTCGCGGCTTTCCGGTGTTTCCACCAGCACGTCAAGCTCGTCGCCAACCATGTCGTCGTCGATCATCGGCGCTGCCAGGGCAGCGGCCGCTTCGGCCTCTTCCCGGCGGGCTTCGATCACGACATTGTCGCGCGACTGGGCAACCTGACGAACGGCCTGGGTGGCACCACCGGTACCGGCCGGGATCAGGCGGCCGACGATGACGTTCTCTTTCAGGCCAACCAGCTTGTCCTTCTTGCCCTGAACCGAGGCTTCGGTCAGCACGCGGGTGGTTTCCTGGAACGACGCCGCCGAGATGAACGAACGCGTCTGCAGCGAGGCCTTGGTGATCCCCAAGAGGATCGGCTCGCCCTGTGCCGGACGACCACCGCGGGCGATGGTCTTCTCGTTCGCCGCGTCGAACTCCTGCTTGTCGACATGCTCGCCCTTCAGCAGGGTGGTGTCGCCTGAATCCAGGATCTCCCACTTCTGCAGCATCTGGCGCACGATAACCTCGATGTGCTTGTCGTTGATCTTCACGCCCTGCAGACGATAAACGTCCTGCACTTCGTCGATCATGTAGTTCGCCAGAGCCTCGACACCCATAATGGACAGGATGTCATGAGGTGCCGGGTTGCCGTCCATGATGTAGTCGCCCTTCTGGACGAAGTCACCTTCCACAACCGGGATGTGCTTGCCCTTGGGCACCATGTACTCGATCGGCTCCAGTGACTCATCAGCCGGTTCGATGCTGATGCGGCGCTTGTTCTTGTAGTCGCGTCCAAAACGCACGTAACCATCGGCTTCTGCGATGATCGCGTGATCTTTCGGACGACGGGCTTCGAACAGTTCGGCCACACGCGGCAGACCACCGGTGATGTCCTTGGTCTTGGCGCCTTCGCGCGGGATACGCGCAACGACGTCACCGGCTTCGATCTTCTGACCGTCTTCGACCGACAGGATCGCATCCACCGACATCGGATAGTGAACCGGGTTGCCCGCATCGTTGCGGACCGGCTCGCCATCTTCACCGACCAGAATGATCTCGGGCTTGAGGTCGCTGCCTTTGGGGGCCGCGCGCCAGTCGATCACGATCTTCTGGGTCATGCCGGTTGCTTCGTCGGTCTCGTCGCGGACGGCAAGGCCCGAAACCAGGTCGACGTACTTTGCGGTACCGGCTTTCTCGGCGATGATCGGCAGGGTGTACGGGTCCCACTCGAACAGTTTGTCGCCACGGGCC
Source organism: Ruegeria sp. D1(2025) (assembly GCF_056536425.1). Taxonomy (NCBI): domain Bacteria; kingdom Pseudomonadati; phylum Pseudomonadota; class Alphaproteobacteria; order Rhodobacterales; family Roseobacteraceae; genus Ruegeria; species Ruegeria sp. D1(2025). The sequence goes on along the minus strand of NZ_JBQFPO010000002.1, from coordinate 529,215 downwards.
ACCTTGGTGCCGTCCTTGACGAACAGCTTCGAACCGTAGCCCAGTTTGAAGCTGGCACGCTCTTCGCCATGTTCGTCGTTGATCACCAGCTTCATGTTCCGGCCCATGACCAGGCTTTCACCTGCGGCATTGATCAGAATCTGCGGGTTCTCAAATGTGACAACACCTTCCTGGTTGGCTTCCTGGAACGACTGCTGGCCACCTTGCGCAACACCACCGATGTGGAAGGTCCGCATCGTCAGCTGCGTACCGGGTTCACCGATGGACTGGGCTGCGATGATGCCGACAGCTTCGCCAGTGTTCACCATGGTACCGCGCGCCAGGTCACGACCATAGCAGGTGGCACAAACGCCTTCCTCGGACTCACAGGTCAGAGGCGAGCGGATGCGGGTCGACTGAACGCCGGCCTCATCAATGGTGTCGGCCATACGCTCGTCGATCAGCTGACCAGCAGCCACGATCACCTCTTCCGTACCCGGACGCAGGATATCGTCAGCAGCCACACGGCCCAGAATACGCTCGGCCAGCGAGGCGACGACCTCACCATCGTTGACGGCCGCTTCGGCAGTGATCGCGCGGTCGGTGCCGCAATCGATCTCGCGCACGATGCAGTCCTGCGCCACGTCCACCAGACGACGGGTCAGGTAACCCGAGTTCGCCGTCTTCAGAGCGGTATCCGACAGACCCTTACGGGCACCGTGGGTCGAGTTGAAGTACTCGAGCACGGTCAGACCTTCTTTAAAGTTCGAGATGATCGGCGTTTCGATGATGTCACCGTTCGGCTTGGCCATCAGGCCACGCATACCGCCCAGTTGTTTCATCTGAGTGACCGAGCCACGCGCGCCCGAGTGGGCCATCATGTAGACCGAGTTCGGCTCCATGTCCGACCCGTCTTCGGCCTTGGCGACGTCCGAGATGGTGCTCATCATCGCCTCGGTGACGCGGTCGTTACACTTCGACCAGGCATCGACAACCTTGTTGTACTTTTCGCCCTGAGTGATCAGGCCGTCCATGTACTGCTGTTCAAAGTCTTTCACCTGGTTGCGGGTGTCATCAACGATGCCCCACTTGTCGTTCGGGATGACCATGTCGTCCTTACCGAACGAGATGCCCGCCTTGAACGCTTCCTTGAAGCCCATCGACATGATCTGGTCACAGAAAATGACCGACTCTTTCTGACCGCAGTAGCGGTAGACGGTGTCGATCACCTGCTGCACTTCTTTCTTCCGCAGCAGGCGGTTGACCAGCTCGAACGGCGCTTTGTTGTTCATTGGCAGCAAGGCACCCAGACGCAGACGGCCCGGAGTGGTTTCATAGCGCTTCTGAACTTCGTTGCCCTCGTCGTCGATCTGCGTGATCCGCGCGGTGATCTTGGAATGCAAATGCACCTCACCCGCGTCCAGCGCATGCTGAACCTCGTCGATCGAACCAAAGACCTTGCCTTCGCCCGGCATGCCTTCGCGTTCCAGAGTCACATAGTACAGACCCAAGATCATGTCCTGCGACGGAACGATGATCGGTGCGCCGTTTGCAGGCGACAGAACGTTGTTCGTCGACATCATCAGAACACGGGCTTCCAGCTGGGCCTCAAGGCTCAGCGGAACGTGAACCGCCATCTGGTCACCGTCGAAGTCGGCGTTAAAGGCCGAACAGACCAGCGGGTGAAGCTGGATGGCTTTACCTTCGATCAGGACAGGCTCGAACGCCTGAATACCAAGACGGTGCAGCGTCGGCGCACGGTTCAGCATGACAGGGTGTTCGCGGATCACCTCGTCGAGGATATCCCACACTTCGGGACGCTCTTTCTCGACCAGTTTCTTCGCCTGTTTCACGGTCGAAGACAGACCCTTGGCTTCAAGGCGCGAATAGATGAACGGCTTGAACAGTTCCAGCGCCATCTTCTTGGGCAGACCACACTGGTGCAGCTTGAGTTCCGGACCGGTCACGATGACCGAACGGCCCGAGAAGTCGACGCGTTTACCCAGAAGGTTCTGACGGAAGCGGCCCTGTTTCCCTTTCAGCATGTCCGACAGCGATTTCAGCGGACGCTTGTTGGCGCCGGTGATCACGCGGCCACGGCGGCCGTTGTCGAACAGAGCATCCACGGATTCCTGCAGCATCCGCTTTTCGTTGCGGACGATGATGTCAGGTGCACGCAGTTCGATCAGACGCTTCAGACGGTTGTTCCGGTTGATGACGCGGCGATACAGATCGTTCAGATCCGAGGTCGCGAAACGGCCACCATCCAGCGGAACCAGCGGACGCAGTTCCGGCGGGATGACCGGGATCACGGTCATCACCATCCACTCGGGGCGGTTGCCCGACTCGAGGAAAGATTCAACAACCTTCAGACGTTTGATGATCTTCTTGGGCTTCAATTCGCCGGTTGCTTCAGCCAGATCAGCGCGCAGCTGCTCGGCTTCGGCTTCCAGATCGATCTGGGCCAGCATCTCACGAATGGCTTCGGCACCGATATTCGCGGTGAACGCGTCCATGCCATAGGCATCCTGCGCATCCATGTACTCTTCTTCAGTCAGCATCTGGCCGTATGTCAGGTCGGTCAGACCTGGCTCGATGACGACATAGTTTTCAAAGTACAGAACGCGTTCCAGATCGCGCAGCGTCATGTCCAGCATCAGACCGATGCGGGACGGCAGCGATTTCAGGAACCAGATGTGAGCGACAGGCGCGGCCAGTTCGATGTGGCCCATACGCTCGCGGCGGACTTTCTGCAGGGTGACTTCCACACCGCATTTCTCGCAGACAACGCCGCGATACTTCATCCGCTTATATTTGCCGCACAGACATTCGTAATCTTTGATCGGGCCAAAGATACGCGCGCAGAACAGACCGTCACGCTCGGGCTTGAACGTCCGGTAGTTGATGGTTTCGGGTTTCTTGATCTCGCCATAGGACCAAGACAGGATCCGCTCGGGCGACGCCAACGAGACCTTGATCTCGTCGAAAACCTTCGGGGGCGTCAGCGGGTTGAACGGGTTGTTGGTGATTTCCTGGTTCATTTGTTACCTCAAATCTTGCGGAAGGGGGGACGGGAGAAAGGGCAGCGCCCTTACTCCTCAACCTCCGCATCCAGGAGTTCCATATTCAGGCCGAGGCCACGGACTTCTTTCACCAGAACGTTGAACGATTCCGGTACGCCCGCTTCAAAGTTATCCTCGCCCTTGACGATCGACTCATAGACCTTGGTCCGGCCGGCGACGTCATCCGATTTCACGGTGAGCATCTCCTGCAGGGTGTAGGCGGCGCCGTAAGCTTCCAGAGCCCAGACCTCCATCTCACCAAAGCGCTGACCACCGAACTGCGCCTTACCACCCAGCGGCTGCTGGGTAACCAGGCTGTACGGCCCGGTCGAACGCGCGTGGATTTTGTCGTCCACAAGGTGATGCAGTTTCAGCAGGTACTTGATGCCCACGGTCACCGGACGCGCGAATTGCTCACCGGTACGACCGTCGAACAGAACCGACTGACCGCTTTCCGAGAAGCCCGCACGCACCAGCGCGTCGTTGACGTCAGCCTCTTTGGCACCGTCAAAGACCGGGGTTGCGATCGGAACACCGCGGGTCACGTTGCCCGCAGCCTCGATCAGGCCATCCTCGTCCAGACCGGTGATGCCTTCTTCGTAGACATCTTCGCCATAGGCCAGCTTCATCGCTTCGCGCACCGGGGTCAGGTCGCCGGAACGGCGGTATTCACCCAGAGCGTCGTCGATGTTCAGACCCAGACCGCGCGCGGCCCAACCCATGTGGGTTTCAAGGATCTGACCGACGTTCATACGCGAAGGCACACCCAGCGGGTTCAGACAGAAATCTACCGGAGTACCATCGGCCAGGAACGGCATGTCTTCCATCGGAACAACCTTGGAGATCACACCTTTGTTCCCGTGACGACCGGCCATCTTGTCGCCCGGCTGCAGCTTACGCTTCACGGCGATGAAGACTTTGACCATTTTCATCACACCCGGCGGCAGGTCGTCGCCACGGCGGACTTTCTCGACCTTGTCCTCGAAACGGGCGTCCAGAGCACGCTTTTGCACTTCGTATTGTTCGTTCAGAGCCTCGACGATCTGTGCGTCCTGCTCACCTTCCAGCGCCAGCTGCCACCACTGACCACGGGTCAGGGTTTCCAGCAGGTCCTCGGTGATCACCGACCCTGCCTTGACACCTTTCGGGCCTTTGACAGCGGTTTTACCCAGGATCAGACCTTGCAGACGCGCATAGATGTTGCGGTCAAGGATCGCCAGCTCGTCGTCCCGGTCACGGGCCAGACGTTCGACTTCCTCACGCTCGATCTGCAGCGCACGCTCGTCTTTCTCGACGCCGTGACGGTTGAAGACGCGAACCTCAACGACCGTACCGTAATCGCCCGGCTTCACGCGCAGCGAGGTGTCGCGCACGTCAGATGCTTTTTCACCAAAGATGGCGCGCAGCAGCTTTTCTTCCGGGGTCATCGGGCTTTCGCCCTTCGGAGTGATCTTGCCGACCAGAATATCGCCCGGCTCAACATCCGCACCGATGTAAACGATGCCCGCCTCGTCGAGGTTGCGCAGCGCTTCTTCACCGACGTTCGGGATGTCGCGGGTGATCTCTTCCGGGCCCAGCTTCGTGTCACGGGCAGCGACTTCAAACTCCTCGATATGGACCGAGGTAAAGACGTCATCACGCGCGATACGTTCCGAGATCAGGATCGAGTCTTCGTAGTTGTAACCGTTCCACGGCATGAACGCGACGACCACGTTCTTACCAAGGGCCAGTTCACCCATATCGGTCGACGGACCGTCGGCAATGACCTCGCCCTTCTGGACGGTATCACCCACCTTGATCAGCGGACGCTGGTTGATGCAGGTGTTCTGGTTCGAACGCTGGAATTTGCGCAGACGATAGATGTCAACGCCAGCGTCGCCCAGTTCCAGATCCTCGGTGGCACGGATAACGATACGCTGGGCATCGACCTGGTCGATGATACCGGCGCGTTTCGCCTGAATCGCAGCACCCGAGTCAATCGCAACCTTTTCCTCGATACCGGTACCGACCAGCGGCGCTTCGGCGCGCAGCAGCGGAACCGCCTGACGTTGCATGTTCGAGCCCATCAGAGCGCGGTTCGCGTCGTCATTTTCAAGGAACGGGATCAGCGATGCAGCGACCGAAACCAGCTGTTTCGGCGACACGTCGATCAGGTCCACATTCTCGCGCGGGGCAAGGGTGTAGTCACCGGCCTGACGGGTCGAAACCAGATCGTTGATGAACTTGCCGTTCTCATCCAGCGTCGCGTTCGCCTGCGCCACGGTGTGGCGCATTTCCTCAGTCGCGGACATGTAGTGAACCTCATCGGTCACCTCGGCGTCTTTGACGACACGATACGGTGTTTCGATGAAGCCATACTTGTTCACGCGGGCAAAGGTGGCCAGCGAGTTGATCAGACCGATGTTCGGACCTTCGGGCGTTTCAATCGGGCACATCCGGCCATAGTGGGTCGGGTGTACGTCACGAACCTCAAAGCCTGCACGCTCACGCGTCAGACCACCGGGGCCAAGCGCCGAGAGACGGCGTTTGTGGGTGACTTCCGACAGCGGGTTGGTCTGGTCCATGAACTGCGACAGCTGCGACGAGCCGAAGAATTCACGAACAGCAGCCGCAGCCGGTTTCGCGTTGATCAGGTCTTGCGGCATGACGGTGTCGATCTCGACCGACGACATACGCTCTTTGATCGCGCGCTCCATGCGAAGCAGCCCAACGCGGTACTGGTTTTCCATCAGTTCGCCGACCGAACGGACACGACGGTTGCCGAGGTGGTCGATATCGTCCACGTCGCCTTTGCCGTCACGCAGTTCAACCAGTGCCTTGATGCAGGCCACGATATCTTCGCGGCGCAGTGTGCGCAGGGTGTCCGGCGCGTCCAGTGCCAGACGCATGTTCATCTTCACACGGCCAACGGCGGACAGATCATAACGCTCGCTGTCGAAGAACAGGGTGTCGAACAGGGCCGACGCAGCTTCGACGGTGGGCGGCTCGCCCGGGCGCATGACACGGTAAATGTCCATCAGCGCGCTTTCGCGGCCCATGTTCTTGTCCTGCGCCATAGTGTTGCGCATGTAGGGGCCGACGTTGACGTTGTCGATGTCCAGAACCGGGATGTCTTTGAAGCCCGCATCCAGCAGTTCCTTGACGGTACCGCCGATCAGGTCGCCGTCCTTGTCGTATTCCAGGGTCAGTTCATCACCGGCTTCGACATAGATCGCACCGGTTTCTTCGTTGATGATGTCCTTGGCGACGAATTTGCCAACAATGTGATCGAACGGAACCAGCAGGTCGGTGACGGCACCCTCGTCAATCAGTTTCTTGACCGCGCGCGGCGTGACTTTCTTGCCCGCTTCGGCAATCACTTCACCGGATTTCGCGTCGATCAGGTCATAGGTCGGACGGGTGCCACGCACACGCTCGGGGAAGAACGGTGCGATCCAGCCCTTCTTCTTGTCCAGCTTATAGGACACGGTGTTGTAATACGCGTCCATGATCGCTTCCTGATCCAGACCCAGCGCATACAGCAGGGTTGTCACAGGCAGTTTGCGGCGGCGGTCGATACGGGCGAACACGATGTCCTTGGCGTCGAACTCGAAGTCCAGCCAGCTGCCGCGATACGGGATGATGCGGCAGGCAAACAGCAGCTTGCCCGAGGAGTGGGTCTTGCCCTTGTCGTGGTCAAAGAACACACCGGGCGAACGGTGCATCTGGGACACGATCACACGCTCGGTACCGTTCACGATGAACGTTCCGTTCGGCGTCATCAGGGGCATGTCGCCCATGAACACGTCCTGTTCCTTGATGTCCTTGACCGACTTGGCGCCAGTGTCCTCGTCGACATCAAACACGATCAGGCGCAGGGTTACCTTCAGCGGAGCGCTGTAGGTCATGTCGCGCTGCATGCACTCTTCGACGTCGTATTTGGGTTTTTCCAGATCGTATTTCACGAACTCCAGAACGGAGGTTTCGTTGAAATCCTTGATCGGGAAGACCGACTGGAACACACCTTTGATGCCTTCGCCGTCTGTGGGCTGCTCTGCATCGCCGGAGCGCAGGAAAAGATCATAAGAAGATTTCTGCACCTCAATGAGGTTCGGCATCTCCAGCACTTCGCGGATTTTGCCGTAATATTTACGAAGACGTTTCTGGCCAAGGAACGTTTGAGCCATGTCAGATGTCACCTTTCGATGTTCTCAGCGGGCAAAGACACCGTCGGGCCCCGGCATCTTGCACATTCGAGACGACACGTCCGGATCAATTCATGGCCACCGTCCCGAAGGCGGCCTCCCGATCCGACAACCGTGTCTTAGAAAACGCCCCAACCCATGAGGCCCTTTCTAAGACAGGTTCGGCTGGACCCGGATTTCTCCGGACCCAGCCAAATTTTCAGGCGCATCAGCGACGCACCAGACAAAGGGCTTAGGCCAGTTCGACCTCTGCGCCAGCTGCTTCCAGCTTGCCTTTGACTTCCTCGGCTTCGTCTTTCGACACGCCTTCTTTGATCTTGCCGCCGGCTTCGACCAGTTCCTTGGCTTCTTTCAGGCCCAGACCGGTGATGCCGCGAACTTCTTTGATCACGTTGATTTTCGAAGCGCCGGCGTTCTTCAGAACGACGTCGAATTCGGTTTTTTCTTCCTCAGCTGCGCCACCGGCGGCGTCGCCACCAGCTGCCATGACAACTGCGCCGCCTGCTGCGGGCTCGATGCCGTACTCGTCTTTGAGGATGGTTTTCAGTTCTTGTGCTTCCAGCAGGGTCAGACCCACGATGCTTTCTGCGAGTGCTTTCAGATCAGCCATTGTATTAGCTCTTTCCGTTTTACAGTGTGTGTTCCAACGTCAGGGCAAATGCCCCACGCAGATCATTCAGTGCCAACCGCTTACGCAGCTTCCGCCTTCTCTTCGATGGTGGAAAGGATGCTTGCGATGTTGCTTGCAGGTGCGCCAATCGCGCCGGCGATGTTCGAAGCAGGTGCGCCAATGCAGCCCACGATCGAAGCAATAAGCTCCTCACGCGACGGCATTTTCGAAACGGCTTCAACGCCTTTGCGGTCCAGAGCGTTCTCGCCCATTGCACCGCCGAGGATTTCAAAATTCTTGTTATCCTTGGCGAAGTCCTCGGCCACCTTGGCTGCTGCCACGGGGTCCTCGGAATAGGTCAGAACGGTCATCCCTGTCAGCAGGTCGGCCATGCTTGCACACGGCTTACCCTCAAGGGCGATTTTGGCGAGCCTGTTCTTGGCAACACGCACGGAGCCACCCGCGTCACGAGCACGTGCGCGAAGGTCCTGCATCTCGGCAACTGTCAGACCGGCGTAGTGCGAAACCACTACGACGCCAGAGCTTTCGAAGATTTGGCCGAGTTCCTCGACCACTTTCTCTTTCTGGGCTCTATCCACAGTTCTCTCCAAGTTAGGGATGTCAGACATCCCGGCTCATATTTGCCGCGGCTTGCGCCCCGGCGTTCAGGTCCGTTGTTACGGGATTGGCCAAAACTCGCCCGAGGGTGGGACCCTCAGAATTCTTTGGTCTTACCCGTCTCAGGCAGGGAATTAAGGAACCGCATGGCCCCACCCACCGTCTTGGACGAAACAAAATAAAGCGCACGACGAATCGCACGCTTTACTTCGTAGCCCTACTTAGGGCAGACACGCTCGGTTTCCAAGAGGTAAATTGCACGAAAAACGGGTTTCGCGGGCTGTGGCGTCATCGGTTCTAACACGGATAAATCGCGCCAACCACTCATTGACACCAAGGACGCGCTGCGGTCCTGTCAATGTCTATAACCCCGATCCCGATCCGAACTGGCGCGCGTCCTTAAAATGCTGATCCTTTCTCAACAAGAGCGCGACCGGACATCCCAATATCTGGATCAGCTTTCCCGAAGTGGCAAGATCGACCCCATCCGCGAACATTCCTGTATCTACCGGTCTCACGATTTCCCCGAAACTCGGCTTGTTCTTAAGCTTGAAACCCAAGGGGCGATGTACGCGCTGAAGGCCGACACCCAAGCCCCCATAACCGACCGGCTACGCAAGGAGTATAATTTGCTCTGTCAGCTTGCCGAATACTTCGACGACAAGAAGACGTCGCAGGTTGTGCGTCCGATCTACCTCTCCTCCGCAGGTGACTTCATGGTCACCGAATACATCAAACGCCCCACCGCCGTCGATCTGATCTACAACAGCCCCGACAACGATCAGGTCGCCCAGGTCTATCGCCGCGCCGGAGCATGGCTGAACGATCTGCACGGGTTTCGCCCACCAAAAGACTATGGGTTCCGGCCGAAATGGATGACCGACAGCATCCGGGACCAGTCGGAAAACCTGCCCGCCAATCTTGCCGGCACAAGTCAGCGAATGATCAACACGATGCTGGCCGAGGCCGCGCGCCTGAAAGGGGCGCCGGATATTCAGGTGTTCGCGCATGGCGATTTTCACGGTCTCAACCTGATCATGGGGCAAGGGAAAACCATCGGGCTGGATTTCACCGAGGCACGCGAAAAGCTGGCCGTATACGACATCGTCGACTTCCTGAAGGCCGACATATTCCGCGACAGTCAGCCGTCAGATGTGGATCGCAGCGGCATCCTGAAACGAAACAAGGACATGTTCTTCCGCCTGTACCGCCATCCGATCAATATGGACATTCTGGATTTCTGCATTCGCGGACGCCTGCTCAAGGACTGGCTGTTTCTCAGCCAGCCAAGCCATGTTTGCAGCGAATTCGAAGACCACCGGCGCACCCGGCTGGAGATACGACTTAAACAGGCATTCAACCTGCCCCGAAGTTCAGGTTGATCCGGCATCTACTGGAATTCAAGCGATCCAAAAACGAAAGAACCCGGGTGGCTGGAACCACCCGGGTCATTTTGTGCTTTTGCAGAGGCTGAGGCTGAGGCTTATTCGCCCGAAGCCTGCGCAACATCAACAGTCACGCCCGGGCCCATGGTCGAGCTCAGCGCGATTTTCTTCATGTAGGTGCCTTTGGCGCCCGACGGCTTGGCTTTGGCAACAGCCGAGACAAATGCGCGGACGTTTTCGACCAGCTTGGCTTCGTCGAACGACGCTTTGCCAACACCGGCGTGCACAACGCCGCCTTTTTCCGCCTTGAACTGAACTTCACCGCCCTTGGCTGCTTCCACGGCCGCTTTCACGTCCATGGTCACGGTGCCGACCTTGGGGTTCGGCATCAGGTTGCGGGGGCCCAGAACCTTACCCAGACGGCCAACGATCGGCATCATGTCCGGGGTTGCGATGCAGCGGTCGAAATCGATGGTGCCGCCCTGAATGGTTTCCATCAGGTCTTCTGCACCGACGATATCTGCGCCTGCTTCTTTCGCTTCGTCAGCCTTGGGGCCGCGAGCGAACACAGCAACGCGCATGTCTTTGCCGGTGCCGTTCGGCAGGCCGACAACGCCGCGCACCATCTGGTCTGCGTGACGGGTGTCAACGCCCAGGTTCAGAGCGATTTCGATGGTCTCGTCGAATTTCGAGGTTGCATTGCCTTTGACCAGGGCAACGGCTTCTTCGACCGACAGGTTTTCCTTGCCGGCGACAGCTTCGCGCGCAGCGCGGGTACGTTTACCGAGTTTTGCCATCTTATTTCACCTCGATGCCCATGGAGCGGGCCGAGCCCAGGATGATCTGCATTGCGCCTTCTACGTCGTTGGCGTTCAGATCTTTCATTTTGGCTTCGGCGATTTCACGAACCTGCTTCGAGGTCACGGTTGCCACGGTCTCACGACCGGGGTTTTCCGCGCCGCGGGGACGGTTACGCTTGCCAACCGGCTTAAGGCCAGCCGCTTTTTTCAGGTAGTAAGACGCGGGCGGCGTCTTGATGTCCATGGTGAAGGACTTGTCCTGATAGTAGGTGATCACGGTCGGGCACGGAGCGCCGGGCTCCATGTCTGCGGTCTTGGCGTTGAACGCCTTGCAGAATTCCATGATGTTGATGCCGCGCTGACCCAGCGCCGGACCAACTGGCGGCGACGGGTTCGCCTGACCTGCAGGAACCTGCAGCTTCATTGTACCAGCAAGCTTCTTGGCCATTTGGTTTTCCTTTCAACTTAGGTGAAACGCGTCTCACCCAGATTATGTTGCGTGGTCCGATCCGGGATCGCGATCCCTGCAATCTCCCACGAGAGAATCTCGCCCGAAGACGATAGAGGCGGCATGTACAGCGGAACGGAGGGGTTGGCAAGTGGCTGGCACCCTATTCCCAAGTAACCCAGTTGTATACCGGTCGGGCTTCGGTGAGGCCAGGGAACTGACGGAACAAAATGATTTTGTTGAATACATAAGTTGCGTCGGAGACGCAGGTGGGTATCTTGGTGAAACTTGGACACAAAAGAGGTGGTCAGGGATGGGATCATCTCGGCTGAACAAGGGATTACTGATCTGCGTTCTTTTTGCCATGCTGCCGGGCTGTGGCAGCAGGGCTCAGGATCAGGGCGAAGGGTCTGGATCGGCAACCCAAACCGACGGCATCAACAGCACGGCGTCCTCCGGCGCAACAGGGATCGACCCCGCCAGTTACGCCGGTCGGTTTCAGATCAAGTTCACCAAGGAAGTCCCCGTTCGCGACATTCCGGTGCCTTTCACGGTCTACAGCGGCCTAGAAGAAGCCAGCCCTACCCGCTTGCGGTTGAGGGCGTTCATGGACTTGCGCGGCTTGCAGGAAAAGGCCCCCCAGATACTGACGGGCCCGCTTGAAGAAAGCTGCAAACGCCAAATCTACCTCGAGATTCGGGATGTCACTGCCAAGGATGACACCGTCAGGGTCGAAGGCTCGGCCCGTGCACGGTTTACAACCTGCAACCGGCGCCAGGAACCGGGCTTTCGTTATTTCGGGGGAACCGTGGACGCGGTTGCGGTCGCCAAGGCAGAGGTGAAAGGCCAGTGCCTTACATTCAGTATCGAAGACGTTGATCTGAACCCGCGCGGGTTCATCGGCGCTGTCTCCAACCTCTTCGGCCTGACCAGCCGCATCAATGAAGCCGTCCTTGAAAAGGGTGGCGAGTTTTTGGCGGCCAATCCGGTCTGTCCGCCCTTGCCCGAAGAATTCACGGTTCTCGACCCGAATTACGAATCCGGAGGCACGCGCGAGATTGCGCCCGGCGGGCTGGGCGCAGCCATCACCGGATCGGCTGATGTCAGCGCAGAGACCATCGTCAAAGTCCTTGGTGGGCTGCAGGACCTCGGCGTATTGGAGTTTGCCAAATGAGACGTTGGTTGGTTTTCCCGGCCCTGATGGCCGCTGCGCTGGGTGCCCATTCGTCCGGCGCACAAGAAGTGACTTTTGTCATCGATGCAACCCAGCAGGTCCGGGAAACCGAACTGCCATACAAGCTTGATCTGAGCCTGAACGCTGTTGCGCCCACTCGGATCGGGGTGGGCGCCCTTCTCGATCTTCGCGAAATCCAAAAAACGGTGCCCGAGCGATTGGCGGACAATGCCATAATCGACAATTGTGGTCTGCAAGTGCGCCTGGACGATTTGAGCCTGCAAGCTCTGGACGATGCGATCAATCTGGATGGCGACGTGACCATCACGATTTTCGAATGCAGCCGGACCAGTGAACGCGACTTTCAGCGGGGTGAACAGAAAAGGGCAATCCTGGCGAACATGGCCACCCAAGCGACCGTCGAACTGCGTGACAATTGTGCCTACTTCAAACTCATCGATCTGACGCTTGCGGCCCCGGAAGAACAGCGCGAACAGCTTCTGGAGGATGACACGCTCGAATCTGCCAAGGAACTTATGCTGGCCGCTGTTGACCTTGTATTGAACGAAACCCCCTTGTGCCCGGAATTACCCCCCGAACTCGCGTCCCTTGACCCCACTTACGACAATGGCGGTCCAAAGGAGATCGGAGAGGGTGGGCTTGGTGTTTTTCTGGAAGGATCGGTGGATGTCAGCCCTTCGACCATTCTCGACATTCTGACGGTTCTTCAGGAACAACAACTGATACCCGGCCGACCATAACCGTAAAGCGCTTTCATTGCCGGGGAAGTAACCTGCAGTTTTTGCCTGGGCCAGTTCCACTGGTCCGGCACAAAAAAACGCCACGTTGCCCAAGGCATCGCGGCGCTTCTAATTACATTGGCGAGCTTGTCAGCTCTGCTTGGTCACCTGCGTGAAGTCCAGCTCGACCGGGGTTTCCCGGCCAAAGATCGAGACCGAGACCTTCAGCTTCTGGTTCTCGTCGTCCACGCCTTCGACCATGCCGTCGAAATCCTCGAAGGGGCCGTCGTTGACCTTGACCTTTTCGCCGATCTCGAAAGTGATCATCAGCTTGGGCGCTTCTTCACCTTCCTGAACACGGTTCAGAATCTGGTTCACCTCGGCGTCGCGCATCGGCATCGGGCGGCCCTGCGGGCCCAGGAAACCGGTGACGCGGTTGATCGAGTTGACCAGGTGGTAGCCCTGATCGGACATTTCCATATGCACCAGCACATAGCCGGGCATGAAGCGGCGCTCGGTCGTAACCTTCTTGCCCCGGCGCACTTCGATCACCTCTTCGGTGGGCACCAGAACTTCGTCGATATCGTCCTCAAGGCCCTGCTCGGCCACCGACGTGCGGATCTGCTCTGCGATCTTCTTTTCGAAATTCGAAAGAACGCTGACCGAGTACCACCGTTTCGCCATGAACCTGCCGTCCTTGTTTGCCTTAGGTCGCATCCGCACATCCGGATGTACCGTCATTGAAATTCTGTCACGAGACCCGGAACAAAAAGCGGCGCGCAGCCCGAATCGCCGCACGCCCATTCCGGATAGTTCCGCGTGAACTACTCTGACATTGCGCGCGGCGCAAGGGGGCAGCCGCGTTTCCGCACTGCCCGTCCCGTCTTAGCTGAACGCGCCCAGAATCAGCTGCAGCCCGCCGCGAATGCCCAGATCCACCAGCGCAAAGAACACGGCCGTCAGCGCCGCCATGATGAACACCATGACCGTGGTCAACAGCACCTCGCGCCGGGTCGGCCAGACGACCTTGGATACTTCGGCACGGACCTGCTGGATGAACTGGATCGGGTTTGTGGTGGCCATGAGGCTTTGTCTCTCTGCTAGCGGATGCGCCCGACATAGCCGGGCATTGCGGCAATTTCAAGGGCGGTTAGGGCTTGGGCTTGTCGTCCCATTCGTCGCTCAGAATCCGCCGGGCATCGCCTTCGGGATCGTCGTACTGGTTCGACCGCACGGTATAGACAAAGGCTACAAGACCGACACCGCCCAAAAGCAGCGAAATCGGAATGAGATAGGCCAGAACTTCCATCAGATCACCTCAGCCGCAAGGCGTTCAGGGACACGGTGATGGACGAGGTCGACATCGCCAGCGCCGCGATCAGCGGCGTTGCCAGCCCGGCCACCGCCAGGGGCACCGCGATGACATTATACACGGTTGCAATCTGGAAGTTTTCACGAATCCGCCTGGTCGCTTTTGTGGCCGTGTCGCAGGCATCGGCGATGGGCGACAGGTCGTTGCCCAACAGCACGATATCCGAGGCAACCCGCGCCGCATCCAGCGCCGAGGCGGGCGAGATCGACACATGCGCCGCCGCAAGGGCGGCGGTATCGTTCAGGCCATCCCCCACCATCAGAACCTTTTTCCCGTTGTCGCGCAGGTCCTGAACACGCTGCGCCTTGTCCTGTGGCAGCGCTTCGGCCACCCAGTTTGCGATACCCAGATTTCCAGCCAGCTTTTCCACTGCAGCCCGTGTATCGCCTGAAATCAGGATCACATCCTTGCCCGCTTTCCTAAACGCCTCAACCGCGCTGGCCGCGCCCGGTCGCAGAGCGTCCGCGAACACGAACGGCACGGGTTTACAGCTCCCGACCGCAAGCCATGCTGACGTCTGGGTGCCGGGTTCGGCTCCGACCCAATTCGCCCGGCCCAGCCGAACGCGCTGTCCTTTATGTTCGCCTTCGGTGCCAAAACCTGGCACTTCGACCACAGCGTCAAGGCAGGCCGGCCTGATACCCGCGTCACGCGCCGCTTTGGCCAGCGCGACGGAAAGCGGATGCGCCGACGCCTCGGCCAGCGCCAGCGCAACTTCCAGATCGGAACGGGTATGATCCGCCAGATTGGTCAGTTCAGGCGCACCCGATGTCAGCGTGCCGGTCTTGTCGAAGACAACAGTGTCCACCTCGGCCAGACGCTCCAGCGCTGTGGCGTGCTTGATCAGCATTCCCTTGCGGAACAGCCGCCCCGACGCCGCCGTCGTCACCGCAGGCACCGCCAGCCCCAGCGCACAGGGGCAGGTGATGATCAGAACCGCCGCCGCGATGTTCAGTGCGGTGCGGATATCGCCGGAATAGATGTACCAGCCCAGAAAGCTGAGCGCCGACAGGATGTGCACCCCGGGCGCATACAGCTTGGCCGCCTTGTCAGCCAGCGACGTGTATCGTGAGCGCCCCGATTCAGCGATGGCCACCAGATCGGCCATCCGGTGCAGCGAAGTGTCTTCGCCCACCGCTGTCGCCCGGATCGTCAGGGGGCCGGTCAGATTGACCTCGCCCGCGCTGACTGTCAGCCCGGCTTCGGCAAAAACCGGCAGGGTTTCCCCGGTCAGCAACGAGCGGTCAAGTTCCGACCGGCCCGAAATGATCTCTCCGTCCACGGGCATACGGCCACCGGGCCGAACGAGGATTAGGTCACCGACGGTCAGCGTCGCGACGGCCACTTCCTCTTCTGTGCCGTCGACCAGCCGGATGGCGCGCGGCACCTCAAGCGCCGTCAGTTCCTCGGCCGCGGACCGGGCAGCGGCGCGCGTGCGATAATCGAGATACCGTCCGGCCAGCAGGAAGAATGTCAGCGTCAGCGCAGCGTCGAAGTAGGCATGTTTGCCGCTCAGCGCAGTTTCCCAAAGCGAGGTGATCAGCGCCAGCAGGATGGCCAGCACGATCGGCACATCCATGTTCAGACGGCGCACACGCAGTGCGCTCCCGGCATTGACGAAAAACGGCTGCGCCGAAAAGGCGATGGCAGGCAGCGCGATGGCCGCCGAAATCCAGTGGAACATGTCGCGCGTCGCGTCCGTGGCCCCGGACCAGACGGAAACCGACAGCAGCATCACGTTCATCGACGCAAACCCGGCCACCGCCAGCCGCATCAGCAAATCCCGGCCCGCCTTGTCCGTCTGCGTAGCCGACAGCGCACCGGTATCCAGTTCATGCGCCTCAAAACCTGCCTGTTCCAGCACCGGGATCAGATCGGCGGCGCGGATGTCTGGCGCGGCCTTAATCATCGCCCGTTTCAGGGTCAGGTTGACCCGCGCATCCTCGACGCCCGGAAGCGCGTTCAGTTCCCGCTCGACCGTCGAGATGCAGGCCGAACAGTGAATTCCCGGCAAGGACAGGGCGATCTGGATGTCCTCGGGAACCGGAAGGGCAGGCTCGGCCGTGGCCGCGACGCAGCCGGGACAAGCCATGGTTCCGGGTGAGGGTTGCGCTGTCATCAGCCTAGCCTTTGACGTAAAGCGGAATACGCTGCGAGAAGGTGGCCCCTTCGCCATCCTTGGCGACAAGCCGGATGTTCCAGTTGCCCTCGCCAAGGGTCGCCGGGGTGGAGTATGCGGTTCCGTCAAACACAAAGTCGGGGGTGAAATCCTCGCGCACATGGGTCGCCCGCCCCACAACGGCCTGCAATTGATCGACCCTGACCGGCGCGCCTTGCGCGTCGTTGATGTGCAGGATCAACAAGCCGCCCTTGGTCTCGGCCCGCACGTCCCAACCCAGCGCCTGCTGTTCCTGCAGACGCTCGTTGAACTCCTGGCTGGCGACATACGAGTTTTTGACCTCGAGCCCGGGAAAGGTTTTGACCGCACTGTAGGCCAGTACAAGATTAACACCGATGATCACGCCGAAGGCGGCGACAAACACGGCCAGCGCGTGCTTTCCGGTAAACTGTCGTTCTGCCATTCTCAGTTCCCTCGTCCGTTGAACGTGGTGTCCTTGTACGCGCGTTCACCGCTGATCAGATCCTCGACCCAGATACGAACCGGCGTCGCGTCGGTGTTGGCTGGGTCGGTGTCCTTCAGGGCGGTGATGTAAACGCGGCTCAATTGTGCCGTATCCGCGCTTACATTCACAGTGTCTATGATCGTGCCTTCAATCTCCAGCCGCATGGCCGGGTCTCCGGTCAGGGACAGTTTAAACAACCGATCCTCGCCATGTTTGTTTCGCAGACGCACGTCATAGGTATTGCGGATTGTGCCGTCTGACAGGGTGACAAAGGTCGGATTGCGTACCGGCGCCACGGTCAGGTCGATGTCGGAACGGATGAACAGGGCAAACAACAGGCCGAACCCAACCAGCGCCCACAGCGCGGTGTACATGATCGTGCGCGGGCGCAGGATGTGCTTCCAAACATTCTTGGCCGGCTGGCCCGAGCGTTCATGCGCCTCGTCGCTCAGCGCCATATAATCGATCAGGCCGCGCGGCTTGCCGATTTTGGCCATCATGTCATCACAGGCATCAATGCAGAGCGCGCAGGTGATGCACTCCAATTGCTGACCGTCGCGGATGTCGATGCCAACCGGGCAGACATTCACGCAAGCCATGCAGTCGATACAATCGCCCAATTCCGTGTCAGCGGTCCGCTTGCCCTTGCCGCGCGGCTCGCCCCGCCATTCGCGGTAGCCGACGACCAGCGTGTCTTCATCCATCATTGCCGCCTGAATACGGGGCCAGGGGCAGGCGTAAATGCAGATCTGTTCACGGGCAAACCCGCCGAACAGAAAAGTCGTACCTGTCAGGATCAACATGGTTGTGTAGGCGATCGGATGCGCGTTGCCCGTCACCAGATCGCGCGCCAGTGTCGGTGCATCCGCGAAGTAAAAGATCCAGGCCCCGCCGGTGGCCAGTCCGATCAGAAACCACGCCCCCCATTTCGTCGCCCGCAGGCGGGCCTTGCGGAAATCCAGTTTCTTCTGCCGATGCAGCCGCAAACGTGCGTTCCGGTCGCCCTCGATCCAGCGCTCGACCAGAATGAACAGGTCGGTCCACACCGTCTGCGGGCAGGCATATCCGCACCAGACCCGGCCCAGGGCCGAGGTGAACAGGAACAGTCCAAGCCCCGCCATGATCAGCAAGCCGGCGACAAAATAGAACTCGTGCGGCCAGATTTCGATCCAGAAGAAATAGAATCGCCGGTTCGCAAGATCCAGCAACACGGCCTGATCCGGCAGGCTGGGACCCCGGTCCCATCTGAACCATGGGGTGATGTAATAAATCCCCAGGGTCACAGCCATGATGATCCATTTCAGGTTACGGAATGGACCCGACACGCGCCGCGGGAAAATCGGCTCACGTGCTGCATAAAGGCTGGGGGCAGGGTCGGAATCGCTCACGGGCTGGCTCCACGTCTGGCTTTGATCAGGCGTCTTTTCCCAGATCATGCGCTGACCAACTTTGACATGTGTCAAATGCGCATCAGGCAGACACCTTTTGTCACACCTAGCACATTTTCGGTCGGTTTCAGCGAAGAAAGGATAGGCCGCAAACCGGAAAACCGGCAGGTTAATCGGTGACATCCGACGAAGATGGCCACACCGGAAACTGGACCCGGGCAAGTCCTGGTTCTATTCTCGGGAAAGTCGGCACCGGCTGTTCAGGAAACGCGCGAACAGATGGAACAGCCGGTGCCTAAGCCTTCGGGCGGCGAACCGCCCGAAGGTGTTCACTTATCTTTATTGACCGCCACCCAGCTGGTGGACGTAAGCCGAAACGGCGCGGATCTGTGCCTCGGTCAGGCGGTTTTCCCACGCTGGCATGACCCCGAAGCGGCTGTACGTAACCGTCTCGGTCAGCGCCTCTTCCGAGCCGCCGAACAGCCAGATCGCGTCGGTCAGGTTCGGTGCACCTTGCGTGACGTCGCCGGTCCCGTCCTCGCCATGGCAGGACGCGCAGTTGTCCTCGAACACGACCTTGCCAGCCTGTGCCGAAGCATCGTCGGTCTGGGCGTTGGTCAGGGACATGACATACTGAACCACCTGCGTGATCTCTTCCGCTTCGAGGATTTCACCAAAGGCAGGCATTTCGGAATAACGCGCATCGTCGCTTTCTTCGTTTCGAATGCCATAGGCCACAGTGTACTCGATATCCTCGAGCGAACCGCCCCACAACCAGGCGTCATCCAACAGGTTCGGGAAACCCGGCGCACCCTGCGCACCCGAGCCGTGGCACTGCGCGCACCACGTGCGGAACACGGCGCCACCCGAGTTGACGGCGTATTGCTGCAATTCGGCATCCTTGGCGATGTCTTCCAGCGGCGTTTCCACCAGCTTGGCGTTCCAAGGCGCATTTGCTTCTTCGAACGCAACCATCTCCTGCTGCACCAGCGCCCGAGAAGACCAGCCCATGACACCGGCGGTTGCCGACTGTACCAGAGGCCATGCCGGATACATGATCGTGTAAATCACACCCCAGACGATGGTGGCGTAGAAGGTCCACAGCCACCAGCGCGGCATCGGATTGTCGAATTCCTCAATCCCGTCCCAGCTGTGGCCGGTGGTGTTCGGATCACCCGGCTGTTTTTCAGGTGTCTTGCTCATTGCCGCGCCTCCTTGGATGTGGCGGGTTTGTCTTGATGCCGGAAGGGGATGTTGGCGGTGTCATTGTATTCCTTGCTGGCACCGGGGCGGAAAACCCAGATGATGATGCCCACAAAGAAGACAAACAGCACAAGCAGCATCCAGCTGTCCGCGAACTGCCTGAGAAGGGTGTACTCTTCCATCACGATCCTCCCTTAGCGGCTTGCGTCCGGGGTGAAGGTCGAGAAATCGACCAGCGTTCCCAGCATCTGCAGATAGGCGACCAGCGCATCGGCTTCGGTCAGTTCGGGCTGACCGTCGAAGTTCCGCACGTTGACCTTGTCGCCATAGCGTTCCAGCAGCCCGTCATAGTCGCTGTCCGGATCGGCCTGAGCGCGGAAGTCCGCCACGGCGTTTTCCAACATCTCGTCGGTGTAGGGCGTGCCGACCATCGCGTTCGCTTTCATGATGTCGCCAATGTATTTGCCATCGATCTTGCGATGCTCGAGGAAGCCGTATTTCGGCATCACCGATTCCGGCACCACCGACTGCGGATCACGCAGGTGGTCCACCTGCCACTGATCCGAATACCGGCCGCCGACACGGGCCAGATCGGGCCCGGTGCGCTTCGACCCCCACTGGAAGGGATGGTCATACATCGATTCAGCCGCCAGCGAGTAGTGGCCATAGCGTTCGACCTCGTCCCGCATCGGACGGATCATCTGGCTGTGGCAGGTATAGCAGCCTTCGCGGATGTAGATCTCGCGCCCCGCCATCTCGAGAGGGGTGTAAGGACGCATGCCCTCCACCTTCTCGATGGTGTTCTCAAGGTAGAACAGGGGCGCGATCTGCACGATGCCGCCGATGGTCACGACCAGAAAGCTGAAGATCAGCAGGAGGGTCGCGTTGGTCTCGAGGATCTTGTGTTTGTCGAGAATTGCCATAGCTCCGGCCCTCCTTATTCAGCCGGGACCGCGACGGTCAGGCTGGCCTCTTTGGCCGGCGCTTTCCGCACAGTCATCCACAGGTTGTAGCACATGATCACAGCGCCAGCGACGAACAGAACGCCACCCAGAGCACGCACCACATACATCGGGAACTTGGCGGCCACGGTGTCGGCGAACGAGTTCACCAGGAAGCCGTTGGCATCCACTTCACGCCACATCAGGCCTTCCATGATACCGGTCACCCACATCGACGCGGCGTAGAGCACGATGCCGATAGTCGCGAGCCAGAAGTGCCAGCTGACCATCTGCAGCGAGTACAGGCGTTCCCGCTTCCACAGAACAGGCACCAGGAAGTACAGCGCACCAAAGGTGATCATGCCGTTCCAACCCAGCGCACCCGAGTGCACGTGACCAATGGTCCAGTCAGTGTAGTGAGACAGGCTGTTGACCGCGCGGATCGACATCATCGGGCCTTCAAAGGTGGACATGCCGTAGAAACCGACCGAGATCACCATCATGCGGATCACCGGGTCTGTACGCAACTTGTCCCATGCACCCGACAGGGTCATCAGACCGTTGATCATGCCACCCCAGGACGGCATCCACAGGATCACCGAGAACACCATACCCAGCGTCGACGCCCAGTCAGGCAGCGCGGTATAGTGCAGGTGGTGCGGACCGGCCCAGATATACAGGAAGATCAGCGCCCAGAAGTGGATGATCGACAGCTTGTACGAGAACACGGGGCGCTCGGCCTGTTTCGGGATGAAGTAGTACATCATGCCCAGGAAGCCCGCAGTCAGGAAGAAGCCCACGGCGTTGTGGCCATACCACCACTGGATCATGGCGTCCTGAACACCCGACCAGACGATGACCGATTTCGAACCCCAGATGCTGACAGGGATGGTCATGTTGTTCACCAGGTGCAGCATTGCGACAGTGACGATGAACGCCAGATAGAACCAGTTGGCCACGTAGATGTGGGGCTCTTTCCGCTTGATGATCGTGCCCAGATAAACGGCCAGATAGGCGACCCAGACAATTGTCAGCCACAGGTCAACATACCACTCGGGTTCGGCGTATTCCTTGGATTGCGTACCGCCAAGGACATAGCCGGTTGCCGCCAGCACGATGAACAGCTGATAGCCCCAGAAGACGAACCACGCCAGATTACCACCCCACAGGCGCGCGGCGCTGGTGCGCTGCACAACATAGAACGAGGTTGCGATCAAGGCGTTGCCACCAAAGGCAAAAATCACCGCCGATGTGTGCAGCGGACGCAAACGGCCGAAGTTCAGATATCCTTGGGCCCATTCGAAATTCAGTGCCGGAAAGGCCAACTGAAACGCAATGAAAGTTCCTGCAATAAACCCGACCACGCCCCAGAAGGCAGTTGCGATCACGCCATAGCGGATCACGTCATCCATGTACTCGGCCGAGCGGTCTACGAGAATATCTGGCTCATCTGTGTTTCGAAGCGTCCAGATGAACAATCCAACGGCGATCAGCATCACCAGAATCGCGTGCACCTGATACGCCAAATCCCGTGCATAGTTGGACCCGATCGCGGCAAAAATCACGATCAGACCAAGCACGATCAGCTTGATGTAATTTGACATATTGCGTCCCTTTGCATGCCCCGTGCGATTCTTGACGCCGCACGAAACCCATTTGACTGGCCGCTGTTCTGTCTGACAAGGGCCATAGCTGCTTTGATCTGTGTCAAGACAATAGCCTGTTTTCCGTGGCAGTGATAAACAATTGAGTGGGTTAACTGGTCGCAGCTTGCCCCCCGCGCACATCGAGTGAGGTCAAAATGGCTTACAAATCCCTTCTAACAGTCATGACAGAGACAAAGCAGGCGAACGCGGCACTGGCCCAGCTTGTAGCTCTGGCAAACGCGCAGGACGCGCATGTCGAAGCGCTGTGCCTCGGCGTTGATCGCAGCCAGACCGGCTACTATTACGCTGGCGCAAACGCCTTGATCCTTCAGGAGACGCTCAGCCGCGCCAATGCCGATTCTGACGCTGTTCTGGAGTATGCAAAGAACTACCTGGGCAAAACCGGGATCCGCTGGTCCGCGGAAAACGGCGTGGCCCAGATTGCCGATATCGGCCGCCACGTGGCCCATCGCGCACGGTTTTCCGATCTGGTTGTGCTGCCGCAGCCCTATGGCGAGGATCGCGCGGCCGAGGCTGAGCCCATCATAGAAGCCGCCATGTTCGAAGGCCACGCCCCGGTTCTGGTTGTGCCCGATGATGTGACGCCGTTCGAGAAACCCAAAACCGTTCTGATCGGATGGAATGAAAGCGTCGAGGCCATGCGGGCCATCCGCCGCGCCCTGCCCTTCCTGAAACAGGCGGACCTGGTGCGCATCGTCGTCATCGATCCGCCGCGCCACGGACCAGACCGCTCGGACCCGGGCGGATTGTTGTCACAAATGCTGGCCCGGCACGGGGTGAAATGCGAAATTGACGTGCTGAGCAAAACCATGACCCGCGTCTCGGACATCCTCAACCGCCATGCCGGCGATACCGAGGCTGACCTGATCGTCATGGGCGCTTATGGCCATTCGCGGTTCCGCGAGGCCATTTTGGGCGGTGCCACCCGGAACATGCTGGAACAATCCGTTGTGCCGGTCTTTTTGGCCCATTGATCCGAAAAGACGTGCGGCTTGCAGATACTGCCCCTTTCATCGGGGCAGTATTCTAGACTAGTTGCGCCGGATCAGGCCGATCACGAACAGCAGGATCACCGCACCGATGGTGGCGAAAAAGATCGACGAGAACAGCCCGCCGCCAACCGAAAAGCCCAAGGCCGGGAAAATCGCGCCCGCAAGAAACGCGCCGACGATCCCGATGATGATATTGCCGAACAGGCCAAAACCCCGGCCTTCCATGATCTTGCCTGAAAGCCATCCGGCGATTGCGCCGATGAACAACATTGCAAGCAGGCTGGTGAACTCCATCCGAATCTCCTTTTGCGTATCGGGTGTCAGACCAGAAAACCGCCGTCCGCATCATCGCCGGCCTCATCCATGAGGCGCGCCATGTCCGGAATGGTCACGTGGCGTTTTCCGTCCAGTGTAATGACGCCGTCCTTTTTCAGCGCCGACATCTGGCGGCTGACCGTTTCCAGTGTAAGCCCCAGATAGTCCGCCATCGCCTCACGCGTGAGCGGCAGATCAAACACCATTGGACCGGAGTTGCTTTTCTGGGCCACCGAAGCATCGCGCCGCGCGATGATCGACAACAGGCTGGCAATCTTCTCGCGCGCGGTTTTGCGCCCAAGGACAAGCATCCACTCGCGGGCCGCATCCAGCTCATCCAGCGTCATCTGCAGCAGCCGGTGCGCAATATGCGGGGTTGTGCTCATCAATTCTTCGAACGGTTTCTTGCGGAAGCAGCACATCACCAGATCAGTTGTGGCCTGAACATCATATGGCGCAGTTTCGCGTCCCGGACGGCCCACAAAGTCGCTGGGCAGCAACAGGCCCACCATCTGGGTCCGGCCATCCTCCATCGTCTGCGTCAGCGAGGCGATGCCCGAAACCACGGAGCCGACAAAATTCATCTGATCGCCGGACCAGATGATTGTCTGCCCGGCCTCGAAACTGCGGTAGAACTTGATCTCTTCCAGTTCCACAAGCTCGTCGGGTTCGCAATGGGCACACACGGCACGATGCCGGATCGGGCAGTCCGCACAATTCGAGTGGTCAAATTGGGAATTCAGGTTCATTCGCGTTTCCACTTGATCTCAGTCAAGGTCTTGTTGAAGGCCGTCCCTTAACGGTATCGCCATGATAGTGAAACCACAATTAGCACAGCTTGGACTATTTGACGCTAAAGTTCCGCGTTACACAAGCTACCCGACAGCGCCCCACTTCAGCAACGATGTGGGATCAGGCATGTTTGGCGACTGGATTTCGGGCATTCAGCCCGGAAGCGCCGTGTCCCTTTACATCCATGTCCCCTTTTGCCGCAGACTGTGCTGGTTCTGCGCCTGCCGGACCCAGGGAACACAGACCGACAACCCCGTCATCGCCTATGTCGACGTTCTGAAGGCCGAGCTTGATCTGCTGGCCGCGCGCCTGCCCGAGGGCGTCACCCTGTCCCGGCTGCACTGGGGCGGCGGCACGCCAACCCTGCTGAACGCCGATTTGATGCGCGATCTGGCAGCGCGGATTCTGGACATCGTGCCGCTGGGCCCGGACGCAGAGTTCTCGGTCGAGATCGACCCGAACGAAATCGACGAAGCACGGTTGGACGCTCTGGCCGCGGCGGGCATGAACCGCGCCTCGATCGGGGTGCAGGATTTCGACGACGAAATCCAGAAAACCATCGGCCGCATCCAAAGCTACGACACAACGCGCAAGGCAATCGACATGATCCGCGCACGCGGCATCACCAGCCTGAACGCCGATATCCTGTATGGGCTGCCGCATCAGACCAAGACCCGGATGACCGAAAGCGTACAAAAGCTGCTGTCGCTCAGCCCGGACCGCGTGGCGCTCTATGGCTATGCCCATGTGCCTTGGATGGCCAAACGCCAGCAGCTTATCCCCTCGGACGCGCTGCCGACGCCGGAACAGCGGCTTGACCTGTTCGATACCGCGCGCCGCCTGTTCATGTGGGACGATTACGCCGAGATTGGTATCGACCATTTCGCGACGCAGGATGACGGGCTGACCCGTGCACTGCAGACCGGAAAGCTCAAACGGAACTTTCAAGGCTATACCGACGATCAGGCCGAGGTTCTGATCGGCGTTGGTGCCAGCTCGATCTCAAAGTTTCCGCAAGGGTACGCCCAGAACGCGCCAGCGACGTCAGCGCATACCAAGGCCATCCGGAACGGCCAGTTCTCGACCTCGCGCGGGCACCTGTTCAAGGGGCAGGACATCCTGCGCGCCCGCCTGATCGAGGCGCTGATGTGTGATTTCCGGATCGATTCGGCTGAAATCCTGCGTGACCACGACATCTCGGTCGGGGAACTGCAGGGCATGTTCAACACGGCCAACGATGCGTTCGACGGGTTGCTGCAGGTGACCGGGGACGGTCTTTTCATCCCGCCCGAGGCCCGTGCCCTGACCCGGATGATCGCCCGCAGCTTTGACGCCTATGACCTCAGCAAGGCAGGCCACAGTTCGGCCATCTGATTGACTTCGGACAGAGGGGGGGTTGACGCAGACAGGGGGTATTCCGCAAACTTAAGAACGCGGGCGGCAAGCCGCCCCAACCCCGAGGCAGATCCGTTTTCAGGCAATTGACCCCTGCGCGTCAGCGCAAGGCAGCCGATATCGCGCAGTCGTTCTTAAACCTGAAAGAGGGACAGCACTCATGCGCGTTTTCACCGTCCTCGGCCCCAGTCAATCGGGCAAATCCACCCTGGTCGAGGCCATCAGCCGCCTTGATGGTCGGCCAACAACATTCGACGTATCCGGAACCGTGCATCTGCACGGTTTTTCTTATTTGGACGAGCCGTGGTGCGCCATCGACGTGGATGGCGGCGGGGATTCCCTGGCCTATGTCGGTCCTGCCATGGCAATCTCGGACGCGGCGGTTGTGGTGGTTCCGCCCGACCCGGACGCCGCAGTGCTGTGCGCCCCCTATCTCAGACTGGTCGAAGAAGCCGGGATTCCCTGCTTCCTGTTCATCAACCGGATGGACAACCCCAACGGCCGCATCCGCGATATCATCGCGGCCCTGCAAACCTATTGCACCCATCATATCGCGCTACGGCAGGTGCCCATTCGCGACGGCGAGGCCATCATCGGCGCGGTTGATCTGATATCCGAGCGGGCGTGGAAATATCAGGAAGGCCAGCCCTCGGCCCTGATCGAACTGCCTCAATCGGTCGAGGACCGCGAACAGGAAGCGCGCACGGAATTACTGGAAACCCTGTCCGACTTCGACGACAAGCTGCTGGAACAGCTGATTGAGGACAAGCAGCCCCCCAACGAAGAGGTTTTTGAACTGGCCGCACAGGTTCTGCAGAACCACCAGCTGATCCCCGCTTGCCTGGGCGCCGCCAGCCACGGCAACGGCCTGACCCGCCTGATGAAAGCCCTGCGCCACGAAGCGCCCGAGTTCGACATCGCCGCCGGGCGGGATGAGGCCGCAGACAATGCCCGCGCCATTGCCGGGTTCGCCGACGTGAAAAAACACATTGGCAAGATCATCGTGCTGCGCGGCCTTGGCGAAGGCGTCACCGCGCATGAGGCGTTGGGCGGCGAAACCGTCGGCAACCTGACCACGCTGGACGCCAAGACCCAGATCGGCGCGCTTGAGGCCGGTCAGATCGGTCTCGCCGTCAAGTCCGATCACCTCAATCCGGGCAACATTTACGACAGTTCCTCCGCCACGCCTCTGCCAGACTGGGCCACCTCGCGTCCCGCGGCGCATCGGCAGATCGTCTCACCGGCGCATGAACGGGATGACGTACGCCTGTCCAACGCGCTGAGCCGCCTGGTCGAAATCGATCCCGGCCTGACCCTCGAACAGGACGAACTGAGTGGCCACGCGATTCTAGGCTCGCAGGGCCCTCAACATATGCGACGCGTCACCGCCAAGCTGGCCGAGGATTTTGGGATCGAAATCGAGGCGGATCAGGTCGAAACTGCCTATCGCGAAACTATCCGGACACCGGTTGAACATCGTCACAGACACCGCAAGCAATCGGGCGGTGCCGGTCAGTTCGCTGACGTCGTGATCACTGTCGCGCCCATGCCGCGCGGATCGGGCTTTCAGTTCGAAGAGGTTGTCAAAGGCGGCGCAGTTCCCAAGAACTACATTCCGTCGGTTGAACACGGCGCGAAAGACGCGCTGGTTGAAGGCCCCGAAGGCTTTCCCGTTGTCGATGTCAAAGTCACGCTGAGCGATGGCAAGCACCACAACGTGGACAGTTCGGACTATGCCTTCCGTACTGCCGGCAAGAATGCCGTGCGCGAGGCACTGCCGCAGGGCAAACCCGTTGTCCTGCAACCGATCCTGAACGCCGAGATCCACCTGCCGTCGGATTTTGTGGGCGACCTGGTGCCGACGATCAGCTCGCTCCAGGGGCAGGTTCTGGGTTTCGAAGGCAACCCCAACGCCTCGGGGTGGGAGATCTTCAACGCTCAACTTCCCGCCGTGGCCGAGGATGAGCTGCACCGCACCCTTGCCAGTGCCACGCGCGGTACCGGCTGGGTCAAGCTGAGCTTCGATCACTATCAGGAACTGCGCGGACCGGTGCCGAAATCGGCATCGCGTGAAACGGCCAACGCCTGACGCACCGTGGCGGGCTGCTCTCAGCCCGCCGCCGCGATCAGTTCTCGGGTGTAATCGGTCTGGGCATTCTCGAACAGGTCCTCGGCCCGGCCCATCTCGACCACGTCGCCATTTCGCATGACGATGACGTTGTGCGACATGGCGCGTACCACCTTCAGGTCGTGGCTGATGAACAGATAGGCCAGCCCGTATTTCTTTTGCAGATCGCGCAGCAGGTCAACGATCTGCACCTGCACTGTCATATCCAGCGCACTGGTAGGTTCATCCAGCACCAGCAGTTTGGGCCGCAGCACCATGGCCCGCGCGATGGCGATGCGCTGGCGCTGACCGCCGGAAAACTCGTGCGGATACCGGTCCATCGCCGCCGGGTCCAGACCGACTTCGGCCATCACCTCGGCCACCAGTTCGCGCGGCGCGCGGTGCGGGTCAACGTTGTGGATCGCCAAGCCCTCGGCAATGATCTGCTGGCAGGTCATGCGGGGGCTGAGGCTGCCGAACGGGTCCTGAAACACGATCTGCATATCCTTGCGCAGGCGGCGCAATTCACGCGTGGACCAGCGGCGCACGTCCTGATCGCGGAATGTAATCCCGCCTTCAGAGGCAATCAGCCGCATGATCGCCAGCGCCAGCGTCGTCTTGCCCGACCCGCTTTCGCCCACGATCCCCAGCGTCTCACCCGCACGTACCGACAGCGTCGCGTCGTTGACGGCCTTCACATGGCCCACCGTCCGCTTGAAGAACCCGCGCTGAATCGGAAACCACACTTTCAGGTGGTTCGTCCGCGCTACTTCCTCGGCATCGGCGGCCACCGGATCGGGTTCGCCCGACGGTTCCGCCGCCAGCAGCTTGCGCGTGTAGGGATGCTGCGGGTTGTCGAAGATTTCGGCGGTTTCGCCGGTTTCGACAATCTCGCCGTCCTTCATCACGCACACCCGATCGGCGATCCGCCGCACGATACCCAGATCGTGGGTGATGAACAGCATCCCCATGTTTTCCGATTTCTGCAGGTCAGCCAGCAACTCCAGGATCTGCGCCTGAATTGTGACATCCAGCGCGGTTGTCGGCTCATCCGCGATCAGGATGTCCGGCTTGTTGGCCAGCGCCATCGCGATCATCACCCGCTGGCGCTGTCCGCCAGACAACTGGTGCGGATAACTGTCCAGCCGATCCCTCGGGTCGCGGATGCCAACCTTGATCAGCAGTTCCACAATCCGCTCGCGCGCTTCGTCGCCGGTTACACCCTGATGCAGGGCCAGCGACTCGGCCATCTGCTTCTGGATCGTGTGCAGCGGGTTGAGCGAGGTCATCGGCTCCTGAAAGATGAAACTGATATCGTTGCCGCGCACATCCATCAGCCTGTCCTCGGACGCGCCGATCATTTCCTGACCTTCATACGTGACCGAGCCTTCGACAATCGCGCTGTCACCCAAAAGCGAAACCGTGCTCAGCGCCGTGACAGACTTGCCCGACCCCGATTCCCCAACCAGCGCGACCGTTTCGCCCCGGTCGACGGTGAAGGACACGCCCCTGACCGCCGCGGAAACCTGCCCGTCCTGCCGGAACGAGACCCTGAGGTTATTCACATCCAACAAGCTCATGAGAACGTCTTTCTGGGGTCAAACGCATCCCGCACGCCTTCAAAGATGAAGACCAGCAGCGACAGCATGATGGCAAAGGTGAAGAACGCGGTGAAGGCCAGCCACGGCGCCTGCAGGTTCTGTTTTGCCTGCAAGGTCAGTTCGCCCAGTGACGGGGCCGAGGACGGCAGGCCGAAGCCCAGAAAATCCAAACTGGCCAGACCCGCGATGGTGCCGGTAACGATAAATGGCATGAAGGTCAGCATGGCCACCATCGCGTTGGGCAACATGTGCCGGAACATGATCGTCATGTTGCCGACGCCGAGCGCCTTGGCGGCGCGGACATATTCAAGGTTGCGCGCACGTAGGAATTCCGCCCGCACAACCCCGACCAGCCCGGTCCAGCTGAACAGGATCATCAGGATGACCAGCAACCAGAAACTTCGTCCCAGAACCGCAAACATGATGATGATGACATAGAGCGACGGTGTCGCGGACCAGATCTCGATTATCCGCTGGAAGATCAAATCCAGCCAGCCGCCAAAATAGCCCTGGATGGCCCCTGCAAACACCCCGATCAGGCTGGCCGCGCCGGTGACGACCAGCGTGAACAGGATAGACAGCCGGAACCCGTAGATCACGCGCGCCAGAACATCACGTTTGGTGTCGTCGGTGCCCAGCAGATTCTGCCCGTTCGGCGGCAGTGGTGCCGCACCCGGCCGATCAACGCTGGTGTTGTAGGAGTACGGAATTGGCGGCCAGATCGCCCAGCCCCGCTCGAACCCGTCCGCCTGAAAAGTGCCGGCATCGATCTCTTCGATGATCCGCTCGGGGTCGTCAAAACACTGATCAAGACCACCGCTGTCGATCAGGCATCTCACCTCGGGGTCGCGATAAATGGCTTCGGTCTGGAAATCCCCGCCAAATTCGGTTTCGGCGTAGAAATTGAACACCGGCGTGAAGAACTCGCCCCGGTATTTCACCAGAATCGGTTTGTCGTTGGCGATGAACTCGGCGAACAGCGACAGGCCGAACAGTACCGAGAAGATGATCAGCGACCAGAACGCGCGACCATTGCGCCGGAAGTTGCGCCAGCGGCGCTGGTTGAGAGGGGACAGCGCCATTTACCCCTCCCGCTTTTCGAAATCGATGCGCGGGTCGACCACCACGTACATCAAATCGCTGATGATGCCGACCACCAGCCCCATCAGACCAAAGATGAACAGTGTGCCGAATATCACCGGATAATCCCTTGCCACCGCGGCCTCGAACCCCAAACGGCCCAGCCCGTCCAGCGAGAATATGGTCTCGATGATGATTGAACCGCCAAAGAACACCCCGATGAACACCGCCGGAAAGCCCGCAATAACGATCAGCATCGCATTGCGGAACACATGACCGTACAGAACCTTGCGCTCGCTCAGGCCCTTGGCGCGGGCGGTCATCACATATTGCTTCTTGATTTCATCCAGGAACGAGTTCTTGGTCAGCAGCGTCAGCGTTGCAAACGCCGAAATCGTCAGCGCAATGATCGGCAGGGCAATGTGCCAGAAATAGTCCGCAATCTTGCCAATCAGGCTGAGGCTGTCCCAATTGTCAGATGTCAGCCCACGCAGCGGGAATATCTGCCAGTAGGATCCGCCCGCAAACAGCACCAGCAGCAGGATGGCGAACAGGAAACCGGGAATGGCGTAGGCCACAATGATGGTTCCGCTGGTCCAGGTATCAAAGGTCGATCCGTCCTTGATGGCTTTGCGGATGCCCAGCGGGATCGACACCAGATAGGCGATCAGGGTCGACCAAAGACCCAGCGAGATCGAAACCGGCATCTTTTCCAGCACCAGATCGATGACGCTGATGGACCGGAAATAGCTCTCGCCGAAATCCAGCGTCAGGTAGTTGCCCATCATGCTCAGAAAGCGCTGGAGCGGAGGCTTGTCGAAGCCGAACTCTTTCTCCAGTTCGGCAATGAATTCAGGCGGCAGCCCCCGCGCGCCGACATATTTGTCCTCAAAGGCGCCCCCGGCAGGTTCCGAGGCCGCCCCGGAATCGCCACCGCCTGCAAATCCGGCAAACACATCGCCCTGCCCTTCGATCTGGGCGATGATCTGTTCAACCGGCCCGCCCGGCACGAACTGCACCAGCGTGAAGTTAACAATCATGATGCCCAGAAGGGTCGGAATGACCAGCAACAGGCGTCTTAGAATATACGCGCCCATGTTATCGCAGCGCGCCTTTCGCTTTCAGAGCCGCCTCTTTTTCCGGATTGATCCACCACAAATCCAGATAACCAAGGCTGAACGGAGGCAGGTTTTCCGGGTATTCATACATGTCGTAGTAAGCCGTCCAATAGTCCGCAACGTATCCATCCGGGATCACGAAGAACTCATACCGCAACACGCGGTCAAGCGCCATCAACGCCGCGTCCTGTTCTGCCTGATTCGTGGTATCGAACGAGGCTTCGATCACCGCATCCACCAATGGGCTGGCCAGACCAGCCGGGTTGAAAAGGCTGAACGCAGCCTCTTTCGAGCCGTACATCTGGCTGAGCCCCCCGCCGGTGGACAGGAACGCCCCATACTGTGTGGAATGGATCATGTCATAGTCCCGCTCGCGCCGGCGCAGCGTGTATTGCGACGGATCCACCTTTTCCGCCGTTGCATCCACACCAATGGCCTGCAGGTTCTGCACAAAGGTCTCGATCATCGTCGCGGTCGAGGTCGGAATGCTGGAAGAATAGGGAATGTTCACCTTCAGCGTCTGACCCTGTTCGTTTCGGCGCAGATTGCCATCTCCAACCGGCCAGCCAGCCTCATCCAGCAGCTTCGAGGCCGCCCGCATGTTTCGCCGATCGTTCAGGCGCGCCGAACTGGACTCGTGCATCACCAGGGCCGGTTCGCTCAGAACCTCATCCGGCACGATATCGCCAAGGCTTTCCAGAAAGGCCAGTTCAGCCCCCTCCGGCGGCCCCTTGGCCTCAATATGGGTGTCCTGAACAAAGGAATTGCGCGGTGCGTTCAAGCCGAACATCAGCGATTCATTGGCCCATTCAAAGTTGAAGGCCAGCGCCAGCGCCTGCCGCACTTTCTTGTCTTCGAATTGCGGTTTACCCAGATTGAACACAAACCCGGAAGGCGTCGGCGGGCTGCCATCCGCAATCTCGTCGCGGACAACCGTTCCTTGGGTCAGCTTCGGAAAATCATAGCTCGAGGCCCAAAGCTTGGGGTCACTTTCGATCCGCATGGTGTATTCACCGGCCTTGAACCCCTCGAACGCGGCAGTCTGATCGGCGAAATACTCGATACGAATGGTGTCGTAGTTGTTGCGGCCAACGTTGATCGGCAGATCCTTGCCCCAGTAGTCGTCCCGGCGTTTGTAGACGATGCGCCGGTTGATGTCGTAACTGTCCAGCTTGTAAGGCCCGGACCCCACGGCAACCTCAAGCCGGGGCTCGTCCAGACGGCGGGATTCGTCAGCCTCGAACCAGGCTTTCGAGAATACCGGCGTCGACCCGACCGTTTCGATCAGCCCGCGGCGCGTCACTTCCGGGCTAAAGGAAAATTTCACCGTGTGATCGTCCAGCGCTTCGGCCCCTGTCACCATGCGACCGACGGCCTGCGCATAAGATGGCAACCCCTGCTCGATGAACAGGCGATGGCTGTAGACCACATCCTCGGCTGTCACCGGTGTTCCATCCCAAAAAGTCGCCTCCGGTCGCATGTGGAAAATCACGTAATTGCGCCCTTCATCATACTCCATGCTGTGTGCAAGCAGACCGTAATACTGCCCCACACTGTCTGACGCGCTGTCGATCAGCGCATCATACTGGATCGACGTCAGCGCCCCGGCGCGGCCCTTGCGCGAATAAGGATTAAGCGAGTCGAAGGTGCCAGACCCCGCCAGCGACAGCTCGCCCCCCTTGGGGGCTTCGGGATTGACATAGTTCAGATGCGGATAATCGGGCGGGTAGTCGAGATTGCCAAAATAGGAATACCCGTGGCTGCGCGTCACGCCCTCCTCAACGGCCCCGGCCAGATTCGCGGCCCCCACGACCAGAGCGGCAGAAACCCCCACAACGGCAGCCCAGGACCGGGCGTGCAATTTGAGATTACTGGACAGAAGGGATTTCATGGTGCTCATCCTCTTGGTCGTTTCCGTCTTCATTGTTGTGACCGACAGCTAAAAGGCCAGAACTGTAAGTTGCAAGTTTAGAACGCGTGAACGGATTGTGAAGTTGTCCTTAGACAAAAAATAAAGCCGCTGCACGGGGCAGCGGCTTTGAATTCGGTTCATCCGATCGGCCGATCAGTTGCCGATGGTCTGCAGATAGGCAATCAGGTCGGCACGTTCCTGCGGCTTCTTCAGGCCGGCAAAGCTCATCGAGGTGCCGGAAATGTAGCTGCTGGGTCTTGTCAGGAAGGCATCCAGCGCCTCTGGCGTCCAGTTGCCGCCATGGGCCTGCATGGATGCGGAATAGCCGGTAAAGCCCTTGGCGGACGCAACCGGACGATCCACAATCGCGTACAGATATGGGCCAGTGCCGTTGGCGCCGTCTTCCAGCTTGTGGCAGGCGGTGCACTTGCGGAATACCTTCGCACCCTTTTCAGGATCGGCGGCTGCCAGCATGTCCTCGAATACCACTTCTTCGCCGTCGGCGCTCTCGCCCGAGCTTTCGGTTTCGATGACATAGGCGGCTTCGGCGCCATGGGCATCTACACTATAGAGAACATCTGCCCCCCATTTGGCCAGAAGAAGCACCAGGAAGGTGCCGAACAGGCCTGCGGCGGCCTTGGTAACTGTCATCGTGTCGAACATTGATCGCGAGTCCATTTCAGCTGTCTGCGGGGTGTCTAAGGCTTCCCCTTGCAAGAGGCAAGGTATAGACACCGCGACTAAACGCCCAAATCAAGAACTTGTTGCACGGAATCGACCAAATGACCAATCGCATCGCATTTCAGGGTGAACCCGGCGCCTACAGCCACGAAGCCTGCCGCAACGCGCGCCCCGATATGGAGGCCCTGCCCTGCCGAACTTTCGAAGATGTGATCGAATCGGTTCGCGCCGGTGACGCGGATCTGGCGATGTTGCCGGTCGAGAACACGACCTATGGCCGGGTGGCCGACATTCACCGGCTGCTGCCGCACAGCGGGCTGCACATCATCGATGAGGCCTTCGTGCGCGTCCACATCAACCTATTGGGCTTGCCGGGCGCAAAGCTTGAAGACATCACCGAGGCGCATTCCCATCTGGTGCTGCTGCCGCAATGCGCGGGATTTCTGAAGGAACATGGCATTCGCGGCCGTGTCAGCCCCGACAACGCCCGCGCCGCGCGCGAGGTTTCAGAACAGGCCGAGCTGCATTCGGCGGCCCTTGCCAGCGAGCTTGCGGCAGAAATCTACGGCCTGAACGTGCTGGCCCGCCATATCGAGGACCGCGACAACAACACCACCCGGTTTCTGGTCATGTCCCGGCAGTCCGACCTGACGCCGCGCGGGGATCACGGCATGATCACCAGCTTCGTGTTTCAGGTGCGCAACATCCCGGCCGCCCTTTACAAGGCGATGGGCGGTTTTGCGACAAACGGCATCAACATGACCAAGCTGGAAAGCTACATGATCGACGGCTCGTTCACCGCGACCCAGTTCTACGCCGACATCGTTGGACACCCCGAGGACCGCAACGTGCAATTGGCCATGGACGAGCTGGAACACTTCACGACCAACGTTGAAATTCTGGGCGTCTACCCGGCGGCGCAGCCGCGCGGCTAAACGTCAAGCCCCCCAACGCAAGATCGCAATCTCTGATTTGCGCGTGCCACTGCGCCACGGCGCAAGGATCGCGTCCACGTTGGCATCCACCCCGTCCATCGCATCAACCTCCAGATCGTATTGCCGGCCTTTGTGAATTGTCCGCTGGTCTCGTTCCGCGCTAGCGGACGGGCGGTCACCGCGGGCTGCCTCTCTGCGGATCAGCTCAGGCACCGGGCAGTGCACGCCGACAAACAGCATGTCATGGTGTCTCAGCCCCTGTTTCATGGCTTCGGCCCAGTCCGGCGGGTGCAGAATATGATCTGCGACATTCCTGGGGACCAAGCTTGTTGGGTTCGATCCTGAAGAGCGGTATCCCGGAACACTGCTCAGGTGCGACTTGCGCAGACCATCGGCCATTGCGCAAGCCCGGGCAAACCTGATCGCAGGGCGTCAAAACCCCTAGGCGATGGCCGCAACCGCCTTTGCCACCGCCGCGCGCGTATGCTCCAGATCGGCTTCGGTCACGGCTAGCGACGGGTACAGCTTACCCGGTGCCTTGAAGATACCCGCCTCGCGCAAGGCGGCGTTGTAGACGACGTTGCGCTGGGGGTCGTCATGTTTCGCGCTGCGGTAGTCCCGGCAAGTGTTGGCGGTGAAATAGATGTCGAACAGTGTCTCATCGCCGCAAATCCGGTGTGGGATGTCGGCGGCACTCAGCGCCTCGGACTGCATGGTCTGCAGCGCCTTTCCGGTTGCGCGCAGCTTGTCATAGACACCGTCACGGCGCAGAACCTCCATGGTTTTCAAACCGGCCACGGACGCGATCGGATTGCCGGACAGCGTGCCCAACTGCATGAGCCAGCCCTCTTCGCCCACCTTCGCCTTGTCGAAATGCTTCATGATCTCGGCGCTGGCACCAAGAGCCGCCAGGGGAAAACCGCCACCGGTGATCTTGCCCAGCGTGCAGATATCGGGCGTCACGCCGTATTTCTCCTGCGCACCGCCATAGGCCAGACGAAACCCGGTCACGATCTCATCGAAGATCAGCAGAACACTGTGCTTGTCGCACAGATCGCGCAGCCCGTGCAAATAACCCGGTTCAGGCGGGATGATCCGCTGCAGCGGCTCGACCATGATGGCTGCAATGTCGTCATGTTCATTCAACAGGTTCGACACCGCCTCGAGATCGTTGAAAGGCGCGATCAGCATCTGGTCGGCCACGCCCTGCGGGATACCCGCGCTGTCGGGCACGGCCTGCGGGAAGTTGACCTCGCGGCTGGGGGCCAGGCTCATCTGCGCCTCGGCGCTCATCCCGTGATAACCGCCTTCGAATTTCAGGATCTTGTCGCGACCGGTATAGGCGCGGGCCAATCGGATCGCATACATATCCGCCTCACCGCCCGAGGCGACAAAGCGGATCTGCTCGCAACACGGCACCGCATCAACAATCGCTTCGGCCAGCTCGACACCCTTTGCATTGTTGGCAAAAAAGGTCATGCCCTTGGGCAATTGCTCCATCACGGCCTCCATCACCTCGGGGTGGCCATGGCCCAGCAGCATCGGCCCCGAGCCGATCAGGTAATCGACATATTCCTTGCCATCCTCATCCCAGACGCGGCTGCCTTCGCCGCGGGCGATGATGATACCCGGATCGAAATTGCCAAACCCGCCGGCGGGAAGAACCTCGTTCGCGCGGGCGATCCATTCGGATTGAGTATTGATTTTCAGCATCTCAAACGATCTCCAATATCGGGGAGCCAAGAACCTCCGGGTCCGGTGTAACACCTAACCCCGGACCCTCAGGCGGGGCAATCCGGCCATTTTCACGGTTTGGTGCGTCCGGGCAGACGCGCGGGGAGACATAGGAAGACAGGTCGCAGGTATTCATCAGCGACGCAGCCGGTGTCGACGCCGCGAAATGCAGCGCCGCGGCCGTCACGATATCCGACCCCCAGGTGCATTCGGCGCAAATCTCGGCCCCCAGATGCACGGTCAGATCCCGCGCCCGGCGCATGGCCGACAGCCCGCCGAATTTCGAGATTTTCAAAGCGACGGCATCCATGCAGCCCAGCGCATGCGCCTGCAACAGCGAGGCCAGATCATGAGCGTTTTCGTCGATCTTCATCGGCAGGCCGGTCGCCTGACGCACCGCCGCGCAGTCCTCAAGCGTTTTGCAGGGCTGTTCCAGCATCACATCCAGATGCGCCACCGCCCGGCCCGTACGCGTCGCCTGCAAGCGCGTTGCCCCGCAATTCCAGTCGCCATAAACCAGCGGTCCCGGGCCCACGGCCTCGCGCACCCTGGACAGCCGCTCAGCGTCGGCTTGCCAATCGCCCTCGACGCCCAGCTTGACCTGAAACTGGCGAATGCCGGTCTGGTAAGCGGTCTTGGCGATCCGCGCCATGTCATCTGGCGCGATGCAGGTAATCGAGTGGTACAGCGGCATATCCGCCTGTGTCCGCCCGCCCAGCAGCGCATAGACCGGCTGCCCCGAGGCCTTGCCAAACAGGTCCCACAGCGCCAGATCCACAATGGATTTGGCATAGAGATGCCCCTGCAGAAACCCATCCAGCTTGCGCATGGGCGCATCGACCCCGAAGGGAGACATGCCAAGAATTTCCGACCCCATCTCGGCCACAGCTGCGGGAACCCCATCGGCATAGGCGGGAAGGTAATGCGGGATCGGGCAGACCTCGCCCCAGCCTTTCAAGCCGGTATCCGTTTCCAGACACAGGATATGACTTTTGACTGTCGCGCAGGTCTTGCCCTCGGCCATGTGATAGGTTTCGTGACTTGTCAGGTCGACGGACCAGAGCGTTATCTTGGTGATCCTCATTGGTAGGCTCCGACCGGATCGCCCAGCGCATCCTCGTCCGGCGAAACACCAAGGCCGGGCGTTTCGGGCAGATGCAGGTAGCCATCAATGTTACGCGGACCGCGCCCGCCAGCGATGTCGAGGGTGATCATATCCTGACAGGCCCAGACCGCGTGGCAGTTGTCATCCGGGATGGTCGCGGCCAGATGCAGCGCTTCGGTGTCCGCCAGAACCGACCCGCCCGTGGCCATCACGAACATGTCAATACCATGGGCCAGCGCGATATCACGAATCCGCGCCGCCTTGGTCAGGCCGCCGACACGGTTCAGCTTGATCCCGAACACCTCGGCCAGGCCATCGCGGGCAATGCGGGCGGCGTCCTGCAGGGTGACGAGGCTTTCGTCGACTGACACGGGCGAGGCATGACGGCCCGAGATAGCGGCGATATCATCCAGCGTCTCGCCGGGTTGTTCGAACGTGACGTTCAGGTCCTCGCAGGCACTCATCACCCGCAGCGCCTGTTGCCGGGTCCAGCCCCGGTTGACGTCATAAAGGATGATCTCACCCGGTCGCCGGATGCTTTCGACATCGCGAACACGGGCAATGTCGCGTTCGACATCTCCACCAATTTTCACCGAATGGGCGATGTAGCCCCGGCTGCGATAGCGCTCGATCACCGCGCGGGTTTCCTCCACGGTCTTCGCACCCACGGACGAAGCAATCGGACGCGGTGTTCGTGATCCGCCGCCCATAAGGTCGGCAATGGGCAGGCTCGCCGCCTGACCGGCGATGTCCCAGCAGGCCATGTCGATCGGGCTTTTGGCATAGAGATGTCCGGGTAAGGCAAGATCCATGGCACGTTCCACATCCAACACTTTGCGCGGATCCAGGCCCAGAACGAAGGGCGCCATCGTCTCGATCCCGGCGCGGATACCTGGCCCGTGCGCGGGCACGTACGTGTGACCCCAGGGCGTGCCCTCGCCCCAGCCGGTCAGGCCCTCATCCGTTTCGACTTTGACCAGCGTTGCATCCAGCACCTCGAACTTGAGCCGCCCGCCGGACAACCAATAGGGATGCTCCAACGGCAGATCGACGTGATAGACCGATATCCGGGTGATCTTCATTTCAGTTCCACTTCGACAAAGGACATGGGGCTGTCCCCGATATTGATAACGTTATGCTCGACCCCTTCATCGCGCCGATACGCGGATCCGGCCGGGACCGTCACGTCATTGACCGAGCCATCGGGCAATTCCAGCCGCATATGGCAATCGGAGATGGCGGTGATGACATAGTCCATCTCGTGCCGATGCCACCCGGTTTCCCCACCGGGCGCAAAGTCAAATCGCGTCACCCGAACACGGGCGTCGTCAATCATTTGAGTTGCCGTTGCTTGTGGTCTCATAGGCGGAACTCCTCTATCGGCGCGCCGAGGCTTTCGAAATCAGGGGTTACGCCCAGACCTGGCGTATCAGAGGCGTAAAGCTTGCCATCCTGCGACACCGGACCGCCGATTCCGGTCGACCGCGTGTTGTAGTTCATCAGATCGGTGGTGTTCTGCAGATACTCTGCCGGGGTTGAGGCCGCGAAATGCGCCACGACCGAGGATGTGATCTCGCCACCCCAGGTATCCTCACTGACCACCGGAATTCGGTTATCTAACAGATAATCCCGCACGCGCCGCGCCTTGCTGAGCCCCCCGAGGTTCGAGATCTTCAGGCAACAGATCTCGGCCCCGCGATCCGCCACGATCCTCTGCGCCATGTGGATGCCGGTCAGACATTCGTCCAGCTTCATCGGCTGCTCGGCGACACGGCGCACCTGCTGGCATTCTTCATAGGTGCGGCAGGGCTGTTCCAGAATGAAATCCAGATCACGCGTGGCACGCGCCACCCGGATCGCATTGTCCACGCTCCAGCCCTGATTGGCATCGGCCATCGCCTTTTCACCCGGCTCCAACAGCGGCACCGTGGTGCGGATACGGTCAATATCGGTGACCCAATCGCCGCCGACTTTGACCTGAAACTGGCGATAGCCCTGATCCCGGTAGCGATCCATCTCGGCCACGGTCTCGTCCACCGCCTTTTGTGGGGCCACCCGGTACATCGGCGCACCGTCGGTCAGCTTACCGCCCAGCAGCATCCACACCGGCTGATCACAGGCCTGCCCCAGAATATCCCAGCATGCCGCATCGAACGGGGCCTTGGCATAGCCATGTCCCTGTACCAGGTGATCCAGAAGCCGTTCGATCCGCCCGACCTGACGCGGGTCTTCCCCCAACAGCTTTGGTGCCACCAGACGTGCGAGTGCAGGAACACCTTCGGAATGCGCCACCATGTAGTTCTCGCCGCAGGGCGTGAACTCCCCACAGCCCTGCAATCCGGCATCGGTGTCGATCACGACCACCGACGCAATAGCGGTTTCAATCGCGTTGCCCGCACCCCAGACATACGTGCCACCTACATAGGGCAGCCCGGTCTGGAAGACGCGGATACGGTTGATCTTCATGCAGCGTCCATTCTGGGCAG
This sequence comes from Ruegeria sp. D1(2025), assembly GCF_056536425.1. NCBI lineage: Bacteria > Pseudomonadati > Pseudomonadota > Alphaproteobacteria > Rhodobacterales > Roseobacteraceae > Ruegeria > Ruegeria sp. D1(2025). The sequence continues at coordinate 488,767 of NZ_JBQFPO010000002.1, read as the reverse complement.
ATCGCCCATCCCGTCGCCGCGCCACAGGACAAAGGTCAGGATGGGCTGTTTTGTCGTGGTCATGGCGTGGCTTTGCCAGCTTTCGTGATGCCGCGTTTCGTTAGGGCCGACGAAGGCCTCGTTTCCGTCGACCCGGAACACCGCCCCGCCCGCCAGGGTCAGATACAGCTCCTCAGCCTGATGGCTATGCCAGTCATAGTTCAGGCCGGCACCCCAATACGCGACGTAGCCCCGCAGCTGAGTCGAGTGGAAATGCCCTGTCGGACCAAAGAGTTCGTAGTACCCAAAGCGGTTCAGGAAATCCGCGCCGACCTCCTCTTCGGTATAGGTCAGCTTCCACTGCGCCAGATGCGCCGTCGCCTTGATCGCCGCGACCAGATCGCGGGTCGGCTCCCCGCCGTCCTCGGCAAAGTCTCGCACCAGATCGGTCGCCGGTATGGGCGCAGGCTGCAGACCGGTGGGGGTCAGATCATCGGGCCAGACCCCGAAAGCGGCAAGATCAGGATGCGCCTGATGCACCAGCCGGGCCGCTTCCAGTACGTCATCAAGTGTCATGGGATCACCACAATATTGCCGGTGTGTTGTTTGGCGATGAAGGCGGCCTGCGCCTCGCGCAACTTTTCCAGCGGAAAGGTCGCGGCCAACGCGGGCTTGATCTCACCGGCTTCGATATACTTCACAAGGTTCCGCATCACCTGCGGGTCGATCACGGTCGAGCCGGTAAAGGTCAGGTCGCGCAAATAGAAAGTCCGCAGGTCAAACTCGACCATCGGGCCCGCAATGGCGCCGGAACAGGTATACCGACCACCTCGTTCCAGAATGTCGATCAGGGTCGGCCAGTAGGGTCCGCCCACCACATCGGCAACCACAGTGATCTTCTCGTCGCCCAGCGCCGCCCGCAGGTTTTCCGGTCCGCGGGGCAGGATCACGTCGGGGCCAAGTTCCGCCACATCGGCATGCTTGGCCTCCGACGCCAGCGCGATCACGCGCGCACCGCGGCGCTTGGCCAACTGAACCAGAGCGCCCCCTACACCGCCGGACGCGCCGGGCACCAGCACCGTGTCTTTTTCGGTCACGTTGGCCCGGGTCAGCATCCCTTCGGCCGTCGAGTAAGAGCATGAAAACGTTGCCAGTTCTGCATCCGAAAGATCCGAAGTGATCGGCACCGCGTTCATGGCCAGTGTCGTGGCATATTCCGCAAAACCGCCATCCCGCTCGGATCCGAAATACCCGGTCTTGTCCATATTACCCGGGTCCGCCGGATCGCGCAGCCATCCATCGGTAATGACGCGTTCGCCGATCAACCTGGGGTCGACACCTTCGCCCACGGCCACGATGTGTCCGCAGATATCCGCGCCCTGAATACGGGGGAAAGTGATGGGATTGCCACCCCAAGTGGGGTCCTCTTCGCCAACCTCTTCGAAGGCGCCGCCGGTTGTCGCATCAGTCACGGTCTTGGAATACCAGCCGGATCGCGTGTTGACGTCGGTGTTGTTCAACCCGCAGGCGGCGACCTTGATCAGAACTTCTCCGGCAGCGGGGTCCGGGCGCGGCCAGTCCGTGTGCAGCACCATCTGCTCCAGCCCGCCGTGGCCCATCGTGACCATGGCTTTCATCGTATCGGGCAGGCTCATCACGCGGTCTCCATTATTGCGTCTGTGCGGGGCAGCAGGCTTTCGGGGTCATAGGCCGGCTGACCAAGAATCCGGCCCGCGCGGGGCTTGCCGTGGATCACGACCTCTACTGCGGTTCCGGGCGCGGCCGCGTCGGGTTTGACATAGGCAAAGGCCAGGATCTTACCGACTGTGTGACCATAGACCACCGAAGCGGTCGACCCCACGACACGCCCGTCCAGCACCACAGCTTCTCCACCATGGCCATCCGCAACACCATCCGGCTCGATTTCGAGATATGCACACACCCAGGGCAGGTCAGTGTTCAGGGTCTTGTCCTTACCCAGATAGTCCTTGTCCGTCTGGGCAAAGCGCAGCACGCCTGCCTCGGCCAACGTGACCTCGTTGGTCAGTTCACCCGCGCCCTTGAAGGCCTTCTCCATCCGCATCACGTTCATGGCAAAGCTGCCATAATCGGTGATGCCATGGGCCTCGCCTGCCACCCACAACGCGTTGTAGACATCCAGGCAGGCGGCGTTGGGCATGTGCAGTTCCCAGCCCAGCTCACCGGCATAGGACATACGGAAGGCCCAGACCTTGTGGCCCGCTATGGTGATTTCCTGCGCGGACAGCCAGCGGAACCCGGCATTGGACAGATCGGCGTCGGTGCAACGCGCCAACACGTCCCGCGAGCGGGGGCCGTTCAGCGACAGGGCCGACCAGTCTGCGGACAATGCGGTGATCTGCACATCCTCAACTGCGCGCTGTTGCGCCAGATGATCCAGCAGGCGCTGTTCGAAGAACGCCGCGCAGACCAGATAGAACCGATCCTCGGCCATACGGACAATAGTCGTCTCCAACTCGATCCGCCCACGCCGGTTCAACATATGGGTCAACGTGATCGAGCCGACCTTCTGCGGCATCCGGTTGGCGGTCAGCCGGTCCAGCAGGGCGTAGGCATCTGGCCCCGAAACCTCGACCTTGGTGAAGGCGGTGACATCCATGATACCCACGCGTTCGCGCACCGCTTTGACTTCAGCCGCGACCATGTCATCGGCAGGTGTACGGCGGAAGGAATAGTGATCGCGCTGCTCCACGCCGTCCCGCGCGAACCAGCGGGGGCGTTCGAAACCATAGACCTCCTCGTGCACCGCGCCTTTGGATTTCAGCAACTCATACAAAGGGGACGGCTTGATCGGGCGCCCCGCCAGACGGTTGAAATGCGGAAAGGGTACTTCGTGACGCAGGCAATAGTCCTCTTCCGCCTTGATCACCTGCCAGTCCTTGTTGGCATAGCTGCCAAACCGTCGCGGGTCATACTCGCGCATCGAAATATCAGCAGCGCCATGCACCATCCAGCGCGCCAGTTCGCGGGTCAGACCCGGCCCCCAGCCGATCCCGATCTGGGTCCCGCAGCAACACCAGTAGTTCCGAACACCGGGCGCGGGCCCGATCAGAGGGTTGCCATCCGGCGGATGCGAGATCGCCCCATGCACATCGCGCTGAATACCCAGCTCGGCAAAAATCGGCATCCGGTTCAGGCTTTCCTCAAGCCACGGCATCACCCGGTCATAATCCGCGTCGAACAGCCAGTTCTCGTATTCCCACGGGCAATGATCGTGCCAGACCGAGTTCGGGTTTTCCTTCTCATAAATCCCGATCAGCCCGCGCTGCTGCTCCATCCGGATATAGCCCGAGACCTTGCGGTCATCGCGGATCACCGGCAGTTCCTTGTCCAGCCCCTGAAATTCGGGCACGGGTTCGGTCACGAAGTAATGGTGGGTCATCGAGGTCATCGGCAATTGCAACCCTGACCACTCACCCATTTGCCGCGCATAGGTGCCACCCGCATTCACCACATGCTCGCAGGTGATGGTACCCATTTCGGTCTCGACCACCCACTCGCCATTCTGCGCTTGCGTGATGTTGGTCGCACGGCAGTTGCGGAAGATGCGTACACCTTTCTGACGCGCGCCGGTCGCCATCGCCATTGTTACATTGGTCGGATCCACATGCCCGTCATCTGGCGTATAGAGCGCACCCAGAACGCCCTCGAGATTATAGAACGGATGCAGCTCGGCGACCTTCTCGGGGCCGACCAGCTCGATGTTGAACCCCAGCGACCGGCCCACCGACAACGTGTGGCGCAACCAGTCCATCTCGTCCTCGGTATAGGCCAGCCGGAACGAGCCGCAGCCATGCCATGTGACGGGTTGGCCGGTCTCAGTCTCCAGCTGGCCGGAATACAGGCCGATGTTGTAGTCCACGCATTTGCCCAGCCCAAAGCTCGAGGTCGAATGCGTGATCTGGCCCGCCGCATGCCAGGTGCTGCCGCTGGTCAGTTCAGCCTTCTCCAGCAGGACGGTATCACCGCCCCACCCTTCATGCGCCAGATGATAGGCCAGACCGACCCCCATAACACCGCCTCCGACGATGACCACACGGGCCTGTGACGGCAATTCATTCCCGGACATGATTTTTCCTCTTCCCGAGTCGCGTTTCTGCTCGACAGGCTAATTCCACAAATGTACCATCGTCAATCATGAATGACACAAATGTATCATCAATCGTTCTGAACCGCCTGAGTCAGGAGTGGGACGCTCTCACCCCCGAGGCGCAGAAGGCCGCGCGTTATGTGCTGGAAAACCCAAGCGACGTTGGGGTCTCGACCGTGCGCGAGATTGCCGAAGCGGCAAAAGTGAAGCCCAACACTTTTGTCCGCATGGCGCGTCAGGTCGGCTTCGATGGGTACGAGGATTTCCGCGCGCCCTTCCGCGAAGCGATTCGCAAGGGCAGCGTGTCGTTTCCCGACCGTGCCCGCTGGTTGCAGGACATTGGCAAGTCGGGCGAACTGGGCGGGCTTTACGCCGATATGGTCGGCGCCGCGATTCGCAACATCGAAGAAACCTTTGCCGGTATCGACGCCACAAAGCTGAAAGCTGCCGCAGAAGACATCTGGAACAGCCGCCAGATCTTCACGCTGGGCGTCGGCGTCAACAACTCGAACGCGCGCAATTTCACCTATCTGGCCTCGACAGGGATGAAACAGTTCCACGCCATCCCGCGACCCGGCTCGACCCCGGTGGATGATCTGGCCTGGGCCGATGAACAGGACGTTTTGATCGCGATCACCTGCCGCCCCTACCGGACCGAGGTGATCGAAGCGATCAAGCTGGCCCGCCAGCAAGGCCTGACCGTCGTTGGCATCTCGGACAGCCCGGCCAGCCCGGTGATCCTGAACGCACATCACGGTTTTGTCGTCGCCGCCGACACACCACAGTTCTTCCCGTCCTCCGTTTCAACCATCGCGCTTCTGGAAACGCTGCTGTCCTTCGTGATCGCGGTGTCCAGCGATGAGATCGTTGAACGGGTGGAACGGTTTCACCAACGCAGACACCAACTTGGCCTCTACGCGGAGGAGCCCGAATGAACGCCCCCCTGACCCATTCCCTTGACGCCCGATACTATACCGATCCCGCCATATTCGGGCAGGAGTTGCAGGGTCTGCTGGCCCGAACGTGGCAGTTCGCGGGCCACATCGCGCAGGTCCGCGAGACCGGGGATTACTTCGCCTTCGAGATCGCCGGGCAAAGCCTGTTCTGCATCCGCGGCCGCGATGGCGAAATCCGCACCTTCTACAACGTCTGCCAGCATCGTGCGCACGAGATGGTCACCGGCGCGGGCAACACGCGCGTCGTCGTCTGCCCCTATCACGCCTGGACCTACGAGTTGTCCGGCCAACTGCGCGCCGGTCCCAACATCAAATCCGTCCCCGGCTTTGACCGCAGCGCCATCTGCCTGACCTCTGTCCGGACCGAAGTGTTTAACGGTTTCATCTTCGTCAACCTCGATGATGACGCCGCGCCTATGGATGAATGGTATCCCGGTGTGCGCGAAGAAATCCGCGCCTTTGTTCCGAACATCGACAATCTGGAACCGCTGGAATGGGTGGAAATTCCGGAAAACTGCAACTGGAAGGTCAGTATCGAGAATTACTCGGAATGCTACCACTGCCCGACCAATCACCCGACCTTTGCCGAAGGCGTGGTCAAGCCCGAGACCTATGACATTCAACCCGACGCAAGCGGCGGCTATGTGCTGCGTCACACGACCGAATGTCAGAGCTTGGAAAAGATGACCTACCCTATTGACCTGTCAGTACCGCATGCGGGCGATTACCAGTCATGGTTTCTGTGGCCGATGTTCTCGTTCCAGTGCTACCCGGGCAACGTGCTGAACACCTATCACTGGCGCGCGGTCGACGCCGACCACTGCACCGTCTGGCGGGGCTGGTATACCGAGGGCGGTTCGGAAAGCGCAGTGATCCGACAACTGGCCGTACAGGACCGGGAAACCACGGTCGAGGAAGACATCCGCCTTGTCGAATCCGTGCACCGCGGGCTCAAGTCGCGCGGCTATCGTCCCGGCCCGCTGGTGCTGGACCCGGGTTGCGGCGTGATGTCGGAACATTCGATCGCCAAATTGCAACAATGGATGCGCGAGGCCGTCGAATGACGCCGGTGCCTTTGTCCCAAAGAATGCGTCGAATATTCTCAGTCTTCGAAAGGACAGGCCGATTATGCTGATGCCCGGAGAATGGCGGCCTGAACACAAGCTTTTTCCTTATCAGGTCGGCTTCACCTCTCCGCCGTTCGATTTCGATGCCGCGCCATCGGACTTCCTGCGCATGTGCCCCGAAACCGTCGGCGTGCATGGCTGGATGCTGCATGACCCGGATTACGTCCACGGGCTGGATCAGCGGAAAAAGAACTTCGGCATGCTCGAAGATTTCGTGCATTGCATGTCACGCAATGGCGTGGATGTCTGCGGTCAGGTCGGGTCGAACTGGGTCCATGCCTGCGGGTTGGGTGTCGACGGGGTGCGGCAGCACTGTGCTGATTTGTCCGACAAACACGGCACGGAATTTCACATGGCAGGCTATGCCATGGTCGAAGCGCTTCGTGACATGAACATCGAGAAGGTCGCCCTGAACGCGGCCTATCACTGGCCCGAATGGTGGCAGGGCACCGTCGGCTTCCTGCGCGAGGCCGGGTTTGACGTGGTCTGGGCCGGCAATTTTCACGATCAGGGTTGGTTTTCCAGCCAGGAAGAGGTCAACAGTCATCGCTGGGTGTTCGACGGCGATCTGGCCCGCCGCAGTTTCGAATATGTTGCCGAAAAAGCCCCGAAGGCCGACGCGATCCTGATCAACGGCATGTGCAATTTCAGAACCGGTCCGGGCGGTCTTCCGCAACGTCCCTTGCATCTGGCCGATGATCTCGAGGCCGCAATCGGCAAGCCCGTGATCGGCCACGACATCGCGCTGTACTGGCGCATCTTCAAATCGCTTGGCATCGCACCCCAAACACCTCACGGGCAGCTTCTGCGGCGTCTGTAGCCGGGATTTTGCCTTGTACGAAGACAAGAATGGCAGTCGAAAGGTCGTTCAAATGCACCAAATCTTCGCGCTCTGGGCTGTACCCCGGTCAACCTCGACGGCCTTCGAGTGGATGATGCGCCAGCGCGGCGATCTCGATTGCCTGCACGAACCCTTTGGTGAAGCGTGGTATCAGGGCGAAGAACCGCTTTGGCATCGCTTTCGGCCGGGCGAAAAGACCACGCCGGGCCTGACCCTTGAAAGTGTCTGGGAAGACGTCCGGGCGCGCGCCCGCAAGGGGCCGGTGTTCCTCAAGGATTTTCCGCATTATATCAACCACATGTGGGATGCTGAGCTGCTGTCTCATTTCACTCACGCTTTCCTGATCCGCGATCCTGCTAAAACGATCACTTCCATGTACCGGCAATGGCCGGACTTTGCCGAAGGCGAAGTCGGCTTCCCCGAACAACGCGCCCTTTTTGATCTGCTGACAGCGCTAAACGGCACCCCGCCGCCCGTGATCGACAGCGACGACTTGCTGGAAGATCCGCACAGCATGACGCAAAAGTTTTGCGATTCCATAGGCATACCATTCATTGAAGACGCTCTGACCTGGGAGGCTGGCGGCGATCCGTCTGCCCATAGCTGGTGGGATGGCGGATCGTTTCACGCCAATCTGGCAAACTCCACCGGCCTTGCGCCACAGCCACGCAAGCACATCTCGATCGAAGATGCACCCGAAAGGGTCCGGCAGGTTCATCGCCGGATGAAACCGCATTATGATCACCTGTACAGGCATCGCCTGAAGCCCTGAATTCACCCAAACCAACCGGAGGTTCCGAATGGCGAACATCTTTGACGAAGACCTTTTTCTGATAGGGCTGGAACAGCGAAAAGCAACGCTGGGCGCTGAATATGTCGAGAAAAATCTGGCAGCCGCCGACGATTTTACCCGCCCTTTTCAGGAAGCCATGACCGCGTGGTGCTGGGGGTTCGGTTGGGGTGATGACGTCATCGACGCAAAGACGCGTTCGATGATGAACCTCTCAATGATCGGCGCGCTCGGCAAGATGCATGAATGGGAAATCCACTGCCGGGGTGCCATCAACAACGGTGTCACCACCGAAGAGATTCGGGCAATCATTCACGTAATCGGCATTTATTGCGGCGTACCGCAGGCGCTGGAGTGTTTCCGGGTGGCGCGCAAAGTCATAGAACAAGGCTAAGTCCGTCAGCAGTGTGGGGCCGGTTTGCCCCACACCTTCGACACCGAGGTTCTTACGCGGCGGCCAGGTTTTTCTGACGACAGTAGCAGGACGCGCGGATCGGAATGTCCGCACGCGCAACCGCCTTGTCGAGTTGCAGCTTGATATGCGCTGCCTCCACCGTTTCACCACGCCGCGTCAGACATTCATGCAAACCATGCAGGCTCCAGACATTGCCCGGATGCTGACAGGCCCGACTGAGCGTTGCATCAAGCCCCAAATCGGCACGATAAACCGCCTCGGCTTCTTCGACCTGCCCCTGTTCAAGTAACAGCGCGCCCAGCGCATGGCGGGTCGGCTGCATCCAGCCCCACGGCTCGTCATATGGCAGGTTATCGTCGATCCCGACCGATTTGCGCAGGTGTTCAAAGGCCTCTTCAAACTGCCCCTGATGATAGGCCAGCTCGCCCAGCATCATCTGTTCGGCCACCATCAGGATATCGCGGCAGGTGTTATTGAACAGCATCCGGCTGTCCGGCACCCGATCCAGCGCCTGATAGAACAGGTCTCGTTCCGTTTCCGCCTCCTCCAGACGCTGAGTATTGGCCAACGCCACCGTTCGCGCGTAGCGCATCATAGCGCGCGTGACGCTGTACAGCTCTTCATCGTCGGGCAAAGACTGATCCAGAATATCCTGCCATCGCCCGAACCGGATCAACACGTGCTGTTTCATCGGGATGAAACCCTCGAACCAGTCTGCCATCGGGCGCAGCGTTTCTGACGGCAGGGTCGCGATCAGTTCATCGGCCGCTTCGAGCGCGGCAGTGGGCTGACCCAGAAACATCGCGCCGTAGATTTTAAAATGGTAGTTGTGACACCGGTAGACCGAATAGAAATTGTTCGCTCCCTCGCGTTTCAGAAACTTCCGGTCCGCCACAATTGCCGTTTCGTTGCGCAGCACCACATTCATGTAATCCCCGCAAAGCACGTCCACGTGGGTCGGCATATGCAACAGATGGCCCGCATCAGGCACCAAAGTGCTCAGCGCATCGCCATGGCGCAATGCCCGCTCGGGGTGCGGAGACATCTCCATAAGGTGAATATACATGTGCAACAGCCCGGCATGTGCCCAGGCACCCTGAAGCGTTTCGAAAGCCTTGTCGAGAACGGCGATGGCCTCTTCGGTGTCTGCACCCTCGGCCGGTTGTCCTGTCGGCAAATCCCAAAGCTGCCAAGGCGTCCGGTTCATGATCGCCTCAGCGAAAATCGCGCAGATGTCCGGATCGTTTGGGTGTTTTGCATGGACCTCGCGCATGGCATTGGCAAAGGCGTCATTCCAAGGCGCAAAGTCCGCAATCTCTGCCGTCTCGGGATAGCGCACCGACAGCGCTTCGATCAGGGCTCGTTCGTCCGGGGTAACATCATCCAGCAACGCCAAGGCGGTCTTGACCGAGGCACCGGCCACATCGATGCAGTCAGGCTTTTCCTCTTCCTCGAAAGCCTCCCAGGGTTTGTTGTAGTTGGGGCCGATGCAATAGGCGATGCCCCAATGGGCCATGGCGCAACCGGGATCAGCGCCCACGGCTTTACGAAAACACGCGATTGCTTCTTCGTGATTGTAGGCATACGTCCAGGCCAAGCCCCGGTCGAACCAAAGTTGCGCCTCGTTTGACGTGGTCGAAACCGGCCGGGAGTAATTTCCAAGGTCGTAGTAGTCCATTGCAGCGGCCTCCTTCTTCCCATTGGCGCAGACTACTACATCGGGCGTTTTGAAGAAAGTGAGCCGCCAGACACGCGCTAACGCTCCGGTCGATCGCAACTTGTCGATGGTTCCGCGCTGCCCAGATACTGTCCCCTGCGCCTTTTGTCGAAAGTCGGGCCGCCCAGCGCACAGGCAATCTCCAGGCTCAGCCTGTCCCAGATACGGACGGTTCCCTCTTCACCCGATGTCGCAAAGGTCTGGCCGCCGGGCGCCAGAGCGATACGCCAGCTTGGTCCCTTATGTACCCTTTGGACAGGCATGAGCCGCCAATTGGCAACCGTATCCCACCAATGAAGCTCACCGGATCTGTCGATGGCGACCAATGTTGCGCCATCCGCCAGAAAGGCAAGATCGGTCGCGCCGCCCTTATGGCCACCATATGAGGCCATTTCAGTACCGGTTTGCACATCCCAGATCTTGACCACCTCGTCGCTCGAGGCGGATGCGATCCGCGCGCTGTCGGCACTGAAAGCAACGCTCCACACGGTATTATCGTCCGCTTCTATAACCTGTTCCAACTGATTGTCGGCAATCGTCCAGATGTAGAGTTTTCCGTCAGGTGACGCGGCAGCAACGCGGGTTTCGTCGGGCGAAACCGCAACACGGTTCAGGGCGATTTCGCCCGGTTCAACCGGGTTGACGGCGATGGTTTCAGACACATCCAAGCGAAACAGTCCGGACCCAGTTGCCGCGAAGAACGCAGAAGGTCCCGCAGCCGCTACCGACCAGACCGGCGTTTTGCCCAGATTAAAACGCTGCTTTGACTGCATGGTCGCAGTATCCCAGACACGAATATCGCCGTCTCTGTCACCTGTAACAAGCATCTTTCCATCAGCTGAAAACGCCGCGGCCCAGACCTGATTGCCGTGCCCCCTTAGCAACATGGGTTTCATCGCCGACCCGACATGCCAGATCCAGACTTTGCCGTTGTCGTCGCCCACGGCAATCGACGTGCCATTCGGGCTGTACGCTACCCCCAGCGCTTTCGTCCCGTCCGGCAAGGCCAGCATATCGCCATCGCCTGGTTCCGGGTTGACCCGCCACAGACGAACCTGCTGATCCCGGCCCAATGTCGCCAACACCGGCGTTTCGCGCGCCACTCCGATATCCACGATACTCTGACTGTGCGCCTGCACCACGTCACCCAATGGCGACAGGGCTGCACTTTCCATGCGCAGTGTTCCATCGGCACTGGCGCCAATCAAAACGTTTTCAGGACCCGAGAAAGTGGCTGCAACAATGGGTCCTGCATCCGGGAACCGTTCGATGATCGGCGCGCCTTGCGGAAACCCGATTGTCGAAACCTTGCCGTTGGTGTGTGATACGGCGAAGGAACTTCCGGTGCTGTCAAAGGACAGATGATCCGGATCAGGTCCAAGCGGGCCGCCCGGGATGGGCAGAAACGCCGGGGCGCCTTTCTGGTCAACCCAGCCGAAAATGGCACCATCCACATTTCCTGCGACCAACCCGTCGGACACAGGCGAAAACGCCACCCTTTTGAACCCCAGCGGCATTTTTGCCAGCGGTGCGCCGATCTGCATCCCCGTCAAGACATCCCACAGCCGGACAGTGCCGTCGCCGGTGGCCGAGGCGACCCGTTGGCCGCTTGCATCGAAAGCCACGCCAAATGCCACGTCATCGCCGGAAAACAGTGTCGTGACCGGGCCGGTCCGGGATGGGGTGACATTCCACAGGCGGACATCCCCATCGGTCGCCGCAGAAACAAGCAACGTTCCGTCGGGTGAAAAGGCGAGGTCTCTGATTCCACCCGAATGCCCCACAAGTTCCGCCAGAACACCCTCGTCTGCGCTGGAACTGTGGAGAACGATACGCCCGTCGCGCAGCCCCACGGCAACTCTCAGGCCCGAAGGGTCAAATGCCATGGTCTGAGCATCGCCAACTGTCAGCGGGCTGCCCAACGGGATCAGGCCGGGTCTTTCAAGTTGCTGCCGCGCCATCAGCATTGCGGTCCGCGCCTCGGACGTGGAACCGGCGGATTTGGCGCGGGCGATGGCCTCGGCGCTTAGGGAAAGGGCAAGCAGCGGATCGGTTTGCGACAAGCCGTTCGCGGCCGCACCCAACGCGCGGGCAAACCGCTCGTTGGCTTCGGCAGTGGCTGCAACGGCCATCTCACGATTGCTTTCTGCAAGCTGCGAGGCGCGAAGCGCCAGAAAAGAAGCTGCCGTCGCGCCTGCGGCGAGCAAGGCAAGAGCGCCCACCGCAATCTGGTTGATACGCCGCCGCCGCATCCTGCGCTGGTTGGAGACGGCCAGAGCCCGTTCGCGCGCCTCCCGCGCCGCGTCCAGAAAATCGCGTTCCTGACCGCCCAGCACGTTTTCATGGCTTTCGGACCATTCCAGCGAAGCCAGCAACCGGGTTCCGCGATACAGCAGATCCGGTTCTCGGTCTTCCGCCTGCCACTCTGCCGCGTCGTGCTGAATCCTTTGGCGCATGCGCAGATCGTCGCGGCTGTCCTCGATCCACGACTCCAATCGTGGCCAGGTTCGAAGCAGCGCTTCATGCGCGATCTGCACGGACTTTTCATCCACCGTCAAAAGCCGTGCATCCGTCAAAGCCTCGACAACCCGCCGCGTCGTGTCTGGATCAATGTCACGCTCGACATCGTCTATCGGCAGCAACCGGCGCGTATCGGGTGTGCCTTCGCCCGGAGTGACCAAACGCAGAAACAGCCGTTGCGTTGCCGCCTGCTGTTTCTTGTCAAAACTGTTCGAATAAAGCGTCTCGGCCGTCTGGCTGATCGCGCCCGTGACCCCGCCAGACTGCCGATAGCCGTCCAGTGACATAACCGCGCCTTTGCGCCTGCTCCACGTTTCATAGAGGGAATGCGCCACCAGTGGCAGCGAACCGGCCTCTCGCCCGGCCTCATCAACAATGGCGTCGATCAGAGATCTGTCCATATGTAACCCGGCCGCGCGCGCAGGTTCGCTGATCGCCCTGCGCAACTCGGGGCGCGTCATGGGGCCGACCAGCAACTGGTTGTCGGAAATGCGATCAGCAAGCCAGGGGATTTCAGCGCAGGACGCATAGAAGTCCGCCCGGATTGTCAGCACGATGCGCACGCGGCTGTCGGCTGGATCGGTCATCGCCGACAGGGCTTCGATGAACTTGCCTCTGCGCTCTTGCGTGACCAGCGTGAACAGTTCTTCAAACTGGTCGATACAAATCAGTAGCTCGCCCTTGTTGGCGGTTGCCAGACGGCGCGCGGCGCTGGGATAGGCGACAAAATCGTTCAGGGAAATCTGGGCCGTCAGATGCGAATTGTCCCCGATCAGCTGAAAATACAGATCAGTCATCGGATCCCGACCTGGCGTAAAGATGCAAACCCGCCAGTTTTCACTGCCCGATATCGCATTTGCAGCAACCGCCGGCAGCAGACCAGCCCGCAGGACCGAGGATTTGCCACTGCCCGACGAACCGCCCAACACCAGAATGCGACTTTTTTGAAGCCGACTGACGAGGCCCTCGACCAGATCCTCTCGCCCGAAGAAGTAACCTGAATCTTCGGGCTGAAAGGCAGCAAGCCCTTTATAGGGGCATTCCACCCGGCTTTCCGAAATCTGGGTCACAGCTTCGGATGCGGCCTCGCGCCGGTCGCGATCCAGCGCATCGTTCATTGCACTGCGCCAGGATAACATTTCCTGAAACCGGGCTTCGGGGTCCATCGCCATGCCGTGTTCAATGCAGTCGCGCCACATGTCCGGCAGCCCGGAAATGTGTTCAGAAACACGATGGAACGGCGGCGGCGGCCTGCCGGTCAAGACATGCCACATCAACGCGCTGGCGGAATAGATATCCGTCATCGGCGTGACAGGATGCCCATGTTCAGCCTGTTCCGGGGCCTGATACAACGGGGTGCCGGCCATCATGGTCGCGCCGGTCACATCGATCGCAAGATCCTTGGCGATGCCGAGATCGGCTAAAAAGACGCGTTCGTCCGGCTCTACCAGTGCTTCAAACGAGGCTGAGTTGCCGTTGTCCCTGCTGCGTTTGACCCTTTGCAGCAAAACATTCGCGGGTTTGACATCACGATGAACGACATTCGCCTCGTGAACCGCCGATAAGCCATCCGCCAGTGCATCGATCAGAGTGCCCAGACCCTCGCGCCTTGCCAGCACGGCGGGGTCCAATTGCTTAAGCCGCTCGGCCAGAGTCCCACGGTCCGCATAATCCATAACAAAATAAGGACGACCGTCTTCCAGCCGCCCTACGTCATGAACCGACACGACACGCGGTGACCGGATGCGCCGCAGCAAGCGCGCCTCCTCAAGAAAATGCGCTATGACGCTTTCATTGGCGGCCAGATTCGAATGGAGGATCTTGAGGGTTACAGGAACCTCCAGCTCCTCGTCCCGCGCCAGGACAACTGCCGCAAAACCTCCGCTGGCTATTTCCCTTTCGACGGCATATCGGCCAATGAACGCAGGAAAACTCATGTTGCGGTCTGCGTCTTAGAGATGCTCTTTCACGTCAACGCAATGGAACTTGGTCGCATCCAGGATATTGTGGTCCCGATCGGCGGCAGTCACGCACATCATCGTGCCTCCGTCGCGCGCTGCCGTGGAAGCCGCCTCTTTGGTGACATAGCTCGGGTATTCGTCATGCCGGTGCCAGCGGCCCTGTTCAACTTTGAAATCGCTCTGGGCATTGCGGCCAACCTGTTCGACCGAATAGCTGTCACCCCACCAGGCGTGAAAGTGGTTCTTTGACACATCAGGCGTGAAATTCGCCTCGTAGGTAACCACCAGTTCTTCACCGTTTTTTTCGACCGAAACAATCTGAACCTCGCACCCGTCCACCGGGCAGGCGTTGGGCATCGTGGACTGCGCATAGGCGGTCATGCTGCCGAACAAGGTGATCGCCCCAAAGATAAGACAGCCCCGGCGCACTTGGTTTCCAGAAGAATTCAAATACATCTTTCCCTCCTGAAGTTTGCTGAGAACAACCTTTCGCGCCGATCCTAACATAAATGCAGGTTTCCTTCTGAGACTTTCGCCACAGAAGCGGGAATACGGTACACAGATCATATTCAGCGGCGGACGATTTCAAACTCCAACGGGCGCGCATCGGTGTGCAGGACAGGTAGCGCCGGCGATATCAGCCCGCTGTCCGCCAGCATGACGGTCTCTCGCTTCAGCTGGATTTCCCTTGCGTTTTCGATCTGAACAAAGGTTCCGGACGAACTTCGGTCGGTCAGCGTAAGCTTGCCGCTTTTGACGCTGAATACGGCATGCAGCCGCGAAACCCAGGGCTGAGGCAATATCACGTCGCACTGGTTGGACCTTCCGATGCTAAGCTCTTCGCCCTCCCTGCACCTCCAGGACTGGTCGTCGTGATACAGCACAAGCGTGAAACTCTCGCCCTGTTGTCCCAGCTGAACATCGCCGGATCGGGTTGGCGCATGCATGACCGTACTCAGACCGTCTGTAGCTGCAACCATAGAATAAGCCCTGACCGGATCGCTGACGCCTTTCAGGCGCAGCGCTCCAATCGGGATCACCTGCTTTCGGATGTTCGATCGCAATCCGGTCACAACGGTTTCGCTCAGACAGGCCTCGCCCGGGTTGGCCGCCGCCGCCAGCCGCGCCGTCAGGTTTACGGTTTCGCCGAATATGTCGTTCTCGGCAATGACGATGGGGCCCTTGTGGACCCCTGCATGAACGGACAGCACCGTTCCCGGGGGCTTGCTGACCATCTCAAGCGCCGCATGAACGGCGGCGTCGTGATCGAAGAAATAGCAAAGGACGTCATCCCCTTTCTGCCCCACGTCAATTCCGCCAAATTTTCTTGTCACTTCGCGCAGTCGGTCGATCTCGAATTGTATCAGCTTCCGCGCCTGATCATCCTCCATCGACTCATAGAACGGAGTGCTGTCCGAGATATCGGCAATAATCGTGGTGGCGAGCTTGGTATCCAATGTGTCGATCGCATCTGAGTGACTGTGGTCCGATATATTATGGCACATGGCGGCCTGAACCGAGCGGGTTTGTTACGCACCCGATCGATTTGATTATGAGGCGAACAAGTTCCGCCTTCCCATGGCGTTTGATTTGATCCCTAATGGTCGTTTCAGATTGGAGTTTGGCCGCGGGTCTGGCCGTGGGGCTTATGGTCTACGCAACCGGTGGGTTTGTGGGAGACAAATCCACTGACCGTTTCCGGGCAAGTTGCTCCAAAAAGTGAAGAGACAATTGAAGACGCTTACCGCTACACGTTTTTGCACATCGGTTTTCACGCCTGGGCAATACACGTGGTCACCGGCCTGTGCCTTGCCTACTACGCCAATACCCGAGGCATGCCCCTGACAATTCGGGCGGCGCTAACCCCGTTGCTCAGAGAATACTCCAACGGAATCGCGGGCCATGTGATCGATATACTCGGCGTCGTGGCGACGATACTCGGCGTGGCTGTGACAATCGTTTACGGCGTTTCTCAACTGGTCGATACCGCCAATCTTTCCGAAGCGACCAAGACTACGGCTTATAACGCGGGCACACAGGGGCGCTTGTTTGAATGGCAGGCCGGATGGACAACCTTCTACTGGGCGTGGTGGATCGCGTTCTCGCCTTTCGTGGGTCTTTTTCTGGCGCGTATCTCGAAGGGGCGCACAGTGCGCGAATTCATACTTGGCGCGGTTATTGCTCCGTCCCTTGTGTGCTTCGCCTGGATGGCCATTCTGGGTGGGGCCGCTATCGATATGGAGCTGAATGAGGACGCCAACGGGGCAATCCTTGCCGCATCAACAACAGCGACACTGTTTGTCACCTTGGGCGAAATGATTTCGGGCGACTTCCTCATCATCATAAGTGTCATGTGTGTGGTGTTGACCATGACCTTCCTCGTCACGTCCGCCGACTCTGGCATTCTCGTGATGAACACGATCATGTCCGGTGGGTCTGAAGACACCGGTTTGCTTCATCGCGTTATCTGGGGCGCGCTGCTGACGCTTGTCATTGGAACCTTGCTGATTGCCGGTGGCGGCGGGTTAGAGGCTTTGACCAATTCGATGATCATTGGCGCGCTACCGTTCAGCGTAGTGTTACTGCTCATGTGCATCTCGCTGGCCAAAGCAATGATAAACGACCTGCGTCGCTTGAACCACGAGACGCAACCGGAGGGGCCGGCGGGTTCATGATTGCCTTTCCTTACGCTTCAGAACCCGAAAAAGGGTGGTTGGATTTGGCAAGTAAGCAGGCGAGTTGAACCAGGCGTTCGGCCTTCTTGAAATTGGAGGCTGTCTGGAAATCGAAGACCTGACGCACAAGGGAGCGTTTTGGACTTAGGTACGACCACAGCGCGGCATCGCAATCCTGCACGTTGCGATGCCTTTGCTGTTAACCGCAGAGTTCACCCCGCCCGCATCGCCTCAAGCGGCAGTTTGATCGGGAACCTCGAACGCACTTCCGCATCGGCCTTGCTGCCAAAGTAGTTCGGGTAATGATTGGACAGAATGTCATCCACCACCGAGCGGCTGCGTTCAAACATGTCCTGACGCCCGGCTTTTTCCCATGTGTCGGTCAGTTCCCGGTCTAACAGGGTCGGATAGACATATTCGGTCTCCATGTATTGCAAGGTCTGCGCGTTGCCGAGGAAGTGGCCGGGGTCAATCGCACATTCATGGATGACGTCCACGGAAAGCGTGTCGTCGCTCACTTCAATTCCACGGAGCGTTCGCGAGATCATTCCGGCGGCCTCATTGTCGATGACCATGGACTCGAAGCTGCACCCCATCAGACTGCCGACCATCCCGCCAAATTCGCAGAGCCGGTTGGCCCCGGCATGGGCCGCCAAGGCGAAGGTCAGCGCCTTTTCCAGACCGTATTGCGCGTCGGGGATCTTGGAATCCGTCATGCCACATCCGACGCTGGTCGGCAGGTTGTAAAAATTGCCCATCTGAATGGCTGCGGCCGAAATCAGCGCCTGTTCACCGCTGCCACCCGTAAACGACCCGGTGCGCAGGTCGGTGATGAAAGGCCAGGCCGCAAAGACGACCGGTGTGCCCGGGTTGATCAGGTTAGCAATGGCGACGCATGACAAGGTCTCGGCCACCGCCTGCGCTAGCGTGCCAGCCAACGGCGCAGGCGACGTGGCCCCAGCTTGCGGCGGAACGGCAAGATCGCAGACGAGACCCATTTTCGCGGTATCGATCAGGATTTCCAGATTTTCACGCCCAAAGCGAAGGGGAGAAACGATTGGGCAGCCACCAAAGATGACCGAGGGCTTTTTAAGGAACTTGCCCTCCCCACCCGAAGCCAGATCGAACAGATGGATCGCGTCCTGAATATGCTCGCGCGTGCGGAAGGTCAGGCAGGACGGTTTTTCGCTACCCGCCAGGATGGCATAGAGCATGCTCATGTCATGCTCATAATCCTGCGGAACATCCGTTGCCAGAACCGTGTCGCCGGTCATGTGAATATTGTCGAGCCGATCCACCAGACGGGTGAAATCGTAGATGTCCTTGAGGGTTGATGGCCGGTAACTGCGCGTTTCGGCGTCGAACGTTGTCACAGCGGTGCCGGAGTTTGCGTAATACACCTTGTCCTTAGTGCAATGCATGTCGTCCTTGCCGGCCCGCGATCCGCGTGCGTGGACATAGAATTCACTGGCCGCCTTGGCCAACAGGTCCTCCATCAGGGCGCGCGGAAAGCACAGCCTGCCGTGCTCGTTCACTGTCGCCCCCTTGGGCATCACAAGATCAAGGACTTCCTGCGTGGGATCACCGACGCCTGTGCGTTCCAGAATGCCGAGCGCGGCTTCGTGGATGCGTTCCATATCGGCGTCTGACAGCGGCTTGTACCGGCCACCGGGGATGCCGGGCCAGATTGCCTGCGAGGCGGTATTGCTGGTCCGCACGGCCGCGCGTGCTTCACGCCCGCCCCCGCGCCGTCGTGATCTGCGCTGCGTAACTTCTGTCATCGTTCTTCTCCGAATTTTGCGCGTCTTAGATCATGCTGAAGTAGTTGCGATAGAAGCCGGGAATGCTCCATTCCATCTCGGACAGCGGCCCCGGGACGAAATGGTGTGAATTCACGCCTTCCTGATTGTGGCGGATGATCCGTTCGTCATCGAGCGACGTGACATGCCAAAGCCACGTCAGTGCATCCTTGTCATAGTCGCGACCTTCTTCAGCGTCGCCGCGCACGTACCAGACGATCTGAATGTCCGTTTCCTGAAGGGCGCGTGGGACGAACCGATAACCAACTACATGATCTGCGTAGACGAGGAAGTAGTTGAGCATCCCGATTCCCAGATCGGTGGCGCCCCCATCGTGAGTTTTCAGATCACCCAAGGGTGGCGCCAGAGGTCCGCCATCCTTGCTGCCCGTCATGTAGCCGGGGAACAGCGGGTAGCGCCGCCAATAGACATCTGCGCCGGGCGCAGCTGCATTTTCCCCGGTGAGGTCCAGTTGTTCAGCGGGAATTCTGGCTTCTTCCATCCGCTCGTGAAGTGCCCCGCTGAATTCCAGAACTTGCGCCGGGTCTTTCAGGGAATGACTGCGGGAATAATCCTGATGGGATGGCGCGCAGTGGTAGCATTCCAGATAGTTCTCCAAGGCCAGCTTCCAATTTGCCGGAACCGGATATGAGGCTTCATGCGCGACCTTCAGGTTCTCTAGGTTGAATGGCTTTGAAAGCGGGGCCAGCCTTTCCAGCGCTGCATCCAAAGGCGGGGCGTCTTCAGCGACACAGACAAAAATCAGGCCCTGGAAAATCTTAACCTGAACCGGGAACAACCCGTACTGGCCGGGATCAAAGTCCGGGCCCATTGATCGCCCGTTTCGCAGCTTGCCGTTCAGGTCGAAGGTCCACGCGTGATAGGGGCAAATGAAACTGCGCGCCTTGCCTTTCTGTTCAATGCAAACCCGCGATCCCCGGTGACGGCAGACATTCAGATGCGCGCGCACCTCACCCTCGCGATCCCGAACGATGATCACGGACTCGGGGCCGTAATCGAACAGGAAATAGTCACCCGGTTCAGCGATCTGGCTGACATGCCCGACCCAGATCCAGTTGCGGTTCCAGAACGTACTGATGTCGTTGTCGTAAACCGCCTGAGAGGTATAGAAATGGCGCGGCAAGGCGAACCCTTCCCGCTGCGCCTCCATCAAATCGCGCATTACTTGCAAGTCATCTTTTGGCATGGCGCACCTCATTCAGTTTCAAGTGAAACGATTTCCCGGCGGAAATACTCGCGGTCGATGTCGCCCGCGTCGCGTTCGAAATTCCTGGCAGCCATGTGACCCGAGAATACAGCGTCCGCGATTAAACCGGGGTTTGCCGCGTCGCCGATCAGTTCCAGCTTTGTCAGCGGGCTGTCGGTCAAACCACGAAGTTCATCATAAAGGCCGGTTTCTCGCGTTCGCTGCGTGATCAAAACCACAGAACTGCATTCGATGGATTGTTCTCGGCCGGTATAGGCGCATTCTATTTTTGCCTGACCGGGCGCGATACTGGCCAAGGTCTTGGACAGAACCAATCTAACGCCCTTTTCCAACAGACTGCGCTGAACTTTGATCTGTTCCAACGTCAATTCGGTAAATGGCGAAACCATCGAGGCCGGGGTCACAAAAACAACCTCATGCCCGGCCTGAGCCAGATGATCCGCCAGCACGCCACCAAGATAGGCCTGATCATCGTCATAGATCAGAACAGGACCGCCCTGCGGCTCCTGCCCTGACATGATGTCGTCCGGAGTGAAAACCCGGGTGCCAGCCTCTATAGCTATGCCGCGAAATGCGGATTTCCCGCGACCATCCCGCCGCCAAGTTGAACCGGTTGCCAGAAAGACGTTGGAAATGCCCAGTTCAACAACTTCACTCGCCGACAAGCGGCTGTCGGTGAACAGTTGGACGTTCCCGCGTTGTTGCAGGTCGTAAATCCTGTGGTCTGCCACGCGTTTCCAGGCAGACAGGCCGGTCAGACCGGACTCCTGCAACACGCGGCCGCCTAGCTCTTGCTTTGCTTCGGCCAGAGTTACGTCGTAGCCGCGCCGCGCCAGTTGCATGGCGCATTCCAGCCCGGCTGGCCCGCTGCCAACAACAAGCGCGGCTTCCTCTTTTCCCCGGCGCTCAATGATTTCAGGATGCCAACCACGCCGCCACTCTTCGCCCATAGTCGGGTTCTGAGTACACCGGATAGGCACTCCCAAGGAATCCGCTGAAACGCAGATATTGCATCCAATGCACTCACGGATTTCTTCGATGCGACCTTCCTTGATTTTGTTGGGCAGAAACGGATCGGCAATGGACGGTCGTGCCGCGCCGATGAAATCAAGGATACCTTTCCTGACCAGCGACGCCATCAGGTCCGGAGACGTAAAGCGCCCGACACCAACAACCGGCTTGGACGTGACCTGTTTGACGAATTCGATATACGAGGTTTGAAAACCGTCGCGGGGCTCAAAACGGGTTGTCGCAGAATCATTGCTCCAATTCGCGACGTTGACGTCCCAGAGATCCGGCAGCTCTGCCAGCAGTTCAACAACGGCACGGCCTTCTTCCTGCGCCTGCATCCCGTCGGGCCCCAGCATTTCGTCGACCGCGAACCGAAGGGCGATGGCACAATCATCGCCGACCTCTTCTTTGGTTTCTTCCAAAAGCTCCCGGGTCAGGCGCACCCGGTTTTCCAACGAACCGCCATATTCATCGGTCCGGTCGTTGAACTGCGGCAACAGAAAGTGATGCGGCAGGGTCATGTGATGACCGGCATAGATGTAAACAATATCGAAACCCGCCTCACGCGAGCGTCGCGCCGCCGCACGATGCCACTTGCGAAACTCGCGGATGTCAGACTTGTCCATCGCGCGGGCCTGCTTGGGATACGCGGTTTGCAGGGCGAGTTCTGAGGGGGCCAGCAAGGGCGCGCGGCTCAGGTGGTTTTGCGCATGGTGGCCGTTGTGCGCCAGTTCGATGGCCGCCAGCGAGCCCTTCTCGTGCACCGCCTCGGTCATCAGGCGCAGGGCGGGAATATCCCGCTCATCCCAGAGCCGGTTTTCGGCGAAAGGCGACAGGTCGGACGTCGGATGGATTTCCGTCTCTTGATTGGACACGACAGCCCAACCACCCTCGGCCTTCATCGCCCGCATGGCAGCCTCGGCCTGAGGTCTGAGATGCCCCATACCATTGCAGTGGGGCACCTGGTAGAACCGGTTTCGGGCCGTCACTGGCCCGATCCGAACCGGTTCGAAAAGAACAGAATATCCTTCAGCGCCTGACATTGCCGCGCTTCCTCCAGAAAATTGGAAATGTTGTCGTGGGAATGGAGGGACCGTCTGTCCCGCCATTCCCGGTTGCGTTGTTAAGGTCTGCTTAGAAGCCCGCTTTGATTCGCTCGAACTCTTTCAGCATCTTGGCTTCCAGCTCGGGGTTGACCGCATCGAAGAACAGGCTGCCCTCAAAGAAGCTGTCCACGTCCGAGAACCCGTAGGTTTCGATCAGCTCCGGGTCTGCTTGTGCAAACGCGTCCTCGTTGGCATGAGCATACCCCCAGCTTTCGATGATGTACTTGCCGCTGGCGGCAGAGCTGAGCGCGTTCAGCATGTCATAGACCTGCTCATCCGACTGCTTGGCGGATTTCAGATGCACATAGCCGCAGACCCAGGTGGCGATGCCCTTGTCCACATCCCGCATCATGACGGCCGGGGTTTCGTTCCAGATCAGGTTCAGTTCCGACTGGTTCCAGCCCCAACCCAGTGTCACCTCGCCACTGGCGATCGCCTGATCCAGCTGGCCTGCGTCAGACCAGTAGAAGCGCACATTGGGATGAATCGCGCGCAGGTAATCCGCCGCCTTCTGGAATTCCTCGTCGCTCATATCGGTATAGCTGGAGGCCCCTGTCGCCAATGCGGCCATGGCAAATGCGCTGGAGGCGGCATCCGGAATGGCAACCTTGCCCTGATAGGCAGGATCCGCGAGCAGTTGCAGCGACACATCATCCGCCGAAATCATGTCGGTGCGATAGATCAGGCCGGTGTTGCCCCATTCGAACGGCACCATATAGGTCTGCCCGTCGATCGTGATGCCATCGACTTCCTTGATCTTGGGCATCAGCTTGTCCCAGTTTTCAAGCTTACTGGTGTCGATCGGCTTTAGCATATCCGCCGCGACCCATTTCCTCAGCGCATCCGTGCAGGGATGGGCCAGATCTGCTTCAAACCCGGACTGAAGCTTGGTGAACGCTTCTTCCACGCTGCCGAAATAAGTATAGCTGGGCGCGCCGCCGTACTTTTCGACATAGTCGCCGTAGAACCCCTGATCCTCGTATCCGGACCAGTCGAAGACGGTCAGGTCCGCCGCGTTGGCCAGCGCTTGGCTGGCGGTAAAGGTGGCAAACACTGCTGCGGCGATTGATGCTGCTTTATTCATTTCTCTCCTCCCAAAGATTCACGTTTGCCCAAGTCGATCACTGAGGCGCTTTGAACGCCAAGCCAGACAGTATCGCCCCGGTTGTGATCGACTGTGTGAAAGTAGTTTGGCACTGCAACGGCGATGCTTTCCGGCAACCCGTCGACGCGCACATAATAGTGGACGCTTTCGCCATAGAAGGCGACGTCCGACACCTTGCCCTTAACATTCGCGTCATATCCATCCGGTTTTTCCGCGCTGATTTCCAACTGCTCAGGCCGAACGCCGACCAGCAGATCTTTGTCATGCACCTGAACATTCGGGTTCACCCCAATTGTCATCGAGCCAAACCCTTGAACATTCACGTCCAGCGTGTCGGCGTTTTCAGCAGTCACGTCAGCATTCAGGAAATTCATACCGCCGATGAAAGCGGCCACTTCCCGGTTGCATGGCTGCGAGTACAGCACCTCGGGTCTGTCGACCTGTTTGAGCTGACCGGCGAACATCACACCGATGCGGTCGGACATGGTCATGGCTTCGTATTGATCATGCGTCACCATCACGAAGGTAATGCCAAGCTTCTGCTGCAGGCGGCGCATTTCCAACTGCATCGCTTCGCGCAGGTTTTTGTCCAGCGCGGACAGTGGTTCATCCAGCAACAACACCTTTGGCCGCATGACCAGCGCCCGTGCAAGCGCCACACGTTGCCGCTGCCCGCCCGACAACTCGTTGGCCTTGCGGTCCTGCAACCCGCCGAGTTCCACCATCTCAAGCGCTTCGGCAACGCGTTCCTTGATTTCCTTCCGCGACAGCTTTGTCTTGCGCAAACCGAACCCTACATTGTCGCCCACATTCAGATGCGGAAAGATCGCATAGCTTTGGAACACCATGTTGGTAGGCCGCTTGTTTGCAGGCACCTCGCCCATGGTGCGTCCATCGATCCGGACTTCACCCTCTTCATGATCCTGAAAGCCCGCAATAATGCGTAAAGCCGTTGTCTTTCCGCAACCCGATGGCCCCAGCAGCGAAAAGAACTCACCCTCTTTCAAAGTCAGGTTCAGATCGGACACCGCCACAAAGGACCCAAAGCGTTTTTCGACGCCCTTAATCTCGATGATGTTCTGTTCGCTCATCTTGTTTGTTCCTTTGGCTTCAATCCGAAGATTGCGTGGAGCGGCGGCGGAAGTATTCGGCAATCAGCAGCAGCAGGACCGACGAGAGCAAAAGCAGCGATCCCAGGGCCAGCGTGTTGGGCAGCTTTGCGGGGAACCGGATCTGGCTCCAGATATAGACCGGCAGTGTCGGGCTGTTGCCGGACAGGAAGAAGGCCAGCACGAATTCGTCAAAGGACACGGTGAACGTGACCAGCAAGCTGGCGATGATGCCCGGAGCAACAATTGGCAGAGTGACGCGCCGAAACGTCCCGACAACGCTTTCGCCAAGGTCGAAGGCGGCCTCCTCCAATGACTGGTCGAAATCGTCGAAGGCGGACTTCATGATCGACACTGCGAAGGGCAGAGCCACGAAAACATGCCCAAGAATTACGGTGGTCAGCGATGGTTTCAGCCCGATGCTGATGAACAGAACCAGCATCGAACTGGCAACGATGATGCCGGGGATGACCAAAGGAAGCATGACCAGTCCCTCGGACAACTCCCGCCCCGTGAAGCGATACCGGACATAAGCGCGCGCGGCGAACAGGCCCAGGGACGTTGCCAGCAGGGCGGTCACGCTGCCCACGATCAGCGAGTTCACCATCGCCTGCAACAGCGTGTCCTGCTGACCCAACTGCGCGTACCATTTCAACGTGAAACCCTTTAGCGGGAAGGCCACGATGGTTCCGTCATTGAACGAAAACAGCGGCAAAAGCAGAACCGGCAGGTAGAGAAACACCAGGTAGGCGATGGCATAAACAAGCAGCCATGGGATACGAAATGCCTTGGTCATCGAATCCTCCGCACCAAGGCGGTGACGACCACCACGAACAGGATCGCGACGCAGCCGACTGAAAGCATGGCCATCAGAGACAGGGTTGCGCCCAACGGCCAGTTATTGGCGGCGCCAAACTGTACCTGGATCAGGTTCGCCACCATTTTACCCTGCGATCCACCGACCAGAGCCGGGGTGACATAGTCGCCCACAGTCGGGATGAAAATGATCAGGCAGGCCGCGATGATCCCCGGCACCGTCAGGGGCAGCGTCACACGAACAAACCTTTCAAGTTTGCTGCATCCCAGGTCGGTCGCGGCCTCCAACAGGCTGCGGTCGATCTTTTGCAAAGACACATAAATCGGCAGGATCGCAAACGGCGCCCAGGCATGCGCAAGCGTAAGAACAACGGCAAACTCATTGTAGAGCAGGAATGTCAGCGGTTCCTGAATCAGCCCCAGCGAAATCAGGGCCGAATTCATCACGCCGTTAAATCCAAGGATCAGTTTCCAGCTGAACACCCGCAGCAGGTAACTGCTCCAAAAGGGGATGGTGATCAGCAATAGCCACAGGGTCTTCTTCTGCGTCCGAAACGCAATGAAATAGGCGATGGGATAGGCCAAACACACCGTCGCCAGCGTCACCGCCCCCGCTATTGCAACCGACCGGATCATCAGGTGCCGCACCAAGGGGTCGGTGAACGCCTCTTGGTAGTTCGCCCAGGTCAGGGTGCGATCAATCTCGACATAGGTCTGGGTCCAAAAGCTGTAGGCCACCAGAATGCAAAGAGGCACAGCAACAAGCAGGCCGACATAGAGCGTCGCAGGCGCGCTCAGTGCCAGGCCCTTGCCCGTTTCGCTTCTTATGACTCCAGCCATGCTTCCCTGCTGAGTTTTGCTTGCGGTGGTGCGACGACATACATCAAAAAATGGACAATCGTCCATTTAAATCTGGAATTTTCAGGCCAGCTGTGTCAACAGTTAATTTCACAACCGGGGCTGACCAAGGTCACAAGCGCCGCTAGAAGGCACGCAAGAAGCTGAAAAGAAACAGAACCGCCTGACCAAATGACCGGAAGACGACAAGAAATACGCGAACGAAATCGCCTGTCCCTGATCGAAGCGGTGCTCGACTCGGTCGCAGAGAAGGGTATTTCAGAGACATCCGTAAGCGAAATCATCCAGCGCGCCGAGCTGTCCCGCGGCATGATTCACCTTCATTTCGGCGGCAAGGACAACCTGGTTAACGAAGCCGCCCGTTATTCGTCCGAGCAATACTACAATGGCATTTATGCCTTGCTGGAAACGACCGGGCAAACTGGCCAGGAGCATATCGAGATGATTGTTCGGGGTGATTTGGGTGAAACCATCCTCAACAAGAAAAGCGTTTCAATTTGGTACGCGTTTCGCGGTGAGGCCAGAAACCGAGCGGCGATAGCCGCCTTCTCCGACACGCGGGACGCGAAGCTACGGAACCTTGTTTTCAACGCGTTCGCCCGGATTGCGAAGGAAGCTGAAATCGAACACCCCAATCAGGTTGCACGTGACGCAACTCATGGCACGCTTGCTATGCTGGAAGGGATGTGGACCGATTACCTGCTGCACCCGGATTCTTTTGACCGAACCGAGGCAATAAGGATCATCTTCCGCTTCTTGAGCTCAATGTTTCCAAACCACTTCGACCTTGGCGGCGCATTGTCGCCAAAATGACTGTTGCGACCAAATGTGTCAGCTTGCAGTCGATAGGAATAGTCCCCGACTGGCAAGTCAGAGCGTGAACCGGGTGCAGAAGGTCAATCTAAGCAAAATTGGATTCAATTTTGGCTCATCTAACGACGACCTTTCCCCTTGAGAAATGACCCTCCGCAAGGCAATGCGTAGCAGAAGCTCACGCATGGCGAGGCGAGCGAGCAACTAGAGACCAATGCATGCGCGAGTTTGGACCCGGAAGCATCTGATAAGCTCCTTCCAGGTCCAAACTGAAATTCTGTTAGCTCGGGACTTCGGTGGGCACCAGAATCGTCATTCCAATCCTGTCGGCTACGGCCATGATTGCGGGAATATCCGGTGGTCCATCCGGGGCAGGAATGTCTGTTGTTCCGTCGGGCATGGCTTCACCAGCTTCAGTGAAGAACGTGTCATGCATAGCGCCAGGGGCATTAATGCAGAGCAATCGACCGGGCCTCGCTCCGGTACATGTAAAGGCGTGAACGGCACCGTCCGGCACTTTTACAAAGTCACCACTCTCTACACTGTGGGTTTCGCCGTTTACAAGAAACTCGAATTCACCATCAAGCACGTAAAAGCTTTCATCTTCACCGGCATGATGGTTGGGCGGTGCGCCGGCCCCCGGCGCCGTTTTGATCTCGACAATTGTACATCGATTTCCTGTTTCGCTGGGAAAAGCATGGAATGTCAAAAGATTTCCAAGAAGATGATAAACCCGAGGGCGAGGTTCAGTCATTGCAGCTACTCCCTTTACTCGAAATCCAATACCATTATGATACATAAATCCACTTATGAGACAAGTGTATTATAAAAGGAGTTAACTTGGCCCGCCGAACAAATCAAATCAAACGAACTCGTGATGCGCTTCTTTCGGCCGCCCGTGAACTGATGTCGGAGGGACAGGAAGTGACGCTGGCAAAAGTGGCTGAACATGCCAAAATCAGTCGTGCGACGGTCTACCGATACTTTTCCGATCCGGGCGTATTGGCTTTGGATGCGACTCTGGACATTGAAGTCAAACCAACGTCTGAGCTGCTTCGGGGGGTTCATGATGCCCGGGATCGAGTACATGCTGTCGCGCGTTACTATCTGGATTTCTCGCGCGAACATGAAGCTTATTTCCGGCAGTTTCTTGCAGAGTCTCTGAAAGCATCGCTTGAGCAGGGTACGACGAAAATGCGGGGCGCGAGACGGGTTGCTGCTTTTGCTGAGGCACTTGAACCAGCGCAAAAATCTATGAAACCCAAGGAAATTAAAGACTTGGCGATGCGGTTGTCCATGACGACTGGCATGGAGCAATTTATAATCATTGAAGACATTCTGCGTGTTGACCAGGCGACAGGCTACCGCCTTCAAGAAGGGCTGGTAGATGCTCTGCTTGAACGATATTTGCCAGACTAGAAAATTCTCGACTTTTCTCTGTGCTTTGATGATGGATGCATTGGCCAAGCCAAGTGGGCAACGTCAGGCCCAGATGAATTGCGCTCCCATTCTCACAACATTGATTGGGTGGCCGATCATTATTTCCGCAAAGACAGGCCATTGTGAAATAGATGCACCTTGCCCGGATCAGCGTTCAGTTTGACATTTTGTCCACGCAGACTTCGTTCGACACCCGGAAACTTGGCGACGATGCCTTCGGCCCCTGCCCTACTGGCCAAATACAGCAGGGTGACTTCTCCCAAGGCTTCGATGAAATCGACATTGCCGCCCAGAAACCCAGAGGCATCGTCGGCGAAAAAGTCTTCGGGGCGTACGCCAACGTTTACCAGCAGACCCATTTGATCGGGATTGGTTGGAATGGATGAAACTGCCGTGCCGCCCGCATCAAGTTTGACCGATGTCTGTGCCCCGGTCCCGGATATTTTGCCGGGCATCAAGTTCATGGAAGGCGAGCCGATAAACTGCGCCACGAATTCGTTGTCCGGTGTTTCGTACAGTTCCAGCGGTGTGCCCACCTGCGCAATGCCCTTGTTGGCCAGAACCACGATCCGACTGGCCAGGGTCATCGCCTCGACCTGATCATGGGTCACGTAGATCATGGTGCTGTCGGGCATTGCCTCTTTCAGTCGCGCGATCTCGATACGGGTTGCGACGCGCAAAGCAGCGTCAAGATTTGAGAGCGGCTCGTCGAACAGATAGACCTTGGGGTCCCGTACAATGGCCCGCCCGATGGCGACACGTTGGCGCTGACCTCCCGACAGGGCCTTGGGCAGTCGATCCAGAAGCGGATCCAGCTGAAGGGTCTGTGCGGCGCGTTCGACGGCGGCATCGATCTCGGCGGCGGGCATCTTGGCGATCTTGAGCGCAAACGCCATGTTCTCGCGCACGGTCAAATGTGGATAGAGCGCGTAGGACTGAAACACCATCGCGATGCCTCGCTGGGCGGGCGGCACATCGTTCATGACCTGCCCTTCGATTTCCAGCGTTCCTCCAGTAATCTTTTCCAACCCGGCAATCATCCGCAACAAGGTAGATTTGCCGCACCCCGAAGGGCCGACGAAGACGATCAACTCGCCTTTCTCGATGTCCAGATCGATATGCTTCAGTACATCGACCGGACCATAGGACTTCGCCACATCTGTAAGCTTGAGTTCCGACATGGTTTACCCCTTGTCCTTAACCATCAGGCAGAATTGCGAAGGTTGCAGCGTCACGACGCGTTCGCCATCAACACCGCCCAGGTCTTGCCCGATGACCCGCCAGTTGCCTTCTGGCAGTTCGATCTGTCTTGCTTCTGTTCCAAGGTTGAACGCGCAATACACAGTTTCAGAAGCGTCTTCGCGGTAGAACGTCAGGGCCGGACCGACCTGGTTCATATCGGATTGCGTGCCCGAGGCGAGCGCAGGATGAGCATGGCGCAACGCAATTGCGCGGCGATAGTGGTGGAGCATCGATTGATCGTCCACCTCCAGCCGGTCCACGGCCCGTTCGGATTGCATGGGACTGACCGGCAGCCACGGCTCACCCGTACTAAAGCCCGACTGTTCGTCTTGCGCCGTCCAGACCATCGGCGTACGGCAGCCATCCCGGCCCTTGAATTCGGGCCAGAACTCGATGCCGTAAGGGTCTTGCAGTTTTTCAAACGGAACATCGGCCTCTTGCAGGCCCAGCTCCTCACCCTGATACAGACAGGCGGAACCGCGCAGGCACATCATCAAGACTGCGTGCTGTCGAATGGCTGCATCGTCCAGGCCCCAGCGCGAGGCGTGGCGAGGCACGTCGTGGTTCGAGAACGCCCAGCACGGCCATGCATCCCCGGCTTTGGCCTGAAGCTGATCAAAAACCTGTTTCGCATAATCAGCCGACAGTGCGCGTTTTTCGAGAAACTCGAAGGCGTAGCACATGTGCATCCGCTTGTCGCCGGACGTGTACTCTCCCATGATTTCCAACCCACGCTGCGCGTCGCCGACCTCGCCCAAGCAGGCGCGACCATCATATTCGTCTGTCAGCGCCCGCAAGCGTTCAAGGAAGGCAATGTTTTCAGGCCGACTTTTGGAATACAGGTGGTTTTGGTGGTTATAGGGGTTCACCGCTGGCGCGATTGACGCGTTGCGCTCTTCGATCGGAAGCGCCGGGTTGTCGCGCAACTGTTTGTCGTGGAAATAGAAATTGATCGTGTCCAGACGAAAACCGTCCACGCCCATCTCAAGCCAGAACCGGGCAACATCCAGCAAGGCGTCCTGAACGTGTGCATTGTGGAAGTTCAGGTCCGGCTGCGACGTGAGGAAATTGTGAAAATAGTATTGCAGGCGGCGCGGGTCCCACTGCCACGCTGATCCGCCAAAGATCGACAACCAGTTGTTGGGCGGTGTGCCATCCGGCCTCGGATCGGCCCAAACATACCAGTCGGATTTCGGGTTTTCCCGGCTGGCACGGCTTTCGATGAACCACGGGTGCTGGTCTGATGTGTGTGAAAGCACCAGATCGATCATCACTTTCAGCCCCTTGGCATGGGCCTGATCGAGCAGTTCGCGAAAATCCTGCAATGACCCGAACATCGGATCAACGTCGCGGTAATCGCTGACGTCATAGCCGAAATCCTTCATCGGAGATTTGAAGAAGGGCGAAATCCAGATCGCGTCAACACCTAGCGAAGCGATGTAATCCAGACGCCGGGTGATACCTTTCAGGTCTCCGATGCCGTCGCCATTGCTGTCCTGAAAACTGCGCGGATAGATCTGATAGATCACTCCGCCGCGCCACCAGTCTGACGTGGCCTTTGTTGATTTGGAAAGTTCCACAGTGTTCTGCACGTTCATCAGACGCCTCTATTTAACGGACCCGGCCAGCAGGCCCCGGACCAGGTATTTTTGCATTGCGAAGAAAACGACCAATGGCACAAAGATCGACACAAAGGCTGCGGTCGCCAGAATTTCCCAGTTGCCGCCACGGGTGCCCAAAAGCTCTACAATGCGGTTGGTCATCACCGTGGTCTGGCCGGTTGCGTCGATCAGGAAGACCTTGGCCACCAGAAGATCGTTCCACGTCCACAAGAACTGGAAGATTGCGAAGGACGCGAGCGCCGGGAAGCTAAGCGGCAGGATCAGCTTGGTGAAGATCCGGAACTCGGTCGCCCCGTCGACCCGCGCATTCTCGATCAGATCACGCGGCAATCCAGCCATATAGTTGCGCAGAAGGTAGATCGCCAGCGGCATGCCAAAGCCCGTATGCGCCAACCAAACGCCCAGATAACCTTTCCCAACCCCGATACTCAGGTGGAATTTCAACAGCGGAATCAACGCCAGTTGCAACGGAACCACCAACAGGCCAACCACAGCGGCGATCAGCAAGGCTCGGCCCGGAAACTCCATCCACGCCAGGGCATAAGCTGCAAAGGCTGCAACAAGGATTGGAATGATCGTCGCGGGAATTGTGACTGTCAGCGTGTTGAAGAACGCCTTTGCCATACTGTCCGTACTGCTTTGGTCCAACAGAACTTTTTTGTAGTTGTCCAATGTAAACTCAGGCGGCAATTCAGCCGTCACAAATACACGCGCGCCGCGCTTGCCGCTGAATTCTTCGGTATTCTCCATCCGATAGTTGCCGTCTGCATCGACTGTGATTGTGCCGCCTCCGCGCAGCTCGGCGGTTTCACCGGGGGCGAAGGCGTCAATTTCGCGTGCGCTGATGCCCCAGCCTGAAATCCTGATTTGCTCTTCATCGCCAAACAGCTGCCCCTGGATTACGTAAAGCTCATTCTCCAACACCTGCGTTTCGGGTGCCGCGCTGCGCAGTGTCAGATTCTGCTCGGACGGAAAGAGAGACCGCCACCAACCGCTGCTGGAAATCTGGTCCGCCGTCCGGAAGGATGAGATCAGCAGACCAAGCGTCGGAATGATCCACAGGACCACCAGAAAGACGACCGAGGCATGAACGACCCAGCGCAGCGCCGGTCTGGTTCCCGCAATATCGTTCATGGCCTACTCCATCTCCTTGCGCGCATTGCGCACGTTCCAGATCAGGATCGGTGTGACCAGCAACATGATCACCATGGCCGAGGCCGAGCCCACCCCCCAGTCGTTGGCGCGAAACAGCTTGTCATACATGTAGTTGGCCAGAACCTGTGTCTCCCACTGGCCGTTGGTCATGGCAAAGACGATGTCGAAGACTTTCAGCACGGTAATGGTGATCGTCGTCCAGACGACCAGAATCGTGGTTTTGATCTGCGGCACCTTGATCTTGAAAAAAATCTGAAACGGGTTCGCGCCATCCAGGATGGCGGCCTCGACAGTTTCTTCGGGGATGCCG
The DNA here is from genome assembly GCF_056536425.1 of Ruegeria sp. D1(2025). NCBI lineage: Bacteria > Pseudomonadati > Pseudomonadota > Alphaproteobacteria > Rhodobacterales > Roseobacteraceae > Ruegeria > Ruegeria sp. D1(2025). The sequence continues at coordinate 456,043 of NZ_JBQFPO010000002.1, read as the reverse complement.
CGAAGGGCGGCCGACAGGATCACCATGGCAAACCCGGTCTGAATCCAAACCAGAACAATCATCAGGAAGAAACTGTTCCAGAACGGAACCGTCAGCCATGTCTGCGGTTCGGTGCCGCCAAAGAAGATATAAAGCGCGTTCAGGATGCCGATCTGGTCCTGTTCCGCCGGGCGCGCGTCATAGACGAGTTTCCAGATCACCGAAGCGCCGACGAATGAAATCGCCATTGGCATAAAGATCAGCGATTTGGCAAAATTACCCCATCGGATGCGGTCGGTCAGTTGTGCAACCAGCAGGCCGAAAGCGGTGGACATGGCCGGCACAACGATCAGCCAGAACATGTTGTTGCGCATGGCCTCCCAGAATTTCGGCTCTTTGGCCATCTGGGTGTAATTATCAAGGCCTACCCATCTGTACCCACCGCCGGGCACGCGTTCAGTGAGCGACAGGCGCAGCGTCTCGACCACCGGGTATGCCAGGTACAAGCCCAGCGCAGCAAGTGCCGGGAACAGGAACAACCAGGGCCGGATCATGTTCGCCCGGTTGATGTTGCGCCCTGCGTTGGGCCCGCGCGGCGGGAACAGGACTTTGTCCAGAAACTGGTTGGAGAGGTAGAAGTAGCCCACGCAACCCGACACACCGATGGCGATGGTCAGCAGGCCCTGAAGTGCCGGTGTCATGATGCCCTCGTTGGTTTGGAAATTGGGGCGGCGTCAGGGCCGCCCCAGCCGTCACTTACTTCGCAGCATCCCACGAAGACTGGATTTCTCCGGCAATTGTGGCTGCGTCCTTCGCACCCGAGGAATAGTCGACCATACCGGTCCAGAACGTACCCGCGCCGACCGCACCCGGCATCAGGTCCGACCCGTCAAAGCGGAACGTGGTTGCGTTGGTCAGGATTTCACCCTGTCCCCGCTGGGTATCATTGGCGTAATTCTCGGGATTTGCCCCCAGATGCGGCGTCAGGAATCCGTCCTGAGACATCATGATCTCATGCGCGAAGGGCGTTTTGAGGAACTCCATGAACACCTCGGCCGCCGGGTTCGGGTTCGTGATCGTGAACAACGTGCCCGCACCCAGAACCGGAGTTCCCAGATCTTTCTCGGCATAGGCCGGGAAGTAGAAGAAATCGGCATCTACACCCAATTCGGTCCCTTCCGGGAAATAGGCGGGAATGAACGACGCCTGACGGTGCATCATGCAGGCAGGCGGGCTGTCGAACAGACCCTTGGGGCTGTCGCGGAAGTCAATCGCGGCGGTGTCGTCGGCGTTGCCCACGACATAGTCGTCGTTGCGGGTAAAGCTGCCGTATTCCTCAATCGCCGCGATCACGCGCGGATCATCGAACTTCATCTCATTCGAGACCCACTGGTCGTAGACTTCGGGCGGCTGTGTACGCAACATCAGGTCCTCGACCCAGTCGGTCGCGGGCCACCCGGTCGCACCGCCGGATGCAAGCCCCACGCAAAGCGGCGTCTCGCCATCCTCGACCATCTGATCCATCAGCGCCTTGAACTCTTCCATGGTCTGCGGGACGTCGTACCCGAAGTCTTCGAAGTTTTCCGGGATGTACCAGACCAGCGACTTCACGTTGACGTTGAAGAAAAAGCCGTAGAAATCTTTGGCGCCATCGGCGTTTTCAAAGGTTCCCAAATCGACCCAGGACTGGCCGGCAGCGAAATTGTCCTTGATCCAGTCCGCCGACCCTTCGGCAAGCGGCGTCAGGTATCCGTTCTTGGCCATGTTCGCGGCGAGACCCGGCTGCGGGAAAACCGTCAAGTTCGGAGCGGAGCCAGCGGCCGCATCAATCAGGATCTGCTGCTCCAGCGAGTCCGATCCGACATAGCTGGAATTCGCTCCGGTGGCCTCATCAAAATAGGCGACCAGATTTTCGAATGACTTCCCTTCGCCCGCAAGCCACGGCCCGAAAATGGTAAGGTCCTGACCGGCCAGGTCATGGGCGTCCGCAAAGGCCTGAAAGCCGTCCCAGTCAAAGCCGCCCTCGCCCACGGCGTGGATCATCTCGCCCTGCGCCTGGACGCCTCCGGACAGCAAAGCAAATGTGGCCACACCTGCATAAAGCGCGTTTCTCATGAATTTTCCTCCCAACAGTTCCTTGCGCCACAGAGACTCAGCATCCAAAGCGCTTTGGATATGCAGTTTATCCGCTAACATTTCCCGCCTGTCAATATTCGCGTTGCAAAACGCTAATAATCAAAAGGCTGATTGAAACGGGTTGACGGAACGAGCATTTGACCACACAACAGGTAACAGCCAAAACTTGAAGGCGCTTTGAAACAATCATGAACCTGAAGCAGCTCTCGGAAATTCTTGCCCTTTCGCAAACGACGGTCAGCCGCGCTCTGAACGGCTACCCCGAAGTGAGCGAGGAAACCCGGATGCGCGTTCAGGCTGCTGCTGCCAAACATGGCTATCGCCCGAACATCCGCGCCAAGGGGCTGGCGACCGGCAAATCCATGGTGATCGGGCATGTCATCCCCAGTTCGTCCCAGCACGAGATGGTGAACCCAATCTTCGGTGACTTTGTTGCTGGTGCCGCTCGGACATACGCGGCGCATGGCTACGACATGATGTTCACCACCGCCGATGATACGTCGATCGAAGGGGCCTATCGCAGTTTGTTTCAGCGCGGTGCCGTGGATGGCGTCGTTTTGCAGGGCCCCAAAGTCAACGAACACCGAATTGATCTTCTGTCGCGGATGGCGGTGCCGTTCATCGTGCATGGGCGTTCGACGGGGGCGGATGTGGAATACGACTGGATTGACGTAAACAACAAAAGCTCGTTCCTGCGCGCCACACAGTTCCTGATCGATTTAGGGCATCGCCGGATCGCCCTGATCAACGGGCTTGAAGATATGGATTTCGCGCAACGACGCCGTACAGGGTACCAGCAGGCCTTGGAACAGGCAGGCTTGACCTCGGACCCGCAACTGATGCGAAGCGCCGAGATGACCGAAGTCTACGGCCACCGCGAAACCCACGACATGCTGCAATTGGATGAACCGCCGACTGCCATTCTGGCGTCCTCGATGATTTCAGCGATCGGAGTACGGCGGGCGCTGGACGAGGCGGGCCTCCGGATCGGTCGGGATGTCTCGGTCATCGCTCATGACGATGACCTTTCTTACCTAAAGAACGGGCAGGACGTCCCCATTTTCACAGCCACGCGCTCTTCAGTGCGACACGCAGGAGAACTGGCCGCCGAGATGCTTATCGAGCGGATCAAATCGCCTGAGGACCCGGTCAAAACCAGATTGCTTGAGGCGGAGCTGGTTGTCGGCAAGTCAACCGGCCCTGCACCCGACAGGTTCTGAAGATGAACTTTACGCGAAACGATTTTCCGTCTGATTTCCTGTTTGGGGTCGCCACGTCGGCCTATCAAATCGAAGGTCACGCCCAAGGCGGTGCAGGGTCCACCCATTGGGATACATTTGCCGCGACGCCCGGCAACGTCGTGCGGGGGGAAAATGGGAATCTGGCCTGCGATCACCTGAACCGGTTTGAACAGGATTTCGATCTTGTGCGCAACGCAGGTTTTGATTGCTATCGCTTCTCGACCAGCTGGGCACGCGTGATGCCCGAGGGGCGCGGACCGATCAATCAGGAAGGTTTGGACTATTACGACCGGCTGACTGATGCGCTGCTGGAGCGTGGCATCCGCCCGTGCGCGACGCTTTATCACTGGGAACTGCCGTCGGCTCTGGCTGACCTGGGCGGTTGGCGCAACCGGGACATCGCCAGTTGGTTTGCCGATTTCACCGAGGTCATCATGGGCCGGATCGGCGACCGAATGTACAGCGTTGCCCCCATCAATGAGCCTTGGTGCGTCAGTTGGCTGAGTCATTTCGAAGGACTTCATGCCCCGGGATTGCGGGACATTCGGGCCACAGCTCGAGCCATGCATCACGTCCTGCTGGCCCATGGCCACGCGATTCAGGCAATGCGCAGTCTGGGCATGTCCAATCTGGGCGGTGTGTTCAATCTTGAATGGGCCGAACCCGCCGATGATAGCCCGCAAGCGCGGCAGGCCGCTGATCTCTATGATGGAATCTATAACCGGTTCTTCCTGGGGGGCGTGTTCAACAAGGCCTATCCTCAAAATGTGCTGGAAGGGTTGGCACCCCACCTTCCGCCCGGCTGGCAGGATGATTTCGACATCATCGGCGCTCCTGTCGACTGGTGCGGATTGAACTACTACACCCGCAAACTGATCGCCCCTGCGGACACCGCCTGGCCCGGTCTGACCGAAATCCCCGGGCCCTTGCCCAAGACCCAAATGGGATGGGAAATCGACCCAGCCGCGCTGAGCCGGTTCCTGATCCGCACAGCGCAAGAATACACTGGCGACCTTCCGATCTATGTGACCGAAAACGGCATGGCCAGCCCCGAGCGCCAACAAGACGATGATCGTATCAGCTATCTGGATCAGCACTTTGCCGCCGTTCAGGAGGCTCTCGATCAGGGCGTTTCCGTCAAGGGGTACTTTGTTTGGTCTCTGCTGGACAATTACGAATGGGCCTTGGGGTACGAAAAACGCTTCGGTCTGGTTGATGTGGATTTCGATACGATGAAACGTACTCCGAAAGCCTCATACTTCGCCTTGAAGAAGATGCTGTCCACTTACAATACCGCTGCCAGATGACTGTGTTCTGGTGCTTCGGGGCTATTTTGTTGATGGTAGCTCTCCACCAAATGCGACGTTCGCACAGGTCAACTTGCCGTGCATTGATTGCCGCCGAGCACTTCTGACGAGCCAAGTTCTGGATTTCTTTATTAGGATGAATCGGTGCCAGCCTGATCCGCATGTCGACCCTGATTTTGCTACTAGGAAGTCAGGATCTATGAATTCGGTTTTTGGACGCTGGATGAAAGGAATGAGGTGAAAACGGCGAGGCTTTGTCGCTGGCGCCAGAACCATGTGTGCCTTACAGAATACCAAGTGGCGGACCGAGGAGGAGCCTAAATTTTCCGCTATACATATATCTATTGGATGAATTTCTGAAAAATTTTCTTGCCATACTACCAAAAGTACCACGTCATGTTGGACTTGGGCGGCCCATTGACACAAGTAACTTTTATATCGGCTTGGCATCAGCACCCAGAAACAAACCCAATTCTCGACTGTAGCTTCGATATCATTGAGAAAACGTTCGACAATTCCACAGAAACTACCGAGTCGCGAACAGAGCGGACATTCATAGTTAAGCTTGGTCCCGGTCCTGTGCTGAATTCCAAATTGTCCGATGGCTGCAGCAGCGCGCGGTATTCTAGGATGCCTGCCTAACGTAGCAGGGAGTGGTAATTTTCAGTGTTCCGTTTCAGAACCGAAGGACCGACGGGAAATCGATCTGACGGGTTCTGGTTTGGACCCATGGGAGGTTTTCGGGTTCTCAAACGGAACCACAGAAGATGCCAACGGGCCGGTATCAGAACCGCGTTTTGTTTTTTGGAATGCCAGAACTGCCAGTCATTGATGGTGGTTAGGCACTCTCCATTTCCATGGTGCGGAATTCGTTTTTTAACCAGGTGTGCCTGGCGCACATCGGTCTTGTAAAATGCTGCCGGATCAGTTTTCCCATGGCCTTCTGGATCAGCAGTGATGTAGTCGCCGGGTACACTTCGGTCGTAAAAAGCGACACTGTCCGCACAAAGTTCCTGCCAGGAAATGGCATGGCTTTGACACTGTTGTGAAACCGCTGCGTTCGGTGGAAACACGCCGCCGTTGTGATGGCCCATCCGCTGCCCTGTGCAACCAGGCCGATGATGGACTGATTACACTCCAGTTCAAACCGGTTGGGCAGGCTGAACTTGCTTCGGGCCAACTGAATTTCGATTTGTTTGCCGATCACGTAGTCACGCGAGTACCTTAACAAAGGCAATTCCGCCTCTGGTGTAAACAACTCTTCGGGCGAACCTTCAAACTTGTTGGGAAGAACGACGATGAAGGGATCACGCATCAAAGGGTATTCGATCAGCCCCTCAGTGCGTCCCGGCGGCCGTGTGGCAACGCCTACGTCCAATTTATGCTCTTGTAGTTTGGCGAGGATCTCGTGACTGGGGCGTGTGAAGTGCCGGAAATTGCAGCGCGGAAGAGCCTGAGCCAAAAACCGGACGAGATCGGGCGCGATCTGATTGTCAAAATCGTCAATCAAAGCCAATCGCAGGTCCGTCGCATGCTGCCAGTTGCCCGTACGAATCTCGGCTTCGCCACGTTTCAATACGGTCAGGCCTTCACGGACGTAGCGGGCAAACACTTCTCCTGCCGGTGTCAGCCCCATTGGACGGCGTCCATGGTCGACCAATTCGATGCCCAGCGCGTTTTCAAGGCTGCGCAGATGGTTGGATACTGTACTGATCGACAAATCCGTTTCAGATGCGACCTTCTGAATCGATCCGGACTTGGCGATCAACTGAAAAACTTCCAGCCACCTAAGGCTCAGCGATTTGGACACGGCAACTGACCATTGTTTCGATTTGTTCGAAACTAGCGAAGCAAAGATTCGCCCTTGCGGCAACAATGAAGTTGGCTGAGATGTCGTTTCTAAGCTTTCATACGGGCAAAATCCGGATCGTACGGGCTGGACGTTATGACAGTCGCGCCAAAACGCTGCCCGCAACTATCCAGCTCCATTTCGCTGCCAACCTCAGAGATGAACGGATCAACAAATGCATGCGCCAGGTTCAATCCTGTACGATGACCCCATTCCCCAGAGGTAACAGTCCCCACGACCTTATCGCCCAGCATGACAGACGCGCCGGGATGCGCCGGACCACGCGTTGCATCAATGCGCAGGGGAACCAGCTTGCGGCGAAGCCCTTCTGACTGCCGCTTCAACAGCGCCTCACGCCCAATAAATTCGCCCTTGTCCAGACGTACAAACCTCTCCAGCCCCGTTTCCCAAGGATCAAATTCGGTGATCAAATCGGCTTTCCAGTGCAGGAAGCTTTTTTCCATGCGCATCGAGTCAACCGCTCTGGCACCAAACAGGTTCAGCCCGTACCCTTCGCCCGCCTCCCGCAGCGCAAGATAGGCCGCATAGAGAGAGGCGTTTGGGACATGGATCTCATAGGCCAACTCTCCCGAGAAACTAAGGTTCATTACCGTGGCAGGAGCGATGCCGACAAAGCACTCTCGTACGCTGAGCCAGGGGAATGCGTCCGCAGACCAATCACCTCTGGCACAGTCAGAAAGCACAGTGCGCGACTTGGGGCCAGCCAAAACCAGAATGGTTTGGTCATTCGTCAAGCTGCGCATCTGAACGTCTTCATCGTTGCGCAGATGCTTCTGTAGCCAGTCCATATCGTGATACTCGCTGGCTGCGGCAGAGCCATACCAAACCCGTGCTGGACCGCGATCACTGGCAGGGAGATTGGCAACAGTTGCTTCCGCCTTGACCATACCGTGTTGGTTCAGCAGATAGCCCAACCCAACACGCCCTTCGCGCTTACCCACAACTCCGCAAAACATCCGATCCAGAAACGCGTGCCTGTCCACTCCGGTGATCTCAATCCGGTTGAACCCGTTTACTTCCGCCAATCCGACACCAGTGCGAACGTTATCGACTTCGGCAGCAACCAGATCGAAGGTTTCGTCAAAATCGAAACTGAGTGACGGCGCGAAATCAGGGTGAGGTTTGATGTAATCCACCCTTTCCCATCCATTGACTACCGTGAACTCCGCCCCTTCGGATGCGAGAACAGGCGTCAGAGGCGTCGTTTTGGCGGGACGGCCGGCTGGGCGGTGTTCATGTGGAAAGTGGAACCTGAATTCGTTCTGATAATCCTCAATCGCCTTCAGAGCAGTGAGTTCTACGTTCGCGTGCCCTGTAAACCTCCTCGGGTCGAGGCACCAAGTGTCATAACATGCCTCACCATGCACGATCTGCTGTGCCAACAGCCACCCGTGCCCGCCGCCTTCGCCCAACCCGGCTCGCAGACCAATGATGCAGTACGCATTGCGCTTGCCCGGGATCGGCCCAACCATCGGGGCGCCATCAATCGTATAAGTGATCGGCCCGTTTACGACCGTGTGAATGCCCACCTCCATCAAGGCCGGCATCCGCGCAAATGCACCCTCGAGCACATCAGTTACACGGTCCAGATCATCCGGACAAAGTGCGTTCACGAAGTTTGGATCGATCCCGTCCATACCCCATGTTTTGCACCCCTGCTCGTAGAACCCGAGCAAGAGACCGTTCTTTTCCTGACGGCAATAGTAGTCGCTGATTGGGCAGCGCAGCAGCGGCATCCGGTGCCCGGCATCCCGGATGGCCTCGATCTCTTCGGTCAGAAAATACTGATGTTCCATGGAGGACACGGGATGATGAACTCCCATCATGGTGCCAACCTCGTTGACCCGGTAACCACAGGCGTTGACGATTATGTCACAGTCGATGTCTCCGTGCTCGGTATGCACGGTCCAGGTATCGTCGTTGCACTGCGTCAAAGCTGTGACAGGCGTGTTTCTGTACACTTGCGCACCGGCTTTGCGCGCCCGTCGCGCAAGGGCCTGACACAGTTGGGCCGGGTCTATGTCACCGTCGAACGGATCCCATAGCCCACCGATAAGGTTGTCGGTCGAAATCAAAGGGTGGCGGCGGGCGCATTCATCCGCATCGATGACCTCGAAATGTACATCCATGCCCCGCGCCATGGACGCGAAGTGCCGGTAGCCCTGCATCTGCGCTTCTGTATTCGCCAGACGTATCCCGCCATCTCCGTGATGATAATTGATCGGGTAATCCGGGTCATCGGCCAGTTCCTTGTACAGGCGGATCGAATGAGACTTCAGACCCACCATGGTCTGGTTCATCCCGAAATTTGTGACCTGTGCTGCCGAATGCCAGGTCGTGCCCGAGGTCAGTTCGTTCCGTTCAACCAAAACCACATCTGTCCAACCCTCTTGGGTCAGGTGGTACAGCGTCGAACATCCAGCGATCCCGCCTCCGATCACAACGACTCTGGTACGCGACTTCATTGGCTGTGCTCCCTCGGTTTCGGCACAAGTCTTGCTGAATAACGGGTTGGGCAGACAACAGGGCAGTCGCCGGTACTGTAAAATCGAAACCGCAATTTCGGATTCTGAAAACGGCAATTCTCCTTTGATGCCCGTGTGTTTTGCGCCTTACGGTGCAACGAAGATGCAAAGGGATTGGGATACATGTCATCGGAGGGCTCCAAACGCAGCGGTCGGAAAGCGCGGCACGCACAGCGTGCAGCCAAGCCCGCATTCGATCCCTGTCCACCCGGTCAGACAGGTGGTGCGTACAAGCCTTTAAATCACTCGGAAATAGAACAGGTATTTGATACCGCCCTGCGGCTCCTGGAAGAGCTGGGCATGGGCAATGTACCGGATAGGCTTGCCGCCGACCTAAGGGCCGCAGGGGCACGGGACCGGGAACCGGGGCGGCTGGTATTCCCACGTTCAATGGTCCAGCAAGTCATTAATTCCGCTGCCAAAAGTTTCATGTTCCATGGCCGGGATGAAAGCCGGTCTATCGATGTGGGCGGGGATCGTGTGTATTTTGGCACTGGCGGCGCGGCTGTTCAGACGCTCGACATTGACAGTGGGCTTTATCGCCCCTCCACATTGGTTGATCTGCATGACTTCACCCGATTACAGGACACACTGGCCAATGTCAGTTGGTTCACCCGGTGCTGCGTGGCAACGGATGTCCCGGACGTGTTCGATCTGGACGTCAATACTGTCTACGCCTTGGTTCGGAATACGACCAAGCCGGTGGCCACCTCTTTCACATTGGCCGAACATGTCCGACCCATTGTCGAGATGCTGGACATCGTCGCCGGAGGGGTCGGTGAGTTCGCCAAACGCCCTTTCCTGAAAGCGCACATCAGCCCGGTCATTTCACCGATGCGATATGGCGAAGACGCAGTGGACGTCGTTTATGAGTGCATCGCCCATAACATACCAATGTCCTGCATCACGGCTGCGCAAGCGGGCGCAACCGCTCCGGCGACTCTGGCCGGATTTCTGGCGCAGTCACTGGCCGAAACGCTTGCCAGTCTCGTGATGGTCAACACGATCAAACCCGGCTTTCCGATGGTTTTTTCCAATTGGCCCTTCATCGTAGACCTCAGAACCGGTTCATTTGCAGGCGGCAGCGGCGAGACAGCGATCCTGAATGCCGCCTCGGCGCAGATCACGAACTGGCTAGGACTGCCTTCGGGCGTGGCCGCTTCGATGGCAGATGCCAAGGCCATTGATGCCCAGTACGGGGCTGAAAAAGGCATCACGTCGCTTGCAGCCGCATTGGCCGGTGGCAACCTGATATATGAAAGTTCAGGCATGACTGCGTCCCTGTTGGGTGCAAGTTTCGAGGCCTTTGTGCTGGACAACGAAATGCACTCTCACACCTATCGGGTCTTGCGCGGGATCGAGGTCACCGAAGCGAATCTCGGCTTTGACGCCATTTGCAAATCGGTTTTGGGTGACGGGCACTTTCTGGGCAGCGCACATACATATGAAGCAATGGAGAGAGATTACTTTTATCCTCAGCTCGCTGATCGCCGGGAGCCGCGCACATGGGAAACCGAAGGTGCGATGGACGCATGGTCATCCGCCCGGCAAGTCGCCAGAGAGGTTTTGAGCTCGCATCACCCCGAGTATCTCACCGCCGAGCAGGACGCCGAAATTCGCCGACGTTTTCGAATCCTGACCTGAAGTCTTACAGGCATTCCCAGCCCGTTGCTGAACCGCTAGGGTCACTGAAGAAACTTGCAGAGGATGGGAAGCCATGGCCGATTCATTTTTTCAACCGGTTTCAGCCATGGAGCTTGCCAGGTTTGCGGGCATACCGTCATTCATGCGCCTGCCCGTTCTGGATATGGACCACGAACGCATCTCGGACGTCGAATTGGGCCTTGTCGGCATCCCTTGGGACGGCGGTACCACCAATCGGCCGGGCGCACGGCATGGCCCGCGGCAACTGCGCGATTACTCCACGATGATCAGGGCGATGAACCCGGTCACGGGCGTCGCGCCGTTCTCGCAGGTGAATTGCGCGGACCTAGGAGATGTCGCCCCCAATCCGGTCGACATAGAAGACACGCTGGATCGGGTCACGAGCTTCTACTCGAAGCTGAAAGCGCGCAAAATCACGCCATTGACCGCCGGAGGGGATCACTTGACCACCCTGCCCGTCCTGCGTGCCCTGGCCGCCTCGGGCCCGGTTGGTCTCATCCAGTTCGACAGTCACACGGATTTGTTCGACACCTATTTCGGCGGCCACAAATTCACGCACGGCACTCCGTTCCGCCGCGCTGTTGAGGAAGGGTTGGTGGACCCCAAACGCTTTGTTCAGGTCGGAATCCGCGGCACAGCTTACAACACCGAAGACATCGAATGGGGTGAAGCGCAGGGCATCCGTATCATCCGAATCGAAGAACTGTTCGACCGGGGCATCGACGATGTGATGAATGAAGTGCGCAGCATTGTCGGAACGGAGCCGACCTACTGCACCTATGACATCGACTTTGTGGACCCGACCTATGCGCCCGGCACCGGCACACCGGAAATAGGCGGGCCCAACAGTTTTCAGGCCCAGCAGGTCATTCGCAAGATGTCTGGCCTGAACCTTGTCGGCGCCGATCTTGTCGAAGTGTCGCCACCCTTCGATCCTGAGGGTGGGACAGCGTGGCTAGGTATCTCGCTGATGTTCGAATTGCTTTGTGTTCTGGCCCAAGCTGTCGAGGCGCGCCGCAGTTAATCCTCGGCGACATTTTCGGCAATCATCGAAATCATCTCGAACATCACTGCTGCGGCGGTCAGGGCAGTGATGTTGTTGGGGCTGTCTTTTGTGGGCATCATGCAAACCACATCACCGCCCACGATGTTCAGCCCGCGCGCCGCCCTCAGGATTCCAACCGCCTCATCGATGTCAAACCCCTTTTCACCCGGCTCAAGATTAGAGACTGCAGGCGCAACGGTTGGATCAAGGCAATCCAGATCGAAGGTGATGTAAACCGGTCGGTCGCCCAGCACCTCTTGGGTTTGGGCCACAACGTCCTCCAGCCCACGCTGACGAAACTCGCGCATTGTCACGATGTTGTAGCCGTAGTCGTAAGAAGGTTGCAGCCAGTCCAGACTGCGTGGGTGGCCCCGCAACCCGATCTGCATCGAACGGGTCGGATCGACCTGCCCCTGATCGGCCAGATAAGCCCCCCAGTGTGCCGCTGATTTCTTGGCCCCCAGGAAGTGGTCAACCTTGGTAAAAACATCCGTATGGGCGTCCAGATGCAGGAAACTGACAGGTTCTCCGCCGGCCAGTTTTCCACATCCCAACGCCTGTACTATCCCACCAGTGATGGAGTGATCTCCGCCGACAGAAACCGGGCGTGCACCGGCCGCGTCGATGTCCTTGTAGAATTCGGTGATCCGTTCGATGCAATCCTCATTGTCGTTCGCCTTCGGGAACGGCACATCCCCCACATCGGCAATCCGCGCGCTTTTCCATGGGTCGATCTCAAAAACTGAATGCACCCTGCGCTGAACGGCCGAGACGTGCCGCAAGGCGCGTGGGCCCAAATGCTGGTCCCTCTCGGTCGTGCCGTTTCCAGTTGAGTGCGGCACGCCTGCCAATGCAATGTCCTGCCCGTCGGGCCCCACGTTGGGGCAACGAAACAGAGTAGGCACGCCCCACCAATACAGATTGTCCATCATGGACTGTTCGTAGCGATCCGCCATTGTTTTCTCCGGTCAATGAAAAACGCCCCCGGAAAGAACCGGGGGCGCAGATGGTTAGATTTTCTCGTCTTCTCGCCGGAATGCGCCTTGCACGATCCTGTCCATGACCATGGCGAGAAACAGAATTGCGAAGCCGCCCAGCAGGCCCGGCCCCTTGGCAGCATATTGCAGTGCCTCCAGGATTTCTTTGCCCAGGCCGCCGCCGCCGATCAGCGAGATGATTACAACCATGGACAGGCACATCAGAATCGTCTGGTTCACACCTGTCATGATCGATGGCAAGGCAAGCGGGATTTCCACGTCTTTCAGCAACTGCCATTTCGAGGCACCAAAGGCGACGGCGGCTTCCTTGATGCTCTCCGGAACCCCACGCATGCCCAGCGCCGTCAGTCGAATAACCGGCGGCATTCCGAAGATGATCGTTGCCAGAATGCCAGGCGGATTGCCCGTGCCAAAGAAGGCGATGATCGGGATAAGGTAAACGAAGGCCGGAAGGGTCTGCATCAAGTCCAGCACCGGTTCCGCCGCGCGATAAGCGCGCTTAGACTTGCCAAACCAGATACCCAGCGGAATGCCGAAGACAACGCAGAGCAACACCGCTGCACCCACCAGCGCAACGGTTTCCATCGCCACGTCCCAATATCCCAGCAAAGCGATATAGGCCAACGAAGCTGCCGTGAAAATGGCAACCCTTGGTCCCGCCGCGCGCCATGCCGTCACACAAATGACCAGCATGACAACCGGCCATGGTGAGCCGATTAGTGCGACGGTCAACGCATCAAGAACAGAACGCACACCGGCTACAATCCCGTCGAAGACGTCACCCCCCGCTGCGGCGGCTGCGTCTATCTTTTCTTCCATCCAGCCAGCCAGGTTTGAGAACAACGTGCCGTTGCCCTCTCCCAATATCATCGCGGACACCTGCTGCTCGGGGAAGGCATCCAACAGTGGAAGCGACGCGTTTACGGTGAACTTGTAAACGATCAAGGGACCAATGGCGGCGACAAGGATTGCGCCCAAAACCGTGTTTCGGGTCGAGCGTCCGCTTTCCGTGCTGCCCGGATCGATACGCCAGTTTGAATACTGTTTTTCGTAGACACGGTCGGCATACAAACCCTGAACCACCTTGAAAACCAGCAACATCAGCAACCCGGTGATAAGAATACCCGTGGCCTCGGACTGGGCAGCAGCGGCCCTTTCCAAGCTGGTATCAGCCGCTTTCTGAATGTTCTCAGCCAGCTTGGTGAACCGGTCGATATCCGCCTTTTCAGTTGCGTCCGCCGCTCGGGCCAGCAGTTCGGCTGCGCGCTCTTGCTGGCGTGCGGCACGCTCTGCAAAATCCGCACCCGGATTGCCCCACGCACCTCTGCCAATTTGGACCCAAGCGATGATCTCGAGGATCAGAAACGTCCAGAACATGCCCCAAATGGCCCGTGACGCGGACCAGAACGGCCCCAGCACCGCCGCCCACGTGTTGAACGTGTTGGGAATTGCACTGGTGGCATCGTGGATTTTGTGAAAGGCGCTGACGTAGTAGGCTCCGTTCGGACCAGCGAACTTCTTGATTGAAATATCAAGAGCCTCGCGATCAACCTCGATGTCAGAAGCGGCCGTTACTTTAAGCTCAGAAGTTGCGTCAGTCATTTTTGCCCCCCTGAATACCACGCAACAGGCGTGGCTTGGTCACGACACCCACGTCACTGCCCGCATCCGTAATGACGACCGGCAATTCGGAATTCACGGCCAGATCGATCAGTTGGTCCAGATCCGCGCCTTCGTCCGCCCTAGGCGCACCGTCGAGTGGCCCTGAATAGCTGTCCATTGGTTCCATGATTGAATGCGCTTTGACCAGTTTGAGCTTGGAGATGCCCTGAACAAATTCGCGCACGTAATCGTCTGATGGGTTCATGACGATATCCTCCGGCGTGCCGATCTGTACGATCACCCCATCTTTCATGATCGCAATTCGGTGACCTATGCGAATGGCTTCATCCAGATCATGAGTGATGAACAGCGTGGTCTTTTTTAGCTGCGCCACAAGCGCCTTGAACTGGTCCTGCAACTGCAGGCGGATCAGAGGGTCAAGGGCGGAAAAGGGTTCATCCATCAACAGGATTTCAGGGTCCGACGCCAGCGCCCGCGCGATCCCCACACGTTGCTGCATACCGCCGGAAAGTTCCTTGGGCAGGCGGTCCTCATAACCCGTTAGGTTTACCAGGCTCAAAGCGTGATCCGATACAGCCCAACGTTTGGATTTCGGGACCTTTCTGATCTCCAGGGGGTAAGCCACGTTATCGCGGACGGAACGATGAGGCATAAGCGCCATATGTTGAAAGACCATGCCGATTTGCTGGGCGCGAATGCGGCGCAATTCGGATTCCGATAGTTTCGATACATCGTGACCCAGGATTTCGATCCGGCCGGCCGTCGGCTCGATCAATCTGTTCACGTGTCGTACCAACGTGGACTTGCCCGAACCGGACAACCCCATGATGCAGAAAATTTCGCCACGCGGCACTTCGAATGTGGCACCCTGAACACCGACAACGCAGTTGAACCGTTCCAAAACTTCCGGCTTGCCGATTCCTTCGTCTCGGACAGCTTGCATTGCCTCTTCAGCACGTGCGCCGAAGATCTTCCAAACGTTTTCCAGTTTTACGACAGGTTCGTCCATTTATCCCCCACAGGGCATAGCCCTGCCCAACAGAAAAAAGGCCGCCGCGATTTTCCGCGACGGCCCGCAAGGTCGTAGTTTAGTTGGTTAGCCAGCCGATCACGGTATCTTCGTTCTCTGCCACCCACTGCTTGGCAAAATCCGCGGCTTCGACGTTGTCTACAGCCAGAGCCTTGCCCATCGCGCTCAGATCATCTCCTGACATCTGATAGTTGCTGAACAGAGCGGCCACTTCAGGATAACTCTCTTCCAGCTCTTTCGCGTAGTGCAGGTGAAGAGTTGCGCCGTTCCAGGCCGTGGACGCTTCGGATTTCGA
Organism: Ruegeria sp. D1(2025); assembly: GCF_056536425.1. Lineage (NCBI taxonomy): Bacteria > Pseudomonadati > Pseudomonadota > Alphaproteobacteria > Rhodobacterales > Roseobacteraceae > Ruegeria > Ruegeria sp. D1(2025). The sequence continues at coordinate 440,329 of NZ_JBQFPO010000002.1, read as the reverse complement.
CAGCCAATCCGGGTCATCGGTTGGCTGAACAATTGTCCAGGTGGCAGGGTCATGAGCCGGCTCTTCAAGAACCGTCAGGTCTTGGGTCACGAAGATATAGTGGGGGCTGTAGCAGAACCCGATCCACGGATCGCCCGCCTTGGTCGCGTTTGCCAGGTTGGCATAGGCGATGGTTTCCTCGTATTCCGTCAGGTCGAATATCTGATCATAGCCATAAGATTTGGCCCGAATCTTCTCGACAACGGTCGAAGCCCAGCCCGGAGCACCGATCCAGACCTCAGGCGCACCATTCCCGTCTGTATCGAAGATCGCCATCTTGTCCGGGTCACTCAGGTCGTCAATTGACTTGATGTCATGCTGTTCAGCGATGTAGGTCGGGACACACATGCCCTGCTCGGCCTGAACCGGGTTTTGGTTCATGACAACCGTGCCATTTTCTTTGACATATGTGTCATGCAGGTTTTGCTGGTTGGGCATCCACACTTCTGGGTGGACGTGCATCGAGCCGCTGTCCATGGCTTCGAAGACAATCGGATTCGTGCCGTTTTGCAGTTCCACGTCCAGACCAAGGTTTTCTTCGATCACCACCTCAAGAATATGTGCCGTGGCATTCACCGAGGCCCAGTTCGGCACACCGATCACGATATCTGCGGCCATAGCCGGGCCGGCAATCGCGACCGAAGCACTTCCTAGTAGCGTTGCAATTCTTTTCATCTGGTATCTCCATATTGGGAAACTTCCGCGCTTGTTTTTCTCACCCTTTCGGACGGTGGTGCGCTTGGAATTTTTTTCGGGAAGGTCGTGCCTTCCGGTCCTTTTTGGCCAGCGAAACTTGAGGCTGACATAGCCACAAAAGTGAAGCACGCGAGCGCGCTGCCCATCAAGAGATACGTTATTCTAGTTCCTGTATTGGAAATTATCGCAAAATAGTTTCGACTATTTAGGATTCGCAAGTAATGTCACGAGTAACCCGAAGCCGGCTTTTGTATGTCACACAGAACACATCGAACGCTGTTTTAAGGCAAATATGAGCGCCTTGGCAGCCACAGCAGAGCGGGTCTGCAACTCGGTTTAGAACGCGGGCACCTCTCGCCACGCATCGCGTCATGGTGCTGGACCTTGGCTTTGACGTTGGGCAGCATCTTACCTTCGCGGATTGCGGTCACCGAGTTCTCGCCCGAGCGAAAGCCGTTGGACTTCGCCACGTCGAGTAACGTCCTTATCCGCAACGACAGTCGCTTTGCGGTTCCGTGTTTCTCGGTCCAGATGGGCGACAGGCACATCAGCACTTCGGGCTGATCGATGCTATCTGCGGGCATACGGCCCATCTTGGGGAACGAATAATCGCGCAAAGTGTTGAGCCATTGATGGCGATGCTTGGCATTCTTCCATGTTGGCAGGCGGCCAATGTGAACCAGCCGGCTGAGTTCTTTAAAAGTTGGAATTTCGCGCTTGGCGTTGAAGCGCGGGTTCCACCCGGCTTTCGCTATTCGCCGCTATTCGAGGGCTCGTTCTCGAGCCTGGTTCAGTTTGACGACATCCGCGCCGCCTAAACCGAATTCCGTTCGAAGCGGCGCGCCCGTGCGGTTCTATGCCCTTTGACCGTAACACGTACGATCCAAAACCGTGCGCCCGATGGATCTACAACAAGATACAAGCCAGAACCGTCACCGTGTCGTCCCGGACCAAGATTATCTACCAGCTTCTTTGCCAGTATTCCGCTGAGCGCCGACATGAAACTACGACAAAAAATACCACTTAATGAAAGTATACTGGTGTCATTGGCGAAAATTCAATGAAACCCGCTAGCGCGGCTACAATCATATAACGCAAAGGTTTTAGCGACCTAGTATTGTTCAACAAAATTCAGGGAAATCACCAAGTGGCGGACCGAGGAGGATTCGAACCCCCGACCCCTTGATTCGTAGTCAAGTACTCTATCCAGCTGAGCTATCGGTCCGCGTTGGTGAGGCGGTATTTAGACCCAGGTCCGGGGACGTGCAAGTCGATTCTCAAAAAAACTTTCAAAAAGTCCGGTCGCCGCGTGGCAGGCTTATTTCAAAGGTGGTTCCGTCAGGACCTGTGTGCTTCAGCACCAGATCCCCGCCATGTCCGCGCACCAGTTCCTGCGATATCGCGAGGCCCAAGCCCGAACCTCCTTTGCGGACGCCGCCCTGAAACGGGGTAAACAGGTTTTCCCGCGCCTTGGGGGGCAGGCCCGGACCGTTGTCGCGGATTTCAACGCACCAGCTGTCGTCGTCTTCACGGCCTTCTATCGTGATCTTCCCGGGCTTGCCCGAGGCGACAAGCGCCTGACGCGCGTTGCGAACAAGATTCATCATGACCCGGAACATCTGCTCGGGGTCGGCGCGGGCGATCAGGTCCTGCGGCAGGTTGTTGACAATTTCCACGCAAGAATCGGCAACCGCCAGCCTTTCACTGGCCACAACATCTTCACCGACATCGCGCAACCGGACCATGGTCAATGTGGGTGCCGGTTCCTCGGCGCGGCCAAATGCCAGCGTGCTTTCACATAAGGACACCGCACGGGTGATCGAATTCACCAGCTTGGGGGCCAGACGCCGAACCACCGGATCGTCACTGGCTTCGATGCGGTCCGTGAACAATTGTGCCGAGGTCAGGATGTTGCGCAAATCGTGACTGACCTTGGCCACGGCCCCACCCAACTGAGCCAAGCGTTCACGCTGTTTCAGGGCCTGCGTCAGCTCCTTCTGCAACATTTGCAGGGCCTCCTCGGCTTCCCTGAGTTCCGTCACCCGGGAATCCGGCGAGATGATGCCGCGCGCATCCTCAGGTGCGCTGGCATAACGCTGCATGTATCCGACCACGCTTTTGATCGGACGCACCAGAACGACACGCACCGCAAGAAACAGGAAAAAGGCGGTGATGATGGAAATCACGAAGGACAGCCCCAGAATTCGCAGGCCGTAGTCCGTCATCGCCATGCGCAGCGGCGCGCTGTCGATCGTCACTTCGATCAGCAGCCCGGCACCCTTGACCGGCTCGCCTATCACTCGGATGACTTCGTTTTCCGGAGTGAACAGCCGGGCCATCGCGTCCCGGATCAGAACCCAAGGGCTCGCGTCGCGCAGATCGTACGTCTTGGTGATCGGCTCGGGGATCGGTGAGGACAGCATCAGCTGACGCACCTCGTCACGCCGCAACACCACATTGTAGACGCCCGCATTGGCCAGAAGTTCGGCCTCCAGATCTTCGGCCAGCATGTCATCAGCCAGCAACGCCAGCGAGGCGATCTGCGCCCGTTCAAGCCGGTTCAGCAGGAAATCTTCGCGGAACCGCGCAATCGATGGGACAAAGATCAGCACCTCGGCCAACATCACGAAGACCGTCGTCAGGATCAGAAATCGGCCCGACAGCGAGTTCAATATGCGCTCCTTTCCCGGTCAGGGGATCCAGCGCTGGACGAACCTGACCACTCGTTTAACTGCCTGATTCTCAAACAGCCTTGGCGAGAAATAAGCGCCCGCCGCGCGTTTGTTAAGCTCTCCGATCGTCGGATAGGGGGACACCATCGCGGCGACCTGACCCATCTTCAGATTATTGACCAGAGCCAGCGACCACAAGTTGATCAGTTCGCCCGCCTGATGACCCACGATTGTAACGCCCACGGGCCGGCCTTTTACGACCATGACCTTAATGAAGCCTTTCGTTTTCCGCTGGGAAATCGCCCTGTCATTGTGATGATAGTCAAAACGGGCGACCTCGACCTTGTCACAATGGTGTGCATGCGCCTGCGCTTCGGTCAGACCCACCTGCGCCAGTTCCGGATCAGTATAGGTGGCCCACGGGATATGCGCCGTCTTCGCTTTGGACGGCAGGCCGAACAGCGCCGAGCGGATGACAATCCCGGCGTGATATCCGGCCACATGGGTGAATTGCAGCCCACCAGCGACGTCACCGATGGCATAGACCTTGCGATTGGTGGTCCGCAACGCCTCGTCAACCTTAATCCCGGCAGGGGTCAGCTCGATCCCGGCGGCTTCAAGGTTCAGGCGGTCTGTGTTTGCCTTGCGGCCCGCCGCCAGCAACAGATGCGAGCCCGAGAAGACGTCACCATTCTCGGTCACTACCTCAATCGTACCAGCGTTGCCCCTGATCTGCGCGACCAATGCCATTTCGTGAATCACCACGCCTTCCGCGCGCAAAGTCTCCAAAACAACCGCGGCCGCTTCGGGGTCATCCTTGCCCAGTGCTGTCATCCCTTCGATCACAGTGACTTTGCATCCCAGCCGAATATGGGCCTGCGCCATTTCCATGCCGATGGGCCCGCCGCCGATGATCAGAAGGTGATCGGGCTTGTCGCGCAGGTCAAAGATGGTCTCGTTGGTGAAATACGGCACCTGATCCAACCCGGGGATCGGCGGCACCAAAGGGGACGAACCCGTCGCGATCACCACACGACGCGCAGTGATCAGGTGACCACCCGCCTGCACATGGGTCGGAGAAACAAAACTGCCATATTCTCGGATAACTTTGACGCCAAAACCCTCGAACCGCTCCTGGCTGTCCATCGGTTCGATCTGGGCGATAACGTCCCGGACGTGATCCTTGGCCGCAGCATAATCCACCTGCGGAGCCACATCCGCCACGCCCAGCGCCGAGGCATGGGCCTGCGCATGGGCTGCGTTGGCGCTGGCGATCAGGGCTTTGGACGGAACACATCCGAAGTTCAGGCAATCGCCGCCCATCTTGTGACCTTCCAGCAGGATGACGTTTGCCCCCATCTGGCTGGCCCCTGCGGCCACGGACAACCCCCCTGACCCGGCTCCGATCACCAGGATATCGGCTTTCAGATCTTGCATGAATCAGGCGTCCTTTCGGCCTCGAACGGATTTGATGACAATCGGCAAAGCGGCCAGCACACACAAGCCGATGATGGGACCTATGACAAAGGGTTCCCACAGCAGCGAAACGTCAGGCGTCTCGCCCCGGTCGAACACACCGCCCAGCCCCACGCCGATCCAGGTGTACACAATCCCTCCGGGGATAATGCCCAGCGCCGTGGTGATCAGAAAATTGCGGAATTTCACGCCCACCAGAGCGGGCACAAGGTTGGCCACGAAAAACGGCACGACGGGTACAAGGCGCAGCAGAAACAGCACCGGAATTTCATTCTCGCGCAAACTGTCCTTGAGCTTTTTGATGCTGCCCTCCGAAGATTCGAGGCGAGCCGTCAGGGCTTCGCCCAACCCCCAGCGCGCGGCCAGAAAGATCACCGATGCACCGACCGTGGCCGCAAATACGTTGAAGACGGTTCCGGCGATCAGTCCGAACAGGAACCCGCCGGTCATCGAGGCCACCGCCGCACCCGGCAACGAAAATGCCACGATGACAATATAAATCGTCACGAAAGCACCGGCCATTGCCCAGTAATTGGCATCACGCCACGCCAAAAGCGCCTCGCGGTTGTCGCGCAGAGTTTCGAATGTCAGATAGTCGCCCAGCGTGAAAAACCCCACCGCTGCAACGGTAAGAATCACCAGCAACGGCATATGTCGCGCAAGCCCTCTGCGCGGGGCCTGAGTTGCATCACTCATGTGGCTGTCCGGTTTCGTGTGTTTCATTCTTCAAACAACATGCGCCGCATGGCGCCTCGGCAACAGGGGCCTCACGCTGCCTTGATGTTTTTGTCCGGGAATGTGAGGGTTTGGCGCCGCTGACCCGTCTTTTTGAAACCTTTTCACGGGCTGGGTTACAGAATTGTTGCAAAAGCCGCCAAAACCCCCACCTTGGGGTTTGACTTACCCCCCGCTACCCAGTAGAGGACGGGCTTCGAACACCACGGGCAGGCGAATCCGCGCCGCACCCGACCGCATAGATTGGAGACGGAGCGATGAAACGCACCTATCAGCCTTCGAACCTGGTTCGCAAACGCCGCCACGGTTTCCGCGCGCGCATGGCCACCAAGGCCGGCCGCAAGATCCTGAACGCGCGCCGCGCTCGTGGCCGCAAGTCGCTGAGCGCGTAAACCGCTCGACCTGTCAGGTTATGAACATGACGCCGCCGGAGGCCCCTCGTGGATGGTAAGAACCAGCCCGGGGAAACGCCCCCGGCGGCGTCCGTTTGCGCGCCTGAAACTCTGACCGTTCTCACGAAACGATCCGATTTTCTGCAAGCCGCCCGTGCGCGCAGACAGGGCACATCCTCGATGATGGTGCAGGCCCGCAAACGCGCACCTGACGAGGCGACCGGAATGCGTGTCGGGTTTACCTGTTCAAAGAAGGTCGGCAATGCCGTTGCCCGCAATCGCGCCAAGCGGCGTTTACGCGAGGCCGCCCGCGCGGTGCTGCCCGTCAGTGGGCTTGATGGGTGGGACTATGTACTGGTCGGTCGCGCTGAAGTGACCGCCGCGCGCCCGTTTGACGCCCTTCTGGATGACCTCCGTTATGCGCTGCGCAAAATCCACGGTGCGCGGAAATGACCCTGTTCTCTCATATCCTTGCCCTGCCTGTCAGGGCTTATCGGCTGATTTTCAGCCCCTGGGTCGGGTTCAACTGCCGCTATCAGCCCACGTGTTCGGCCTATGCGCTTGAAGCATTGGAAAAACACGGTGCGTTCAAGGGCGCGTGGTTGGCCGCACGACGGATCGGCCGATGCCACCCTTGGGGCGGTGACGGCTACGACCCCGTGCCGGAAAGCCCTGACGAGCAGAGCAGAACGTAATGACCCCCGGTCAGACTTGACCCGGTTGAACCTGCGCTCAACATTCGGATCAGTCCAACCCGAGGTTCTGATGTCACCAGACGCGCGCCGCACTCTGCCCACGCACACCGTCCACAACCAACCGCAAATTCGTGGTGACATTGACCTGTGGGCCTGCGACCCGGTGCTTCGAGACACGGTGAACACGTCCGGCGCGCGTGCAGCGCCTTTGGCGGCTTTCGGCAAAACACTTGGAGGCGCCGAGACACGAGAGTTGGGGCGCGAAGCCAACCGACAGCCGCCCGAACTCCGGGTATTCGATCAGGGCGGGCGGCGTCTGGACGAGGTGCGGTTTCACCCCGCCTACCACCAGATGATGCAGATCAGCCAGTCCGCCGGTTACGCCGCAATGGCCTGGGACGGTCAGCCTGGTGGGCACGCCACCCACGCAGCCATGGTCTACTTGGCGGGACAGGTCGAGCCGGGGCATTGTTGCCCGATGACCATGACCTATGCGGCGATCCCGGCGCTTGAGGTCAATCAGCAGATCGCCTCGGTCTGGCACCCGAGACTCATGGCGCACAGCTATGATCCGTCGACGCGCCCGATCGACCAAAAAGCCAGCGCCACGTTGGGCATGGCGATGACTGAGAAACAGGGTGGCTCGGACGTGCGCGCCAATACCACCATTGCCACCCGCGATGGCAATCACTGGCGTCTGCGCGGTCACAAATGGTTCTGCTCGGCCCCGATGTCGGATGGCTTCCTGACGCTGGCGCAGACGCCGGGTGGGCTGACCTGTTTCCTTGTTCCCCGCTGGCTGGAGGGCGAGCGCAACGCGATCCATCTGATGCGTCTGAAGGATAAGCTGGGCAACAGATCCAACGCCTCTGCCGAAATCGAATACCACGACGCGCTGGCCTATCAGCTGGGCGACGAAGGCGCTGGCGTTCAGACCATCATCGAAATGGTGCACCACACCCGGCTGGACACTGCCATGGCTCCGGCCGGACTGATGCGTGCCGCCCTGTCCGAGGCACATCATTGGGTCAGCCACCGAACCGCGTTTCAGCGCCGTCTGATCGACCAGCCCCTGATGCGCGCCGTGCTGGCCGACCTGGCACTGGATTGGGAGAGCGCTCTGACGTTGGGGATGCGGGTTGCGAAGGCATTCGATGGCAGGTCGCCCGAAGACAGGGCCTTTGCCCGCATCAGCGTCGCACTGGCCAAATTCCTGAACAATAAGCGCTGTCCGGTTGTCGTGGCCGAGGCGATGGAGGTGCTGGGCGGCATGGGCTATGTCGAGGATACCCCTCTGCCCCTGCTCTATCGGGAAGCCCCGCTAAACGGCATTTGGGAGGGGTCAGGCAACGTGATCTGCCTCGACATTCTGCGCACCCTGATCAGAGAACCGCTGGCCGCCGAGGTACTGCAAGCCGAGTTGGACGCCGCAAGAGGCGCAGACCGGGGCTATGACGCAGCGTTGAAGGCGCATCGCGACCGTTGGCCCGACCTGCCACCCGAGGCAGAGGCACGGTGGTTCGCCGAGCGTACAGCACTTTTGTTGGCGGCGGCGCAGTTGGTGCGACATGCCCCCGGCGCGGTTGCCGACGGCTTCATTGCCACGCGTCTGTCAGGTGAAAGCGGTCGCATCCCAGGATCGGTCACAGGACTGGACACCGACGCCCTGCTGGCGCGTCTGGGCTGACCCGCCCACTTGCCCGGTTGCCGCAACTGCTGTAGGGGCAGCCCATGTTTGACGAAGCTGACGATTTCCACCCGCTTTTTGCTGGTGCGCCCTCGACCACCGAGTTCAAAAAGCTGCGCAAGCGCATCGTGCGCCAGACCCGTGAGGCCATTGAGCATTACGGGATGGTGGACCCGTCCGCCCATGACAAGGATGGCAAACCGCCCCGCTGGCTGATTTGCCTGTCAGGCGGCAAGGACAGCTATACCCTTCTTGCGGTTCTCCACGAGTTGAAATGGCGCGGACTGCTGCCGGTCGACCTTCTGGCCTGCAATCTGGATCAGGGTCAGCCGGGTTTTCCCGCCACTGTTCTACCCGAGTTTCTGGAACGCATGGGAGTTCCTCACCGCATCGAATACCAGGACACCTACTCCGTCGTGATGGACAAGGTTCCGCAGGGCCGCACCTATTGTGCGCTGTGTTCACGCCTGCGCCGCGGCAACCTGTATCGCATCGCCCGCGAAGAGGGCTGCTCGGCCGTGGTACTGGGTCATCACCGTGACGACATCCTCGAAACCTTCTTCATGAACCTCTTCCACGGCGGGCGTCTGGCCACCATGTCGCCTAAACTTGTGAATGAAGAAGGCGACCTGTTCGTTTTCCGCCCCCTCGCCCATGTGGCCGAGGCCGATTGCGCGAAATTCGCAACCGCCATGAACTATCCCATCATCCCCTGTGACCTCTGCGGCAGTCAGGACGGCTTGCAGCGCCAACAGGTGAAACAGATTCTCGATCAGTGGGAAAAGAACAGCCCCGGCCGGCGTCAGGTGATGTTCCGAGCCCTGACAAACGCGCGACCCTCGCATCTGCTGGACCCGAAATTGTTCGATTTCGCGAATCTTTCGCTTGATCCGGGTCAAAAAAACGAAAAATCGGACGAAATTCCGCGTCTGCGTTAACGACTGACTCAGTTTGGTTTCCTACGGTTGGGCTTGCGCGCTGAGTCCAAGCTGAAGGCCGTTAGAACCAATGCGGAACCGATTGATCTTTAAACGAGTCCTCAACAGGATTGTCGCGGGCCTGAGCGGCCCTTCCGCACTGGCCTTCATACCGGCACTCAGCCTTGCAGCCTTCTGGATCGGCGGAGAGCAAGTGCTGTTAATCGTCGCATTGGGCTTGCCCCTGATCCTTGCCGGAGCAAGCGCTGCAAATATCTGGCCTGCGATTGGGAATTCACTTCGCGACAACTCTGGCGGGATGATGCCGGATCAGGTGTTTCGTACCAGATTGGGGCTCCTTCTGGATCGGGCGAGGAAAAATATGGAAAGCTCGGCCTGTTTCGTGATTTCACTGGATGACTATGCGTCGCTGCTAGACCTGCACGGGCAGGCGGCGGCCGCCCATATCGCCGAACTGGCCTGCAGCCGGACCTTGTCCACGATCCGGGCCCAGGACATCGTGACCCGAGACGGCAGAGACAAAATCGCCTTGGGTCTTGGGGCATCTCCGCATCTTGACCTGGAATCCTGCATTCAGATGTCCGGCCGTATCCAAACTGCAATCGAAGAACCGATCATGCTGAATGGTGCCGGGCTTTACGTCTCGTGCTCGATCGGGTTTTGCCTGATGCCTCATGACTTCGACGGCGACGCAACCGACGGGATCGAGGCGGCGAACGCCGCACTTGCCGAAGCACAAAGAAACGGCCCTTCGACCATTCGGGCCTATTCCGCCGAAACGCGCCGCCGGTCCCGGATCCGCACAAACCTGCGCAAGGATTTCGAGGCAGCGTTGGACAATGGTGAAATTCGCCCCTGGTTTCAGCCTCAAATCTCGACGGACACAGGGCGCGTCACAGGTTTTGAGGCACTGGCCCGGTGGGAGCATCCGCAAAAAGGTGTGTTGGGCCCGCAGGTGTTTCTACCCTTCGCCCAACAGGCGGAACTGCTGGAACGGCTGGGCCATACGATGCGCCACCATGCGTTCACTGCCATGCGGGCCTGGGACCGGGCTGGCGTTATGATTCCACGGATCGGTGTCAATTTCTCGTCCGATGAACTCCGCGATCCGGGGCTCATGGATCGCCTGAAATGGGAACTGGACCAGTTTGACCTGTCTCCGGACAGGCTTGCGGTCGAAATTCTGGAAACGGTGTTTGCCAAACGGCCCGATGACGTCATCACCCGCAATGTGACCGGAATGGCCGCGCTGGGATGCTGTATCGATCTGGATGATTTCGGCACCGGTCATGCCTCGATCGCGTCCATCAAGCGCTTTGATGTTTCGCGGATCAAGATCGACCGGTCCTTTGTGACAAAATCCGATCGGGATCCCGGTCAGCAACAATTGGCCAGTGCCATCCTGACGATGGCGGAACGGTTGAACCTGGAAACACTGGCCGAAGGGGTGGAAACCCCGGGTGAGCATGCCCTGATGGCGCAGCTTGGCTGCAATCATGTGCAGGGGTTCGGAATTGGCAAGCCGATGCCATTCGAGCAGACGCTCGACTGGATCGCTTCGCACCGCGCAAAAGTGAACAAGGTTCCCGGGATTGGACGGCAAACCGGATGAAATCCGGGATTTTGCAAGGCGCAATCCCTTCCGGTGGCAAATTGACGGGCGATTCCACTTGACCTTTGGGGCTGCACTCTGTTGAACACCTCCGGTGTGTTTCCCAGCTCAAGGTGGCTGTCCCAGATGGACGATCAGAACAAGAATCTCATCCTCGCAACCGCGCTCAGCTTTCTGGTGATCCTCATCTGGTTCGTCCTTTTCCCACCCCCGGAACAGGCGCCGACACCGGATCAGGTGGAAGTCAGCGGCTCCGAGGGCAGTGAGCTTCAGACTCCGAGCGCAGCGGGTGACACAGCCGTCGGCGATGCATCTGCTGTCACCGAAGAAGCACAAGCCGATACCGAGGCCCCGCGCATTCAGATCGACACGCCTCGCCTGTCTGGCAGCATGTCCCTGGCCGGCGGGCGCATCGATGAGCTGTTTCTGAAAGACTACAAGGTCTCGATCGAAGCAGGCGCCCCGATCGTCGAGCTGCTTTCGCCCGTCGGGTCCGATTCTGCCTATTACGCCTTGTATGGCTGGGCGCCCGGGGCGGGCGTTGCCGGCGCGGATGTCCCTGGGCCGAACACGCTCTGGTCGACTGAACAAGGCGACACGCTTACCGTCGACAGCCCGGTCACACTGGTCTGGGACAACGGTAAGGGCCTGATCTTCCGACGCACCGTGTCGGTTGATGAAGACTACATGTTCTCGGTCACGCAATCGGTCGAGAATACCACGCAGTCCGAAGTGGGCATGGCGCCCTATGGCATTTTGGCGCGCCACGGGATGGGTGAGGATGGTGACCTGCCGGGCCTGAAGAACTTCTTTATCCTGCACGAAGGCGTCATGGTCATGGCGGACGGCGTTCTGGACGAGATCGATTATGGCGATGTCCGCGACTTCGACATTGATCCGAATGAACGCGCGCAAGCCGAAGTCTTTCAGATCAAGGAAGGTGGCTGGGTCGGCTTTACCGATCACTACTGGATGACCACCCTGATCCCGGCTGAAGGTTCGGCCTTCAAGGCGGCGGCAAAATACGACGCGCGCCGCAAGATTTATCAAACTGAAACCGTACTGCCGACCCTGTCCGTTGCGCCCGGCGCGACCGAGGAAGTCACCACCCGCCTGTTTGCAGGCGCCAAGGAATGGGAAACCATCCGCGAGTATCAGGCGGAAGGTGTGCAGAAGTTCGTGGACAGCATCGATTGGGGCTGGTTTTACTTCCTGACCAAACCGATTTTCTGGCTGCTGCACAACATCAACGTTTTGATCGGCAATATGGGGTGGTCGATTATCGGCCTGACCCTGATCATCAAGGCGATCCTGTTCCCGCTGGCGTTCAAGTCCTACGTCTCGATGGCCAAGATGAAGGAACTTCAGCCGCAGATGGAGGCCCTGAAAGAGGCAGCCGGCGATGACCGCCAGAAGATGCAGCAGGGCATGATGGAGCTGTACAAAAAGGAAAAGGTGAACCCGGCCGCTGGCTGTTTGCCGATCCTGATGCAAATCCCGATCTTCTTCTCGCTGTATAAAGTGATCTTTGTCACCATTGAACTGCGTCAGGCCCCCTGGTTTGGCCCGTTCCAGGACCTCAGCGCGCCGGACCCGACCTCGATCTTCAACTTCTTTGGCTGGCTGCCCTGGGCCGGACCGCAGCCTGATACGCTGATGGCGCTGATGTTCATCGGTATCTTGCCACTGCTGCTGGGTATCTCGATGTGGCTGCAGCAGAAACTGAACCCGGCACCAACGGATGCGACACAGGCGATGATCTTTGCCTGGATGCCGTGGGTCTTCATGTTCATGCTGGGCGGGTTTGCCAGCGGCCTGGTGGTTTACTGGATTGCGAACAACACGATCACGTTCACGCAGCAGTACCTGATCATGCGCAGCCAGGGCTACACGCCGGACGTGTTCGGCAACATCAAGTCCGGGTTCAAGCGGACCCCGAAGACGGATGACAAATGAGCGGGTCTGTCACCAGCCTCTGGCGGCATCCAATCAAAAGTCACGGGCGGGAAAGCCTGAGTGATGTAACCGTGACCCCCGGGCAGACAATGCCCGGGGATCGCGTTTGGGCCGTCGCACACGAGGCGTCAAAAGCCGATGGTTCGGAATGGGCGCCCTGTGCCAATTTCAGCCGCTGCTCCAAAGCCCCGCAACTGGCGGCCATATCGGCCCGGATGAACGGCGGCACCGTGACGCTCAACCACCCGCGGCGCCCCGAGATCAGCTTCGATCCCGACACGCAGCAGGATGATTTTCTGGACTGGGTCAAACCGCTGATGCCCGTCGACAGGGCTGCGTCGGCACGGATTATCCGGGTTCCGGGACGGGGAATGACCGACAGTGACTTCCCCTCGATCAGCCTGTGCAATATGGCCTCGCACCGGGCGGTCGAGCAGAAGCTGGGGCAGGATCTATCCCTTGTCCGCTGGCGCGGCAACATCTGGTTCGACGGGCTGCCCCTGTGGGAAGAGTTTGACTGGCTGAACCGCGACATTCGCATCGGTCAGGCCGTTCTGCGCGTTCGGGAACGTATCACGCGCTGTCTGGCCACGACCGCCAACCCGGAAACCGGCACGCGGGATGCAGACACGCTGGGCGCCCTGAACGCTTGGGATCATCAGGATTTTGGCGTCTACGCCGAAGTTATCCAGGGCGGAGATATCCGTGTCGGCGACAAGGTAGAACCGGTATGAGCACGCTTCCTTTTCCAATGGCGGACGCGCCGGATGCGATTGCGCAGGAAACCGGGCGCAAGCTGTTTGCTGGCCCGTCCGAATTCGTCAAAGGCGTGGTTGCCATGGACGGCCTGCCCGCCCCCGACCGGCTTGAGGTGTGTTTTGCGGGCCGCTCGAACGTGGGGAAATCCAGCCTGATCAACGCGCTGACCGGGACCAAGGGATTGGCGCGCGCATCGAACACGCCCGGCCGCACGCAGGAGATCAACTTTTTCACGCAAGGGCCCGACCTCTATCTGGTTGACCTGCCCGGTTACGGTTATGCCAACGCGCCGGTCAAAGTAGTCGAGAAATGGCAGCGACTGCTGAAACAGTACCTCAGCGGACGTCAAACCCTGCGCCGCGCTTTTGTATTGATCGACTCGCGCCATGGAGTAAAACCTGTGGACGACGAGATCATGAAGCTGCTGGATACCAGCGCCGTGACCTTTCAATGCGTCATGACCAAGGCCGACAAGGTCAAGGCCAAGGAGCGTGAGAAGGTGCTGGATCAGGTCCGCACCGCGCTGTCTAAACACCCTGCCGCCTACCCCGAGATTGTGCTGACCTCCTCCGAGAAAGGGGACGGAATACCGACCCTGCGCTCGATCATTGCACATCTTGAGTAGCTTCGCCCTTGGCAGCACCATCCAAAGGCCCTAACACGGTTCGCCAGAAGGACCTAAGCCATGAAGACACGAGACATGAACCGGGACTGGATTGCCACCGCCGCCACTTTGAATAGCGCACTGCCTTACCTGCAGCGGTATGACGGCGCGATCGTCGTGATCAAACTGGGCGGTCACGCCATGGGCAGCGACGAGGCGATGGAAAGCTTTGCCCGCGATGTCGTGCTAATGCGGCAGGTCGGGGTAAACCCGGTCATCGTGCATGGTGGCGGACCCATGATCAACGCGATGCTTGATCAGTTGGACATCCAGTCGGATTTCGTGAATGGCAAGCGGGTCACCGATAAGGCCACGGTCGAAGTCGTCGAGATGGTGCTGTCTGGCCTTGTCAACAAACGGATCGTGCAGGCCATCAACCGTCAGGGCGGAACGGCGGTCGGGCTGTCCGGCAAGGACGCCAATCTGATGGTTTGCGAGCAGACGGATTCCTCGTTGGGCTTCGTCGGCACACCATCCGAGATGAATCCCAAACTGCTGCATGATCTTTTCTCGCATGATGTAATCCCCGTGATTGCGCCGCTCGGAGCAGGTAAAGACGGTGAAACCTTCAACGTGAACGGCGATACCGCTGCCGGAGCCATCGCGTCGGCCCTGAAGGCGGATCGACTGTTGCTGCTGACCGATGTATCCGGCGTCAAGAATGCAGCCGGAGAGGTGGTGACCGAGCTTAAAGCCGGACAGATCCGCGAGATGACCCGCGAAGGCACGATTGCCGGCGGCATGATCCCAAAAACGGAAACCGCTCTGGACGCGCTGCACAGTGGCGTTCGGGCGGTTGTCATCCTGGATGGCCGTGCCCCAAATGCCGTATTGCTGGAATTGTTCACCGAACACGGTGCGGGCTCACTGATCCGGCCGGACTGACGCCTATGTGAAATTCCAGGTCTTGTCTCGGGCTTTAATATGCCTGAATGTGAATATATGGAGTACGAATCCATTATTCGGCTGGGAATTTTCCTTGGGCTTTTTGCGGTTTTCGCAATTGCCGAGACATTTGCACCCAGACGTTCGCTAGATTGCTCGAAACGACGGCGCTGGCAAACCAATCTTACCATAACGCTTCTCAACACCCTGACGCTGAGGTTTATGGCAATCTGGGTCCCGTTGCTGGCCGTAGGGGCGGCGGTGGACGCCGGTCATCACGGGATTGGGCTTTTTAACAGGACCGACTGGCCCGGATGGCTGGAAATTCTTCTGAGCGTGCTGATCTTGGACTATGCGATCTGGCTGCAGCATCTGGTGACACACAAGGTGCCGATCCTCTGGCGGCTGCACAGGGTGCATCACGCGGACAGGGACATGGATGTAACGACCGCCGTGCGATTTCATCCCATCGAAATCGCACTGTCCATGATACTGAAAATCGCGCTGGTCTATGCATTGGGTCCCAGTGCACTTGCCGTTGTTCTTTTCGAGGTTCTGTTGAACGGAACCGCGCTGTTCAATCACTCCAACATCAAACTCCCCCTTGCCGTGGAGGCGGTGTTGCGTAGGGTTCTTGTGACACCTGACATGCACCGGGTTCACCATTCGGTGCACAGGAAAGAACACGACAGCAATTACGGCTTTGCGCTGTCAGTCTGGGATCGATTGATGGGCACCTATGTGGCGCAGCCAGGTGACGGGCATGACAGGATGAAGGTGGGACTGCAATGGCGGGACGAACAACCAACCCGGCTGGGATGGAGCTTGACACTGCCGTTTCGGCGCAAGTGACATACTCCGACGTGACAGCAGCCGCTGATCGGTCGGGCCTGGTCGTGATGGGTGCGCAGCACCCCCGGCATAGCGGCGCCAAGCAGCTGGATGGCGGCACCCTGATCCTGCTGGGCGCGGCGCAGACATTCTGGCCGGTTTTGAAGGCGTCGCCCGAATGGGCGGATGGGCAGGCGGACCCGGTCGACAGATGGTCCTTGCGGGTTGTCGGCGCGATGGCTGGCGCGCTGGGTGCCACGCCGTACTATCCGTTCGGCGGGCCGCCCTACACACCGTTCATCGACTGGGCCTTGAAGTCCGGGCGCACGTTTCAAAGTCCGGTTGGCGCATTGGTGCATGACGCCGTCGGCATGATGATCTCGTTCCGCGGTGCGCTGCATTTTGCCGATGAGTTCCCGATACCTGCCGCCGAAGGGCCAAGCCCCTGCGCCACCTGCCATGCCCCCTGCACGTCGGCCTGCCCGGTGGGCGCTTTGTCGACCTACAGCTTTTACGACGTCGACACCTGCCATGCACATCTGACCACGCCGGAAGGCCAGACCTGCATGGCTGGCGGTTGTCTCGCGCGACTTGCCTGCCCGCTAAGTGCGGGTGCCGGGCGGCTGGCAGAACAATCTGCGCATCATATGAAGGCGTTTCACCCATCATGACCCGCACCCTGATCCTGACCCGTCACGCCAAGTCCAGTTGGGACATTCCGCTGAGCAACGACCATGATCGCCCGCTGAACAAGCGCGGGCGTAAATCAGCCCCGGCCGTCGGGAAATGGCTGTCACGGAACGCCTGGCTTCCGGATGAAGTTCTGAGTTCTTCGGCCACCCGGACCCGCGAAACCTGGGACAGGATGGGGCTGACTGCTGCCAGGACCACCTTCACCCGCGACCTGTATCTGGCCGATCCCGCTGAAATGATGAAGGTATTGCAACAGGCGACCGGACGCACCGTACTGTTGCTGGGTCATAATCCCGGTATTGCCGCCTTTGCGGATCAGATTGTGAAATACCCACCAGACCATGTGCGGTTCTACGACTATCCCACCTGCGCGACGACGGTTATTCGATTTGACATCAACACCTGGAGAGGCTTGCAGCGGCACAGCGGCAAAGTCCTGGGCTTCGCAATCCCGCGCGAACTGTTGAACTGAAAAAGGCGGGGCCAGACCCCGCCTTTTTCCGGATTTAATTGCAGGTTCAGTGCCCCAGAATCTGGCTGAGGAACAACTTGGTCCGCTCGCTTTTGGGGTTGTTGAAGAACTCTTCCGGTTCGTTCTGTTCCACGATCTGGCCGGCATCCATAAAGATCACGCGGTTTGCGACCTGACGGGCAAAGCCCATCTCGTGGGTCACACACAGCATGGTCATGCCTTCTTCGGCCAGCTCGATCATGGTGTCGAGCACCTCTTTGATCATCTCGGGGTCCAGCGCCGATGTCGGTTCATCGAACAACATGATCCGAGGCATCATGCACAGCGAGCGGGCAATCGCCACACGCTGCTGCTGTCCACCGGACAGCTGGCCGGGATACTTGTCGGCCTGTTCCGGAATCTTGACCTTTTCCAGGAAATGCATGGCGCGCTCTTCGGCCTCTTTCTTGGGCGTCTTGCGCACCCAGATCGGGGCCAGCGTGCAGTTTTCCAGAATGGTCAGGTGCGGGAACAGGTTGAAGTGCTGGAACACCATGCCAACCTCGGACCGGATCTTGTCGATGTTCTTGAGGTCATTCGACAGAACGGTTCCATCCACAACGATCTTGCCCTGCTGGTGTTCCTCCAGCGCGTTCAGGCAGCGGATCAGGGTGGATTTGCCCGACCCCGAAGGCCCCGCGATCACGATCCGCTCGCCCTGATTGACGGTCAGATTGATGTCGCGCAGCACGTGGAAGGCCCCGTACCATTTGTTCATGTTGGTGATTTCGATGGCGACCTCGTCGCTCACCTGCATTTTCGAGCGATCGATTTCACGGTCAATTGCAAGTTCAGACATGTGTTGAACTCCTTAACGATGGCCAGTCTGAAGCTTGCGCTCCAGATACATGGAATAACGGGACATGGAGAAGCAGACGACGAAGAACAGAACGCCGATAAAGGCAAACAGTTCCCAGTAGACGCCGTTCCAGGCGGTATCGGCGCGGATGCCGTTGGTCAGACCGATCACGTCGAACAGACCGATGATCGAAACCAGTGTCGTATCCTTGAAGATACCGATGAACGTGCTCACAATGCCCGGGATCGAGATTTTCAGTGCCTGCGGCATAATGATCAGCCGCTGCGCCTGCCAGTAGTTCAGTCCAAGACTGTCAGCCCCTTCGTACTGACCCCGCGGAAGCGCCGCCAGACCACCCCGGATCACCTCGGCCATATAAGCGGCCGAGAACAGGGTCATCATGATCATCACCCTCAGGATGATGTCAAAGTTGGTCCCCGGCGGCAGGAACAGGTTCAGCAGCAGCGAGGCCACGAACAGCAGGGTGATCAGCGGCACGCCCCGAATGAACTCGATAAAGCCCACGCAGAGATATTTGACGATCATCAGATCAGACTGACGACCGAGCGCCAGCACGATGCCGATGGGAAGCGAGACGCCAATGGCCACAACACCCAGCAGGATCGCCAGCATGAAACCACCAAAGTCGCGGCTTTCGACAGTCGCTATACCAATTGGAATGACAGAGTCGACCGCGTCAGCAACTGCGCCAGCAGCAAACAACCACCACAGAATGGGCAGCGCGACTGCAAGGATTAACGCCGTCAGGGACCCCGCCATTGGAAGCACAACCTTGTAGGCGAAATAACCGATTGCGAACCCGGCAGCGACCATCAGCGGTCCCCAGATCGACCCGCCCCACATCAGCCAAGGCAGCAGGAACGGATAAGCCGCCGTCACGATCAACAGCTTGCGCGGCACTTTGGTGAACAACACCGGCGCAATCGCAACCAACAACAGGATGAAGGTCAGGTTCGGCCGGAAATAGGCCGGCCAGCCACCCGATTCAGGCGGATTAGACCATGTCGCGTCCGGGTGCGCCGGATAAGGCGGATAAAAACCGTACAGCAACTGCAGCCACCGGTCCTTGATCACGCCCCAGCAGGCATGACCATGAGTATCGCCCCAGGTCGCCATCATGATCTCACGACATTCCGACAGGGAATTGGCGTTCCAAACAGATTCGAACGTCCATGACAGGATGTTGGAGAGCACATAGTAGATGAAGAACAGCGAGATGAGCGTCAGGATGGCGTTCAGCCAGCTTGAGAATAGGTTGTGCCTGATCCATCCCAGCACACCGACCTCGGATGCGGGTGGTGCCTGTTCCGGCAACATTTCCGTGCGGACAAATGAAACATCACTCATATTACCGCTCCACCAGTTTGACACGGTTGTTGTACCAGTTCATCACCGCCGAAATGCTCAGCGAGATGGTCAGGTAGACCAGCATCAGCAGCAGAACGCATTCCAGCTCGCGGCCGGTCTGGTTCATGGTGATACCGCCCAGCGTCCCCGTGATGTCCATATATCCGACCGCGATCGCCAGCGACGAGTTCTTGGTCAAGTTCAGATAGTTCGAGATCATCGGCGGGATGATCACTCGCAACGCCTGCGGCAGGATCACCAGACGCATGGTCCGGCCCGGGCGCAGACCCAGTGCGGATGCGGCCTCGGTCTGACCCTTCGAGATGGCCAGAATACCGGCACGAACGATCTCGGCGATGAAAGCCGCAGTGTACAGCGACAGGGCCAACCACAGGGCGATCAGCGAGTTCCGTAGGTGGGTGCCGCCGGTGAAGTTAAAGCCCTTCAGCTCGGGATAGCCCAGATGGAAGCCCAGCGCGCCCAGCAGGATGGCCGATGGCACGAACAGCAGGCCCAATTGGATGTACCAGATGGTCGGACGGTCACCGGTCTTTTCCTGCGTGGCATTGGCCCAGGCCGACACTTTGCGCATGGCAAAGATGCTGCCGCCAAGCACGATCAGGAAAGCGATCAGGTCCAGCGAGACGTCAAAACGCAGGCTTGATGTCCCGAACAGGTGGATGTCGCCAAGGCTGCGCGAGAACAGAAACTCGGGGATGTAGACCCCGCGGTTGGTCACAGCAACAGTGCCGAATAGATCCATCGTGGCTTCTGGATTTTCACCCCGGAATGCGCGCGGCGCAGGCAGGCTTTCAATCAGAATCGCCATGGCGAACACGATCCAAAGCAGGACCGGAACGTTGCGGAACATTTCGACATAAACCGTCATAATCCGCGCGATCAGCCAGTTATTCGACAGACGCAGAACACCAACCATGACACCGATGATTGTTGCCGTAATACAGCCCAGAACTGCAACAACCAGCGTGTTCAGCAGCCCGATAAAGGCCGCGCGCAGATGGGTATCCTGCGAGTCATATTCCAGCAGACGCTGGTTGATGTCATAGCTGGCTGGTTCGGCGAAAAAGTCGAAACCGACTGTTCTGCCCAGCGTTTCGAGGTTCTGAATGGTGTTGTTAATAATCCAGGCTGCCAGAAGCATGAAACCGATCATAGCAATGACCTGAATGGTCGCAGATCGGTACCGCGTATCGTAAAGGAGCATGGACAGCCGGAACTGCTCCTTCGGCGGGTCAGTGAGAGTCGTCATGACCTATGTTTATCCCCGTGCATCCCGGTCTTTTGTCGGCAGAGTTGATCTCTGCTCGGACGTTTCCG
Source organism: Ruegeria sp. D1(2025) (assembly GCF_056536425.1). Lineage (NCBI taxonomy): Bacteria > Pseudomonadati > Pseudomonadota > Alphaproteobacteria > Rhodobacterales > Roseobacteraceae > Ruegeria > Ruegeria sp. D1(2025). The sequence goes on along the minus strand of NZ_JBQFPO010000002.1, from coordinate 419,583 downwards.
GGCGTGTTTCTTCTTGATTGAAAAAGGGCGCAGGTTGCCCTGCGCCCTTTTCCGTGGATTTTAGCGGAAAGGCGGTGCGTACAGCAGGCCACCTTCGATCCACTGTGCGTTCAGACCGCGTGCCAGGCCAATCGGGGTTTCCTCACCGATGTTCTTGGCAAAGATTTCGCCGTAGTTGCCGCCGACCTTGATGGCGCGACGGGCCCATTCAGCGTCCAGACCCAGCATTTCACCCAGAGTGCCTTCGCTGCCCAGCAGACGGTTCACTTCCGGATTGTCGGTTCCAGCGGACATTTCATCGATATTGGCCGATGTAACGCCCATTTCCTCAGCTGCGATCAGCGCGTTCAGAGTCCAGCGGACAACATCGCCCCACTCGTGGTCGCCGTGACGCACCAGCGGACCCAGCGGCTCTTTCGAGATGATTTCCGGCAGGATCACGTGATCACCGGCATTCTCGAATGTGGCGCGGGTGGCAGCCAGACCCGATGCGTCGGTGGTGTAGACGTCACAGGCACCAGCCAGATACTGTTGCTGCGCTTCGGCGTTGGTTTCGATCGGAACCGGCTCGTAGCTCATGTTGTTGATGCGGAAGAAATCCGCCAGGTTGAGCTCGGTTGTGGTGCCGGTCTGAATGCAGACGGTCGCACCGTCCAGTTCCTTGGCCGAGCTTACGCCCAGTGCCTTGGGAACCATGAAACCCTGACCGTCATAGTAGTTGACGCCGACGAATTCGAATTTCAGGTCGACATCGCGGCTGAAGGTCCAGGTGGTGTTCCGGGCCAGCATGTCGATCTCACCCGAAGCCAGCGCGGTAAAGCGTGTCTTGCCGGTGGTCGGAATGAACTCAACTGCAGTCGGGTCGTTCAGAACGGCGGCTGCTACGGCGCGGCACACGGCCACGTCAAAGCCTTGCCACTCACCATTGGCGTCCGGGCTGGCGAAACCGGGTACACCGGTTGCCACGCCACAGTTCAGTTTGCCGCGTGCCTTGACGTCATCTGCGGTTCCTGCCGCGGCGGCGCCAGCAGCCAGGCCAGCAATCGTCGCCACGCCCAAGATTACGGATTTTTTCATTTTTACCTCTTCCTGATTGTCCGCCCCACTCGGGGGCGGTTCTGTCCGGCAGCATTTTGCCGGAAAGGTTACCCCAAAGGTGTCTCCCCTTTAGTGGCCACGAGTTTGGTCGCATTCATAAACAAACGTCAAGGGTTGGATCAGCGAAAACGATATCAGACGCCGCGCGGCCGGGCGCGACGCACTAAAATACTGTCTTTGAAGGATCAAACCGATAGATCGAAAAAGCGTTTGGCGTGTAAAAAGGCGGATTTCTTGACCTCCGAGGCTTCGTGCGCCTCGTCGTCATGACCCCATTGCTCGATCTGCCAGATTTCGTCCAATCGCGAAATGCGCCATATCTCGTCCGGTTTGCGCCAATTCCGCGCTGCGGCAAAACCCAGAATCAAGGATCCGGACAGGCTCACAAGGTCGTGAAACGCGGCAAGTTGAAACTCACCAAGCTCATGAACCTGCCGCCGCAGAGTCGCCAGCGCATCGTCGGATTGCGGTTGATGCAGAACTCCCTCGAAGGATACAAGCCGCGCGGATAAGGTCTTTTCCGCCCAGTCCAGCGCTGGATCCCATTGCCCCGCCTGCCGCTGCTGCAACTCCAGCGGGTGCGTGGCGCGGTAACACAACAAATCCGAATCGCCGTAGTCGGCCAGCATGTCAGCCACTTCGGCATGCTGATGGCGGACCTTGTCGATTGCCGCATTTGCTGATCGGGTAAACGGCATCGAGGTCGGATCAACCTCTTTTTCCTGCGCGTCCCATTCCGTAGCCACAGCGGTTGCCATTGCGTGCGTCGGCAGAACCAGCGCCGCCTTGGCCGGGGTTCTGACCTGACGCCCGTCCAGTTCGACGGTGAAGCCTTCTTCGGTTTCAGCCACCGCGCTTTCGGTCCAGAACCGTTTCGGTTTCCAGTCGCTCATACCGTCATCCCCAAATACTGTGCAGCGCCGGCGGCAGCTGATCAAATGTTTCGATCACCTGCGCAGCGTGTTCCAGTTCTGCGGTGTCGTGGTATCCCCAGGCCACACCGATACCTGTCACGCCAGCCGCGCTGGCCATATCCATGTCAAAGCGGGTATCGCCAATCATGGCCGTATTTCGCCGGTCGACACCGGTTTCCGCGCGCGCTGTATCGATCATCGACGGATGCGGTTTCGAAGGGTGATGATCTGCCACCTGACGGGTGACAAAGAACCGCTCCAAACCGTGCGCCTCGATCAACGCATCCAGCCCGCGTTGCGACTTTCCGGTGGCGACCCCCAGCAAGACCTCGGGTATTCCGTGCAGCGCCTCCAGCACCTCCCGGGCACCGGGATAGAGGGGCGAGTTTGCAGCACCCTGCCTCAGACGCTGGTCGTGATAGGCTTCCTTGTATCCATCCACCAGTTTTTCCTGAACCGAAACCGGGTGATCATGCGCCAGACGGGACAGAGCGACCGGCAGCGACAACCCGACAATCGACAGGATCGCGGAACGATCCGGCACAGTCAGGCCCAAAGCGTCAAAACTGGCGGTCATGGCCGAGATGATACTTCCCTGACTGTCGACAAGCGTACCATCGACATCGAAAAGGACCAGCCGCAATGGTGAGGTCATTGCAACTCCTCAAAGGGATCGTCCGAGGCCAGATCCTCGGTCCAGCCGAAGGTATCCCAGCTGTGTTTCATATGATCCGGCAACGGGGCCTTGACGGTGATGGTCTTGCGCGTCACCGGGTGTTCAAACGACGCCTGCCGAGCATGCAGGTGCAGCTTTTTGCTGATAATCCCGCCCAATTGCGCGCCCCAGCCATCGCCAAGATTTTCCTGACCCGAACCGCCATATTTGCCATCGCCAATGATCGGATGCCCGATGGCGGCCATATGCGCGCGCAGCTGATGGGTCCGGCCTGTGACGGGTTCCATGGCAACCCAGGCAGCGCGCCCGGCAACCCGGTACAGCGTCGCGTATAGGGTATGCGCCCGCTTCGCGCCCGGAGTACCGTCAAGGTCGTTCAGGTGAACGGCGATCATCTTCTCGCCTTCACCTTTCTTGCCGTGGCCCGGGGCTTTTACCAGACCGGTTTTGATCTCACCCAGATACGGAGTCGGCACCCCGGCGACCAGGCCCCAGTAAATCTTGCGCGTGTCGCGGTGACGAAACGCGGCTGTCAGACCTTTGGCCGCTTCGCGCGTTCTTGCCAAAAGCAAAACGCCCGAGGTGTCCTTGTCCAGACGGTGTACCAGACGGGGGTTTTCCTCATAGCCGAACCGCAGCGCCTCGGACAGGCTGTCGACATGGCGGGTCTGACCACTGCCGCCCTGCACCGGCAATCCATGGGGTTTGTTCAGGGCCAGAACGTGATCGTCGCGGTAGATCACGCAGGATTGGATCATCTTTGCGTCGGCATCCGAGATCCGGCGTTTGACCTCAACCGGCTTGTGATCAGCGTCCGGCAAGGGCGGAACCCGCACGACCTGCCCGGCCTCAAGCCGGGTCGAGGCCTTGGCCCGACCGCCGTCAATCCGCAGCTCGCCCTTGCGGCACATCTTTTCGATACGGCCCTGCCCAACATGCGGGAACATGCGGCGCAACCAACGGTCCAGCCGCTGGTCGCTGTCGTCCTCTGCGACGGTGATCATCTGTACGCCACTCATGCCATTGCCCCTTGCACCGCGCGACTGGCCCGCCCGGATTTCACCGATGTCAGTGTGTTAGAAAACATGCGCGTCTGTCGCGCGCAAAGCAGCAAGAGTCAAGCCAGCCCTAGTTCTCGTTCCGCTGCGCGCGCAGCTTTGCGAAATAGTCCAGCCGCTTTTTCAGTTCCCGCTCGAATCCCCGCTCGACCGGCTGGTACAGCATCGGCCGCTTCATCGTTTCCGGAAAGTAGTTCTGGCCCGAGAATCCATCCTCGGCATCATGGTCATAGGCATAGCCAGCCCCATAGCCCTGATCCTTCATCAGTGTCGTGGGCGCATTCAGGATGTGCTTTGGCGGCGGCTCGCTGCCGGATTGTTTGGCCAGACGCATCGCCGCCTTGTAGCCGACATAGGCGCCGTTCGATTTTGGCGCCAGCGCCAGATAGACCAGCGCCTGCGCCAGGGCCAATTCTCCTTCCGGAGAGCCCAGCCGCTCGTATACCTCCCACGCATGCAGGCAGATCGACTGCGCCTGCGGGTCGGCCAGTCCGATATCCTCAACCGCCATCCGGGTAATCCGGCGGGCCAGATACCTTGGATCCTCGCCCCCGGTCAGCATACGTGCAAACCAATACAGCGCCGCATCCGGATCCGAACCGCGAACTGATTTGTGCAGGGCCGAGATCAGATTGTAATGCTCGTCCCCCGATTTGTCGTATTTCGCGGCACGCCGCATCAACCGCGTGGACAGTGCATCCGGGTCAAGCAGCCCATCGACCCCCCACGCCGCAACCTGCTCAATCAGGTTCAGCAACGCGCGTCCGTCTCCGTCCGCCATTTCCTGCAAGGCATCCCGGGCGGCAGGAGTCAGGGGCAAGGCGCGGCCAAGATCTTTTTCGGCCCGCTGCGCCAGACGCTCCAGATCGGCAAGGCTCAGCCGTTCGAGCACCAGCACCTGTGCACGGCTGAGAACAGCCGCATTCAGTTCGAACGAAGGGTTTTCCGTGGTCGCCCCGACCAGAAGGATCGTGCCATCCTCCATATGCGGAAGAAACCCGTCCTGCTGGGCCTTGTTGAACCGATGGATTTCATCAACGAACAAAAGGGTGCCCTGACCGTTCTGACGCCGTATCCTTGCTGCCTCGAACACTTTTTTCAGGTCCGGAACACCGGTGAAAATCGCGCTGATCTGGACAAAATGCAGATCAGTCTCTTGTGCCAGCAACCGCGCAATCGTGGTCTTGCCTACCCCCGGTGGCCCCCAGAACACCAAACTCGACAGGCTGCCAGCGGCCAGCATGACGCCAAGGGGTGCGTCCGGGCCAAGCACCTGCTCTTGTCCGATCACCTCACCCAGCGTCTTAGGACGCAGCCGGTCCGCCAAGGGGCGATGCGGCGCGGTTGCGGGCTCGGGTGCCCCGGTATCGAACAGATCACTCACGGGTCAGAGCCGAAACCGCAACGAAACCGCGCGTCCACCGCGCTGAACGTTCATTTGCACCCGGCGCCCGGGGTCAGTCAGCGCCTCGACGACATCGCCGGGCTGCTCAATCTCAGTGTCATTGATGCTGCTCAGGACGTCTCCGGGCCTCAGACCGGCGCGTGCTCCCAATGAGCCCGGATCAACCACAACAATGCCGGTCTGTGACAGAACCAATCCCAACTGCGAGATCAATGCGGGATTGATCCGGGCGACGGTCAGGTTGGGCAGAACGGTTTTGTCATCCAATGTGGTCTCATCGGCGGGCGGACTGTCCGGAGCGCGGACCAAATCCACTATCACATCCGCGCTTTTGTCTCCGCGCAGACGGGTCAGAACCGAGGTTCCCCCGACACCGGCAACCGACATCCGGAATTTCATCTCGGCAGGCGAATTTACCTCATCCCCGTCAACATGGGTGACAACATCGCCAACCCGCAACCCGGCCGCAGCCAGCGGGCTGAGGTCATGCAGGTCCGAGATCACCACGCCCAGCGGAATGGCCAGACCCAGCGATTCGGCGATATCGGCGCTCATATGCTGGCCCGCCATCCCGGCCCAGGGGCTGACAAAGCTCTCGTTGCCGGACTTCGCCTGCCGCAGGAACTCGGCAACCAGATTTGCCGGAATGGCAAAGCCAATGCCGTTGGATCCGCCCGACCGGGTCAGGATCGAGGTGTTGATCCCGATCAGATCACCGTTCACGTCGATCAGCGCCCCACCGGAGTTACCCGGATTGATCGCCGCATCTGTCTGGATAAAGTACCCGCGCGCATTTCCCGTAGCTGTTCCGGTTCGTGCCAGCCCGGAAATTATGCCGGACGATACGGTTTGACCCACACCAAACGGATTGCCGATGGCCAGCGCCAGTTCGCCCACCTCGACCTGATCGGAATCGCGAAAGTTCAGATGCGGCAGTTCAGCGGCCTCTTCCAGCCGAAGAATGGCAATGTCGCTTTCCTGATCGCCCAGAACCACTTGCGCTGAATACTCGCGCCGGTCCGTTGTCACCACACGGATTTCCGTCGCCATGCCGACAACATGGTAATTTGACACAACATAGCCGTCCGCAGACAGAATGACGCCGGACCCCAGCGAGTTCTGAACCCGCGGCTGCGGTTCGGCAAATCCTCTGCCGAAGAACTCCTGAAAGAACGGGTCCGAGAAAAACGGATTGGCACGGCCTTGCGTTACGATCTTGGCGTAGATGTTAACGACGGCCGGAGCAGCCTGTTTGACCACCGGGGCAAATCCCAGGCTTATTTCGGCCTGCGAAGTCGGTACTTTCGTTTCGGCATGGGCTGTAACGGCAAGAGTTGCCAGCAGCAGTGAACACAAAGTTTTCCGCATGATCTTTCCGTCGATTAACTGCCCTTCGGATATGCGAGGCCCGTGCCGGGAATGCAAGCGCGTTAAAGCCTCCGATATATTAACCAAGGTTGTAACCGGTGAAATGGTCGGCCAGTTCACACCAACAGGAACAGATTTACCGTGCTCAAGACCTTCCGCCTGAAAAGGCCTGTATTGCCCAAACATTCCACCATGATGCTGACGGCGTTCCTCGGACTCATCGCGCCTGTGTCTCAGGCTGCGGACACCCGGATGACGATCGGGGCTGACGGAAAAGGGGGTTACAATTTCCATGTCGGCGATCTGCTCTGCAGCTCCTTTGCGCAAGGAACCGGTGGCTACAAATGCCGCGCCCGGTCGACGGATGGGCCAACAAAAAACCTGCCGTAGCTGGCGCGAAAACATCCCGCGCTGAATGGATTGCAACCGTCGGATATGATCCGCGACAGCCTGCTCGCCACGCTGCATCCGGGTGCCGCCCGATATTATCGGGAGCGTGGGTGGATCAAGTAACCCAGCCTTCAAAACAAAAAACCCCCGCGTCCGAAACGCGGGGGTAGAAATCAGAAAGCCTTGCTTTCTTATTCTTCGTCTGCGGCCTCTTCGGCGGCAACGCGGGCCTTATCGGCCGCGCCTTTGGCGTCGACGTCACGATCAACGAATTCGATGATCGCCATCGGCGCCATGTCCCCATAGCGGAAGCCAGCTTTCAGGATGCGGACATAACCGCCCTGACGCTCCGCGTAGCGGGGGCCCAGAACTTCGAACAGCTTTGCGACGTCTTTGTCTTCTTTCAGCTGCGAAGCTGCCTGACGCCGGGCGTGCAGGTCGCCGCGCTTGCCAAGCGTGACCAGCTTTTCGATGATCGGGCGCAGTTCTTTTGCCTTCGGCAGAGTTGTTTTGATTTGCTCATGCTCGATGAGCGAGCCAGCCATGTTCGCAAACAGCGCCTTGCGGTGCTCATGAGTACGGTTCAGGCGGCGGTAACCACGTGCGTGACGCATTTTCTAGTTCCTTCTTTCGCGTTTTGCTTTGTCTGGCCGGCGATGCGTGTCACCGGCTCTCCTTGGGGCGGAAGTGCCCTTGTTGTCCCCGGTCGTCCGGGCATTTGTCTTTCGCGTGGCGGGCTGAAGCCCGCCCTACGATGTAGTCTGAAGTAGGCCGGGCTTCAGCCCGGCACCGCCTTAAAAGGCGTCTTCGAATTTCTTCGCCAGATCTTCGATGTTGTCGGGCGGCCAGTCCTCGACATCCATACCGAGGTGCAGACCCATGCCGGACAGCACTTCTTTGATCTCGTTCAGCGACTTGCGGCCGAAGTTCGGGGTGCGCAGCATCTCGGCTTCGGTCTTCTGGATCAGGTCGCCGATATAGACGATGTTGTCATTCTTCAGGCAGTTTGCCGAACGGACCGACAGCTCCAGCTCGTCCACTTTCTTCAGCAGCAGCGGGTTGAACTCCAGACCATCGTCTTCGTCCTGGCGGCCAGCCGATTCCGGCTCGTCGAAGTTGACGAAGATCGACAGCTGGTCCTGCAGGATACGAGCGGCAAAGGCCAACGCATCATCCGGAGTGATCGATCCGTCGGTTTCGATCTTCAGGGTCAGCTTGTCGTAGTCCAGAACCTGACCTTCGCGGGTCGGCTGAACGTCGTAAGCAACCTTTTTGACCGGCGAATAGATCGCGTCGATCGGAATCAGGCCGATGGGCGCGTCTTCCGGCTTGTTCTTTTCAGCCGAGACGTAGCCCTTGCCGGTGTTGACGGTCAGTTCCATGAACAGGTCGGCGCCATCGTCCAGGTGGCAGATGACGTGATCGCGGTTCAGAACCTCGATGCCGGCGCTTTCGCTGATGTCGCCAGCGGTGACGACAGCGGGGCCTTTGGCATTGATCGACAGGCGCTTGGGGCCTTCGACTTCCATGCGCAGGGCGACCTGCTTGAGGTTCAGGATAATGTCGGTGACGTCTTCACGAACGCCCGCCACGGACGAGAACTCGTGCAATACGTTGTCGATCTGGACGCTGGTGATGGCCGCACCTTGAAGCGAGCTCATCAGGACGCGGCGCAGCGCGTTGCCCAGGGTCAGACCAAAGCCACGCTCCAGCGGTTCGGCAACCAGGGTCGCCTGACGCGCAGGGTCGTTGCCCGGCTTGCCTTCCAGCTGGGTCGGCTTGATCAATTCTGCCCAATTCTTGTGGATCATGTAATCCCTCCATTCCTGTCCGCGCCCCATGACCAACAAGGTGCAGACGCCCGAGGTTCAAAATGACGTGCTGGGGCCGTGCAGAAACACAGCCCCAGCCAAATTCAAAATCGCTTAGACGCGGCGGCGCTTCGGCGGGCGGCAACCGTTGTGAGCGATCGGTGTCACGTCGCGGATCGACGTGATGTTGAAGCCCACTGCAGCCAGTGCGCGCAGAGCCGATTCACGACCCGAACCGGGGCCCTGAACTTCGACTTCCAGCGTCTTGACGCCGTGTTCCTGCGCCTTCTTGCCTGCGTCTTCTGCAGCCATCTGAGCGGCGTATGGGGTCGATTTCCGCGATCCCTTGAAGCCCATGGTACCGGCAGACGACCACGAGATGGCGTTGCCTTGTACGTCCGAGATCAGGATCTTGGTGTTGTTGAAGGTCGAGTTCACATGGGCAACGCCCGATGCGATGTTCTTACGCTCTTTGCGCTTAACGCGAGTCTTGTCACGTGCCATCAGTCAGACCCTCCCTTATTTCTTCTTACCAGCGATGGCCTTTGCGGGGCCTTTGCGGGTACGAGCATTGGTGTGGGTACGCTGACCGCGAACCGGCAGGTTGCGGCGGTGACGCAGACCGCGGTAGCAGCCCAGGTCCATCAGGCGCTTGACGTTCATCTGAACTTCACGACGCAGGTCACCTTCGACGGTGTAGTTGGCGTCGATGTGTTCACGGATGGCCAGAACTTCGGCGTCGGACAGTTCATTGACGCGACGGTGCGCTTCGATGCCCACGGCTTCGCAGATGGCCTGCGCCGAGGTGTTTCCGATACCGGTGATATATGTGAGGGCGATTGGTACCCGCTTTGCAGTCGGGATGTTTACGCCGGCAATGCGTGCCACGTGTCACTTTCCTTTTCGTTGCGGTTCCGTAACTCCAGAACCTTTTTTCACAACGCTTGACCGTGGCAGTGCCGCCAGAGGGTCCAGCATTATTTGAGGTGGTCGGGGCAAACGGAACGAATCCCGCCTGCGGTCTTGATTCCCTATAGGGATGGGGGTCGATATGGGCTTTTGAAGGGGCCGTCAAGCCCCAACCTGAAATCAGCCCAGGATGGCCTCGATCGAGGCTGTCACTTCTTTGATTTCAGCCAGGCCATTGACCGGCCGCAGATCACCCTTGGCATAGTAATAACCAATCAGCGGCGAGGTCTTCTTGTAGTATTCCATCAGGCGCGTGCGCAGGCTGTCTTCGTTGTCATCCGCGCGACGCTGGAAATCATTTTCCTTGCCGCAATTGGTGCACTTTCCATCCGCCGGGATCGGTTTGGTGATGTCGTTATAGACCTCGCCACACCCACCGCAGGTCGAACGTGCCGTGATCCGGGATACCAACGCTTCGTCATCGACGCGCATCTCAATTACGGTGTGCAGCGACTGGCCCAGTTTGGCCAGCAATGCCGACAGCGCATCGGCTTGCGCCAGCGTGCGCGGGAACCCGTCAAAGATGAAACCGGCCCCTGTTTCGGTGGTCAGTTTCTCTTCGATCAGGCCGATCACGATCTCATCGGTGACAAGTTTGCCGGCGTCCATGATCGCGGCAACTTTCTTACCCATCTCGGTGCCCGAGGTTTTCGCTTCGCGCAGCATGTCGCCGGTGCTCAGCTGCACCATGCCGCGTGTCTCGACCAGGTGACGCGCCTGCGTCCCTTTACCTGCCCCGGGGGGGCCAAGAAGAATAATGTTCATCGACGAGATGGTCCCTTCCTGCCGCGTTTCTTGCCCTTGCCGCGCAGTTGGGACTTTTCGATAAGCCCTTCGTATTGATGCGCCAGCAAGTGGCTCTGGACCTGTTGGATCGTGTCCATGGTCACAGAGACGATAATCAGAACCGAGGTGCCGCCAAAATAGAACGGAATGGCGAACTGACCCCGCAGAATTTCAGGCAGCAGACAGACCGCCGCCAGATAGCCAGAACCCAGAACCAGCACGCGGTTAACCACGTATTCCAGATACTCTGCCGTTTTCTTGCCCGGACGGATGCCGGGAACAAAGCCGTTCTGCTTTTTCAGGTTGTCCGCCACATCGTCCGGTTTGAACGACACGTTGAAGGTGTAGAAATACGCGAAGAACACGATCATCGACGCAAAGAACAGCAGGTAGAGCGGTTGCCCGGGGCCAAAATTCGCCAGCAACCACGACATCACAGGACCGCTGGCCGCACCCGACGAGAAGGTCGAGATCGTCACCGGCAGCAGCAGCAGCGAACTTGCGAAGATCGCCGGGATAACGCCGGCCGGGTTCACCTTGACCGGAAGATGGCTGGAACCGCCTTCATAGATCTTCATGCCAGCCTGACGGCGCGGATACTGGATGTGGATCTTGCGCAGGGCCCGCTCCATGAACACCACAAAGGTGATCACGGCGATGACCATCACGATTACACCAATGATCACGGCGGGGCTGATCGCACCGCTGCGTCCGCTGGCAAAAAACTGCGCCAGTGCGGCCGGAACTTCGGCGATAATGCCGACAAAGATGATCAGAGAGATACCGTTGCCGATGCCGCGCGCGGTGATCTGTTCACCCAGCCACATCAGGAACATGGTGCCGCCAACCAGCGTGATCATGGTCGACATACGGAAATAGAGACCCGGATCGGTCGCCAGATCCCCCGATTCCAGCGAAACAGCAAGGCCATAAGCCTGAACCGTGGCCAGCGCCACGGTGCCGAAACGGGTATACTGGTTGATCTTCTTGCGCCCCTGCTCGCCCTCTTTCTTGAGCTGTTCGAGCGCGGGAACCATCGAGGTCAGCAGCTGTACGATGATCGAGGCCGAGATATAGGGCATGATGCCGAGGGCAAAGATGCCCATCCGCCCAAGCGCCCCGCCGGTGAACATCGAAACCATGCCGCCGATGCCTTGCCCCGCCTGCTCCATGAACTCGCGCAGCGCCTGACCGTCGATCCCCGGCACCGGAATGAAGGTGCCCAGACGATAGACGATCAGCAAACCCAGCGTGAACAGGATGCGGTTGCGCAGATCGGTGGCTTTGCCAAGGGCAGCCCAGCTTGTGTTGGCTGCCATTTGTTCTGCTGCTGATACCATAAATCGGTCTCTCTTATGAAAACACCGCCCGGAACCGTTTTCCGGCTCGGGCGGCGTCTTGGAAAACTCTGAGGTCTATGTAAGCGGGTCTTTGCCCGCTCACAAGCGCTTACTCTGCCGCAGCGGCTTTTGTGACCGTCAGTGAACCGCCCGCTTTTTCAACTGCCTCAACGGCAGCTTTCGAAGCACCGGTGACTTCCAGGTTCACTTTGGCGCTGATTTCGCCCTTGGCCAGAACACGGATGCCGTCCAGCTTGCGGCGCACCAGACCGGAAGCAACCAGTGCGTCCTCGGTGATCGCAGCCTTGGTGTCCAGTTTGCCGGCTTCGACGAACTTCTGGATCAGGCCCAGGTTGATAACGGCGAATTCCTTGCGGTTCGGCTTGCTGAAGCCGCGCTTGGGCAGGCGCTGGTACAGCGGCATCTGGCCGCCTTCGTAGCCATTGATGGCCACACCCGAACGGGATTTCTGGCCTTTGATACCACGGCCACCCATTTTACCTTTGCCGGAACCCGGACCACGGCCAACGCGGGTGCGTTTCGGTGTGGCGCCAGGATTGTCGCGCAATTCGTGCAGTTTCATTTCGCTTCTCCTAAGCCGGATGTGGCCCCCGAAGCGTGATGGGCCAAACACGGCATTTCTTGGTTTTGATTCGTATGGCGCAAGGCCACCGCAGGCGTATAGGCCCGTTAATGTCAGTTGGCAAGCCTGCGGGCCGGGTCGGATGTCATTCCTCACCCTCAGCCATTTCGTCCTCAATAACGCCCTTCGGCCGGAGCGGCGCCGCATGTGGATCGATGCCATGCTTTTTCACAAGCTGACCCACCAGGCTTTCGGGGTGCGGAATGCCGGAAAACCTGTTGAAGATGAATGACCGCATGCGACGGCCGTAGAAGTGGATCGACATCGTCTCGTCCGTGATGAAACGCTCGGCACCACCATTGGCCCGGCTCATGACGCGCCGTTCTTTATAAGATACCGGGTAAAGGACTTGAGTGGGAAACGAGAAACGATCCTCGCCATTCTGCTGCAACAGCCAGGTCAGTGCTCGGGGGCCCCAAACGCCCCAGGGCATTTCACCGGCATGTTTGGGGTTGCCGTCCAGGGCATCGCGGATCAGCTCGGCCCGCAGTTTCGACGGCAGCCACGGTGGGATACGATACGGGTTTTCAGTGTAGTCGATCAGATCATAGAGTGTCGGGCTGTCCGGCGGCAGCCTGAGAACACCATTGTTGATCTCATGCGCGGCGAGGCGGCCGTGGAAATGGCCGTTTTCCGTAGTGAACGGCTTGACACAATACGCATCGGTATCCGCCCAGATCAGATCTTGATGCTGCGCCAGCATACGATAACGAAACCTGTCCGCGTGTACTGCGGGGCTGCCGGTTCGCTTATGCGTGATGATGTTTTCGTCGGGCATGACCTCCCGCGCATCGCGCCGTTCGGCTCCGTCGGGAATGTTGGGCACATCGCCGTACGTGTAAAGGCGCACGTGCTGGCCAGCGTCCAGAAACGATTTGATGCAGAGCTGCTCCAGAAAGCTCAGCGGGCCATCGACCCACAGCATACCGATCTGAAATTCCCGCGCCATGCCCGGCCTTTCCGTCAAACTGAAACGACCCTTTCAGCACTTGACCTATCCCGCACGCTTTCGCAACGGGGTTCAGGAAATAACCTGCTCCTGTGGCATACGTGGCTCCCAAAACAAAAGAGGCGCCATAGCGGCGCCTCCGGATCGGGTGGTGCGTGGTCTTACACGCAGTAGGCGTGCTTGTGCGCGATGTCCGCAATGTCGCAGCGGCGAATGCCGATATCGTCCAGCTCGCGGTTGGTCAGGCGCTGAAGTTCGGCATAGGTCCGGTTGTATTCGGCCGCCTGCGCGCGGGCTGCCTTCACGCGTTCAACGAAGTTTGCGAAGCGGGTGGAGAAGTTGAAACCGTTATGTGTCAGTGTTGCGGTATGTGCCATTTCTGAGTTCCTTTCTGACCGGGGCGTATTCCCCGGAGTTGCTTGTCTTGTTCCTTTTGGGACAAGGCTCAGATAGGCGCAGAGGATAACGCTAACAACGCAAGTTTCGGTCTAGCCGGTATGCGTTTTTGGAATAACCCCCACGGTCACAAAGTACGAGGCGCAAGGTCTCAAAGTTCAAAGTATTTGCTGTAGAAAATCAGCCCCGCGAACGGCAAAGTCCAGCAAACTCTAATCAAGGAATTTGACCGAATGAACAGCAAGGGATTGCTACACCGGCACTTTTTGAAAAACGGTGAACAGCGCCTGCACAAGTGGCTGCACTATTTTGACATTTACGAGTGCCATTTCGACCGGTTTCGCGATCGACCTATTAAGATTCTGGAAATTGGGGTTCACGGAGGCGGCTCGCTGCGTATGTGGCGTAAATATTTTCACAGGAATTCGAGAATTGTCAGGATAGACATTAATCCCGAATGCGAAAAACACACCGGTGAAAACATCAATGTACATATCGGCAGTCGGGACGACGAGAATTTCCTGGCTGAAGTTGCTGACCAATATGAGGGCTTTGACATCGTCATAGACGACGGAAGTCACGTGAACTCTCACGTCATCAAGACGTTTGACACGTTGTACGAGCGTGTTTCCTCCAATGGTGTCTATTTGGTGGAGGTCTTCGGCGCGAGGGCACATTTATTGAGTTTGCCAAAACGAAAATTGACGAATTGAACGCTCAACATGTCCGAGAGGATTTTGAGGTGACCAACATAACCAGGACTACAGACAGTATAACTTTCTACGACAGCGTGGTCGTCTTTGAACGCCGCCCACAGGGCAGACGGCAAGCAGTCATTACGCAGTCGATGTAACGCGAGCCTGATCCAAGTCTATTTGCGGATTTAACCGCAAACCAAAGGTGCAAAAAAAACGCCCCAAAACCGAAGTCAGGGGCGTTTCAATTCATTCGAAGGTTTCGCGCTTAGCCGCGCTCTTCGACGATCTCTACCAGATGCGGGATCTTGCGGATCATGCCGCGAACCGAAGGGGTATCTTCCAGCTCACGGGTCTTGTGCATCTTGTTCAGGCCCAGACCGATCAGGGTCGCGCGCTGTTCAGCGGGGCGGCGGATCGGGGAACCGACCTGCTTGACGACGATGGTTTTTGCCATGGTTCGCTCTCCTTACGCTTCTGCTTCAGCAGCGGACGGTGCTTCGTCCCGCTTGGGCAGGATGTCGGCAACCTTTTTGCCACGACGTGCGGCAACCGAACGCGGGCTCTGCTCTTTCTGCAGGCCGTTGATGGTGGCGCGGATCATGTTGTACGGGTTCTGCGAGCCCAGCGACTTGGACACAACGTCCTTGACGCCCAGCATTTCGAACACGGCACGCATCGGACCACCGGCGATGATACCAGTACCTTCAGGTGCGGTGCGCATAACCACTTTACCAGCGCCGTGACGGCCTTCGATGTCGTGGTGCAGGGTACGACCTTCGCGCAGCTGCACGCGGATCATCTGGCGCTTGGCTTGTTCAGTCGCCTTACGGATGGCCTCAGGTACTTCTTTCGCTTTACCTTTGCCAAAGCCAACGCGGCCTTTCTGATCGCCGACAACCACCAGAGCGGCGAAGCCAAAGCGCTTACCACCTTTTACGGTTTTCGACACGCGGTTGATTGCGACCAGACGATCTGCAAATTCCGGTGCTTCTTCACGGTCGCGGCCACGGCCCCGACGGTTTTCACGTTCTGCCATTTGGCATCCCTTTTCTCATGTGGCGCATACGGCGCCGTTTTCTTCAATCCAAGTGAGCCCCGACTGTTGCCGAGGCCCCCGAATCATCGGGGCGGATCGAAACCCGCCCGCAGGTCTTAGATCTTCAGACCACCTTCACGCGCAGCGTCGGCAACTGCCTTCACCTTGCCGTGGAACAGGAAGCCGCCACGATCGAAATAGGCTTCTTCGACGCCTGCCTTCTTGGCACGCTCGGCGATGGCCGCGCCCACCTTGGTGGCCGCTTCGACGTTGTTCTTGCCAACAACACCCAGGTCTTTTTCCAGGGTCGAGGCAGATGCCAGGGTCACGCCACGTACGTCGTCGATCAGCTGAACGCTGATGTTCTTGTTCGAACGGTGTACGGACAGACGCGGACGACCCGCGTTGACCTTGCGAAGTTTGTTCCGAACGCGCAGGCGGCGCTTCAGAAACAGGGTTCTTTTGCTGTTTGCCATTGTCTGCGTCCTTACTTCTTCTTGCCTTCCTTGCGGAAGATGAACTCGCCCTTGTAGCGGATGCCCTTGCCTTTGTACGGCTCGGGACGGCGCCACTCGCGGATTTTGGCCGCGGTTTCGCCCACCAGCTGCTGGTCGATACCTTCCACAACGATCTCGGTCTGCTTCGGCGCGGTGATGGTGACACCTTCCGGAGCAGTGAAATCAACATCGTGGCTGTAGCCCAGGTTCAGCTTCAGGGTGTTGCCCTGCATCTGAGCCCGGTAACCAACACCCTGGATCTCCAGCTCTTTTTTGAAGCCAGTCGTCACACCGGTTACCAGGTTGGCAACCATTGTGCGGCTCATGCCCCACTGCTGACGGGCACGCTTGGACATGCCACGGGGGTCGATCTTGACCACGTTGTCTTCAACCGACAGCGTCACGTCGTCGGTGGCGGTGAAGCTGCGGGTGCCTTTCGGACCTTTCACTTCGATGGTCTGGCCAGACACAGAGGCGGTAACGCCGCTGGGCAGCTCGACCGGCTTTTTACCAATACGAGACATTGCAGACCTCCTTAGAAGACGGTGCAGAGCACTTCGCCACCAACATTGTTGGAGCGAGCGTTTGCGTCCGACATCACACCTTTCGGAGTGCTGACAATCGACACGCCCAGACCCTGACGGACCTGCGGAATGTCATTGACGCCCATGTATACGCGGCGGCCGGGCTTAGAGACCCGCTTCAGTTCGCGAATTACAGGGGTGCCTTCGTAGTACTTCAGGCTGATTTCGATGGCCGGGTGACCGTTTTCACCGGTCGTGTTTTCGTAGCCACGGATGTAACCTTCGTCCGCCAGCACGTCCAGAACCCAACCGCGCAGCTTGGAAGCCGGGGTGGAAACGGTGGACTTGCCGCGCATTTGCGCGTTGCGGATACGGGTGAGCATATCGCCGATAGGATCATTCATATCTATGTCTCCCTTACCAGCTCGATTTCACCATGCCGGGGATCTGACCAGCAGAACCCAGCTCGCGCAGCGCGATACGGCTGACCTTCAGCTTACGGTAGTAAGCGTGGGGACGGCCGGTCAGCTGACAGCGGTTGTGCAGACGGGTCGCCGAGCTGTTGCGCGGCAGTTTCGCCAGTTTCAGACGCGCTTTGAAGCGCTCTTCCATCGGGCGGCTCTCGTCATTTGCGATTTCTTTCAGCTCGGCACGCTTTGCGGCATATTTGGCCACCAGGCGTTCGCGCTTTTTCTCGCGTTCGATCATTGCTTTTTTAGCCATGTCTCAATCCTCCCGGCGCTTACGCGTTGAACGGCATGTTGAATGCTTTCAACAGGCTCTTCGCTTCAGCGTCGGTTTTCGCTGTGGTGGCAATTACGATGTCCATGCCCCAGACCTCGTCGACCTTGTCGAAGTCGATTTCCGGGAACACGATGTGCTCTTTCATACCCATGGCAAAGTTGCCACGGCCATCGAAAGACGGCTTAACACCGCGGAAGTCACGAACGCGCGGCAGCGCGATGGTGATCAGACGATCCAGGAATTCGTACATCCGGTCACCGCGCAGGGTCACTTTCGCGCCCAGCGGCATTTCTTCACGGACGCGGAAACCCGCGATCGACTTCTTCGCCTTGGTTGCAACGGCCTGCTGACCAGCAATCGCGGTCAGATCTTCGACAGCGGCTTTCGCTTTCTTCGAGTCCTTGACGGCCTCAGCACCACACCCGATGTTCAGAACGATCTTTTCCAGCTTGGGCAGCTGCATGTCGTTCTTGTAGCCGAACTCTTCTTTCAGCGCGGCACGGATGGTTTCAACGTACTGAGCTTTCAGACGCGGGGTGTATTTTGCGGAATCAAGCATCGATCACGTCTCCCGTGGTCTTGGCGAAGCGGACCTTCTTGTCGCCTTCCATGCGGAAGCCAACGCGGGTTGCTTTGCCGTTCTTGTCCAGCAGAGCCAGGTTCGACAGGTCGATCGGGTTTGCCTGGGGCAGACGACCACCTTGCGAGGTTTGCGACTGGCGGGTGTGGCGGATGGCGATGTTGATGCCATCTACAACTGCTTTGCCGGCTTTCGGGTCAACCGAGGAAATGGTTCCCTCTTTGCCCTTGTCCTTGCCGGCCAGCACGACGACCTTGTCGCCTTTGCGGAGTTTGGCAGCCATGATTACAGCACCTCCGGAGCGAGCGAGATGATTTTCATGAAGTTCTTCGCGCGCAGTTCACGAACAACCGGGCCAAAGATACGGGTACCTACGGGCTCGTTGTTGTTGTTCAGGATAACGGCGGCGTTGCGATCAAAGCGGATCGCGGTACCGTCTTCGCGACGGACTTCCTTGGCGGTGCGTACGACGACGGCCTTGCGGACGTCACCTTTCTTTACGCGGCCGCGCGGGATGGCTTCCTTCACCGAGACGACAATGATGTCGCCGACGGAGGCGTATTTACGCTTGGAACCACCCAGGACCTTGATGCACTGAACTCGGCGTGCGCCGGAGTTGTCAGCGACATCCAGATTGGTCTGCATCTGGATCATGTGGTTTCTCCCGACCTGTGGGGGCTGGTCTTGTTAAATCCCCCAGGGTTTCGACAAATGGAAAAATCCCGGAAGCTTACGCTTCCAGAACTTCCCAACGTTTCGTCTTCGATTTCGGCGCGCATTCGATGATGCGGACTGTATCGCCGACCTTGAAGGCGTTCTTTTCGTCATGAGCCCGGTACTTCTTGGACTTACGGACGGTTTTGTGCAGCAGCGGGTGCTTGAAGCGGCGCTCGACCGATACGGTTACGGTCTGTTCGTTGGCGTCGCTGGTCACGGTGCCTTGCAGGATACGCTTGGGCATCTGATTACTCCTCGGATGCCGCGGCAGCGGCCTTTTCGTTCAGAATGGTTTTGACGCGGGCAGCGTTGCGGCGGGCCGCTTTGATGCCGGCTGTGCTTTCCAGCTGACCGGTTGCCTGTTGAAAGCGCAGGTTAAAGCTTTCTTTCTTCAGGTTGGCCAGTTCCTCGCGGAGCTGGTCAGGGGTCTTGTCACGCAGTTCTTGGGCGTTCATCGCCTTTTTCCTTTGCTCAAAACACCAGAAGGCCCCGTAAACGGGTCACCTTGGACCTGGTGGATGAATTACAGACATGCGAATCCCCCGACTCAGCCGGGGGACTTGCAGGATGCCGCCGTATAAGGGTTTGAGGGGTGGGTGGCAAGGGAAAGTTTTGACCAATGCATGCAGCCAAATCGTAAGCTTCAAGCCTGGTGTCCAAACCAATGCTTCCCGAGGTTGTTCCCTGTACAATCTCTGTTGGGCACCAAGCAAAAAGGGCGTCCCGTGGGACGCCCTTTCCGTAGCTTTTCGCAGATGCGATTTACTCGATGATTTTCGACACAACGCCGGCGCCGACGGTGCGGCCGCCTTCGCGGATGGCGAAACGCAGACCGTTCTCCATCGCGATCGGCGCGATCAGCTCAACGCCAAACGACACGTTGTCGCCGGGCATGACCATCTCGGTGCCTTCGGCCAGGGTCACGGTGCCGGTCACGTCCGTCGTACGGAAGTAGAACTGCGGACGGTAGTTCGCGAAGAACGGGGTGTGACGGCCGCCTTCTTCCTTGGTCAGGATGTAGGCTTCGGCTTCGAACTTGGTGTGCGGTGTCACCGAACCCGGCTTACACAGAACCTGGCCACGCTCAACACCGTCACGGTCAACACCGCGCAGCAGGGCGCCGATGTTGTCGCCGGCTTCACCACGGTCCAGCAGCTTGCGGAACATTTCAACGCCGGTGCAGGTGGTTTTCGCGGTGTCGCGGATACCAACGATTTCGATCTCGTCGCCAACGTTGATCACGCCACGCTCAACACGACCGGTCACAACGGTACCACGACCCGAGATCGAGAACACGTCTTCGATCGGCATCAGGAACGGCTGGTCAACAGCGCGCTCGGGGGTGTCGATGTAGTCGTCGACAGCCGCCATCAGTTCGCGGATCTTGTTCTCGCCGATTTCCGGGTTGTTGCCTTCCATCGCCGCCAGAGCCGAACCTGCGATGATCGGAATGTCGTCGCCGGGGTAGTCGTAGCTGGACAGCAGTTCGCGAACTTCCATCTCAACCAGTTCCAGCAGCTCTTCGTCGTCGACCTGGTCAACCTTGTTCATGAACACGACCATCTTCGGGATGCCAACCTGGCGGCCCAGCAGGATGTGCTCGCGGGTCTGCGGCATCGGGCCGTCAGCGGCGTTCACAACCAGGATCGCGCCGTCCATCTGGGCAGCACCGGTGATCATGTTCTTGACGTAGTCGGCGTGGCCGGGGCAGTCAACGTGCGCATAGTGGCGCGCATCGGTCTCGTATTCCACGTGGGCGGTCGAGATGGTGATGCCGCGCGCTTTCTCTTCCGGCGCACCGTCAATCTGGTCATACGCTTTGAAGTCACCGAAATACTTGGTGATTGCTGCGGTCAGCGTCGTCTTGCCGTGGTCAACGTGCCCAATCGTGCCGATGTTGACGTGCGGTTTTGTACGCTCAAACTTTTCCTTTGCCATTCCTCAGGCGCCCTTTTGCGATTTGGGGGACCCTTGGTCCCGTGGTTACATCTGCGCGCGCGAGATATTTGGTTCAAAGGGGAAAATCAAGCACATCCTGAGGGAAAAGCGGCCCCTTATGCCGGATTTTGCGTAACATCCCCGGATTCGAGCGGCCGGATCAGATCGGGCCGCCGATCAAACCAGCCATTGTCCTTGTGTTCCTCGGCCAGCCACTCCTCAACCCGGTCGGCGACTTTCAGGGCAAGCCCGCTCATCTGCTCTTCTTTGGTCCGCTCGTGTCCCGAACCTTTCAGGGCACTTCCGCCGGTCGTGTCCTCAAGAACCTGAAACTGTTTGCCCTTGGCCAGAAACTCTTTCTTGTTCACGTCGTAGACGTTTACCAGAACAATCGCCGTGCTTTTGGGATTGTAGATTACCGGAATGCCCGGAGGCGCCAGCATATAGCCTTCCAGACTGATACCGATGTCATATTCCTGTGCACCGGAGTAGCGACCCAGGCGAATGTCGACCGCGTTCTGAATGGCTGCGGTCCATTCATCAGGCGTCGCATCCCGCGACACCGGGCCCTGCACCGCCTTTTCGGCAAAAGCATAGTTGACCCGCAGCTTGAATTCGCCCAGCGATTCTGGCTCTTCATAAACCTGCGTCTGGGTGCAGGCGGCCATCAGGGCCAATCCGGTGATCAGGGTCAGAATGCGCAACATGTTCTCGTCTCGATAGGCCTGTTTTTCTTTGATCTAGCGCACCGATACGGCCTGTGCCAAGTCGTATCGGCAGAAATCCACCCGCAAGCGCGCCCTGATCACGAGAATTTATAGTCGCGCGGGAAGCCATAGGGTGGTTTTTTACCAACGCTGGCCCGTTTAGCCAGCCACTGGGACATATCGGCCTCGTGCCGGGTCTTGTCACCACCCATCGACCACTTCAGGCCCTCTTCCCAGTTGAAAGTGGTGATGTCGGACAACCCGCCATCCAGCTCCAGCGTGCCCTGGCGGCCGCGTGCCATGTTATATTTCTGAAGGCGCACGCCCTTGCCGCGTGTCATCTCGGGCAGGTCTTCAGTCGGGAACACAAGGAACTTGCCGTTCTGAGACACAACGGCCACGTGATCCCCATCCACCGGTTTACAGATCATCGCGGTTTCGTCGCCTTTGACGTTCAGCACCTGTTTGCCGTTGCGGGTCTGGGCCAGCACATCATCCTCGGGCACCATAAAGCCGTTGCCCGCATCCGATGCGACAAGCAGCTTTCGGCCTGGCTTGTGAATGAAAATGTCGATGATCTGCGCCTCATTCGGCAGGTCGACCATCAGGCGCAGCGGCTCGCCCATGCCCCGCCCGCCGGGCAGGTTCGCAGCGCTGACCGTGTAGAACCGCCCGTTCGAGGCAAACACCAGCAGGCGATCAGTCGTTTCGGCGTGGAAAATGAATCGTGGGCCGTCGCCATCCTTGAACTTCAGTTCACGCTTCAGGTCGATATGGCCGGTCATGGCGCGAATCCACCCCATCTGAGAGCAGACGACCGTAATCGGCTCGCGGTCGATCATCGCCTCAAGCGGCACTTCCTCGACCTGCCCCGCTTCGGCGAACCGCGTCCGGCGCGCGCCGCCTTCGTAGTCTTTGCCGAATGTCTTCTTGGTCTCTTTCAGTTGCTCGGCGATTTTGTCCCATTGAAGGCCCTCATCGGCCAGCAGGTCTTCGAGGTTGGCGCGCTCCAGCATCAATTCGTCACGTTCGCGAACCAGCTCCATCTCTTCCAGACGGCGCAGGCTGCGCAGGCGCATGTTGAGGATCGCGTCGACCTGAACCTCGGACAGTTCGCCTTCTCCCGGCTTGGGCGATACGTAGTCGGCCTCGTTGGTCGCGCGGACGTGATCAATGCCCCAATCCTCACGCATCAGCGCGGCCTTAGGGTCGTCATCGTAGCGGATGATGTCGATCACGCGGTCGAGGTTGAGGAACGCGACGATAAAGCCCTCCAACACCTCCAACCGGTGGTCGATCTTGCCAAGACGGTGACGCGAGCGGCGGATCAGCACCTCTTGCCGGTGATCAAGGAAAGCGCGCAGCACCTCCTTCATCGAGCAAACCTTGGGCGTTACGCCGTCGATCAGCACGTTCATGTTCAGACTGAACCGCACCTCAAGATCCGAGTTGCGATAGAGCATCCCCATCAGCACCTCGGGGTCCACGTTCTTGGAGCGTGGTTCCAGGATCAGGCGAATGTCATCGGCAGATTCGTCGCGGACATCCGCGAGGATCGGGATTTTCTTGGTCTGGATCAGTTCGGCGATCTTTTCGATCAGTTTCGATTTCTGAACCTGATAGGGGATCTCGGTAACAACGATCTGCCACTGACCTCGCCCCAGATCCTCGACCTCGAACTTGCAGCGCAGACGGAACGAACCTCGCCCGGTGCGATAGGCCTGTGCGATATTCTCGGGCGGCTCGACAATCACGCCGCCGGTCGGGAAGTCCGGGCCGGGAACATAGTTCAACAACGTGTCGTCGCGGGCGTCGGGTGTCCGGATCAGATGCAGACAGGCGTCGCAGAGTTCCGAGATGTTGTGCGGCGGGATGTTCGTGGCCATCCCCACCGCGATACCACTGGCACCGTTGGCCAAAAGGTTCGGGAACTGCGCGGGGAGCACAACCGGCTCAGTCAGGGTGCCATCATAGTTGTCGCGGAAATCGACGGCGTCCTCGTTCAGACCCTCTAGCAGCGCCTCGGCCACGATGGTCATCCGCGCCTCGGTGTAGCGCGAGGCCGCCGGGTTGTCGCCGTCGATATTGCCGAAATTCCCCTGCCCGTCGACCAGCGGGTAACGGACGTTGAAGTCCTGCGCCAGACGCGCCATCGCGTCGTAGATCGCGGCGTCGCCATGCGGGTGATAGTTGCCCATCACATCGCCGGAAATCTTGGCCGATTTCCTGAAACCTCCGGTTGCGCTGAGTCGCAGCTCTCTCATCGCATAGAGGATTCGCCGATGCACCGGTTTCAGACCATCCCGCGCGTCGGGCAGCGCCCGGTGCATGATGGTGGACAGCGCATAGGTCAGATAGCGTTCGCCAATCGCGCGGCGCAGCGGTTCGGCTACCTCACCCCCGTTGCCGGGGGTCTCCATGTTGGGGTCGTCGATCGTGTCGTTCATATATGATGTGATACGACGCAAGCGCGGCGTGGTAAAGCAAGCAGCGCGCAATTTACTGGGGACAAGTCGCGCTTTTTGCAACACGGGGAGGCAAGCCCCGGATTTCCCCCATCTTTCGACTCAATCCCCAAGCTATGCTAAACTTTCATCAATTGAATGCTGCCTGTTTGTTGTTGCGATTACCCGGGGGATTGCGTCATGACGCGCCTTATACTTGTTACCTTTGCTCTGCTCGGATGGAGCTTCTACGTGATGAGCGGCGGCCCCGATTTCGAGCCGCGCGGCCTGCGCGCGGAAAAACCTGTGCAAGTGGCGTCAGTTCCCAAACCCGCACCAAAGCCGATTGCCCCGGCCCCGGCGGAAGACCTTGTGAAAAAAGCCGCTATTAAGCCGGTCGAACCCGAGAAGCCAAAGCCGGAACCTGAACCGGCGCCTGTTCAGGTCGATACTCAGGCGCAGCTGACGCAGGTTGCTGTTGGGCTGAGTTCAGACCTGTCCCTGTTTGGTGATCAGGCCGCGACATTCTCTCTGGCGTCTCTGGATCAGGGTGCGGCAGCGCTGCGTCAGATCACACCTGAGGTGCCTGACGGGGTTTCGCAGACCGTTGCCCCCACCGAGCCCGCAAAAGACATTCGCGAAGTTACGGGCACCCGCGTCAACATGCGCGATGGGCCCGGCACGATCTATCCGGTCGTTGGCAAGGTTTCGATCGGACAGAAGGTCGAAGTGATTGGCGATTCGGGAACCGGCTGGCTGCGGCTGCGCGTGTTGCCCGGGCAACAGATCGGATGGATTTCCGCCTCACTGATCCGAAAAACAGAAAACTGACACAGCGATGTCATTGTCCTGACCGGGACCGCGCCATAGCTTTTGGCAAAAGAACATCTCGGGGATGACATGCAGAAATCCATTCTGATCACAGGCTGCTCTTCCGGTATTGGCCTGGATGCGGCTCATGGGATGCGCGCCCGCGGCTGGCGAGTCTTCGCGGCCTGCCGCCAACAGCGCGACTGCGACAGGCTGAGGGCACAGGGCTTTGACAGTCCGCGAATCGATTATGCAGATGCGGATAGTATCCGAACAGGCCTGGCACAGGTGCTTGAGTCGACCGGCGGCACGCTGGATGCACTGTTCAACAATGGTGCACATGGATTGCCCGGTGCGATAGAAGACGTGCCGACGGATGGGTTGCGCGTCATATTCGAATCCAATGTATTTGGCTGGCACGAGCTGACCCGGCAGGTCATCCCGGTGATGCGGCGTCAGGGTTACGGTCGCATTGTACAATGCTCCTCGGTGCTTGGGCTGGTCGCGTTCCCCTGGCGCGGTGCGTATGTCGCGACGAAATACGCGATCGAGGGTCTGACCGACACCCTGCGGCTGGAGCTTAGAGATACCGATATTAAGGTCGTCCTGATCGAACCCGGGCCGATCACTTCGAAGATTCGGGAAAACTCGATCCCGGTGTTTGAACGGTTCATCGACTGGGAAAACTCGGCATTGCGGGAAAAATACGAAACTTCGCTGCTGACGCGACTCTACGATTCTTCTGGCCCCGACCGGTTTGAACTGCCCGCATCAGCCGTGACCGACAAACTCGCCATTGCCGTGAGCGCGAAAAGACCGCGCGCGCGCTATTATGTCACCACGCCTACCTACATCGCCGGGTATCTGCGCCGGGTTTTGTCCACAAAAACCATAGATCGCATTCTGTCATTGGGCTGAGACACAAAAACCCATTCGCTTTTGCCGCTGCGCCCGCTAGATGGAGGCGTGAAAACAAACGCGGACGAGGGCTCCATGGACCTGATCATGCTGGTCTTGCTTTTGGCCATGGCGGCAGTTGTCGTCGTTTTGGCTTTGGGCATTGCAAACTTTGGCAAAGGTGGGACCGAAGCGGCCCACAAAAGCAACAAGATGATGCGCCTGCGCATCCTGTTTCAGTTCATTGCCGTGGTGCTGATTGTGCTCTACGTCTATCTGCGCGGGCAGGGAGGGCAATAAATGGTTGTTCTGAACAAAATCTACACGCGCACAGGCGACGATGGCAAAACCGCGCTTGGCAATGGCGAACGGGTCGCCAAATACTCGGGCCGTGTGGCTGGCTATGGCACGGTGGACGAACTGAACGCCTTTGTCGGCGTCGCCCGCGCGGAAGCCAATGGCGATGTCGAAACAGCGCTGGCGCGCATCCAGAACGATCTGTTCGATCTGGGTGCTGATCTGTGCCGTCCCGATATGGAAAAGGATGCCGAGGCGGATTACCCGCCATTGCGGATCGCTCCGGCACAGATCGACCGGCTGGAAGCCGAGATCGACTCCATGAACGAACGGCTGGAGCCGCTGCGCAGTTTCATCCTGCCGGGCGGCACCCGGCTGGCGGCGCAATTGCATGTATGTCGCACGGTGTCGCGGCGGGCCGAGCGGCTGGTGGTCGAACTGTCCAATATGGAGCCCGTCAACGAAGTCGCAGTGAAATATTTGAACCGGCTGAGCGATTGGTTCTTCGTCGCCGCCCGCTGCGCCAACAACGACGGCCAGGCTGACGTTTTGTGGGTTCCGGGCGCGAACCGCTGAAAGCGGCACGGTGTCCAGTAGACCCGGTGGAGACCGGAAGGGTGAGGCCTCGGCCCGACAATCACAGTAAAGCGTCTGTTCCGGTCCGCCACTCGTCCCGTCGCGCACTAACCCGTTCCCACTGCGACACTACCGTTACGTAAAAAAATCATGAAACGCGACGTCTCAAGCTTACGACGTGACGATTTTGCTCTGTTGTCGCGCGGATTGAGACGCTATCTACACCCCGAGAGCATTGGTGGAGTCGCGACGCGGCTTGCCGTTTTTGTAAGGAGCGTACGCAAAAATGAAGGTACTTGTGCCTGTCAAGCGCGTGATTGACTACAACGTGAAGGTTCGCGTGAAAGCGGACGGGAGCGGTGTTGATCTCGCCAATGTAAAGATGTCGATGAACCCGTTCGACGAGATTGCAGTGGAAGAGGCGATCCGCCTGAAAGAGGCTGGCAAGGCTGAGGAAGTCGTGGCCGTCTCGATCGGCGTGAAGCAGGCGCAGGAGACGCTGCGGACCGCTTTGGCCATGGGCGCGGACCGCGCCATTCTGGTCGTTGCTGCCGATGACGTGCATCAGGACATAGAGCCGCTGGCCGTCGCCAAGATCCTGGCCAAAGTGGTCGAGGAAGAACAGCCGGGCATCGTTCTGGCTGGCAAGCAGGCGATCGACAACGACATGAACGCCACCGGCCAGATGCTGTCGGCCCTGCTGGGCTGGAGCCAGGGCACCTTCGCGTCCGAGCTGGACATTGAAGGCGACACCGCCAAGATCACCCGCGAAGTTGACGGCGGCCTGCAGACCATCAGCGTCAAGATGCCGACCATCGTGACCGTTGACCTGCGTCTGAACGAGCCGCGCTATGCGTCGCTGCCCAACATCATGAAGGCGAAGAAAAAGCCGCTGGATGAGAAAACCGCCGCCGATTACGGCGTCGATGTCACCCCGCGTCTGGAAGTCGTCAAAACCGAAGAGCCGCCGGCGCGCGCTGCGGGCATCATCGTGGGCTCGGTCGACGAGCTGGTCGAGAAACTCAAAGAAGCGGGGGCTGTGTAATGGCTGTTCTTCTTCTCGCTGAAGTCAACAATGGTGAGCTGTCGCTGGACGCCACCGCCAAGGCCGTCAATGCCGCGAAAGTTCTGGGCGATGTGACCGTTCTGGCCGCTGGCGGTTCCGCCGCTGCCGCTGGTGAAGCTGCTGCCAAGATCGACGGCGTTTCCAAGGTTCTGGTTGCCGAAGACGCTTCGCTGGGCCACCGCCTGGCGGAATCCACCGCAGCGCTGATCGTGGGTCTGGCCGACGGGTACGAACACATCGTTGCCCCTGCCACCACCGACGCCAAGAACGTGATGCCGCGCGTTGCAGCCCTGCTTGACGTGATGGTGATCTCGGATGCATCCGGCGTTGTGGACGGTTCGACCTTCGAACGCCCGATCTATGCAGGCAACGCGATCCAGACCGTGAAATCGAACGACGCCAAAAAGGTCGTCACCCTGCGGACTGCCAGCTTTGACGCGGCGGGTGAAGGTGGTTCGGCCCCGGTCGAGACCATCTCGGTCGGCGAAAACCCGGGCCTGTCGTCCTGGGTCGAGGACAAGGTTGCGGCCAGCGACCGCCCCGAGCTGACCTCGGCTGGCGTGGTTGTTTCAGGTGGCCGCGGTGTTGGCTCCGAAGAAGACTTCAAACTGATCGAAGCTCTGGCTGACAAGCTGGGTGCTGCTGTTGGCGCATCGCGCGCGGCGGTCGACTCGGGTTACGCTCCGAACGACTGGCAGGTGGGTCAGACCGGTAAGGTCGTGGCTCCAGACCTGTACGTTGCCGTCGGCATCTCGGGCGCGATCCAGCACCTGGCTGGCATGAAGGACTCGAAGGTCATCGTCGCAATCAACAAGGATGAAGAAGCGCCGATCTTCCAGGTCGCCGACTTCGGACTGGTTGCCGACCTGTTCCAGGCCGTTCCGGAACTGACCGAAAAGCTTGGCTGATCAAGAACACAGTTTTTTCGACGAGAAATCTTCAAGGCCCGCCGCAAGGCGAGCCTTTTTCAGTTCAGATCTTGTATAACCGGCACCAGAGCATCCGCGATGGCCCTGTGTGCGGCCGGGCCGATCATGTGCTCTGCCATGGGCTGCTGCAATGTTCCGAACAGCACGTCCTCAAGTGCGTCTGAAGCGCCGGCAACGCTGACCGACAACTCGACAATGCCCGCGCAATGCGATCGGAATTGCTCGACCATTGGCCTGTCGACCAGCAATTGCCCGCCAACATCGCATGGCGATTGCCTGTGCACGCGCAGCCACAGCAAGATCACTGGCGGTCCAACACGCTCGAGAAAGGACTGCAGGTTTTTGCACCACTGATCCTGCAAACCCTGGGCTAACACCGCAAACCGGGCGGCCCCAAGATCCAATAGCCGCGTCAAAAGATGCTTCACAAAGTGAAACTCTGTGAAATCAACTTCGGGATAAAGGTCTACGAGTTTACGCGTCGGCTCAATAAAGCGGTCATTTCGGCGGGGATGCACCCGGTAAAATGGGTTCGACTGACCGGCAAGTCCGGGGATCTGCAACACGCACAGCCCGGAACCATTCACCAGGTTCAGTATCCCTTGATCGCGCACCAACGCCTCGGCCCCGGCAAACAGGCTGCCCAGATTGACACAACACTTTCCCACACGCCCTTCCAGCACTGAAGGGAACGGCTGATCCACGAACCGCCCGAATGTTTCCTCGCCGCCAACACAAACCACTGAGGACTTGTCCGGTCGCTTCTCAGGCCCGCGAAACCAGAGCCTGGATTGTTCATATTGGCAAACGGCAACATCGACCCGGCCCGAGCCGACCTGAAGATAGCTCATAACACCCACCTGTTTTTCACCCGGGTGCCTTCTTGCGGCCGCAGGAATTGATAAAACCCTAATGTGCGCATTTGAAGCAAATTCAGCCTGATCCAACCCCTTGCCGCCCGCCCCGATCTGCCGATAGTGTCGGATCAACCTATGGGACAAAGGCACCTGAACATGGATGTAAAATCAGTCGGAGTGATCGGCGCGGGCCAGATGGGCAATGGCATCGCCCATGTTTTGGCGCTGGCGGAATATGACGTCCTTCTGACCGACGTCAGCCAGGAGGCGCTGGACAATGCTCTGGCGACGATCGAAGGGAATCTTGCCCGGCAGGTGTCCCGCGGAAAGATCACCGACGAGGCCATGCAGGCCGCCCTTTTGCGCATCGATACCACGCTTGAATTGCCTAAACTGGGTCAAACCGATCTTGTGATCGAGGCCGCGACCGAACGCGAAACGATCAAGCAGGCCATTTTCGAGGACCTTCAACCGCATCTGCAGCCCCATACGATCCTGACTTCGAACACCTCTTCCATTTCGATCACGCGTCTTGCCAGCCGGACCGACCGTCCGGAACGGTTCATGGGGTTTCACTTCATGAACCCTGTTCCAGTCATGCAGCTGGTCGAATTGATCCGCGGCATCGCAACGGATGAAACGACTTACAAGGCCTGCAAAGCTGTTGTGGACCGGCTGGGCAAGACCGCAGCCAGCGCCGAAGATTTTCCGGCCTTCATCGTGAACCGGATCCTGATGCCGATGATCAACGAAGCGGTTTATACGTTGTATGAGGGTGTCGGTAGTGTTCAGTCCATCGACCAGTCAATGAAGCTGGGCGCCAATCATCCGATGGGCCCGTTGGAGCTGGCGGATTTCATCGGCCTGGATACCTGCCTGGCGATCATGAATGTGTTGCATGAGGGTCTGGCCGACACCAAGTACCGTCCGTGTCCACTGCTGACAAAGTACGTCGAGGCCGGCTGGCTGGGGCGCAAGACCGAGCGCGGGTTCTATGATTATCGTGGGGAAGTCCCAATACCAACGCGCTGACGCACAGGGGGCCAGCCCCCTCGCCCGGATTTTATCCGGGCTCACCCCCGGGATGTTTTCAGCCAGATGAAGACGCGGATCAGGCCCTGGTCCCACCGCCCAGAGCCAAGGTGTGCTTTCTAAGCCATGCCATGAACCCGCGCGGGTCTTTTTCGAGCAGTTGCATGTCGTCCTGCGATACCGGATCACCGATGACCGGAGACTGCGGTTTGTTGCAGGACCTTACGATCTCATGCAGCAGTAGCCCCTGACGCAGGATCGGGGAAACACGGTTTGCGATCTGATACCAGCGCGAGTTGCAACCAGGAAAAAAGATCGGCACGACCTGAGCACCGGACCGGCGGATCATCTTCGCCGTAAAGACGTTCCATTCCCGTTCCTGTGCGGGGCCGAACCAACTGTCCGAAGACATCACCACGCCCGAAGGGAACAAGGCTACCACGCCGCCATTCTTGAGGTGTTCCATCGCCTTGCCGCGCATTTCCAGCATCTTGGCCTGGGCTTCAGGGTCGTGCGGAAACGGAACCGCGATCATGAACGATGTCGCAGCTTCATCCAGGCCGGTCAGAACCGAGCGGGTCAGGATGCGATAATCGCTGCGCACACGGCCGATCAGTTCGGCAAAAATCATGCCGTCAACCATGCCATGGGGGTGGTTGGCGACCACAACGACCGGGCCTTCCCTGGGAATGCGATCGATCTGTTCCTGCGGCGTGGTCAGTTTGATGCCCATCACCTCGAGCGCGCCGCCCCAGAAACGCTGGCCGCGATACAACTCGTTCTTTTTTTCGAATTTATTGACCATTCGCAAAATGGTCAGTTTTCCGGTGCACCATTCGATGACCCGAATGGCAGCCGAAGTCCAGGCATCGTCAAACGAGTTGGCGTAGGTCAGCGTTCTGCGATCATAGATTTCGCCTTGTTCACCGGCCCCATCTACCACCGGGTTCGTCTTGGTCTCGTGCGTTGTTTCCGCCAATTCCTGGTTTTCCCGTTCTTCCTGTCCTGGCAGGACCGGCTCAGAATCCCTCTCCGAACTTGTCGTTCACCAAAGTTTCCAAGGCTTCCGCCAACGCCTCAGCATCCGGTCCGGACGTCTCGACGTCAATAGTGGTTCCGCGCGATGCTGCCAACATCAAAAGGCCCATTATACTGTCACCGGATGCAGAAAGTCCGTCCCGCGAAACCTCGGCACTGGCATCAAATCCCTCGACCACCTCGACCAGCTTGGCTGAGGCACGGGCGTGTAGGCCCTTTTCGTTAATAATTTTCAAGCTTCGGGTGGTCATGGGCTATTAATCCGATTTTAGTCCAACGTGACATTCTGCGCATTGATATATTTTCGTCCAGCCTCAATCGCTTGCCGGACGGCATCGCCGACGGGCAAGTGGCGGCTTTTGGCCAGTTTGATCAACATGGGAAGGTTTGCGCCGTAAAGTATGCGACGATCCTGCGGGGCGCAGGCCCGCATGCTCAGATTCGACGGGCTGCCGCCAAACAGGTCAGTCACGACAACGACACCATCGCCAGCGTCGACCTGATCCGCAGCGCGGCATATTTCGCTTTGTTTGGCGTCGCGATCATGATCGGCCTCGATCGGTATCGCGACAAGACCCGGCTGTGTCCCGACCACGTGCTGCATCGCGGCCAGGTATTCTTCGGCCAGCCTGCCATGCGCTACAATTACGATCCCGATCAATCCGGCCTCACATTCAACGAGCGTCGTTCCATTTCGCGGTGTCTGATTGCCACCTGCTGGCCCTCTTCCGCAAGGGCTTTTGCGACCGCTTCGGCCATCGCGACCGAGCGATGTTGCCCACCTGTGCAGCCAAACGCAACCGAAAGATGCGCCTTGCCCTCGGCCCGGAAGGCCGGCAGCAAAAGCCTGAGCAGATCGACGACCCTGTCGAAGAACGGTCCGTAGTTCATATCCGACTGAACATAGCTTGCAACATCCGGGTTTCTACCATCGGCCGCGCGCAATTCAGGGCGCCAGTACGGATTGGCCAGAAACCGGCAGTCAAACACCATGTCCAGTCCCCTTGGCAGGCCGCGCTTGTACGAAAAGGATTCAATCGACACCGCCAGATGTCGGCCGCCCTGAGGTGCGAACCATCGCTCGACCTCATCGCGCAACTGATGGACATTCAGTGCTGTCGAGTCGATCAGCGTATCGGCAATTTCGCGGATCGGGTCCAGAAGCTCCTTTTCCTGGCGTACGCCGGATTCGGGGCTGGAATCCCTTGCCACCGGGTGCCGCCGGCGGGTTTCGGAAAAGCGTCGCAGCAGCACGTCATCGCTGCAATCCAGATAAAGGGTGGTCAGATCGACCTGTTCCATCCGGCTGAGTTTCGCCACCAGTTCAATGAATCCGATGGTTGAAAAATCGCGGTTGCGCGCGTCGATCCCAAGCGCCATGGGCCGGTCGCTTTCCGGGCCATCCAGAAGGCGTGTCAACAGCCCCATGGGCAGGTTGTCGATGGCTTCAAAGCCCAGATCTTCGAGAACATGGATTGCGGTCGAACGTCCGGCACCCGAAGGCCCGGTGACCAGAACGATACGCCGCTGTGCTGTCAGTTCCCGGGCCATTCCGGATCCATTCGTCCCATTTTCATAAATTGTACCAATGCTGCGGCCAAATTGGGGACTTCACCGCCCCAAAGCAAGGGAACAGGATGCCTCAGCAGAACCACCATCCGTGGCTCGGGCAGACGTGCGGGTTCGCTCTGGTCCAGATCCGCAACGAGGCTGACAGGAACCGGACCCTTAGAGTCTGCGCGCAACAGGCCGATACCACGCGCCTCGATCACGCCCCGCAGCTCCGGAACGGCGTCGGCGATCACATGGCCATCCCGTGCATGCAGATTGACCCGATCGTCCGCAACAAAACTCGCCCCCAGCGCCATCATCTGCAGCGCCAGTGACGACTTGCCCGCGCCCGAACGCCCCACAATCAGAAGGCCGTGCCCTTCGACGCTGACGCAAGCGGCATGGATACAAGCTGTGTTCTGTTGTTCGATGGCAGAAAGGGTCGGGCTGGACATATGCCTACAAAGGAAGCCCGACAACAAACCGGGCGCCCAAAGGATCCGAGGTTATGTCCGCTTCGGTCGGACGGATGTTCTCCGCCCAGATCACGCCGCCGTGGGCCTCGACAATCTGTTTTGAAATCGCAAGTCCCAAGCCGGAGTTGTTCCCGAAATGCTCGACCGGGCGCTGCGAGTAGAAGCGTTTGAACACTTTGGTCAGCGCCTGATCGGGTATGCCCGGACCGGTATCTTCCACCACCACCAGAACCCGGTTCTCGCGCTGTCGTACCCAGACCCGAATGGCATCGCTTTCCTCGCAGAAGGAAATCGCATTGGTGATCAGATTGACGAAAACCTGTGCCAGTCGCGCCTCAAGCCCGTTGATCACAATCGGATCGGGCGGCAGATCGGTGATGTAGTCGATCCCTTTCGACCGCGCGTCTTCGCCCAGATACTGCCCAAGATTGCCCAGCAGCTTGAGCAGATCAAAGGGCTGCTCTTCTTCCTTAACCAGTTCGGCATCCAGTCGGGATGCGTTGGAAATATCACTGACCAACCGGTCCAGGCGCCGCACGTCATGTTCGATCACGCCCAAAAGTTTCTCGCGCTGGTCGTCGCGTTTGACCATGCGAAGCGTCCCGACTGCCGATTGCAGACTTGCAAGCGGGTTCTTGATTTCATGCGCCACGTCCGCCGCAAACTGCTCGTTCGCATCGATCCGGTTGTAAAGCGCGGTCACCATCCCTCGCAGCGCTCCGCTGAGCTGCCCGATTTCATCGGGGCGGGCGCTGAGGTCGGGAATTCGAATGCGGCCCGGATTGACACCAGCCCCCCTGTCCCTGCCCATCTCGGCAGCCGCCGCCAGATCCGCAAGCGGGTTGGCGATGGTTGATGCAAGAACAAGGCTCAGGCCGACGGACACCAGCAGGGCCACCACGAACATCTGCAGAATGCGCTCCTGCTCCTGCCGGGCAAGCGCATCAATCTCACCGGCCGGACCGGCCATGGCAACGGCACCGACCGGGCTTCCGTCAAACAGAATGGGCGCAGCCGCCACGATTGCGGTTTCCCCTGCATCATCCTGAACCGCCTGCATTTGAACATTGCCCAGCAATGCCTGCGGGATGATTTCCTGTACGCGTTGTGCAAGCGTCGGTGGATCGGTTTCCTGCGGTTTCGTGAATACTGTCGTCAGACCCATCCAGACGGCATTGAGACCGTCACTGATAACTGTACTGCCGGTTGGCGCATCGGCCCCTGCTTCCAACCCGAGAGGCATTTGCGCCGGCAGCGAAGCGCCTCGGGTCCAGCCGATCAGGGTGCCCTGGGCATCATAAATGAAGACCTCGCCGCCATCGGGCAGTGTAAGTCCGGACAGCGTGTCCCTGACATCCAGATCAGCAGCGTCCCGGGGGCCGTCGGAGTCCGCCTGACGCAGCTGGGTTTCGAACACGTTGCTGACCAGCTGGGCATCACCCACCAGATTGCGCGCCGTCTGCTGGACCCGCTCCTTGCGTGAATCGTCCAGATACAGCAACCCGGTCACAAGAATGACCAGGGCGATCAGGTTGAACGTGATAATCTTGCGCGCCAGAGGAGAGCCGCGCAGAGAAAACAGATTGCGTCGCGACCGCGTTGCCCTGAGTTCATGGGACTCGGGATCATGCGGGATGACCCAGTCATCCCCCAGAACGACATCTCCGTCGCGCAGCGCATTGGCTTGTTCGGTATCGCGCACGAGACCCGGCTACCCCTTATCAGAAGGCTGTTCTTATTCTTCGTTGTATCTGTACCCGATGCCGTACAGGGTTTCGATGGCCGAAAACTCAGGATCTGCCGCGCGCATTTTCTTGCGCAGCCGCTTGATGTGGCTGTCGATGGTGCGGTCGTCGACATAAACCTGATCGTCATAGGCCACATCCATCAACTGATCGCGGCTTTTGACGAACCCCGGTCTCTGCGCCAGCGCCTGCAACAACAGGAACTCGGTCACTGTCAGCGAAACATCGGTGCCCTTCCAGCTTACGGCGTGGCGCAGCGGATCCATCCGAAGCTCGCCACGCTCCATGACCTTGGCGTCGCCAGAGGCGGCAGCGGACACATCGCCCTCGGTCGCTTCCTGCCGGCGCAGCAACGCGCGGATACGTTCGACCAGAAGACGCTGTGAAAAAGGCTTTTTGACATAGTCATCCGCGCCCATGCGAAGGCCCAGAACCTCGTCGATCTCGTCATCCTTGGATGTCAGGAAGATCACCGGCATCTGAGTTTTCTGGCGCAGCCTTTGCAACAGGTCCATGCCGTCCATGCGGGGCATCTTGATGTCCAGCACCGCCATGTCCGGCAATTTCTTGTTGAATGCATCCAGGGCAGCTTGCCCGTCATTATATGTTTCGACCTCAAAACCCTCGGCTTCGAGCGTCATGGATACCGACGTCAGAATGTTCCTGTCGTCATCCACCAGTGCAATCTTTGACATCGGGTTCATCCCTATTCCTGCTCACTCTTGCAATAATTGGCTTATTTGTAAGGCATTGTTGGCGTTTTTAGGACGCCGAATCAATCCGTAACTGCGAATCGTGCCTTTCTTGGGGCAAGCTTGCGGCAAATTTGCCTTGCTGCCCGCAAATTGCCGCCCAGATTTTTGGCGGAAAATTCTTGGTGGCGCTAAACTTGTACTTGGTTGCGCTAACTGCGCCAAACCGTCCTGTTCATGCCCTAAATGACCGTGATAAGACCCGCCCATCCGCCGGTTTTTCCCGGCATACTGCCCCAAGAGCGCATAAGGCCAAACAGCCTTCGCGCCGCCACAGGAGAAGACACACATGACATCTGGACGGGTTAACCCGCAATTCCGCCTCGAGGATCAGGGCATCGAGGGTCTGGGCAATGTCTATTACAACTTCATGGAACCGGCGCTGATCGAAGAGGCGCTGAAGCGCGGCGAGGGCACGCTGGGCAATGGCGGCGCGTTTCTGGTTACGACTGGCAAATTCACAGGCCGGTCTCCGAAAGACAAGCATGTTGTCAAGACCGACAGCGTCGCCGACACCATCTGGTGGGAAAACAACGCCGCAATGACCCCCCAGGGCTTTGACGCGCTATATGAAGATATGCTGGCCCATATGAAGGGTCGCGACTATTTCGTGCAGGACCTCGTCGGTGGCGCCGATCCCGCCTATTCGATCAACGTGCGCATGGTCACCGAGCTGGCCTGGCACAACCTGTTCATCCGCCACCTGCTGCGACGGCCGGACCGCGCTGACCTGGACGAGTTCACCGCGGATTTCACCGTCATCAACTGCCCCAGTTTCAGCGCAGACCCGAAAAAGCACGGCTGCCGCAGCGAGACCGTGATTGCGCTGAACTTCGACCGCAAGCTGATCCTGATCGGCGGCACAGAATATGCAGGTGAGAACAAAAAGTCGGTCTTTACCCTGCTGAACTACATGCTGCCCGAAAAGGGCGTGATGCCGATGCACTGCTCGGCCAACCATGCTGTGGGCAACCCGGTTGATACCGCCGTGTTCTTCGGCCTGTCCGGCACCGGCAAAACCACCTTGTCCGCCGACCCGTCCCGCGTGCTGATCGGCGATGACGAGCACGGCTGGTCCGACCGCGGCACTTTCAACTTCGAAGGTGGCTGCTATGCCAAGACCATCAACCTGAATGCCGAGGCAGAACCCGAGATTTACGCCACCACCACGAAATTCGGCACGGTGATCGAGAACATGGTCTTCGATCCCGAGACCAAAAAACTGGATTTCGACGACGATTCCCTGACAGCGAACATGCGTTGCGCCTATCCGCTGGAATATATCTCGAACGCATCGAAATCGGCGTTGGGCGGCCATCCAAAGAATATCATCATGCTGACCTGCGACGCATTTGGTGTTCTGCCCCCGATTGCGCGGCTGACACCGGCGCAGGCGATGTATCACTTCCTGTCAGGCTTCACGTCGAAAGTCGCCGGTACCGAGCGTGGCATTACCGAGCCTCAGCCCACATTCTCGACCTGCTTTGGCGCACCTTTCATGCCGCGCCGCCCCGAGGCCTACGGCAACCTGCTGCGGGACAAGATTGCCCAGCACGGCGCGACCTGCTGGTTGGTGAACACCGGCTGGACCGGAGGCGCTTACGGCGTTGGCAGCCGGATGCCCATCAAGGCAACCCGCGCGCTGCTGACTGCGGCGCTGGAAGGGTCGCTGGCGGATGCGGAATTCCGCAAGGATGCCAGCTTTGGCTTTGACGTTCCGGTCTCGGTTCCCGGTGTGCCCGAAGTCTTGCTGGACCCGCGCCGCACATGGGACGATCAGGCGGCCTTCGACAAACAGGCTGAAAAACTGGTGCAGATGTTTGCCGAAAACTTTGAGCAATATCTGCCCTTTATCGACGAAGACATCAAAGCTGTCGCGATCGGATAAGGCAATTTCAGGGGCCGCAGCGCCCCTGATTTCATCCGGACCCGGGTGAAAGGCGCGGCACTGCTCGCCATATAGATGTATTCACCCATATGTGTTGGCAATTGCATTGCCTGATGCAGCGAATTGCGCTACCCACGTTTTCATTAAGGTCAAAAAAATGCCCGGCACGAAACGCACCGGGCCGCAACTGAAAGAACTTTTGGGCAGCTCTCAAGAACTCACTCACCTTGGAAATTGAGCAGCCTAATCAGGAAACCAGTTTAGTCCCAGAGGGATGAGTGTCAATATGAGACATGCCAAATACAGCACCACACTGCATGTTTCTCATCACCACGGGTGACTGAAACCTGACTAAGGGGAAAACGGAAAATCATGACGGAAATTTCGAAACTCACTGAATTGCGCAAACTCATGCAGAGCATGGAACGAACGCTGGGCCTCGAGAAGCTCTCTCCGGTTGAGCGCGATATCTACTATGCCGCCGAGGAACTGTCCAAATCCGACGAGGAAGTGCGCACTTTCGGTTTGATCGAACACACCCTTGTCAAAAGCGTTTCGCGCCCGACATTCTTCCGCGCGCTGAAATCGCTGGTCCAGAAAGGGTATCTGTCACAAAGCGGCAGCGCCAACCGGGGGCGGTATATCGTTCATGCACCCAGATGAAGCCGCTGCGTTTCGTGACGACGGCTGATTGTCGTGCGCAAATGGGCTACCGAAACCTTCTACGCCTCTTTGGCCTATGTGGTGGTATCGTTCCTCACGTTTGAGGTTCTGATGCCCCTTCAGAACGTGTTTTTTCCTGAATACCCCAGCCGGGCCAGCCTGTTGTTTCTGCCGCATGGCGTACGGGTTCTGGCCGCCTGGCTGTTGGGATGGCGCGCCGTTTTTGCACTGCTGCCGGGTGTTTTCATCGTCTTCGCTTATGTCGGCGGATGGGACGTGTTCCTGCCCAGCCGCCTGATGGCGATGGTCATCGCCGTCGCGACCGCACCTGCGGTGTTTTATCTGTGTAAGGGGCTTGGTTGGGACCTATTTCCCCGGCCCGGCAAACGGCCATGCTGGGCCTGTGTCATGGGTGTGGGGATTGTCACGTCGTTTCTGGTGTCGATCCTGACCAACATGGCCTTTGGCAGCGCCACGGCGGAATACATCGCCTTCTTGATTGGCGATATCTCTGGTTTGTTTTTCCTGATGCTGATCCTCTACTTCTCGTTCCGCTACGCGGACAGCCGGGCCTGATCCTTCAACCCGTCAGCCCCCGGCGAAGCAGATTCAGACCGCCGATCAGCAACACGATCAACGTCACCTTGCGGAACCGAGCCTGATCAATCCGTGCCTGGAGCTTCAGCCCTGCCCACAACCCAATGACCGCCGGTGCGATCAGAAAACCGGAAAATGCGGCCGTTTCCATGCGCAGGATGCCTGATCCCAGATGGGCAAAAACCAGCGCCACCGCACCCAGCCCGTAAACGACGCCCTGAACCCGCATCTGATCTGCCTTCGGCGTGTTGAGGGCCGTCAGGTACATCACGGTCGGCGGCCCCCAGATGCCTGACATACCGCCCACGAAACCGGCAACCGAACCCATCGCCGCCTCAATCCAGGCTGAAGGTTTCGACAATGTCAGCTTTGATCCCAAGACCTGAATCAGCGCAAAGAACGTCACCGGCGCGCCGATCATCAGCAACAGCGTTCGCGGCGGAACCAGGCTGACCAGTTGGGCACCCGCCAACAAAAACAGCAGCCCCACGATCAGAAACACACGGAACCTTCGGATGGACGACACCGCTGCGGGGACACCTTCGCGCAACGCCTGAACTCCGTTTGTGACCAAAGTTGGCAGGATCAGCCCGGCCACGGCCCATTCGGGCGGCAGGAAGATGCTCAGTCCCGAAACCAGAACCATGGGCATGGCAAATCCGACCATTCCCTTGATGCAACCGGCAAGAAAGGCAATCGAAACGGCCAGCGCCAGATCCTGTGTCGACAGTATTGAAAACCATGTCATGCGTCGTTGATACCACTCCCAGATTTCTCTGCACCGCAAAACTCATCGGGTAATTTTTGAACTTTTTACCCGCAAATTTCGTATTTTTGTTGCGCTGCATGTGCAGCATGATATGACCAGACGACCCAGAGAAGGACGTGATTCATGGCCCATGACGGACAGGATATGACCCAGATGACGACACCTGCGATTTTGCCCGATCTGCTGACCCTGACCCGAGCTGCCGTTCCGGCGGTCGAGGCGGTTTTTGAACGGGCGCGGGAATCCGTCCGCGATATGGTCAGCGCTGACGGTAAGATTTCGGGGGCACTGATCGAAGCCAACCAGACCGCCGCGCACGGCCTTGCATGGCTGGCTACCTATAATCAATCCCTGCAACAGATGCAGCGTTGGGCCGAAACGCTGGAGGCCGACGGCAAGTTCGGTGAAATCGAACAGCTGCTACACCAGATCGCCTTTGGCGAATACTTGCATCAGGTCGCGGGCGGCATTCCGATGAACCAAGGCGAGGTTGTGCGCCTGCAGGATCTGGGGCTGGGCTGGGACGCGTTGTCCGGGTTCCAGTGTTCCGAAGTTCAAACCCTGATGGCACAGGCCAATTCACAGGCCGCACGCAGCCGTCTGGTCGCGCTGATGCAGGATCAGTCCGGCGCCACCATGTTCGGCGCCTCGGGTCTGGACGAAGAGCTTGAAATGATCCGCGACCAGTTCCGCCGCTATGCGCAGGAAAAGGTCGAACCGAACGCGCATGACTGGCACCTCAAGGATGAACTGATCCCGATCGAGATCATTGAAGAACTGGCGGAAATGGGCGTCTTCGGCCTGACCATTCCCGAAGAATTCGGTGGGTTCGGTCTATCCAAAGCCTCGATGTGCGTGGTGTCCGAGGAACTGTCACGCGGCTATATCGGCGTTGGTTCTCTGGGAACCCGGTCCGAGATCGCGGCTGAACTGATTATTGCGGGCGGCACGGATGAGCAAAAGACGCAATGGTTGCCCAAGATCGCCAGCGCCGAGATCCTGCCGACTGCCGTGTTCACCGAACCCAACACCGGCTCGGACCTTGGCAGCCTGCGCACCCGTGCGGTCAAGGACGAGAACGGTGATTACAAGATCACCGGCAACAAAACCTGGATCACGCATGCGGCGCGCACCCATGTGATGACCCTGCTGGCGCGCACCAATCCCGACACCACCGATCACCGCGGATTGTCCATGTTCCTGGCGGAAAAGACGCCCGGTACGGATGAAAACCCCTTCCCCACCCCCGGCATGACCGGCGGTGAGATCGAGGTGCTGGGCTACCGCGGCATGAAGGAATACGAGCTGGGTTTTGACGGCTTCCACGTCAAGGGCGAGAACCTGCTGGGCGGCGAAGAAGGCAAAGGCTTCAAGCAGTTGATGGAAACCTTCGAATCCGCGCGTATCCAGACGGCGGCACGCGCCATTGGTGTGGCGCAATGCGCGCTGGATATTGCCATGCAATACGCGCAGGACCGCAAGCAGTTTGGCAAATCTCTGATCAACTTCCCGCGTGTGTCGGGCAAGCTGGCCATGATGGCGGTCGAGATCATGATCGCGCGACAGCTGACCTATTTCAGCGCCTGGGAAAAAGACCATGGCCAGCGCTGCGATCTTGAGGCCGGAATGGCCAAGCTGCTGGGCGCGCGTGTCGCATGGGCGGCAGCGGATAACGGGCTGCAAATTCATGGCGGCAACGGCTTTGCGCTGGAATACAAGATCAGCCGCGTGCTGTGTGATGCGCGCATTCTGAACATTTTCGAAGGAGCTGCCGAAATTCAGGCTCAGGTTATCGCGCGACGCCTGCTCGGCTGACCGGTTTTCGGCATCTCTGTTTCCCCAACTGGACCCGGTCTTGCGCCGGGTCTTTTCTTGTTTTGTCGGATTTGCACGCGCCTGGACCTTCCGGCTGTTCGTATTTCACATGCGCAAACTGGCATTGGCCGGGTGCGGACCAGGATTTGCCACTGAATAGGGGCATGAGAATTTCCCCCTCTGATTCCGCGCGAAACTGGGGTAAA
Source organism: Ruegeria sp. D1(2025) (assembly GCF_056536425.1). Lineage (NCBI taxonomy): Bacteria > Pseudomonadati > Pseudomonadota > Alphaproteobacteria > Rhodobacterales > Roseobacteraceae > Ruegeria > Ruegeria sp. D1(2025). The sequence continues at coordinate 377,931 of NZ_JBQFPO010000002.1, read as the reverse complement.
GCATCCCGCGGAACAGACGGAACCACACGGGCAGTTGGTAAACAAAGAATGACCAGAATATTTTTTGCACTTTGGGTGACCCTGACCGCGATCGCCCTGAGCGGCTGCGCGACCACGCAGCCGACAGCGGGCCAAAGCGACATCGACGCGCTGGCGCAAGCGATCGGAGGCCTCGGCCCCGACGTTGACCCGGCCGAGGCGCAAAGGGCCGCCACAATCGCTTACACCTATTCGCAGCGTCTGGCGCGGGAATGGCAGGTCGAGGATCCGGCCATCATCCACAACGCCAAGGTCATCAACGGTTTTCGCGAATATGGGTTGTGCAATGACTGGGCCGAGGCCATGACGAAGCGGCTGCGGCAGGAGGATTTCCGCACGCTTGACCTGAACTGGGCCACATCTCCGCCGACGGCGTTCCGGATCATCCACCATTCGGCATCGATCAGCGCCACGGGGGCGTCGTTGTATGACGGCATTATCCTAGACCCGTGGCGCAACAGCGGCGCCTTGCACTGGGCACCGGTGCGCGAGGATACCAAGTATAACTGGCGGCCCCGAAGCGAGGTGCGCGCTGAATTGCTGAGCGGCGAGATACCTTATTGATCTGGATCACACAGGTTTCGCCAACATGCGCAAGAGGATAAGATACCGTCATGACACGCCTGATCCTGACTCTGCCCCTGCTGGCGTTGCTGCAATGCAACAAGGACGAATCCGTGGCCGCCTATGGCGCGGCGGACCGCACATGGACCTTGCAGGAAATCGACGGGCAGTCATTTGAAGCCAGCGCCCTGCTGCGGTTCCCCGAAGAGGGCAGGATCGAAGGCAACGCACCTTGCAACAGCTACAGCGGCACCTTGAACGCGCCTTATCCGTGGTTCGAGGTCACGGACCTGAACGCAACCCGCGCGGCCTGTGCGGGGCTTGAGGCCGAAGGGTTTTTTTTCGCGGCCCTGCTGGCGATGACCCAGTCCGAGGTGTCGGGTGATGTGCTGATCCTGCGCAATGAGGACGGGCACGAGATGGTATTCAAAGCCGTCGAGTGAGCTGATCCAGAAACCGCGCCCGGGCCGCTGGCAAAGGGTGGTGGCCCAGTGCAGGCGCCACGCGGTGTTCCAGAAAATAGCCCGTTGTTTTCAGCCCTTCGACGATCTCGGCATCCGGTGCCTGCCCTTCGCCTCGCAGGCAGGGGGGCAGCGGCAACAACCGGTCGGCCCATTCTCCGGCGCCAGCGGCACTGACGGCCCGGCCCGATTTAGGCGAGACATAGATCAACCCTTCGGTTGCGCCGGTCGCCGCACAGGCCGACAGGTCGAGGCCAAAACCCAGTTCTTCCAGCAGGGCCAGCTCCCAGCGCAGATAGGCCAGTGGCCAGATGTCATCCTGCCCCAGCAGATCCATCAGTTGTTCGGTCTGCTTGTAGATGCCCGGATGCGGTTCCCGCTCGGGCAGGCAGAAGGACAGAAGCGACAACACCGTGTTCAGCCCGGCCAGCGCCAGACGTCCGGAAAAGGCCGCCGCCGCGCGCGATCGCAGGGGTTCGACCTGAAAGGTTCCGATATGTTCTTCAAGCCGCGCCCGCCACAGCACATCCAGCTGCGCGCCGGGCTGCAGGATCGGCGCAATCTTGCGGCTGGCCCCGCCACGTACGACACCGGCATGACGTCCATGGGTCTGGGTAAAGACCTCGATAATCGCCGCCGTTTCGCCGTGGCGGCGAGAGGTCAGAAGTATGCCGTGATCGCGCCAGTCCAAATGGGCCCCGTGCCGTTTGCTGTGCCCATTTGACCTGTGGCGGGTCAGGACCGCAACTAAGAAAGCTTGACGTGCAGGCGATATCACTCCCTAATTAACACTAGAGTTAAATAAGGATGCGATCCGATGCGCGGAATTACAATCACATATCGCTACGATGGCGACGAGACTGAATGGCTGGAAGCCATAAACACGTTCATCGCGGCGATCGACGCCGACCCCGAGGCTGCGGGGAAGTTCACCTATCAGGTCGCGGTGGCCGATGATGGTGTGTCCCGGTTTCACTGGGGACGCTGGGACAGTGCCGAGACATTGGCCCATGTGCAATCGCAGCCATATTTTTAGGCGTTTGCGCCCAAGGTGAAAATGTTTGCCGGTGATACGCTCAACGCCACCGGGCACGATATCACGCAGAAAAGCGGCGGGTGGTAGGGCCAGAGTGGTTCCACAGAATGCGGGGTCAGAACGTCACGCCCGCGTGGATCAGGATGCCGATGACCATGAGCAGATTCAGCACCATCGAGATTCCGTTGCCCACGTAAATCGGCAGTTTGCCGACCACCAGCCCGTAGGCGAACCACAGAAACGACAGACCGGCATAGAGCGACCACGAAAGCAGCGACTGACCGGTGGCGTGCTGGGAGTGAGTAAAGTAGAGCTTGATCAATTGCGGAAGGGTGGCGAACGGGCCAAAGACCCCGACGAAAACCATGAAGCCCTCGAACCGCTGCATCCAGTGGCCAAGCTCGGATTTTTCCAGTTTCTCAGCGAGTGTTTCAGCCACGCAAACACCTCATCGTCTTGTGTTGTTCCACGGATAGGCCAGTCCGTTCTGGCCAGGAGCAGGTTCAAAATAGACGCTTTGATCCGTGCGTCAAAGACCCTTCGAAGCAGGGATCATTCCAACCCCTCTTCCCCCAACAAATGCCGGCCCTGCCGGTCCTCGACCTCGATCACCCAGAGATCGGGGTCAAAGCTGCGTTGGCGCTGGATGGCGGCGTCCACGTCCGGCTCGGGGCCGCCGGACAGTTCGACCCATTTGCGTTCGCCGCTCATCAGATCAAAGCTGCGCTGGAAGGCCGTGGCCTGCCCGTCAAGCGTGTTCAGCTTGATCAGCACCGCGCCTGCCGTGTCGTCGCCATGGGCCACGACGAAGGCAGGAATTTCCTGAAAGCGAAGCCGCGCCAGATAGGCATGGACCCAGAATTCCGCCGTCAGTCGGGTCATGCGTTGCCGTCTTTGAAATCCAGACCCATTTCCGAATAGCGTTCGGATTCTTCCAGCCAGTTGGGTCGGACTTTGACCTGCAGGAACAGGTGGATTTTGCGGTCGAGGAACTCTTCCAACTCTGCCCGCGCGGCCTGGCTGACGGCCTTGATCGTCTCGCCGCGCTTGCCCAGCACGATGCCCTTGTGGCCATCGCGCATGACATAGATGACCTGATCGATTTTGGCGGAACCGTCCTTGCGTTCTTCCCAGTTCTCGGTCTCGACGGTCAGCTGGTACGGCAGTTCCTGATGCAGGCGCAGGGTCAGTTTCTCGCGCGTCATCTCGGCGGCGATCATGCGCAGGGGCAGATCGGCGATCTGGTCCTCGGGGTAAAGCCACGGGCCTTCGGGCAATTCCGAAGCCAGCCATTTGCGCAGGTCATCGACGCCATGGCCCTTTTCCGCCGAAATCATGAAGGTTTCGGCAAACGGATAGCGTGCGTTCAGATCGCTTGTCAGGGTCAGAAGTTTCTCGGACGGCACCTTGTCGATCTTGTTGATTGCCAGCGCAACGATGCGGCCCTGACCGATCTCCTCGAGACCTTCGAGGATACGCTCGACCCCTTCGGTGATGCCGCGATGGGCCTCGACCATCAGCACGACGCCATCGGCATCCGCCGCCCCGCCCCAAGCGGCGGCGACCATGGCGCGGTCCAGGCGGCGGCGGGGCTTGAACAGGCCCGGCGTGTCGACAAAGACCAGTTGCGCGTCGCCTTCCATCGCCACGCCGCGAATTCGGGCACGGGTGGTCTGCACCTTGTGTGTCACGATGGAAACCTTCGCCCCGACCATGCGGTTCAGCAGGGTGGATTTGCCTGCGTTGGGCTCTCCGATCAGGGCGATAAATCCGGCGCGTGTGGTCATGTTCAATGCGATCCTGTTTGCAACTGCGCATCCCTATAGCAGATTGGCCATGCGGGCCAGAGGGATTTGTCGCATTGCCGCCATGCGTCCGGGATGGCACGAATACCGTGCGCTCAGCCGAACCCAGCCAGGCGATCAAATCCGAAAATGAGGCACATATGAAACGCCGTGAGTTTCTTTTGGGCAGTGGGGCTGCCGCAGGCGCATTGAGTCTGGGTGGATTGGGACTGGCAGCAGGTACGCAGGAACTGGTCATTCAACCGGCCAGCTTTGCGCTTAAGGATCAGGTGACCACGGGCATGGTCAGCCTGTCACCCGACGCACCGCCGCCGGTTCTGTTTGGCACGCAGGGTGAGATGATGCGCCTGCCGGTGCGCAACACTCTGCCAGATTACACCGCCATGCACTGGCACGGGGTGCGGATTGCCAACCAGATGGACGGGGTGCCTTACCTGACCCAGATGCCGATCGGAACGGATGAGGTCTTTACCTATGAGTTCACACCCCCGGACGCGGGGACGTATTGGTACCACCCCCATTGCATGACGATGGAGCAGATGGCCCATGGGCTGACCGGGGTGATGATCATCGCCGAAGCAGAGAGCCCCGGTTTTGATAGTGAGCAAGTGGTCAACCTCCGGGATTTCCGCTTGGGCGAAGACGGGCAGTTTCTGCCTGCCTTTACCGAGCGCGGGGCCGCGCGGGCGGGTACGTTCGGAAATGTTCAGACATCGAACTGGCTAACGGGGCCGGCCTATGATCATCCGGCGGGCAGCCTGGTGCGGCTGCGGGTTATCAATTCGGATACGACCCGCATCTACAAGCTGCATCTGGCGGGGGCCGAGGCGCGGATTATCGCCTGGGACGGTCATCCGGTCGAAATCCCGCTGCCGATGCCAAGCGTGGAAGACCCCTTGCTGGTCGGTCCCGGTCAACGGGTCGATTTTGCCGTTGCGATGCCTGCCGGTGAGGGGCGAACCGTCGATCTGATGGCGAAACTGCCGGGAAGTGCACCGGTTGCCATGGCGCGACTGCGGTCTGTCGGAGCCACGCTTTCGCGGGACTTGCGGGACCTACGTCCCCTACCCATCAACCCGGTCGCCAGGCCGGATCTGGCGCGGGCCGAGGTGCACGAATTCGTCTTTGGCTGGACACCCGAGGGCGGCGCGCCCAATAACGGGTTCTGCGGTTCGCTGGGTTACAATTTCTGGTCGGTCAACAGGACCCCATGGCCAGGCGATGCGGCCCAGGGTGTCGGCCCGCTGGCCACATTGGAGATGGGCAATACCTATGTGCTTCGGCTGCGCAATGAATCGCCCAATCTGCATCCGATCCACCTACACGGGCTGGCCTTTGTGCCGCTGAAATCAAACCTGCGCCAACTGCCACCCCTGATGACCGACACTATGCTGTTGCTGAAGGACGAGGTGGCCGAGATCGCGCTGATCGCGGACAATCCCGGCGACTGGGCGTTTCATTGCCATGTAATCGAGCATCAGAAAACCGGGCTGACCGCGTATATCCGAGTGGTTTAAGCGCCGGATCGGCCGCGCCAATCCGGCCGGTAGGGGGCCAGCCCCCTCGCCCGGAAATCATCCGGGCTCACCCCCGGGATATTTTCGGCCAGATGAAGACGGATCCCTGTGGGGTTATTTCGCGAGGTCTTCAAGCAGCGCCTTGGCTGCCGCCTGTTCCGCCTGCCGCTTTGACCCGGCGGTGGCCTGTGCTTCGGTTCCGTCCTGCAGACGGGCCGCGATGGTGAAGACCGGGGCGTGATCCGGACCGCTGCGCTTGACTTCGACGTAAGCGGGCGGCTTTTGACCGCGGGCCTGCGCCCATTCCTGCAGCGCGGTTTTCGCGTCGCGGGCGTCCGCCTCGACCTTGTGAATACGATCGCCCCAGAGCGCGAGGATGACATCGCGGGCAGCCTCAAACCCCGCATCGCGGTAGACAGCGGCGATCACCGCCTCCATCGCGTCGCCCAGCAAGGCCTGTTTGCGGCGCCCGCCGGACAGCATCTCGGACCGGCCCAGTTTCAGGACCGCGCCCAGATCAATCTGGCGGGCCACGTCGGCGCAGGCCTCTTTGCGAACAAGTGCGTTGAATCGCGGGGCCAGTTGGCCTTCGGAGGCATTCTTGTCCGCCTCAAGCAAGGCGGTGGCCATCACCAGGCCCAGGACCCGGTCGCCCAGAAACTCGAGCCGTTGATTGTCGGGCCGGGTCGTCGAGGACACCGATCCGTGGGTCAGCGCGCGCAGCAGCAGTTCGAGGCTTTTGAATTCGTACCCCAAACGCCGCTGGAAGGCTTTTATTTCGGCTGAAAGCTTCAATTGACCGCCTTGAAGAAGCGGTCGCCCCGCCAGGTCCAGAAGAACAGCATCGAACGGCCAGCGGACGAGAACATGATCCGGTCGGCGCGGCCGATCAGGTTTTCATAAGGAACATAGCCGACACCGCCTGCGGACTGTGGCACGCGGCTGTCGCTGGAATTGTCGCGGTTGTCGCCCATGAAGAAATAGTGGCCTTCAGGCACGGTGTAGATGCCGGTGTTGTCGGACCCCTGATTGCGGATGTTCAGCACCTCGTAGGAAGCACCGTTCGGCAGAGTTTCGATCAGGCGGCTTTTTTCACAGGCGCCACCAATGCCGACAGGGCCGTTTTCGCAGCGCGGGCGCAGACCCTGCGGGCCTTGCGGTTCGGCAATTTCGGTGAACACGCCGTCGGGTGTTTGCTGCACGGGTGTGCCGTTCAGGATGATTACACCGTCGCGGACCTGAATGCGGTCGCCGGGCAGGCCGATCAGCCGCTTGATGAAATCGCGCCCTGTGACGGGGTGGCGGAAGACGATGACATCGCCGCGATCGGGCTCGCCTCCCCAGATGCGTGTATTGTCATCCCCCTGCATCCAGCCGCAGATATCCTCGGCATCGATGTTCAGACCGACGCTGGGGATGATCACGCTGGGGCAGGACGCGTAGGAGTAGCCGTAGGCCATCTTGTTCACGAACAGGAAGTCGCCGATCAGCAAGGTGGGCTTCATCGAGCCGGACGGGATCCAGAAGGGCTGAAAGAACAGGGTACGGAAAATGCCCGCGATCAGCAGGGCATAGACGATGGTTTTGATCGTCTCCCAGACGGCGTTACCTGATTTGGCTTCCTCGGCCATACTGCTCTCCGGTCCTTGGCTTATTGGGTTGCTACATGCGGGTCGGCCGGGGGCAAGTCAAGGCTGTGCGGGGCGATCTTGAACGGGGCGCGCCTCGATCACAACAAAGGCCTGCGCCCAGGGGTGGTCGTCCGTCAGGGTGACGTGGATGATGGCCTCATAACCTTCGGGCGTTATTTCCTTCAGCCGTTCAGCGGCCCAGCCGGTGACGTGCATAATGGGCTGGCCGGTGCGCAGATTGGTCACGGCCATGTCTTTCCACGCAATGCCCATGCGCAGACCGGTGCCCAGCGCCTTGGAACACGCCTCTTTTGCGGCCCAGCGCTTGGCATAGGTGCCCGCAGTATCGGCGCGACGTTCGGCCTTGCGCTGTTCGGTGTCGGTGAAGACGCGGTTACGGAACCGGTCACCGAACCGGTCGAGCGTACCCTGAATTCGGTCGATATTCGCGAGGTCAGTGCCGATGCCCAGGATCATTTTCTCAATTTCTTTTGTCGCCGAAGAGAGTTTTCTTTGCCTGTATAGCCTGCCCTAACACAGCGCGACAAATGGCTATGGCAACCAGTGCCCAGAACAGAAGAATGACGTTTCTCAGGATAAAATCCCAGATATCAATTCTGTGCCAATACCTGAATCCGTAAACCAATGCTGAGAGTTGCGCCGCCCACAAAACCGATACCGAAAGTCCAACCATGTAGGTGGCGTTGTACCATAAGGTAGCGTTTGGGGTCGCTGCAGTAAGTCGTTTGGACCATGGATGTGTTTGGATCAACGACGCCATAACAACCGGGAGTACCAAGACATCGAGCGGAAAGAAATACACACCATCCAGACCCAGTTTTTCTGTACCAACACCTGCATTCACATACGTCATAAGAAAAAGTATGAACAACGCTATGTATCCAACTCGATTAAACAACAAGATTTTCTGCTCGGGTGCCCATAGGTTCATCACGACACCCTTACCGTCAGTATCTTGTAACTCGCCAGCCCGAAGAACCCCGCAAAGGCCAGATCGAACCAGCGGCGGGCGCGGCGGTAGGCGCGGACCATGCGAGCGGAGGAGAACAGGAAGGCGTAGCCGACGAAGATGAGCAGTGAGCCTGCGTAGAGCATTGCAAAATAGCCCAGCAACATCAGAAGGCTGGCGTCATTCGGGGCGACGATGGCGTAGATCGAGCCCCAGCTGAGGATCGCCTTGGGGTTGGTCAGGTGGATGGCGGCACCTTTGGCGAATATTGCTTGCAGCGAGCCAGTGACCGGGTTGCCCAGCGCGACCTCATCCGCGGACAAGGCGCGGCGCAGGGCCTTGAGGGCCAGCCAGCCCAGATAGGCCACGCCGATATAACGGATCACCTCGAATACCCAGACATTGGCCAGCATGATCGCCGACAGCCCGAGCGCTGCCGCGATGCCCAATGCAGCGGACCCGGCGCAGATGCCCAATGCAAACACCAAGCCCGCGCGGCGGCCTTCGTTCATGGCGGTGCCCGCGATGCCCATCGTCGCCGGACCCGGAGAGCCGCCGGCCATCAGCCAGGCAAACCAGATGGCGACAAAGGCGGGCGTGATCATGCGCGCGCCTCATCCATCAGGCGGCGCATCTCGACAATCGCTGGTGTTAGGCCCCGGAAAATCGCCTCGCCGATCAGGAAATGGCCGATATTGAGTTCGCGCACCTCGGGGAAAGCGGCAACGGGTTTGACGGATTCATAGGTCAGGCCATGGCCCGCGTGAACTTCAAGCCCCAGCGAATGGGCGTATGTGGACATCTCGCGCAGCGCTTCCAACTCGCGCGCGGCGTCTTCCATGTGGCCTTCGGCGTGGAAATCACAGTAGGCGCCGGTATGCAGTTCGATCACCTCGGCACCGATGCGATGGGCGGCGTCGATCTGGCGCTTGTCGGCGGCGATGAAGATCGACACGCGGCAGCCGACATCCCGCAGGGGGGCGATGAAATGGGCCAGCTTGTTTTCCTCGCGCGCGACTTCGAGCCCGCCTTCGGTGGTGCGTTCCTCGCGCTTTTCCGGGACAATACACACTGCGTGCGGTTTGTGGCGCAGGGCAATTTTCTGCATCTCGTCGGTCGCGGCCATTTCGAAATTCAGGGGCACCGACAGAACCTCCATCAGCCCGTCGATATCGGCGTCCGAGATATGGCGGCGATCTTCGCGCAAATGCGCGGTGATGCCGTCCGCGCCCGCCTCTTCCGCGATCCTTGCGGCGCGCAGAGGGTCGGGATAGTCCCCACCACGTGCGTTGCGCACGGTGGCCACGTGGTCGATATTCACGCCCAGACGCAGATAGTTGTCAGACATCACGCGATTCCTTTTTCTGGTTTTGGCCCGAGCCTAGAGGCTTTGTTTCGGGAACGGCAGTCTTTGCGCCGGCCAGCCGTTTGATTTCTTCAAATTTCGCCTTGATCTTCGCCCGGCGGCGCTGCTGGTATTTGCGGATCAGCGGCAAGCTGAGATACCCGCAGATTATCCCGGCCAGAAGGCCCGGGAGTACGCCTCCAATCATGTAGGGATAAAATACCTCGCTATAGAAGATACTCAGTCCGTCCCAGTCTGCGACCCGGTCGGTGAACATCGCGAAGAAATTGTCCTTCAGATCGCCCATGGCATCGGCGAACTTGCCCATCAGACCACGGGTTTCGCTTTTTTCGAACTCGGTTCCCAGCAGGAAATGCCCGGTTTGCAGGCAGATCACACCGATGGGGACATAAGTCAGAGGATTGCCGAAAAACGTACCGCTAAGGGAGGCCAGGATATTGCCGTTGATCAGCCGCGCGCCGACCGCCGCAACCAGAAAGTGCAGACCATAGAAAGGGGTGAATGCGGCAAAGACCCCTGCCCCGATACCGCGCGCAATGCGTTCGGGCGTGTCAGGCAGGCGACGGACGCGGTGTTTGACATAGTGAAAGGCACGGGTCCAGCCCCCACGGGGATAGACAAATTCCGAAGCGATCCGGGCAGGCGAGCGTCGGTCTCGGCGCTTGAAAACCACTCGTGATCACCCTCTCTCAACCAGCCGCCACTGCGGTTTTAGTCCGATCCCTGAAACGCTCCACCGCGGCAACGTCGCTTTCCGCTTCGAGCATCAGCATCAGCGAATGCAACTGCTCCAGATCACGCAGTTCGACATTGATCAGCAGGCGGTAAAAATCCGGTTTTCGGTCGACAAATTCCAGGTTCGAGATATTGGCCTTTTTCTCGCCGATCAATGTGCAGATTCGCCCCAGCACACCGGCATCATTGCCGATGGTCAGATCCAGTGTCGCGCCATAAACCGCCTGATGGGTGCCGTGATGCCAGTGCAGATCAACCCAGCGCTCGGGCTCATCCTCGAATTCGGACAGGCGGTCGCAGTCAATGGCATGGACCACCACGCCCTTGCCGCGATAGGTGATGCCAACGATGCGTTCACCCGGCAGCGGCTGGCAGCAGGGTGCGCGGTCGAATTTCTGCCCCGCCTCAAGTCCGATGACCGCGCGGCGCAGCGGGATGGCATCGCCGTCGTCCTGGGTCAGTTCGGGATAGACGGCGCTGACCACCTCGTGCGCGGTCAGTTCGGCGCTGCCCAGACGGGCCAGCAATTCATGACGATCCTTCAGGCGCAGGTGCTTGGCGGCAGTGTCCAGCGCCTTGTCAGTGGCCTTGCGGCCCACATGTTCGAACCCGGCGCGGGCCAGTTCCTTGCCCAGTTTGATGAACCGCTCGCGGTCAACCTCGCGCAGGGCGCGCCGTATCGAGGTGCGCGCCTTGCCGGTGACGGCAATCTCCAGCCATGTGACCTGCGGCGTCTGGCCATCGGCGGTGATGATGTCCACCGACTGTCCGTTCTTGAGCCGGGTCCACAGCGGCACCCGGATACCATCGACCTTTGCCCCCACGCAGGCATGCCCGATGCGGGTATGGATAGCATAGGCAAAGTCGATCGGTGTCGCCCCGCGCGGCAGTTTCACCACGTCACCCTTGGGGGTGAAGCAGAACACCTGGTCGGAATACATCTCCAACTTAACTGCTTCGAGGAAGTCTTCGTGATCATCCTCGTTGTCGAACTGTTCGGTCAGATTGGCGATCCATTTGGCCGGGTCGACGGCAAACGGGTTTTCCGAGCGCACGCCATCGCGATAGGACCAGTGCGCGGCGACACCGGTTTCGGCAACGTCATGCATCTGGCGGGTGCGAATCTGAACTTCGACCCGTTTGCCGTCACGCCCCGAAACCGTGGTGTGGATCGAGCGGTAGCCGTTCGATTTCGGCTGGCTGATATAATCCTTGAACCGACCGGGCACCGCGCGCCAGCGCTGGTGAATGGCCCCGAGGGTGCGATAGCAGTCTTCCTCGCTGGGCGTGATGATGCGGAATCCGTAGATGTCCGAGAGGCGCGAGAAGCCCTGATCCTTTTCCTGCATCTTGCGCCAGATCGAATAGGGTTTCTTGGCGCGGCCAAAGACCTCGGCCTCGATCCCGGCCTTTTCCAGTTCGTGGCGCATGTCGCCGGTGATGCGGTGGATCACGTCGCCGGTTTCGCGTTGCAGGGTGATGAAGCGGCGAATGATCGACTGGCGGCCTTCGGGGTTCAGGACGCGGAAGGCGAGGTCTTCGAGTTCCTCGCGCATCCACTGCATCCCCATGCGGCCTGCAAGCGGCGCATAGATATCCATCGTCTCGCGCGCTTTCTGCACCTGCTTTTCCGGGCGCATCGCCTTGATGGTACGCATGTTGTGCAGTCGGTCAGCCAGCTTGACCAGAATGACCCGCAGGTCCTTGGACATGGCCATGAACAGCTTGCGGAAATTCTCGGCCTGCTTGGTTTCGCGGCTGGAAAGCTGCAGGTTGGTCAGCTTGGTGACGCCGTCGACCAATTTGGCGACCTCGTCGCCGAACAGTTCCGAGACCTTGCCATAGCTGGCCTTGGTATCTTCGATCGTGTCGTGCAGCAGCGCCGTGATGATCGTTGCATCATCCAGACGCTGTTCGGTCAGGATGGCGGCAACGGCAACGGGATGGGAAAAATAGGGCTCGCCGGAGTGGCGGAACTGCCCTTCGTGCATCTGCATCCCGAACTCATAGGCGCGGGCGATGCGATCAGCATTTGTCTTTGGGTTGTAGTTGCGGACCAGCGCAATCAGGTCGTCAGCAGAAATCATCCGGTCCGCACCCTCATTCTTTGGGCTTACCCCTGACCCTGTGCCTCCATCAGAGCGCGCAGGAGCTTTTCTTCCGACATGTCGTCATCGGCAGGCTTGTCCGATTCCGCACCCATCAGCAGCGCCATCTGATCTTCTTCCGGCTCATCAACCTCGATCTGGGTCTGGTTGGCTTCGATCAGACGCTCGCGCAGGTCATCCGCGCTTTGGGTTTCGTCGGCAATCTCGCGCAGCGACACGACGGGGTTCTTGTCGTTGTCGCGATCCACGGTGATCGACGCACCGGCGGAAATCTCGCGCGCACGATGGGCGGCAAGCATCACCAGTTCGAACCGGTTCGGTACCTTGTCTACGCAGTCTTCAACCGTCACGCGGGCCATTGAGCGCTCTCCGTTACTGAATCCATGTCAGGAAGGGGATTATCTAAGCGCGAATCCCGGCATTGACAAGCGGGAAATACCGAAAATGCGCGGATCACAGCGGCGTAACCTGCGCAACGTCTTCAGGCGGCAGAGCTGCGACCATCTCGGTCACTGTCCGATCCAATACGGGATGCTGCCAGTCGGGCACCACATCAGCCATCGGAACCAGAACGAAAGCCCGGTCCTGAAGGCGTGGGTGCGGCAGGATCAGACGGTCGGGGGCCTGACGGGCCTGGTCCTGCGTCGGCAGGGTGCGCCAGCGGTCATGCTCCGCCCGGTCCGGATGCACCTGGTCGCCGTAACAGATCAGATCCAGATCCAGCGTCCGCATCCCCCACCTCTGCGCGCGTTCGCGCCCGAACTCATGCTCGACCTCGTGCAGGATCTGAAGCAGGTCCTCCGGTGCCAAATCTGTTTCGATCAAAGCTGCCGCATTGACGTAATCCGGACCCGCACCTGCGGGAAAACAGGGGGTCGCAAAAAAGCGGCTGACAGAGCGAATCACCACACCCCGGTGCGCCAGCGCATCCAGAGATTGACGTAGGGTCATTTCCGGCACGGCTCCTCTCAGACTGAGATTGGCACCCAGCGCTACAACCGCGATTAACGAAGAATTAACCATTACACCCCCTATATTCGGCGAATTGCATACTTGCGATACACATTAAAAGCACTAAATTATGGGGTATCGGGGTGCCCATAATTTTTCTCACTCGCTCACTCACGTAACAAGCGGCGCTCTGGATTATACCGGAAGGACCTATTTATGTTTTACAAGGACGAACGGCTGGCGCTGTTCATCGACGGCTCGAATCTTTATGCGGCCGCAAAAGCACTCGGCTTTGATATCGACTACAAGTTGCTGCGTCAGGAATTCATGCGCAGAGGCAAACTGCTTAGAGCTTTTTATTACACGGCGCTACTGGAAAACGACGAATACTCACCCATCCGCCCGCTGGTCGACTGGCTGCACTATAACGGTTTCACCATGGTGACGAAGCCGGCCAAGGAATACACCGACAGCATGGGGCGTCGGAAAGTAAAAGGGAACATGGATATCGAGCTTACCGTCGATGCCATGGAACTGGCACCGCGCGTAGATCATATCGTGCTGTTCTCGGGCGATGGGGATTTCCGCCCGCTGATTGCCAGCCTGCAACGCCAGGGCGTGCGCGTTTCGGTGGTCTCGACCATCCGTAGCCAGCCGCCGATGATCTCGGACGAGCTGCGTCGACAGGCCGACAACTTCATCGAACTTGAGGACCTGCGCGACGTGATCGGCCGCCCTCCGCGCGAGATGCCCGCTGAGACGCGCAGTGTCGCGGTCGCTGGCGGGCACTAACCCGGCCAACGTTTTCTTGATGGGGAAAAAATATGCGCGGTCAGGATCTGGATCCTGGCCGCGCTTTCTTTAACTAGGAACAGGTGCTGAAACACCATCTTGGTAACACCGATTCATGTCAGATCGATGACGCGGTTCTGTCTGGACCAAGGCCAGGAAAAGAAATACCTGTGCCGTAAGGAGACCGCCCAATGAACAAGCCGCCCCTGACACTCTACCTTGCTGCCCCGCGGGGCTTCTGCGCCGGTGTGGACCGTGCGATCAAGATCGTGGAAATGGCGCTGCAGAAATGGGGCGCGCCTGTCTATGTGCGCCACGAGATCGTGCACAACAAATTCGTGGTCGACGGGCTGCGCGACAAGGGCGCGGTCTTTGTCGAGGAGCTGGACGAATGCCCCGACGACCGGCCGGTGATCTTCTCCGCCCATGGTGTGCCAAAATCGGTTCCCGCCACGGCCGCCCAGCGCGAGATGATCTATGTCGACGCCACCTGCCCGCTTGTGTCCAAGGTCCATGTCGAGGCACAGCGCCACGCGGATGCCGGGCTGCAGATGATCATGATCGGCCACAAGGGCCATCCCGAGACTGTTGGCACCATGGGGCAACTGCCCGATGGCGAGGTGCTGCTGGTGGAAACCGTCGACGATGTGGCGCAGGTACAGGTGCGCGACCCGGGCAAGCTGGCATTTGTCACGCAGACCACCCTGTCGGTGGATGACACGCGGGATATCGTTGCAGCCCTTGAGGCGCGGTTCCCCGCCATTGTCGGTCCGCACAAGGAAGACATCTGTTACGCCACCACCAACCGGCAGGAAGCGGTCAAGTCGGTGGCGCCGAAATCCGATGCCCTGCTGGTGGTGGGCGCACCGAACTCGTCCAACTCGCGCCGTCTGGTCGAGGTCGCGTCGCGCGCGGGGTGCAACTACGCACAGCTGGTGCAGCGCGCGACCGAGATCGACTGGCGCGCGCTTGAGGGGATTTCCAGCATCGCCATCACCGCCGGAGCCTCGGCCCCCGAAGTGCTGGTCAACGAGGTGATTGATGCCTTCCGCGATCATTACAACGTGACCGTCGAACTGGTTGAGACCGCCGTGGAAAACGTGGAGTTCAAAGTGCCGCGCGTGCTGAGGGAGCCTGCGTGATGCCAGACCGGAAAACGATCGACGCTTATACCAGCCGGGTATCGGATTATCTGCAGATGCCGCTGCCTGCCGAACAGCTTGAGGCACGACAGGCTTTTGCCGACGCGGTCGGCGCAGGCGGATACGTGCTGGATCTGGGCTCGGGCCCCGGATCGGACAGTGCGTTTCTGATGCGGCAGGGCCTGAAGGTCAGGGCGCTGGATGCCACGCCAGCCTTTGTGGACCATGCCCGCGAAAACGGGGTGGATGCGCATCTGGGCACGTTCGAGGACGTCACCGAAGAGGCTGAATATGACGGCATCTATGCCAGCTTTTCCCTGCTGCACGCCCCACGCGCCGATTTCCCCCGGCATCTGAGCGCGATCCACCGGGCGCTGAAACCCGGCGGCCAGTTGTTTCTGGGCATGAAGCTGGGTACGGGCGAACATCGCGACGATCTGGACCGGTACTACACCTATTATTCGCAACCCGAGATCGAAACGGCGCTTGCCGATGCCGGTTTCACGCTGGGTCGTTGCGTGACCGGGATGGGAAAAGGCCTGGCCGGGTCCTATGACGGGTTCGTTCTGGTTTTCGCCCATGCCTGATCTGTTTGCCTACACCGATGGTGCGTGTTCGGGAAATCCCGGCCCCGGCGGATGGGGTGTTCTTTTGCGCGCGGTGGATGGCGAACGCATTCTGAAAGAGCGTGAACTGAACGGCGGAGAGGCCGAAACCACCAACAACCGGATGGAATTGCTGGCCGCGATCAGTGCGCTGGAAACACTGGAGCGGGCGTCGAAAATCACCATCGTGACCGACAGCGCCTATGTCAAAAACGGCGTCACCGGCTGGATATTCGGCTGGAAGAAAAACGGCTGGAAGACCTCGAACAAGAAACCGGTCAAGAATGTCGATCTGTGGCAGCGGCTGGACGAAGCGCAGTCGCGCCATAACGTGACCTGGGAATGGGTCAAAGGTCATGCCGGACACCCCGAGAACGAACGTGCCGATGAACTGGCCCGTGCCGGAATGGCCCCGTTCAAACCCAAGAAGGCGCAGGCCTGAGCCGCAGTGTCGCCCTGACCGGTGGACGGGCCATCTTCGCGCTGATACCTCATGGCCATCACAGTGCGAGTTTCCGGATGAAAACCAGGCCAGTCATTATTTGCACCTGCCTGAGCCTGCTGGCGTCATGCGGCACGTTTTACCAGCCTGTGCAGTTTGTCGCCCGGGATGATCAGATCATCGCAACCGGCACAATCGATGACACCACGCTTGCCGCCTTTGAAAAGGTCGTCGCGCGCAACCCGGACATCCGGACGCTGGTGTTGTTGAATATCGAAGGGTCGGCGGACGATGACGCCAATGTGGTGTTCAGCCGCGCGGTGCATGATGCAGGGTTCGACATCATCGTTCCGTCAAACGGGCTGATTGCGTCTGGCGGAACGGATCTGTTCCTGGCCGGCAAGCGGCGCATTTTGCAGCCGGGCGCCTGCGTCGGCGTTCACAGCTGGAGCGGGGCAGGCATCGTTGCGACCGAAATTCCAACCACCGACCCCGAACACGACCGCTATCTGGACTATTTCCGCGATATCGGCGCGCCCGAGGAGTTCTATTGGTTCACGCTGGCCGCAGCCCCGGCCGAGGGCATGCATTGGATGACCGCGGCCGAGACCGAACTGTTTGGCATGACGACCGGCACCGCCCCGCGGCTTGGATCAGCCGAGGTTTGTGACGACCGCTAACGGCGCAGCAGGCGCGCGCCGATTTCCTTGACAAACTTGGCCGCGACCATGGCCGTCATGCCGTAGGGGTCGCGATGAGGGTTCAGTTCCACGATATCCGCACCGACCAGCTGGCCCTGAAACCGGTTAATCAGGTCGATGACCTCGCGCGTACTGAGACCACCGGGTTCGTGATGCGAGACACCGGGCGCAAAGGCCGGGTCCAGCGCGTCCAGATCCAGCGACAGGTAGACCGGACCTTCGAAAGAAATCTGCAGGTCGGATCGCCAGTTGCGCATGTCGATGACCTCGACCCCGAACTTTTCGGCCTGCTCTCGCTGATGGGTGTTCATCGTCCGGATGCCAACTTGCACCAGACGGTTGATCCGGCAGCTTTCCATCACGCGGGCAAAGGGGCATCCATGGCCAAGCGGGCCGATATCCTGTTCGTCATACAGATCGGGGTGTGAATCGATATGCAGGATGTTCAGCCCTTCGTACCGTTCGGAATGCGCCTTGATCAGTGGAAAGGCGACCGAATGATCGCCGCCCAGCGACAACAACCGCGCGCCTGTGGCGATGCGCTCGGCTGCCCCTGTTTCGATCCGGTCAATGGGTTCCTGGCCGCGCATCTCGAACACGTCCAGATCGCCCGTGTCCCTGAACCGGTCGGTCGCGCCCAGATCGGTGCCGTCTTCGGCGGTCAGATTGGCGGCACCGGAATGCAACGCCTCGCGGATGCGGCCCGGGGCAAAGGCCGGACCTTGCAGGAATGAGGAATGCAGGTCCAGCGGGACACCCATCAGGGCGACGTCATCCGGTTTCAGATCATGCGGCATTGGACTTCCTTACGTTGCGGATCGGCCGTGATCTGGCCCTTAACGCACCGAAAGGTCAAGACATCAGCGCCGCAGGTAATTCTGCCACAGCCAGATCACCAGAAGCGCGCCCAAAAAAGCGCCGACGAAGCCGGAAAGCCAGCCCATCACAGTCACCAGCATCCGCAACACAAAGCCGCCAATCAGAGCGCCAACGATGCCAATCAGCATGGTGGTGGGAATATCGGCCTCGATCCGCATCAATCGCGTGGCGAGGAAACCTGCGGCGGCTCCGATCACGATCAAGGCGACAACCGGCATGTCATTTCCTCCAATGCGTCGGCACGATGATCAGGGCCCCGATGGAGGACAGCATTGCGTCCAGACCGGGCGGGCCAAAGCTGATGCCGAACATGATACGGACGAAATAGAACAGAAAAGCCCCGCCAACGCAGATGATGATCGAGGGCAGATATCCGTTATGCGTAAAGCCCGTCTTTTCAGCCAGATACCCCACAATTCCGGCGATCACGACGGTGCCCATCAAGATCATGAACATTCAGCTTACTCCGCAGACATCCGGGTGCCGGTTGGGATCGGCCAGCCCCGCAGAAAGGTTTCCCTATCCTGCGCGCCTTTGCCCGCCCTTTGCAAGCGCAGCAGTTCGACCGCCCCGTCACCGCAGGCCACGCGCAGGGTTGCATCCAGAACCTCGCCGGGTGCGCCCTGCCCTTCGGCAAGACGCGACCCCAGCAGCTTGATGCGCTCGCCGCTGATTTCCGTCCATGCGCCGGGAAACGGTGACAGGCCGCGGATCTGGCGATCAACCTCGACGGCGGGCCGTGCCCAGTCGATGCGCGCCTCGGCCTTGTCAATCTTGGTGGCATAGGTCACGCCATCATCGGGCTGCGGCTCGGGTGTCAGATCAGGCAGTTTGGCAAGCGCTTCGACAATCAGCCCGGCACCCATGCCGGACAGCCGGTCGTGCAATTGGGCCGTCGTCTCCTCGGACCCGATATCAGTTGCCCGACGCAGCAGGACCGGGCCGGTATCCAGTCCGGCCTCCATCTGCATGATGCAGATACCGGTCTGCGCATCCCCCGACATGATCGCCCGGTGGATCGGGGCGGCGCCGCGCCATCGCGGCAGCAGGCTGGCATGGATGTTCAGACACCCCCGCGCGGGCGCATCCAGAACGGGTTGCGGCAGGAGCAGCCCATAGGCGACAACAACGGCCACATCTGCCTTCAGTGCCGCGAATTTGGCCTGTTCTTCGGTTGATTTCAGCGAAACGGGATGGCGGACGGTCAGGCCCAGCGCCTCGGCGCGGGCATGTACGGGGGTCGGACGGTCTTTTTTTCCACGTCCGGCCGGGCGCGGCGGCTGGCAATAGACGGCGGCGATCTCGTGCCCGGCCTCGACCAGCGCATCCAGCACCGGGACCGAGAAATCAGGGGTTCCCATGAAGATTATGCGCATCGTCGGCTCCGGAGGTGCTGGGGTGCCGGGCTGAAGCCCGGCCTACGTGAGTTTCTTGGCCTTGCGCAGCAGCATGTCGCGTTTGACCTTGCTGAGGCGGTCGAAATACATCCGTCCGTTCAGGTGGTCGATCTGATGCTGAACGCTTGTCGCCTCGATCCCGACAAAGTCGCGGCGGTCGACGACGCCCTGTTCATTGATGTATTTCACCGTCACCGCGCGCGGACGCTTCACCTTGGCCGACACACCGGGCAGGTTCGGGCTGGCCTCATCATGCTCGCGCAGCTCAATGGAACTGTGCAGGATTTCCGGGTTTGCCAGCCGGATCGCCCGGCCCCGCTCGGTCGAGCCATCGACTACGGCCAGCCGCAGCATGACGCCGATCTGAGGCGCAGCGAGGCCAACGCCCGGCATCGCCTCCATCGTGTCGATCATGTCGTTCCAGATGGCGCGAATTTCGTCGGTGATCTCGGTGACGTCATCTGCCTTTGTGCGCAGGCGCTTGTCCGGCCAGGGCAGGCAGGTGCGGACGGTCATGTCCGGGCCCGTTCGCGTTTGAGCTTCTGCATCTTGCGGGTGATCATCTGGCGTTTGAGCGGTTTGAGATAGTCGATGAACAACTTTCCGTTCAGGTGGTCGATCTCATGCTGAACGCAGGTTGCCCACAAACCGTCAAATGTTTCGGTGCGTGCATTGCCGTTCTCGTCCATCCAGGCCACGTCCACCACCTTGGGCCGGGTCACTTCGGCATACTGTTCAGGGATCGACAGGCAGCCTTCCTCATAGACATTGGTTTCTTCCGAGGCGGCGATGACTTCCGGGTTGAACATGATCAGCGGGCGCGGCGCTTCGCCCTCTTCCTTGACGCAATCCAGCACGATCAGCCGCTCGAGCACGCCGATCTGCGGCGCGGCAAGGCCAATGCCGGGCGCATCATACATCGTCTCCAGCATGTCGTCGGCCAGCGTGCGCAGCGCGTCCGTCAGGTCGGCCACAGGCGCGCAGACCTTTTTCAGGCGGGGATCGGGATGGATCAGAATATCACGTTTCATGAGGCTGATTTAGGGCAACGCGAGCCCAGCCGCAACGCCCCCCTTGCGCTTGTGTCAATAGTGGCTAGCTTTCGGCGTGACAAATGGAGCAGACATGACTTTCAACGACCCGATCGACCGCCGCGAAACCAACTGTACCAAGTGGGACAAGATGGAACAATTGTACGGAGTTTCACCCCGGGACGGTTTGGCGATGTGGACGGCGGATTCCGATTATGCCACCGCGCCTTGCGTGATCGAAGCGGTGCGCGCGGCGGCCGATCAAGGGACTTTCGGGTATTCCTGGCAGCACCCGCAATACCTTGAGGCCATCGCCTGGTGGATGAAAACCCGGCACAACTGGCAAATCGACACTGACTGGGTGTTGTCCGCGCAAGGCCTGGGTAATGCCATTGCACTGTGTCTGGATGTCTGGAGCGAACCGGGCGATGGCGTGGTCATTTTCCCGCCGGTTTACCACGAGTTTGCCCATAAGGTGAACAAGACCGGGCGGCGCGTCGTGGAATGCCCGTTGGTGCGCGACGGCGATACATACGCGCTGGATCTGGAAGATGCGCAGTCGCGGCTGGACGGATCCGAGAAGCTGCTGCTGTGGTGTTCGCCGCAGAACCCGTCGGGCCGGGTCTGGACGCCGGATGAACTGCGGGCTGTTGCCGCCTTTGCAGAACGCAACGGGCTACTTCTGGTTTCAGACGAGGTTCACCACGATTTGGTCTATCCTGGAAACACCTTCGTGCCGATGGATGTCGCCGCCCCCGAGGCACGGCCCCGGACGGTGACGCTGACGGCGGCGTCCAAGACGTTCAACATCGCGGGTCAACGCACCGGCAACCTGATCATCCCCGACGACAAGCTGCGCGCCACGATGCGGCACCGGCTTTACACGCTGGACTATGATCCATCCGCTCTGGGTGTTGCCATGGTTACCGCCGCCTATTCCCCTGCGGGGGCGGAATGGGTCGATGCGCAGATCGCGCATCTGATCGACAACCGGAAACTGTTCGATGCCGCCATCGCCGAAATTCCCGGACTGTGGTCGATGCCGTTGCAGGCGACCTATCTGGCCTGGGTCGATTTCTCGGGCACCGGGATGGATCACGCCGAATTTGTCCGCCGCCTGCGCGAGGATGCAAAGATCGCGACCTCATCGGGGCCCGGTTTCGGCACGGGCGGCGAAACGTTTGAGCGGTTCAATCTGGCGACCCAGAAATCACGGGTCGAAGACGCCTGCGCCCGGCTGAAACGGGCGTTTGGCGACTTGCAGTAACAGGTGCGCCGAGCCTTTTTGATCGAGGAATCTGCCCAGCGCCTGACCGCGACTCCGATGGGCGCGGTGGTGATGCAGCCCGATATCGCGCTGGGGTTTGCAGCGGATGGCGATAAGGTAGGGGGAGGCGACGGCAATACGCCCGAGGGTAATTTCGCCGTCAATCGCGACAATCCGCAAAGCGCATTTCACCTGTCCATTGGGATTGATTATCCGCAACCAAAGGGCATCGCTCTTGCGCGGCAGTAGGGGTTGATCCCCGTGGCGATATTTTCATCCACTGGCAATCCATCGGCGTTGTCGGGCCGACGTTACCCGGCGATTGGACAGCAGGCTGCATTGCGACCTCCAATATCGAGATAGCGCAGTTTTGGAGCCTTACGGAACACGGTAGGACGGTGGAAATCCGCCCCTAGTCCTCATGCCCCAGAAGTGCGATCGGCGCATCGGGGGAGCGGTAGAAATCCAGCGGAGCGCTGTCGGCGGCAACTGTGTTGCGCTTGAATTCATAGCGCATTTCGCCCGCTTCCTCTTCGTCGGCGATGATCAGGCATTGGTACAGGTGGGTCGCGCCGTCATAGATGTCGACCAGCCCGCGCAGGCGCGGAGTCGTCGCGGCCTCAACCGAGAAACCGTCTTTCCACAATTTGAGGATCTTGAAGTAATTGTCGCCCATCTCCACCCGCAAACGGCTGGTTTTCTTCAATGTGGCGATTCGCGCGGCGTCCAACTCGGCGCGCATTTCCTTTGAAACATACGTACTCATACAAAAATTCCCCTTCGGTGCCCTTTATTGTGAGGGCATGGATGTAAAAATCCAGTGAACCGGGTCACATGGCGCGGCTTGCCAATGATCTGTTGCACGAAAATCCCAGCGCCGGATGTGCACCGGCGCAGACCGGTTGCGCGCTTGGTGACGTAGGAAGGTCCGGCGCGGCATCATATGTTTTGGGGAACTGCAAATGGAGGAGCCGATATGGGCCTGTTGATCGACGGCACGTGGCATGACACCTGGTATGACACCAAATCAACCGGCGGAGCTTTCAAACGCTCGGCCGCGCAGTTTCGCAACTGGCTGACCGCCGATGGCAGCCCCGGCCCGTCGGGCAAGGGCGGGTTTGCGGCGGAAAGCGGGCGCTATCACCTGTATGTCAGTTTTGCCTGCCCCTGGGCGCACCGCACGCTGATCTTTCGGGAACTGAAGGGTCTTCGCGATCATGTCTCTGTGTCTGTGGTCAACCCGGACATGCTGGATCAGGGGTGGACATTCGAACCGGACGCGCAAGGTGCCACGGGCGACACGCTTTATGGTCTGACCCATGCGCATCAAATCTACACCAAAGCCGATCCTGCCTATTCGGGCCGTGTGACGGTACCGATCCTTTGGGACAAGGCGCAGGAGACGATCGTGTCGAACGAAAGCTCGGAAATCATCCGGATGTTTAACAGCGCCTTCAACGGGATCACCGGCAATACCGATGACTATTGGCCCGAGGCGATGCGGGATGAGATTGAAGCGGTCAACGCCCGCATCTATTCCGACGTCAACAACGGTGTCTACAAATCAGGCTTTGCCACCACACAGGAAGCTTATGACGCGGCCGTGCATCCGTTGTTCGACACGCTGGACTGGCTGGAGGAGAGGCTGACCCGAAGCCGCTATCTGATGGGCGACCGCGTGACCGAGGCCGACTGGCGTCTGTTCACCACCCTGATCCGGTTCGACCCGGTCTATCATCTGCATTTCAAGTGCAACAAACGGCGGCTGATCGATTACCCGAACCTCTGGGCCTATACGCGCGAACTTTATCAGTGGCCGGGCGTCGCACAGACGGTGAACATGAACCACATCGTGCGCCACTATCACTATAGCCACGACAGCATAAACCCGCATCGCATCATTCCCGTGAACCCGGAGCTGGATTATTCAGAACCGCACCGGCGCGATCAGCGACCCGCCGCGTAATGCTCGATCATCGCCGCCAGATCCTCTGGCGGCGTTTCGCTTTGCACATAAGCGCAGGCATTGGGACTGTGGGCAAAGATCGAACCGTCCGAGAAGAACGTGGTGTTGGTGACAAAGATCACCCGCGCCTCGGGGCGGCGATAGCTGGCGAAATCCGCAACCGCCAGCGCGCTGCCGGTTTCCAGAACCAAGTCAAGAACGATAACGTCAAAGGCCGTTCCGTAAAGCGCAAGGATCGCAGCCTCCTGGCCGGCGACGAGCGTAACGATCGCGCCTTGTCTTTCCAGATGCCTTTTCCAGACCCGACCAAGGTCGGGGTTACTCTCAACAATCAGAACATTCATTTGCAACAACCTCGGCACTTGATAAGGTGAACGGTGCCGACCCCCGTAATTCGTGATCACGCGATTTCCTTAACAAAGTGTTAATGACGGCCTTGAGGGACCCCGATCACGCGGATTTGCTTGTCAAAATGGCAAAAATCCGCTTGAAGCGGGCTGAATCGGGCGTTTTGGGGCAGAATTCACATGATCGGCGGCGATAACAACCTGAACCCGCGCAGCACCCGGGATCACGGCGGCGGGCTGGACGGGGCCATCCGGTGCTATGGTGGCACGCGCAGCGACTGGATTGATCTGTCGACCGGGATCAACCCTCATCCCTACGAAGCTTCCGGGCTGGTGCCATCGGACTGGACCGAATTGCCCGATCACGGCGCGTTCGAGCGTCTGACCCAGGCTGCGCGCCAGTTCTGGTCGGTTCCCGATGAGGCCGCGATTCTGCCCGCGCCCGGCGCGTCGGCCCTGATCGCCCGCATTCCCGCGCTTGCAGCAACGGGGCGGGTCCGGATCACGATGCCCACCTATAATGAACACGCGGCGGCCTTTGCCGCACAGGGCTGGTCAGTCACCGGGGACGGCGCGGCCGAGGCCCGGGTGATCGTGCACCCCAACAACCCGGATGGCCGGATCTGGGCCGAGCGCGACGCCGATTCTCCGCTAACTGTGATTGACGAGAGCTTTTGCGACGTCACACCCGGCGCCTCACTGATCCGTCTGTCGGACCGTCCCGGCACAATCGTTCTGAAAAGCTTCGGCAAGTTCTGGGGGCTGGCGGGGTTGCGGCTGGGCTTTGCCGTCGGTCCGAAGGACATGATCGCCCGACTGAACGATCTGACCGGACCATGGGCGGTATCGGGTCCGGCCCTGCGTATCGGAACCCGGGCGCTGCAGGACACCGGCTGGGCCGAGGCCACCCGTGCAAGATTGAGTGACGAAGCCGCACAGCTGGACAGGCTGGTCACGCACAAGGGCGCAAGGCTGGTCGGTGGAACGACCCTGTTCCGCCTCTACGAGGTGGACAATGCCGCCGCCTGGCAGGACCGTCTGGCCCACGCCCATATCTGGAGCCGCATCTTTCCCTATTCCGAAACCTATCTGCGTCTTGGCCTGCCGCCCGCCAACGGCTGGGACAGGCTTGAGGCCGCGCTGTGACTGGCGCGTTCGTGCTGATCTGCGCCATGTCCCTGGACGCTGCGCTGGGTGAACCGGACTGGCTGTGGTCGCGGTTGCGTCACCCTGCAGTGGTAATCGGCAATGCAATCGGCTGGCTGGACAAGCGCCTGAACCATGGGGCCAGACGACGGCTCAAGGGTGTCGGGGTTGTCGCCCTGCTGGTTGTTGCGTCGGTCCTGATTGCCTGGGCGCTCTCGCTTCTGGGATGGATGGCCGAGGTCGTGATCTGCGCGATCCTGCTGGCGCAGAAATCGCTGGTGTCGCATGTGAAGGACGTGGCGGACGGGTTGCGAGTATCCCTGCCCGAAGGGCGCGTGAAGGTCGCGATGATCGTGTCGCGTGATACGCGCGACATGAGCGAGGCGCAGGTTGCACGCTCGGCCATCGAAAGCGCCGCCGAGAACCTGAGCGACGGGGTGATCGCGCCGGCCTTCTGGTTTCTGGTCGCGGGGCTTCCGGGCCTGCTGATCTACAAGGCCGTGAACACCGCCGACAGCATGATCGGCTATCGCAACGACAAATATCGGGAATTCGGCTGGGCCGCGGCCCGGTTCGACGATCTGCTGAACCTGATCCCGGCCCGGCTGACCGGTCTGATGATCGTGGCGTTGTCGGCACAATGGAACCGCTGGCCTGAAATTACAGGGGATGCACACCGACACATCTCGCCCAATGCAGGCTGGCCCGAAGCCGCTATGGCGCGGGCGCTGAACGTGGCACTGGCCGGACCGCGCAGCTACGACGGGCAGGTGCGCGATCTGGCCTGGGTCAATGGCGAAGCCCCGCGCGAGATCGGCGCGACAGAGGTTTTCAGCGCATGTGACATGCTTTGGCGGGTTTGGGGGCTTGCACTGGGCCTCGTGTCGGTGTGGGTTGGGCTTAACTTTATTTTCTGACGGACACACTCATGCGTTTTCTTTCCGGCCTGATCGCCGCCACCCTGTTTGCCGCCCCTGCCTTTGCCCAATGCGGCGGCGGGTTCAATTCCTTTGTAAAGGGCCTGAAAGACGAAGCCATTGAGCAGGGATTCGACACATCCACCGTGGACGGCTTTTTCAATGGCGTTCAGCAGGATGGCGCAGTGCTGAAGGCTGACCGGGCGCAGGGCGTGTTCCAGAAACCCTTCATCGAGTTTTCCCGCCGCCTGATCTCGCAGAACCGGATCGACCGGGGCAAGGCCATGTCAGGAAAATACGATGCTGTGTTCGACCGGATCGAACGGGAATACGGCGTCTCACGCGGGGTGTTGTTGGCGTTCTGGGCGTTCGAGACCGACTACGGCGCGTTTCAGGGCGATTTCAACACCCGCAACGCGCTGGTGACGCTGGCCCATGACTGCCGCCGTCCCGAACTGTTCCGGCCGCAAATCTTCGCGGCAATCGAGCTGTACCAACAAGGCAATTTCGACCCGGCCCGCACCACCGGCGCCTGGGCGGGCGAGATCGGAATGGTGCAGATGCTGCCGCGTGACATTCTGGAAAACGGTGTCGATGGGGACGGCGACGGAAAGGTCTCATTGAAGACATCCGCGCCCGATGCGCTGATGTCGGGGGCCAAGATGCTGTCGCATCTGGGCTGGCAACCGGGTCAGCCGTGGCTGCAGGAAGTCACGGTACCAGCGCAGATGGATTGGTCGCTATCCGGCCCCGGCAAACCGCGGCCCGTGTCAGATTGGCAGGCGATGGGCGTTCAGGCGCGCGATGGGACGTTGGCGGATTTGCCCGCCTCGCTGATCCTGCCGCAGGGTCACAACGGCCCGGCCTTTCTGGCCTATCCGAATTTCGACGTTTATTTCGAATGGAACCAGAGCTTTGTCTATGTTCTGACCGCCGCCTATTTCGGTACACGTCTGGAAGGCGCGCAGATCTACAATGCGGGCAATCCGGCGCAGGGCCTGTCCGGTGCGCAAATGAAGCAGTTGCAGGGCAAGCTGCAGGCGCGCGGGCACGACGTGGGCAAGATCGATGGCATTCTGGGCGCTGGGACACGCGCTGCGGTGCAGGCCGAACAGGTCCGGTTGGGGCTGCCTGCGGATGCGTGGCCAACGGCGGAATTGCTGGGGCGGTTGTGATGAAATCTCTGCTTTGAGCCCATTCTGACGATGCTACTAATGGAATCGAATGTCCCCATGGTTTGACCTCAATTGTCGACGAGGCCGTTTCGCAAGAGACGTTCTTTGGCCGGACCGGGCGCTTATCGAATTGACCGATAAGCGCTTTCAGGATTGCCAGAAAACAGAGGGGGGGTAGTAGAGTTTTTCTGACCGCGGCTGCCGGGAGCTGTACATGTACATCAAGACAATCGAGCCAAACGAGGCAACTGGAGAAATCGCGGAGCTCTACAATGCAGAAATTGCATCGATGGGACGTGTCATGGAGGCGACCCAGTGTTGGTCGGCCCGCCCCGACATCATCGTCCCGGTCGAGTCTCTCTTGCACCAGATCCGGGATGGTTTCTCTCTCGACCTGATCGATTTCCGTCTCATTACCTTTGTCGCGGCGCGCCACGTTCCTTCAAGCTATTGTTCGCACGTATATTTCAAGGTTCTTTCGGAGATGCTTGATCGTGAGACTGCGATTGCGGTTCATCGGGATTATCGAAATGCCGGATTGAGCGAGCGACAGGTTGCGATGTTAGAGTATGCCGAGAAGATAACCAGAAACTCGTCAATGGTCTCGGAGCAGGACATCGACAAGCTCAAAGCGTTAGGTTTCAGCGACCTCAACATCGCTGACATCGCACTCGCAGCTTCATTCCGGAACTTCTTGAGCCGCTACTTCGATGCTGTCGGCGCTTCCCCCGAAGCAGCTTTTTTAGACTCAGACACGGCGATCCGGGCTGAACTGGCTGTTGGTCGCAAATAGCCTTTTTCTGCAAGCGCTTGGAAGGCGCGCGGGCATGACGTGGGCATGATCGATGGCATTCTGGTTGCCGGAACGCGGGCAGCAGCGCAGGCCGAACAGGTCCGCTTGGGGCTGCCTGCGGATGCGTGGCCAACGGCGGAGTTGTTGTAGCGGTAGTGATAAAGTGTCTGATTAGGGCCCAGACCGGACCATAGCACAGAAGGATGTTCCGAAGCTTCAAGTGTTCTGGCAACGCCGATTCTGACGAATCCCGGGCGATATGCTATCGTTCTTTCATCAAACACGTTGCAAAGGAGCGCTTCACGATGATCCCTTTGGCACGCATTGCCCTATTGGCGCTGCTGCCGACCTGCCCGGCAACAGCAGAAGAACCAGAATGCTCGACTGCCCTTGCTTTTGCACTCGATGTTTCGGTCAGCGTGGACGATGCCGAATACAAAATGCAGCGTGAAGGCCTGGCTGCCGCACTGTCCGACCCATCAGTACGAAGCGTGATCCTGTCCAGAGCTGTTGCGCTGATGGCCTACGAATGGAGTGGTTACCACCAGCAAACGATCATCTCTCCCTGGAAATTTATCCGCAACGAACAGGATTTGTCCGGGTTCATTGAGCGCTTGTTCGTCCATCAGCGCGGAGCGGCCGAATATCCGACTGCAATAGGGGCTGCGCTTAGTTTCGGAGCGACTAAACTTAGTGAGGTGTCTTGGTGCGACCGGCTTGTTCTCGATGTGTCCGGTGATGGCATCCACAACCACCGCTACCCGCCAGAAAGCGCTTACAGACACTTTCCTTTCGAGCGCGTGACTGTCAACGGGCTAGTGATCGAAGGTGCCGAGACAGAGGTTCAAGCCTACTATGCGAACCATGTAATTTCTGGGCCCGGCGCATTTGTAGAAATCGCGAACGGGTATGCTGACTACGCGCGGGCCATGAAGAGAAAGCTGCTACGGGAACTCCAAGATCAGCTGCTTGCAACGCGATAGCAAATAGAGCGCATGGTAGCGTAGTCCCGCCTGGCAGCGAGTGGAGGAAGCGATCAACGGTGCACACCTCGCTCTCACTCCGGCCGCACCGGATAGCGGTTCCCTTTCTGATCAATCAGGATCAGCCGTTCACCACTGCGGACATACAGGTCACAGCGGCTGAAGCCGTTGCGATAGGCGATGCAAACGCTGCCGTCCTCGGCGATGGAATAGGTGCCGAACGCGGATTCGCCGCTGGCGTAGGTGTAGGAATAGGCCCCTCCCACCGAGTATTTCGATTTTCCGTCGTCGTAGAATGTCAGCGTGCGGCCCGCCAATGCGTCCAATTCCTGCGCGCTCAGGGGGACGTCTCCGGGTTTGGTGGTCCATTCTGCAGCCGCAAGCGGGCTGGCGGTCAGCAGGGCAATGATCAGAAAACGGGTCATGCCCCACCCTACCCTGCGCGGGTCTGAAATGGGCATGACATTGCAGTGATGGATCAGGCGACCATCTGCTCGGCCTTCTTGAGGTCGACCGAGACCAGCTGACTGACGCCCTGCTCCTGCATGGTCACGCCAAACAGCCGGTCCATCCGCGCCATGGTCACCGCGTGGTGGGTGATGATCAGGAAGCGCGTGTCGGTCTGGCGGCACATCTCGTCCAGCAGATCGCAGAAGCGCGTGACGTTGGCGTCATCCAGCGGCGCGTCAACTTCGTCCAGCACACAGATCGGTGCGGGGTTGGCGAGGAAGACGCCGAAGATCAGCGCCGTCGCCGTCAGCGTTTGTTCACCGCCCGACAGCAAGCTGAGGGTCGAGAGTTTCTTGCCCGGCGGCTGGCACATGATCTCAAGCCCCGCGTCCAGCGGATCGTCGCTTTCGACCATGACCAGATTGGCCTCGCCGCCGCCAAACAAGTGTTTGAACAGCATGGCGAAGTTCGCGTTCACCTGTTCGAATGCGGTCAGCAACCGTTCGCGCCCTTCGCGGTTGAGGCTGGCGATGCCGCTGCGCAGGGCCTTGATGGCCTCTTCTAGATCGGCCTTTTCGCTGTTCAGGGTGTCGAACTCCTCCTGAACCTCCTTGCTGTCCTCTTCGGCACGCAGGTTCACTGCGCCCATCGCGTCGCGCTGACGCTTGTGGCGGTTCACTTCGGCCTCCAGCGCATCTGCGGCGGGCATCTGGTCGGGGTTGGTGTCCAACTGGTTCAATAGCTGGTTCGGGGTCAGTTGCTGATCCTCGGCAATGCGTTCGGCCGCAGCCACGACGCTTTCTTTCGCCGCATCACAGCGCGCCTCGGCGGCAGCGCGGGATTCGCGGGCTTCCGAGGCATGGCGTTCCGCCTCGCGCTCGGCCAGGACCACCTCGCGCTGCTGGGTCTCGGCCTCAGCCAGTTTGTCGGCGGCCTCGGCCCGGCGGGCCTCGGCCGCTTCGATCAGTTCGTTCAGTTCCTCGCGGGCCTCGGCAATCTCGCCGGGGGCGGCCATTGCCTCGGTCAGCTCCTCTTCGGAGCTTTCCTTGCGTTCAGCCAGTTCCGAAATACGTTTTTCCGCCGTCTCCAGACGGTGCTTCCAACCGCTGAGGTCTTTCGTCACTTCTTGCGAGCGCCGGGTCCGCGCCTCGCCCTCGCGGCGCAATTCGTCATGGGTCGAACGGTGGGTCAGCATGGTGATCCGCGCCGCCTCGACCGTCTGCTTGATGTCCTCGACCTGCGCTCGAGCACTGTCGAGGTCGCCCAGACCGCTCAATGCACCCTCGGCCTCGCGCAGCTGGACCCGGGCGGACATGGCGTCCTCTTTATGGCGATCCACGGCAAGGGACAGGGTTTCCAGCTTGCCCTGCGCCAGGTTGCGATCGGCCTCGGCCCGGCTCAGCAGGCGGGCGGTTTCGGCCATGCGCTGATCGGCAGCACGGCGGGCTTCGCGCGCGCGTCGATCGGCTTCGGTCACGTCCGCCAGTTTCCGAGACAGTGCCTCGTGCGCGGCGCGGGCACCATCGGCCTGCGCTTCGGTACGGGTCAGTTCCTGCTTCAGCGCCTCCAGCTTGTTGAGCTGTTCCAGCCGCAGGGCCGCGGCGCTTGGCGCATCCTCGGCCCAGGCCCTGAAACCGTCCCAGCGCCACAAATCGCCGGACCGCGACACCAACCGCTGGCCGGGCTTCAGAGAAGCTTGCAGTCGCGCGCCCAGATCGGCATCCACCAACCCGATTTGCGCAATCCGGCGGCTGAGGCGATCCGGCCCCGAGACATGCAGCGCCAGCGGTTCCGCACCGTCGGGCAAGGGCTGATCATTGTCATATCCCGCAACCTGAACCCAGCCGGAAGGACCGTCGCCTTCGACCAGGGGCGCGCGCAGATCGTCGGCCAACGCAGCCCCCAGCGCCTTTTCATAGCCCGGCGCCACACGCAGCAGATCAAGCACCTGCCCGCCTTCGGCCGTATCCCGTTCGACCAGTTTGGCCAGCGCCATGGTTTCCGCGCGAATGGCCCCCAACTCCCCTTCGGCTTCGGACCTTTGCGCGCGGGCTTCCGCTTCGCGGGCCTGCGTGTCGTTGCGCAGCTCGTCAGCGGAGGCCAGAGCTTCCTCGGCGGCTTCGGCGGCTTCGCGGGCTTCTTCCTCACCGTCTTGCGCGGCCTCAAAGGCTTCGCTGGCACGGGTCAGGGCAGCTTTGGCCTCATCCACGGCGGCGCGCGCCTTGTCTTCTTCGGCCTCAGAGCGGGACAGGGTCTTGCGGCTGTCCTCGACCAGCCGCTGCGCCGACTGGTGGCGGGCGACGAGGCGGGCCATGTCCTCGGTTTCCTGCGACAGGTGATCCTCGCGGTCCTGCAGCACGGATGCGGCTTCGCGCGCGATTTCGGCAGCCTCGGAGACTTTGTCGTCATGACCTTCGGTCGCTTTGGCCAGCTCACGGGCTTCCCATTCCAGACGCTCGATCATCTCGCCCGCGTCGCGGTTCAGCCCGGCTTCGCGTTCGATATCGTTGCCAAGTTGCTTGATGCGGTTGGTCAGGGTTTCGATGGTTTGGCGTGCGCGGGATTCCTGATCGGAAAGCTGGTCGCGCTGAACCTGCTGGCGCTGCAGGACGGCGGCGGCGATGGCTTCTTCCTCGCGCAGCGGTGGCAGGGTTTCTTCGATCTCGGCGCGTTTGGCGGCAGCCGCGCGGGCTTCGGCCTCGGCGCGCGAGGCTTCGGTGATGCGGTCGCGCAGTTTTTCCTCGGCCTGCTGGCGGGCCATGTCGGCCTCTTTCCAACGACGATACAGCAACATCCCTTCAGCCTGCCGCAGTTGTTCGCCGATCTCGCGATAGCGGGCGGCCTGGCGGGCCTGACGGGCGAGTTGCGCCAGTTGGGTGCCCAATTGTTCCAGCACATCATCGACCCGGGTCAGGTTGGCTTCGGTTCCTTTCAATTTCAGCTCGGCCTCGTGCCGGCGCTGATACAGGCCCGAGATACCCGCCGCCTCTTCAAGAATGCGGCGGCGCGCGCGGGGTTTGGCGTTGATCAGTTCGGCGATGCGGTTTTGGCCGACCAGCGCCGGTGAATGTGCACCGGTCGAGGCATCGGCGAACAGCATCTGCACGTCACGGGCGCGCACGTCCTTGCCGTTGGTCTTGTAGGCGCTGCCCACATCGCGGGTGATGCGGCGGACGATCTCAAGCTGGTCGCTCTCGTTGAACCCGGATGGCGCCAGACGTTCCGAGTTGTCCATGGTCAGGACCACTTCAGCGAAATTGCGGGCGGGGCGCGTGGCAGCGCCGGCAAAAATCACATCCTCCATCGCGCCGCCGCGCATGGATTTCGGGCGGTTTTCCCCCATGACCCAGCGCAGTGCCTCGAGCAGATTGGACTTGCCGCATCCATTCGGACCCACCACACCGGTCAACCCGTCCGCGATGATCAGATCGGTCGGATCAACAAAGCTTTTGAAGCCGGTCAGTTTGAGTTTGCTAAAGCGCAATGGCCGCTGGGTCCCGTGATTCCTATGAGTAGGAAGTCTGCGCAACCGAAGGGGGAGGTGTCAACGGAGATACGCAGTATATGGACCAATGTTCCGAGTTATCCACAATATCTTGCCAAATCTCGCGACAATCCGCGCGTTTCAATAAGGGGTGCATTCATACACCGCATAGTCGAATCCCCCATAGCTGATACACTCATAGTTCGGACGCGAGATCGCCGTCAGCAATAGCCGCTCGCCCATTTCCCGGTCGCAGCCCAGAACGCCGACCGTCACTGCGGCATCGCCCAGCACGTCCAGGATCGGGCAGCCCGATACCTGCGCCATGGCCAGCGCCGCGCGATCGCGGATCGGTCCCAGACGCGGGGCGTATTGCGTGTTCACCCGCACCGCTTCGGCCAGTTCGTTGCGCACACGCACATCGAACACGCTGCCATTGACGGCAACACGAGTGGCCGGGAGGTTGCGAAAATAGGGCGTGCCAGCCGAACAGGCCGCCAGCAGCAACAGGGCAAGCAAACGGATCATGCCGCAGTCTTGCGGCAATCTGGTTAACGTTTCCTTTCCGGATCAGGCGCGCAGGGCCTCGCCCAACCGGCGTACGCCTTCACGGATGGTCTCTTCGTCCGAGTTCGAGAAGCTGAGGCGGATGGTGTTTGTGCCAGAGCCGTCGGGGAAAAACGCGTGCCCCGGCACAAAGGCAACCTTCACCGTCTCCAATGCCCGCGCCAGCAGGTCGGCGCCGTTGATCTCTTTCGGCAGGGTCAGCCAGATGAACATGCCGCCTTCGGGGCGGGTCCATGCGACACCCTCAGGCATGTGCTCCTTCAGCGCCGCCAGCATCGCATCGCGACGCGCGCCATAGACGCGGCGCAGCAAGGGTATATGCGTGTCGAAACAGGCTTGTGCCACCTGGTGCACCGCCATCTGGTTGATCGTGGCCGAATGCAGATCTGCGGCCTGTTTCATCAGCACCAGCCGTGAAATCACCGGTTTGGCCGCCACCACCCAACCCATGCGCAGGCCCGGCGACAGGGTTTTCGAGAAGCTTCCGCAATAGATGGTGCGGCACGCCTCGATCGACCTTTTGCGGGCCAGTTCCAGCGCCAGAACGGGCGGGATCGGATCGCCGTCATAGCGCAGGGCCTGATAGGCGCCGTCCTCGATTATCGCGCAGTCCAGATCCTCGGCCAGATCCAGCAGGGTTTCGCGCCCACGCAGGTCGACCGTTTCGCCGGTGGGGTTGGCAAAATCCGGGGACAGGTAGGCAAACTTGACCGCGCCCTGACTTGCTGCCGCTGCATACTCGTCGGCCCCGCGGTTGCCATTGATGCTGAGTTGGTCAAAACGCGGCTCGTAGGCATTGAAAGCCGCCAGCGCGCCCAGATAGGTGGGCCACCCGACGAGGGCCGTGTCCCCGGGTGACAGGAACAGCTTACCCAGATAATCCAGCGCCTGCTGCGACCCCGAGGTGATCAGGATGTTGTCGATGCCGCATTCGACCCCGATTGCACGCATATGATCCGCCAGCCACTGGCGCAGCGGCACGTAGCCTTCGCTGACCGAATACTGCAGGGCCTGCGCCCTTTGTGCGGGGGACAACGCTGCCTGAAAGGCTTGTGCAAAGGCGTCCGCCGGGAACAGCGCCGGGTCCGGTATGCCGCCGGCAAAGGAAATGATGTCCGGCTGATCCAGCAGTTTCAGCAATTCGCGGATCTCGGATGCCTTCATCCGGGATGCGCGGGTGGCATAAAGCTTGTCCATGGCAATCGACCTCCTCAGCCCTGTTACGGCGGCACGCTATTCACGTTTGCATTAAAGTCAATATTGCTGACCTATTATTTCAATCATCGTGATGGCACATTCTTGCACATGGGCCGAATACGTGGTCATGTTAGTTGACCAATTTCACGTGATGACCGATGCCCTTTCACAAAGTTCAAAGCGAAAAGCTGTCTCTGGCCGTGGTCCGGCAGATCGAATTGCTGATATTGCGCGGAATCCTGCGCCCCGGAGAGCGCCTGCCGGCGGAGAGGGAACTGGCAGACCGGATGGGTGTCTCGCGCCCGTCTTTGCGTGACGCGATATCGGAATTGCAGGATCAGGGGTTGCTGACGGCCAAAGCGGGATCTGGCATTTATGTTGCCGATGTTCTGGGCTCGGCCTTCTCGCCGGGTCTGATCCGTCTGTTCGGCAGCCATGACGAGGCCGTGTTCGACTATCTGTCGTTTCGGCGGGATATGGAGGGGCTGGCGGCCGAGCGCGCGGCCCGGCTGGGATCAGAAAGCGATCTGAAGGTGGTGCAGGCGATCATCGACAAGATGGAAGCCGCCCATGCCCGCAACGCCGCCGAGGAAGAGGCAAATCTGGACGCGCAGTTCCACATGGCGATCATCGAAGCCAGCCACAACGTGGTCATGCTGCACATGATGCGGTCGATGTACGATCTGCTGCGTCAGGGCGTCTTCTACAACCGACAGGTGATGTTCCAGCAACGCACCAACCGAGAGGCCATTCTGGAACAGCACCGCGCCATCAATACCGCGCTGCAGGACCGCGATCCGCAGGGCGCGCGGCAGGCGGTCGAGCAGCATCTGAGCTTTGTTGAACAATGTCTGGCGGATCAGCAGAAAGCGCTGCGGAACGAGGCAATCGCCCAACAGCGACTGGAGTATGAAACCGGCAAGCCCTGACGGCTTAACTCGGGACTGTACGGAAACAAAAAACCCGAAGGCCAGCGGCTTTCGGGTTTTCCTTGATCACAATGTGATACGGTTAGTGAAGCTTTTCACCAACGTCGGCAATGGATGCGTCGATCAGCTTGTTGGCCTGCGTCGCAGTCATCTGCTTGGCCAGAACGGCGTTCGCGGCGGAAACCGCAATCGTAATGGCCTGATCACGGACTTCCTTCACGGCCGACGCTTCGGCCGATGCGATCTGATCCTGTGCAGCTGCCAGACGGCGTGCAATGGACTTCTCCAGATCGACCTTGGCCTGTTCCGCCGCCAGTGCCGCATCGTCTTTCGCAGCCGCCACAATCGCGTCTGCCTGAGTCTGCACCTCGCGCTGCTTGCGCTCGTACGAGGCCAGCAGGCTGCGGGCTTCTTCGTGCAGGGCGCGGGCTTCGTCGAGTTCCGACTTGATGCCTTCGGCCCGTTTGTCCAGGGCACCGCCGATCAGGCCGGGAACCTTGAAGTAGAACAGGACCGCAATGAAGACGATAAAGCCCAGAAGGACGACAAAGTCGGTATTGCCAAGCGAGAAGAACGGGCCGCTCGCGGCCAGAGCCGGGCTGGCGGCACCGAGGGTCAGGATAAGAGCAAGAGTGTTGCGCATGTCACTTATCCTTTCATCTGTGCGTCAACTGCACCGTCGATGGCTTTGGCATCCGCCTCGCCGCCCAGTGCGGTAACCAGTTCAGCTGCCGTATCCTTGGCAACCACTTGAATGCTTTCCAGCGCACCGGCACGGATGTCGGCAATTGCCTTTTCCGATTCAGCCGCCTTTGCAGCGATTTCCGCGTCCGCCTTGGCAATCGCGTCATCCAGATCGGCCTGGATTTCGGCGCGTGCTTCGGCAGCGATACGCTGCGCTTCGGCACGGGCATCGGCCAGCGCCTTGTTATAGGCCTCTTCAGCCTCGACCGCTTTGGCCTTCAGATCTTCGGCCGCAGCCAGGTCATTTGTAATGGTCCCCTGGCGTTCAGCCAGGATTGCCGCGATGCGGGGCAGAGCCACGCGGGACAGGACCAGAAAGATGACGACCAGCGTAATGACCAGCCAGAAAATCTGGTTGGGGAACCAATCGAAGCAGAGCTGCGGCATCCCGATGGCTGAGCCATAGGAGTCGACGCACGAGCCAACTACTTCTTCGCTAATGGGTTCAGTCGCCATGATGTCCTCCGTCGGAACGTTGTCTTTACAACAGGTGGGCCGCTATGGCTTGGACCCACCTGCGCGTAAGGATCAGGTTCCGCAGATTAGACGGCGAACATCAGCAGCAGCGAGACCAGGAATGCGAAGATCCCCAGGGCTTCTGCGAATGCGATACCGATGAACAGGGTTGCGGTCTGCGAAGCAGCCGCCGAAGGGTTGCGCAGGGCGCCGGCCAGGAAGTTGCCTGCAACGTTGCCCACCCCGATTGCGGCTGCGCCGGAACCGATTGCTGCCAGGCCTGCGCCGATGTGTGCGAGATCGCCTTCCATGATGTATCTCCTTACGAATTGGAAGTTTCGATGTTGGGGTATCGGACCTTAGTGCGAAGGATGCAGCGCATCTTTCAGATAAACACAGGTCAGAATGGTGAATACGTAGGCCTGGATGAAGGCCACCAGGACCTCGAGGCCGTACATTGCGGTGATCGCCAGAACGGACACGGGCGAGATCACGGCAACCGCGGCAAAGCCCGCGAACACCTTGATAACCGCGTGGCCTGCCATGACGTTACCGGCAAGACGAATGGAGTGGCTGACGGGGCGCACGAAGTACGAAATCAGCTCGATGATCGCCAGAATGGGGCGCAGTGCCAGCGGCGCGCTCGAGACCCAGAACAGGCCCAGGAAGGCTGCGCCGTTCTTGACGAAACCCAGAATGGTCACGGTCAGGAACACGGCCAGCGCCAGCGGGATGGTGACCGCGAAGTGCGACGTGGTTGTAAACGAGGTTGGGATCAGGCCCAGGAAGTTCGCGGAGACGATGAACATGAACAAGGTCATGACATAAGGGAAGAACTTGACGCCTTCCTTGCCGCAGATGTCTTCCAGCATCTTGTAGATGAAGCCGTAGGTCAGCTCGGCGATCGACTGCATCCGGCTGGGCACAATCGCGCGTTTGGATGTGGGCAGAACCAGCAGAGCCGCAACAGCCAGCACTGCGAAGAACAGCCACAGGGTCACGTTGGTGACTGTGAACATGCCCACCGCACCGTCGCCGAACAACGGCTTGACGATGAACTGGTCCATCGGGTGGAATACCAGGCTGCTGCCTTGTGCTGCGGTGGTCTCAGTCGCCACGTTCAGTCCCTCTCGTCCTTCTCGACAGCCGTCGCCGCCGCTTGTTTCTCTTGAGCCTCTTTCGCGCTGCGGAGCATAACCTTCACGCCCGCGACAAGGCCCAGCAATGTGAACAGCACCAGAAAGATCGGGATCGTCCCGAGCAGGCTGTCCAGCCCGTATCCGATGCCAAATCCGATCCCCAGACCGGATACCATTTCGATGACCATCCTCCAGGCAAGCTCGCCTCCGGATATGTCAGCATCTGCGCGAGCCTTTGGCTGTTTGGCCTTTTTCGCCGCATCGATCTTGGCCTCCAGCTGCGCCATACGCTGCTTTTGGTCGTCATCGGTCACGGGCGTTTTCCTCGCACAGTCTTGGGCATGGTGCTAAGGCGCACGGGGCGCAGAGTCAACGATCTTGAAGGGTCAGCATTTTGCCACTCAAGTTACTGTTATCATTAATAATATTTTCAAATTAGAATCCCGCATGATCGTCGCGAATTGCCCAATCCCCGGCAAAATGCCGGATTCCGCATATTCAACCTGTTGGTTGATCTTTGTCCTGCACCCCGGACCGCCAGCGCCGAACAATACGCCCGTCGATCAGCAACAGGCCCAGCAGGATCGCCGCCATGCCCATCAGATGTTCGGGCAGCAGCACCTCTCCCAGCACCCAAGTTCCCAGCACCAGCGCCGAGACCGGTGCAACCAGCGTCACGGTCGACATGTTGGTGGGTCCGACCTTGGGCAACAGCCAGTAGAAGGCAATAAAGGCGGCCGAGGTCAGAACAAATCCGATCATCATCAGCGACAGCCATGTCTCGGTCCGCGTCACATGTGGCAGCCCTTCCTGCCACAGCGCAAGCGGTGTGATGGCCAGCGTCGCACCTGTCAGGGCCAGCGCAACCAGCACCACGGGTTGCATGTCGCGGAAAGCCCGCGCGAGATTGAAGGAGAACGCATAACAGATCGGGGCGCAAACGGTCAGCAGGATGGCCCAGAACTCGGACGTCGCCCCGGCGCGCAGTACAGGCAATGACAGCAGCACAATGCCAGAAAAGCCGCAGACGACCCCGAGAGATTTCAGCCATGTCGCGCGTTCACCACCCGGCCAGTAATGCGAGACGATGACCGCAAAGGCAGGTGTCGTCGCGTTGACGATCCCGGCAACGCCTGAGGCGATATGCTGTTGCGCCAGTGCGTAAAACGCGAATGGTCCGGCATAGCTGAGCGCACCAAAGCCCAACAGCCCAAGCGCCCTCCTTGCGGTCAGATGCACCGGCAGGCGGGCGCCCGCGACGTAAACCCAGCACCCCAGCGCACCGAAGGCGACCCGGCCCATCGACACCGAAAGCGGCCCCAGTTCCCGCAGCAATATGGCGTTGAACATGAAGGACATGCCCCAGCCGATGCCAAGGATGCTGATCACCAGCCAGTATCTGAGCGCCATTGCATTCCCCCGTCCGGTCGCCGGGGCACAGTGACGGTTTGGCGGAAATTGTCAAACCGGAT
Organism: Ruegeria sp. D1(2025); assembly: GCF_056536425.1. NCBI lineage: Bacteria > Pseudomonadati > Pseudomonadota > Alphaproteobacteria > Rhodobacterales > Roseobacteraceae > Ruegeria > Ruegeria sp. D1(2025). Next base: position 338,727 of record NZ_JBQFPO010000002.1, on the reverse strand, counting down.
GCGGCGTATTAGGAAAGACAAATGTCCGACCAACTCGACACCGTATTTGCTGCCCTCGCCGACCCGACCAGGCGCGCCATTCTGGCGATGCTTCTGGAGGATGATATGGCGGTCACAGACGTGGCTGAGCCGTTCGAGATGTCGCTGGCCGCGATCTCGAAGCATCTGGTCATCCTGACCAGGGCCGGGCTGATTTCGCAGGAGAAACGGGGCCGCGTGAAATGGTGCAAGCTGGAACCCGATGCGCTGCGGGCGGCATCCGTCTGGATGCAGGGTTTCGGGCAGTTCGAACCGGTCAACCTGGATGCGTTCGAACGATTTCTGGAGATTGAACTGCCCACGCCCGAGGACTAAACCAGCTTACCGGACGACAAACACCGACACGCTGGCATGTTTTGCCAGATAGCCGGCGTGGCTTGAAAAGATATAGTCCATGATCCGGGGGGCATGGGTGCCCACCACAATCAGGTCCGCGCCGATCTCGTCGGCTGCACGGGTCAGATCACCGTCCAGTTCAGCGCCGACATCAACGGAATGAATATTGCGGAACGCCACTTCGGCACCGCTTTTCTCGGCCAACTGACTGGCAAAATCCTGCAGGTCCTGATTGATGGCCGCCTCGGACTGACCGGGTTCGCCCGGTTGGGTTCCTGTCACGCTGACGATGGTGATTTTGGCCCCTTGCCATTGGGCGACCTGCGCGGCGACGTCAGCTGCCTTGCGGACCTCGGGCGGCAGATGCAGATCGACGGGGAACATGATGTGGTTGTACATGATGATTTCCTCCTTGCCCAAAAGCATGGGGAAATTTGAATATATGTACCTTGATCTGCCTCAAGGGCCGGTTTTGCCCGGATTTGCGTCCGTGTCCGTCGCAGGCACCGCGCCGGCGGGTTCTTCCGGCCTCAGCAACATCAAAAGCGCGACACATGTCATAACCACGCCCACAAGGATCAGTGCAACTGGGGTGCCGTTGCCCAGCGCGATCTCCCACAGGATGACCCAACTGGGTGTCAGATAGGTATAGGCCATCACCTTGGCCGACGGCAGATGCAGCGTGGCAAACTGCACCAGCACAAAACTGGCGGCAGTGGCAAAAAGCGAGACATAGAGCAACCCGATCCACACAATGGCAGGCAGGTTTGCCCAGTCCGTCGCCCGTATGTCGGACCAGCCGTAGACCGTCAGGATCAGGCAACCCGCGACAAGGGTGCCAAAGGTGAAGACCACGGCGGGTTCACCCCTGTTGAGGCGGCGTATCATCGGGGTGTAGACCGCATGTGCGACGCAACCCCAGAAATAGATGATCTCTCCGCCGCCGATCTCGAAGGCCCGGAACGCTTGCCAGTCGGCGCGAAATATCACCCAAAGCGCCCCGACGGCCCCAACCGCCAGGGCCAGCGCCATGCGGGGCGTGGTGATCTGGCGCAACAGAAACCAACCCGCGATCGCGGACAATACCGGTGTCAGGGTGAACACCGCAGCAGCGCTGACAGGCGGTGCGGTTTTCAGGCCGTAAAACATCAGCACGAAATAGGTGGCGAACAGCCCGCCCAGCACGAAATACCGCCAGGGTGCGCGCGCGGCGCTGCGTGGCAGGCCGGTTGTCGCCATCGCCACGGCACCGATCACCAGTGCCGCAATGGCGAACCTGGCCGCCGTTATCGCCGAAGGCGCAATCTGGTTGGCTATGAGTGAGCCCAGCGAGAAACTGCCGGCCACCAGCATGGAAAACACAAGCATCGCCAGATGGCCGCGGGCCTGAAGCGTCACGGCTGCCAGCCTTTGGCCTGCTCCTTGAGGAAGGACAAAAACGCCTGCACCTTCGTTGTGCGATGCAGGTCGACATGCGTGACCAGCCACAGCTTGCCGGACCATTCGGGCAGCGGTTCCATAACCTCGACCAGTTCCGGATCGCGCGATGCTTCCCACCGGGCCATAAAGCCGATACCGGCACCGGACAGAACCGCCTCGCGCATGCAGAAGTTGTTGGTGCAGCGAAAGGTGATCGCCTGCGCCGGAGCTGTCGCGCGCAACCATTTCGAAAACGGAGCACGGCTGTTTTCATCGTCGGTGCTGACAAAAAAGTGTTCAGCAAAATCCTCGATACCTGCCGGTTTGCCATGCCGCTCTACGTAAGACTTGCTGGCATAAAGCCCCACCTCCTGCGTTATGAAGGGCTGCACCACATTGTCCGGCTGATCCGGGGCGGCGCCGGCACGAATGGCCACATGCGCTTCGCCGTATTCCAGCCGAAACAGCCGGTCGCCGGTGAGGTAACGCACGATCAAGCCCGGATGCGCAGTCTGAAACTCGGTCAAGGCGGGAACGACCAGCGGCGCCAGTGAGGCCAGCGACGTCACCACCAGTTCGCCCGAGACGTCGTCGCCACGCCCCTTCATCCGCCCGACCAGCTGATTGAACTGATCTTCGGTCGCCTGTGCGACGCGCAGAAGATCCTCGCCCGCATCCGTTGCCGTATAGCCGCGCGCGTGACGCTGGAACAGTTTTACACCCAGCCGTGCCTCGATCGCGTCGATGTGACGGATGACGGTTGCGTGATGCACACCCAAAACTTCTGCCGCGCCACTGACCGTGCCCATGCGTGCCACCTGATAGGCGGTTCTGACTTCGTCCCAATTGTCCACTGCATCAAATCCACTGTGCAAATTCCAACAATGACTGTTGGCTTATCAGAGTTTTGTTCACCCACGCAACGCTCATATTGGCGGCAGACGCGAATTCCACATCAATAGGACACCCTGACATGACCAAGACCATCCTGCATATCGACGCCTCGGCCCGCCGCGAAGGATCCGCCACCCGCGACCTGTCAAACCGGATCGTCAACCACCTGAAGGCCGGCCGCGTCATCCGCCGCGACCTGGCCTCGCCGCTGCCGCTGCTGACCGAAGACTGGATCAATGCCAACTTCACCCCCGCCGATCAGCGTGACGCGGTCCAGCGTGACCAACTGGCCCTGTCGGACGAACTGGTGAACGAACTTCAGCAGTCCGACATCATCGTGATTGGCCTGCCGATCTACAACTTTTCGGTTCCGGCCGCTTTCAAAGCCTGGATCGATCTGGTTGCCAGAGCCGGGCTTACTTTCTCGTATTCCGAAAACGGTCCAAAAGGCCTGCTGGACGGTAAGCGTGCCATTCTGGCCATTGCTTCGGGCGGTACTGCCGTCGGCTCCGAGATCGACTTTGCCACCGACTACGCCAAGCATGTGCTGGGCTTTGTCGGCATCCATGACGTCGATGTCGTTGCCGCCGACCAACTGGCTCTGGACGCCGAAACATCGCTTAGCAACGCCCACAAGGCGGTTCAGGAACTAGCAGCCTGACCGGCCGTCGCCCGCCGCAAACGAGACGTCCGGCCTTCGTCCAAAAAGCTTAGGCCGGACATTTTTTGATGGACAGAAACCGCGAGCCCGCCGCAAAAAGCCCTTAGCTTTTTCTGTTCCCTAGTTCCTTTGCCGGAAGCCCGCGCCGTCGGGCCTGCGCTCAGGGCAGCCAGGTGACCTGGCAGCCGATCCTGTCGAAGAACGCCATCAGGTCGGCGCGCGCCATGGCCACAGTCCGGTCGTTCACCAGCGGGTGCAGGTAGATCACATCGGCCTGCCGCGCGGCGCCATCCATGAAAAACCGAACGTTGTTCTGAACGCCATTGATCATCGCCAGCGGGCTGACCGCGCCGGGGCGGATGCCAAGGTTCTGCATCAGGCGATCCGCCGAGCCAAAGGACAGGTTCCCGATACCAAGCTCGGCGCCCAGCGCCTTGAGATCGATCTCGCGGCTTTGTTCCAGCGTCACCAGATAGTTCCGCTTTTTCTTGTCGCGCAGATAGAGGTTCTTGAGCCGCAGTGCATTTTCACCCGGCATCATGAACTGGTCCTCGACCGCCTGAGACTCCTCGACCGTGCGCAGTGGCACATGGGTATGAAGGCGGTAGGACAGCCCCCAATCATCCAACTGCGCCAGCAACGCGTCAGAGCTGAGCGGTAGCGTGTCCTGAAAGGCGGATGATGCGTCCATGGGAACCTCCTGTTTGGCGCTCATCGCGCAACACGAGGGCAAATTCAAGCCACGACAGTGCCAGAATTCGGTGTTAGCGTGCCGCCATGAAGGTGACGCGCAATACCCCGGACCAATTGATCCTGTCCAACACGCCCTGGTTTATTGGTGTTATGCTGGTCTTCTTCATCCTCGCCTTTATCGGTGCCGGCCTGTTCATGGTCAGCGAAGGCGGCGAGGGCATTTTGTTCGGCCTGTTCTTTGCCCTGTTCGGTGGCGGTATGGGGATCGGCGCATTCTGTGTCTTTGTGCGCCGCGTTCAGGTTATATTGGACCGCGACAGCAATAGCATTGTGATCCGTCGCCAATCGGTCTTTGGATATGACACCGTGGAACATGAGCTGTCGAACCTGTCCCATGCCGAGGCGGAGACCACCACCTCGCGCCGCGATAGGACCACATCCAAGGTGCATCGCCCCGTTCTGATCCTTGAAAAAGGCATGAGTGCCGGTCGCCACCCGATTGTCCAAGCCTATGTCAGCGGACACGGCGCGCAGCGACTGGTGGATGCCGTCAATGACTGGCTGCCCGCGCGCAAGGTTGACTCTGCCAGCCAATCGGCCTAAATCGCCGCAAACATCCGGAAGCGTCTGATCTTCCGGTCCCTTGAGTCGTTTAGGGATCGCCCCCCACCAGCGAGTTTCGCCCGTGGGGGCGTTTGTGCATTTAACCGGCGCATCCTATCTAGGAGACGCCACCAGATAACCGGCTAAGGAGGCCGAAGGCATGTTTGAAAATCTATCCGAACGCCTTTCCGGCGTCTTTGACCGGCTGACAAAACAGGGTGCTCTGTCCGAAGAAGACGTCAAAACCGCCCTGCGTGAGGTCCGAGTTGCGCTGCTTGAGGCCGACGTCTCGCTGCCGGTGGCCCGCGAATTCGTCAAGAAGGTGCAGGAACAGGCGACCGGGCAGGCTGTTACCAAGTCGATCACCCCCGGTCAGCAGGTCGTCAAGATCGTGCATGACGCACTGGTCGATACCCTGCGTGGCGAAGAAGACCCCGGCAAGCTGAAGATCGACAACCCACCTGCCCCGATCCTGATGGTCGGTCTGCAGGGCTCGGGTAAAACGACCACCACCGGTAAGCTCGCCAAGCGTCTGAAAGAGAAAGAGGGCAAGAAAGTCCTGATGGCCTCGCTGGACGTCTATCGCCCGGCGGCGATGGATCAGCTTGCGGTTCTGGGCACTCAGGTCGGCGTCGACACCCTGCCGATCGTTCCCGGTCAGAAGCCGGTCGACATCGCCAAGCGGGCCAAACAGCAGGCAACGCTGGGCGGCTATGACGTCTACATGCTCGACACCGCGGGCCGTCTGCATATAGACGAAGTGCTGATGGATGAGGTCGAGCAGGTGCGCAACGTGGTCGACCCGCGTGAGACCCTGCTGGTTGTCGACGGTCTGACCGGTCAGGTCGCTGTTGAAGTGGCGGAAGAATTTGACGCCAAGGTTGGCATCTCGGGCGTGGTCCTGACCCGGATGGACGGTGACGGGCGCGGCGGTGCGGCGCTGTCGATGCGCGCGGTCACCGGCAAGCCGATCCGTTTCGTCGGTCTGGGCGAGAAGATGGACGCGCTCGAAACCTTCGAGCCGGATCGGATTGCCGGTCGTATTCTGGGCATGGGCGACATCGTTGCCCTGGTCGAAAAGGCCCAGGAAACGATGGAGATGGAACAGACCGAGCGCATGATGAAGCGCATGGTCAAAGGTCAGTTCAATATGAACGACCTGAGGATGCAGCTGGAACAGATGATCCAGATGGGCGGCATGCAGGGCATGATGGGCATGATGCCGGGCATGGGCAAGATGGCCAAGCAGATGGATCAGGCCGGTCTGGACGACAAGATCCTGCGCCAGCAGATCGCCATGATCCAGTCGATGACCAAACGCGAACGCGCTAACCCGCAATTGCTGCAGGCCAGCCGCAAAAAGCGCATCGCCGCCGGTTCGGGGATGGAGGTCAGCGACCTCAACAAGCTGCTCAAAATGCACCGGCAGATGTCGGACATGATGAAGAAGATGGGTAAGATGGGCAAAGGCAAGATGCTGAAACAAGCCATGAAGGGCATGTTCGGCAAAGGTGGCCCCTCGCCCGAAGAAATGGCCGCTGGCATGGACCCCAAGGCGCTGGAACAGGCCGCCAAGGCAATGGGCGGCAAGATGCCCGGAATGCCTGGAATGGGTGGCGGCATGGCTCTGCCCCCGGGCCTGAGCGGGTTCGGAAAGAAAAAGTGACGCCAGCACGCTGCACCCAGCCCCCGTCCGGAAAGGCGGCGATGGCAGCAGCGCAGTATCGCGCGGCTCTGCCAGTCCTTGAGACCCGGCGGCTGGTTCTGCGTGCTCCTACCCTGAATGATCTGCCGGTATGGACAGCGATCTGCAAGGAAAGCTTTGGCGATACCGACCAGGAAGCCTGGACCGAGTTCTCGTACTATTCATCCGGTTGGCTTCTGCATGGCCATGGCCTGTTCACGGCCGCATTGAGAGATCAGGAAGTGGCCATTGGCTTTGTCGTTCTGGGTCTCGAATGGGACGATCAGGAACCCGAGCTTGGCTATCTGTTTTCAGCCGATCATCGCATGCAGGGCTATGCGACCGAAGCTTGTGCCGCGGTTCGCGATTTCGGCTTTGATCTTCTCGGATCGGGTTGCTTCGTTAGCTATGTGTCGGCATCCAACACCGGATCAAATGCACTTGCCAAACGGCTGGGCGCTGTGCGGGACGTGAATGCAGAGCACGCGTTTGGCGCGGATCAGCATGTCTGGCGTTATGGCGAGGTGCAGGCATGACACTTGCGTTGGCCATACCCACCCTTGAGACTGAGCGCCTGATTATGCGTGCGCCGTCGGAAGCGGATCTTGACGCCGATACAGCGTTCTTCGCCAGCGATGCCGCGCGATATGTCGGCGGTCCGCTGCGCCGGGATGAGACATGGCGTCTGGTCGCCTCGCTTCTGGGCCATTGGGCGTTGCGCGGCTACGGGTACTGGAGTGTCGATGAAAAGGACTCCGGCACCTATGTCGGGCGGATCGGTCTTTGGTGTCCGGAAGGCTGGCCCGAGCCCGAGGTCGGCTGGACGCTGATGAACCACGCCACCGGCAAGGGCTATGCGACCGAAGCCGCGCTGACCGCTCGGGCATATGCCTATGACGTGCTGGGATGGGAAACGGCGATTTCGCTGATCGATCTGGACAATCACGCTAGCAAGGCGGTGGCCCAGCGTCTGGGGGCGCAGTTCGAATATCACTATGACCACCCCAAATTCGGCAAAACCGAAATCTGGCGGCACCCTGCCCCGGCTGATCTGGTGAATGGCGGGATGGAGGCCTACGCATGATGGACCTCTGCATTCCCACCCTGAAAACCGAGCGCCTGATCCTGCGCGGACCAGAAGCACGGGATTTCGACAATGTCGCGGATTTCTTTGCCGACAAGGACCGCAGCTGGGGCTTTGGCGGCCCGCTGGACCGCAATCAGGCGTGGCGCTGGTTTGCCAGCATGATCGGCCATTGGGTTCTGCACGGCTACGGCTTCTGGACCGTTGAAACGCATGACGGCCAGCCCGTGGGCTTTGTCGGACTGTGGTCGCCGGAGGGCTGGCCCGAACCGGAACTGGGCTGGGTCATGTTCGCCGGAAGCGAAGGCAAAGGCTATGCCCGTGAGGCCGCTCAAGAGGCGCGCCTCTATGCCTATGAGGTTCTGGGGTTCGAAACGCTGAGCTCGAACATCTTTCCGGGCAACGAACGCTCGATCGCGCTGGCCGAGCGGCTGGGCGCGCAGTACGAGCGCAGTTTCGAAAACGTCTCGCACGGCACCGAACTGGTGTACCGCCATCCCGGCCCCGACCAGATTTCGGAGGGGCTCGCATGACGACATTCACCATCCCATCGATTGAAACCGAGCGCCTGATCCTGCGCGCGCCCGAATTGGATGATCTGCCCGCAATGACCGCATTCTTTGCGACCGAACGCAGCCATATGGTTGGCGGACCCAAGGATGAATTTGCCTGCTGGAGCTCATTGGCACACCGGCTGGGGCACTGGGCACTGAGAGGCTATGGCCTGTGGCATCTGACCGAAAAGGCCAGTGGCGCCTTCGTGGGATGGGCCGGTATGATCGATGTCCCCGGCTGGGCCGAACCCGAACTGGGCTGGACCCTGATGGCCGAGGCCGAAGGCAAAGGTCTGGGTTATGAGGCTGCGAACGCGGCCCGTGCCTATGCGGCGCGGCACCAGGGCCTGAACGGCGTCATTTCGTACATTGCCCACGCGAACGACCGCTCGCGCACCCTGGCCGAGCGGCTTGGGGCCACCTACGAGCGCGACGGTGAATTGCTGGGCAAAAAGGCCCAGATCTGGCGCCACCCGCAGATTGACCCAATGACCTCCGAAAGGACCGGCCAATGACCAACCCCGTGACACAGGCTGCTGCGTTGCTGAAGGATCACCGCGAGAGCATCGACCGGCTGGACGCGATCCTTGTCTATACGCTGGGCGAGCGGTTCAAGCACACGCAGGCCGTTGGAAAGCTCAAGGCCGCACACGACCTTCCCCCGTCCGATCCCTCGCGCGAGGCTGCGCAGATCGCACGGTTAGAAGACCTGGCGAAAGAGGCCGATCTGGACCCCGATTTCGCCAAGGCTTTCCTGAACTTCATCATTCAGGAAGTCATCCGACACCATAAGAAACACCAGAACTAAACCGGGATTGTCCCGGCTTTCACAAGACACGCCTTTGGCGTGATGCCATTCAAAGGAGATACCACCATGGCAATGAAAATTCGTCTCGCCCGCGGCGGCTCGAAAAAGCGTCCTTTCTACCGCATCGTGGCTGCTGACAGCCGCATGCCCCGCGACGGCCGTTTCATCGAGAAACTGGGCACCTACAACCCGCTGCTGCCGAAAGACAGCGAAGAGCGCGTGAAAATGGACATGGAGCGCATTCAGTACTGGCTGGACCAGGGTGCTCAGCCCACCGACCGTATTGCACGCATGCTGGAAGCAGCCGGCGCACGCGACAAGGCCGAGCGCAACAACCCCAATAAGGGTACCCCGGGCAAGAAAGCCCAGGAGCGCGCGGAAGAGAAAGCTGCAAAGGCTGCTGAAGCTGCCGAAGCCGCTGCCGCACCGGCTGAAGAAGCTGCTGCTGAAGAATAAGCAAGGCGGGCGCGTGCAGGATCAGACCTTCAGTGATGATTTCCGCACGCAGTTCGATCTGCTGATGCGGCTCCGGCGCGATGTGCGCCGGTTCCGCACCGATGCCGTGGACGAGGCAGTGCTGACGCGCTGCCTCGACACGTTTCGGCTGGCCCCATCGGTGGGGCTGAGCGAACCCTGGCGCGTGATCCGTGTCGAAAGCGATAAAGCCCGCACTGCGGCGCTTGAGAATTTCCAGACCGCGAATGCCGAGGCCCTTGCCGGATATTCCGGCGAGAAGGCGCAGCTTTACAGCAGCCTCAAGTTGTCGGGCATGCGCGAGGCCCCTGTGCAACTGGCTGTCTTCTGCGACGATGCCACGGACAAGGGTCTGGGGCTGGGCGCAGGCACGATGCCCGAAATGCGTCGGTATTCCGTGGTCACCGCGATCACACTGTTCTGGCTGTCCCTTCGGGCCGAGGGGCTGGGGCTGGGATGGGTGTCCATTCTGGACCCCGACCGGTTGACGCAGGACCTGAAAGTGCCGGACAGCTGGCGCCTGATCGGGTATTTCTGCATCGGCTGGCCCGAGGCGTTGTCAGACACGCCGGAACTGGAGCGTGCCGGTTGGGAAAATCGTCAGGACAGTCTGACCGTCGAGGTGCGATAGACTTATGTTTGGGCTGATGCGGCTTCCCATCCTGCTGATGATCGCTTTTATTGTCGGCGTGTTTTTCGAACGCAGCAATCAGCGCGACGCCTGTGCCACGCGCGGAGACTGGCAGGACGGAGTTTGTGTGACGGTGGAAGGGTCCAATGACTGATCTGATCTGTGTAGGCAGTATCGCCGGGTCTTACGGCGTGCGGGGCGAAGTGCGGCTGAAAAGCTACTGCGCGACCCCCGAAGACATCGAATCATATTCTCCGCTGACCGACGAAAGCGGCGCGGAACGGTATCCGCTTGTGCTGACCCGGACGATCAAGAACGGCTTTGCCGCGCGACTGGGCGGAATTGAAACCAAGGAGCAGGCGGATGCGATCAAGGGTCTGCGCCTGTTTGCGCGGCGTGACCAGTTGCCCTCGCTGCCGGATGACGAGTTTTATCATACGGACCTGATCGGGCTTGAGGTCTATGACACCGGCGGCACGCTTCTGGGCCGGGTGAAATCGGTGCAGAACCATGGCGCGGCAGACCTGTTGGAACTGCAGGGGTCGGGGATGAACACCACGGTTCTGCTGCCCTTCACGCTTGAGGTCGTGCCGACGGTCGATCTGGATCAGGGTCGTATCATCGCCGACCCGCCGGAGGGTCTGCTGTAATGCGGCGGATAATGCTGCATTTAGGTCTGCACAAAACAGGCACCACTGCGGCGCAGTCCTTCCTGTATGAAAACCGCGAGTTGATCTGGCCCCATTTCGCGCTGGTGCTGCCTTACAAGACCCGCAAGACAGGGCTGTCCGGTGCGGCCACCCGTCACTCGGTCTATGGGACAGTGGGAACGCTGGCCGAGTTTGGCGGCCAGATGCGCGAGTTTCTGGATACTTTGGAATTCGGAACCAAACGCGGGCTGATCCTGAGCGAAGAGAACTTCAGCGGCCTGCGCCCCAGTCGCAACCTGAGCCAGGGCTACGCTGCGGCCCCGGATCTGGCCGCGTGTATCGTCGATTCGATCCGACAGCGGCTGGTCGGAGAGGATCTGGACATAACGCTCTATCTGTCGCTGCGCCAGCGCGGCGCATGGCTGCGCAGCCTGTGGGCGCATGATTTGCAACGCACGCGGATGGTGCAGGATTTCGAAACCTTCCGTGCCAACCTTGATCAACTGCCTTCGCTTGAGGACACGGTGAACAGCATTCGGGACAAGCTGCCATCGGTCACCGTGCAGTCGGAGTGGCTGGAAGACATGCTACAGCGCCGTTTTGGCCCCGGTGCGCCATTTGCAGAGTTCCTCAGGTTGTCACGAGACAAAACCGCCCGGATTGTACCGCCGAACAAGGTCAATCCCAGCCTGCCGGAAGACACATTGACCGAGCTTCTGGCGTTGAACCGGTCACGACTGGACGAGGCCGCGCTGACCCGTCAGAAAGCAGCGATCATCGAATCTGTGCAGGACGAGATCTACGGGACCCCATGACTGACAAGCCCAACAAATCCCATGGTCGCAAGGCGATCCGGCCCACGCTGAAACCACGCGAATTGATAACGCCGACACCCGATCTGCATGGCGTGTGGAAAGCCAGGATCATCACGCTGTTCCCGTCGGCCTTCCCCGGCGTGTTGGGCGAAAGCCTGACCGGCAAAGCCCTGCAAGAGGGGTTGTGGCAGTTGGAAACGATCGATCTGCGCCTGTTTGGGGTCGGCAAGCACCGCAATGTCGATGACACGCCGGCCGGCGGCGGGGCCGGAATGGTCCTGCGCCCGGATGTTCTGGGCGAGGCGATTGAACACGCGATGGCGGGCGTTCAGGGCAACTGGCCCCTGATCTACCTCAGCCCGCGCGGCCGGCCGATGAACCAGGCCATGATGCAATCGCTGGCGCGATGTGACGGCATGACCTTGCTGTGTGGCCGCTTCGAAGGTGTCGATGAACGGGTGCTGGAGCATTACGGCGTTCAGGAGGTTTCGCTTGGTGATTTCGTCATGACCGGGGGCGAGATTGCAGCACAGGCCCTGATTGACGCGACTGTCCGGCTGATCCCCGGCGTGCTGGGCAATCAGGCTTCGACCGAGGATGAGAGTTTTTCGTCGGGGCTGCTGGAACATCCACAATATACCCGCCCCGCCGAATGGAAGGGGCGGCCGATCCCCGACGTTCTGATGTCCGGACACCATGGCCGAATCGCTGAATGGCGTCACAGCATGGCCGAGAAGCTGACTCGGGACAGGCGTCCGGATATCTGGGAGAGCTACAGCAAATCCAAGAGCGGCGATTCTGAAGCGGAGTGACCCGTCTCGCCCAACTGCGTGCGCGAAACGAAGGCCATTTATTCAATTTCTGACTGCATTTCTTAAGAGGATGCCACAGTTCGAAGAAATACGACAAAAAATTACATAGAACTGACACGATCTGGCAATAGTTGCGCCCCTTTCCTGAGACAAAAACAATCAATCCTGCCTGCCATTTGACCAGTACAGTTTTAACGAGGGGGTAACTGGGCAGGGTCAGGGGGTGAGCGCCTGACCGGTCTGATTGTCATCTGGTCATGAGGCTCCCCCCGCCCAATTATCCTCTCCATTCCGTCCGAGGCGCACCGGCCGTTGTTTGTAATCAGTTGATTTTTGTCTTTTGCATATGCGGGGTTACGCCAAAACTGGATCGGTACACGCGCGAAAAATGCCCGGGGCTTTCGAACCCGCAGGCCAACGCAACCTCGGTGACCGAGGCCTCGGTCTGAAGCAGCAGGTTCTGGGCCCGTTCCAGGCGCAGCTCCATGTAGTACTTCTTGGGGGACGTGTTCAGGTATTTCCCGAACAACCGCTCCAACTGGCGTGCGGAAATCCCGATTTCTCCGGCGATTTGCGAGGGCGAAACCGGTGCATCGATACTGTCGCGCATGATCCGTATTGCCCTGGCCAGATGGGCGTTTCGCATCCCGTTGCGGGACTGGAGCGAAACGCGCTGTCTTGCGGTGGCATTACGCACTGCGTTGTAGACCATCTGATCGGCAACGGCGACTGACAGTTCCCGGCCATGCTCCTTTTCGATCAGGTGCAGCATCAGGTCCGCAGTGGCGGTGCCACCCGATGCCGTGATGTGCTTTTCGTCAGCCGTAAACACGCTGCGCACCAGATTCACCTCGGGAAAGGCTTCCATGAAAGCGTCGTGATATTCCCAGTGAATGGCAGCCTGCATTCCATCCAGGAATCCGGCCTCGGCCAGCACCCAGGCGCCTGAACACAGCGCGCCGATCCGCGTTCCCCGGGCACGCTCGCGACGCAATGCAGCCAGCAACGGGCGCGTGACGTGTTTGCGCATGTGAATACCGGACAAGACGAACAACTGATCAGTCTTGGGCAGTTTATCCAGCCCGGAATGGACCAGCGTCACCGACCCGTTTGAACATACCGCCTGTTCGCCATGTTCCGAGGCAAAGGACCATTCGTACAGGTCTTTCCCGCTTTCCAGATTGGCGATTCTCAATGGCTCGACGGCACATGAAAACGCCAGATGCGAAAATTCCTCAACCAATATGAAGGTGATGTGCTGCGTCTGCTGCATGTCGGTTTCCGTTTGCTGGGCGTCGGCCTGCGACCCCGTGGCGAAGTTTAGGTGATGCTGCACTATTTTTTACTGTATACAAGTTGTATTTTTATCGAATACAAATCGGCCGGCTACTCGGCGCCCGCGCGATTCGCAAGGGTATGCATCGGGGCTTGGCAAAGGATTTGGGATGAAAGAAGACGGCAAATCACGCAAGGCAGACCTGAGGGAGCACCTGAAGGTGTCCATTCTGACCCTGCGCCTGCGTCCCGGTGCCGATCTTGACGAGGCGCATCTGTCGGATGCCTTTGGCCTGTCCCGGACCCCGCTGCGCGAGGTGTTCAGGCAATTGGCGGGCGAAGGGTATTTGGATCTGCGCACCAACCGCAGCGCGCGCGTGTCCGAGATGTCCTATACCACCCTGCGCGACTTCTTTCTGGCCGCGCCGATGGTCTATGGGGCAATTCTGCGTCTGGCGGCCCTGAACGCAACGCCCCGGCAGATCGATGACCTAAAGGTGGCGCAGCAAAAGTTCAAAGAGGCATTGCGGACCGGGTCGCCCGAGGATCGTGCCTTGGCCAACAACCGCTTTCACGAAGTGACCGGCGAGATGTCGGCGAATGTCTATCTGCTGCCGTCGTTCAACCGGCTGCTGATCGATCACGCCCGCATCGGTATGACCTTTTATCGCCCCCAAAGCGTTGAAATGACCGAAAACCTGTCCGAGGCGAGCCGCCAGCATGACGCTATCATCGCCGCCATCGAAGCGCGCGATGAAGTGGCTGCTTCGCAGCTGGCGACCGATCACTGGAACCTGTCGCGCGATCAGATCGAACTTTTTGTGATGCCTGAGGCGCTGAATGTCCCGATGGGTGCCCCGCCCCTGTCGAAACCTGCATGAGGACGGAATGAACCCGATTTTCAGATTTGAGGGGATCTACACCCCTGTCGTAACCCCCTACCACGCAGATGGCCGGGTCAACTGGGACGCCCTGTCCGACGTGATCGACTACCTGATCGCACATGGCGTGCACGGGTTGATCTCGGGCGGCTCGACCGGCGAGAACTATGCGCAGACCGTTGACGAGCGTCTTGAGCTGGCGAAGTTCACGCATGAGCAGTTGAAAGGCCGGTTGCCGCTTGTGGTCGGCACCGGTGCGATGCTGACACCGGATTCAATCGCTTTGGCCGCGGGCGCGCGCGAGATTGGCGCAGACGCCATCCTGTTGGCCAGCCCGCCCTATTCGGTACCGACCGACCGCGAAAACGCGCTGAACGCACTGGCCATCGACAAGGCGGCAGACCTGCCGGTGATGCTGTACAACTATCCGCATCGCACCGGCACGATGATGGGCGAAGAGTTCCTCGACCGCGTCGGCCGCAGCCGGAATTTCTGCGGCATCAAGGAAAGTTCGGGCGATATCAACCGGGTCCACCTGCTGGCGCGGGACTATCCGCATATCCAGCTAGGATGCGGCATGGACGATCAGGCGCTCGAGTTCTTTGCCTGGGGTGCACCGTTCTGGGTTTGTGGTGGGTCGAATTTCCTGCCTGCCGAGCATGTTGCGCTCTACAACGCCTGTGTGATCGAAGGCAACTTTGCCAAGGGCCGCCGGATCATGTCCGCGATGATGCCGCTGATGCGAGTGCTGGAACAGGGTGGCAAGTTTATCCAAACCATCAAGCATGGCGTGACCATGAACGGGATCGACGCGGGCGCGATGCGGCCTCCGCTGAAGGGTCTCAACAAGGACGACAAGCGCGCGCTGGAACAGGTGACGCGTGTTCTCAGACAAAAAATCGCAGACATTGTGGCGGAGGGTTAAGGCATGGGATTGCTCACTAGGGACGAATACAAATCCATTGCTGCCAATCTGGAGCTGCCGACCGGCGCGTTCATTGATGGCGCATTCCGCCCGGCGATGTCCGGCAAGACGTTTGAGACCGTAAACCCGGCCACCGGCGAAAAGCTGACCGATATCGCGGCCTGCGGAACTGCGGACGTGGATTTTGCCGTCGAAAGGGCGCGCGAGGCGTTTGACGATGGGCGCTGGTCGAAACTGCACCCGTCCCAGCGCAAGGACGTACTGATCCGGCTTTGCAAGCTGATGACGCGCAACGCCCGCGAACTGGCGGTGATGGAGAGCATCGACAGCGGCAAGACCATCTATGACTGCGAGACCGTGGACGTGCCTGAAACCATCCACTGCCTGAAATGGCATGCCGAGGCGATCGACAAGATTTACGATCAGGTCAGCCCCGCCAGCGACGATCACATTGCCATGGTCGTGCGTGAACCGATCGGTGTTGTGGGCTTGGTGCTGCCGTGGAACTTCCCGCTGCTGATGTTGGCGTGGAAGATCGGGCCGGCTTTGGCGGCGGGCTGTTCGGTCGTGGTGAAACCGGCGGTAGAAACCACGCTGACCGCGCTGCGCCTGGCCGAACTGGCGATGGAGGCCGGACTGCCACGCGGTGTTCTGAACATCGTTCCGGGTGGCGGCGCCGACGTGGGCGAGCCCATCGGGCGGCATATGGATATCGACATGGTGTCTTTCACCGGCTCCACCGCCACCGGCAAGCGGTTCCTGACTTATTCGGCCGAAAGCAACACCAAGGAAGTGGTGCTGGAGATGGGCGGCAAAAACCCCGCTATCGTGATGGAGGATGCCGAAAACCTCGACCGCGTGGCGGCGCACGTGGTCAATGGCGCGTTCTGGAATATGGGCGAGAACTGCTCGGCCTCGTCACGTCTGATCGTGCACAAGGATGTGAAGGCCGAGCTGCTGGAGCGCATCGCCCATCACGCCAAACAATGGAACATCGGCGACCCGCTGGACCCGGAAACCCGCATGGGTGCGCTGGTCAGCGAAGGCCATTACAACAAGGTTTGCAGCTATCTGGATCAGGCCGATAGCGTCGTGATTGGCGGAAAGGCGGAAAAGGGTTTTGTCGAAGCCACGGTCGTCGAAGTCCCCGGCAACGACGCCACCCTGGCACGGGAAGAAATCTTTGGCCCGGTTCTGTCGGTAATCGAAGTGTCGGGCTTTGATGAGGCCATCAAGATCGCCAACGACACCGATTATGGTCTGTGCGCCTCGATCTTCACAGCCAATGCCAAACGCGCCATTCGTGGCGCGCGGGCAATCCGGGCGGGAACAGTCACGGTGAACAGCTTTGGCGAAGGCGATATCACCACACCATTCGGGGGATACAAGCAGTCGGGCTTTGGCGGCCGCGACAACTCGGTCCACGCACACGACCAGTACACTCAGTTAAAAACAATCTGGATCGATCTGGCCGACGATGCGGACGAGGCAGTGGATTGAGCCGGTACGAAGCAAAACGGCTGCCGCGCCAAACCGGCGCGGCGGGGTGGAATGCCATTCTGCCCGCTCAGACACCGCACCCTGAGCTGCATCAGGACCTGAGCACCGACTTCACCATCGTTGGCGGCGGGTTTGCGGGCCTCAGCACGGCGCGACGCCTGCACCAGCTTGATCCTTCCCTGAAGATTGCCGTGCTTGAGGCCGCGCGGTTCGCGGAAGGGTCAGCCGGGCGGAATTCGGGCTTCATGATCGATTTGCCGCATGATCTGGCCTCGGACAATTACGCGGGCGACGGGCTTGAGGCCGACAGGGCCACCATCGCGCTGAACCGAAAGGCCATAGCTTTTGCGCAGCAGGTGGCCGAGGACTGTGTCCTGTCCGATGAGGTGTTCGATCCCTGCGGCAAATTCAACGCCGCTGCCACCCCGTCAGGCGATCTGCACAACCGCGAATATGCCGCGCATCTGGAACGGTTGGGCGAACCCTGCACCCTTTTCGATCAGCAACAGATGCAGGAACTCACTGGCAGTCCACATTACACCTCGGGCCTGTTTGCGCCGGGGACTGTCATGATCCAACCCGCAGCCTATGTCCGGGCCTTGTCAGCACATCTGGCCGGGCAGGTTGATGTGTTCGAAAACTCGCCGGTTACAGGCTTTGAAAAACAGGGAAACGGCTGGGTTGTCACGACCCCAAAAGCCCGGGTGACGACCGGACGGATTGTGTTGGCCAACAATGGGCATGTCGAAAGCTTTGGGTTCTACCAACGTCGGCTGATGCATATTTGCCTTTACGCGTCACTGTCAGCGCCTCTGACCGACGCTCAGATCAAAACACTGGGTGGGCTATCGCGCTGGTCGGTTACACCGGCGGATCCGATGGGAACATCCGTGCGGCGCATCTCGGGTAGTTATGGCGACCGGATCCTGATCCGGACCTGTTCCAGCTTTCATCCTTCGATCGAGACGACAAACATGCGCCTGCGCAATGCGGGCTGGGTGCATGACCGCAAGTTCCGCGAGAGATTTCCGCATTTGCCGGACGTGAAAATGGAACACCGCTGGGCCGGAATGCTGTGCCTCAGCCGCAATGGCGCGGCCGCTTTTGGCGAGCTGGATGACAGGGTCTATTCCGCCTGTTGCCAAAACGGACTGGGCATTGCCCGCGGGACATTGCAGGGAATGGGCATTGCCGAGCTGATCCTGCAGGGCGGGTCGGACACTGCCAGTCATTTTCTGGCCCAACCGGAGCTGCCGCGCCTGCCGCCCGAGCCCTTCGCCTCGCTGGGCGCCAACACCTACCTGATGTGGAAGGAATGGCGGTCAGGCAAGGAATGATCTGCCCTATCCCGGCAGGCTCAGCTTTGCCATGCGTCCACCGTCAACGGTATAGACCTGTCCGGTGACAAAAGCCGCGTCGTCTGATGCCAGAAATGCGACAAGGGCCGCAACCTCTTCCGGTGCTCCGGCTCTGGACACGGGGTGGATGCGCCCGATATTCCGGCGAAATGCTTCGGGATCCGGCATCGAGGCGATGAAATCCTCGTTCAGGTCCGTGTCGATCCAACCCGGCGCGACTGCGTTGCACCGGATGCCTTCGGGCCCGTGATCGACCGCGACCGCGCGGGTCAGCCCGTGCAGTCCGGCCTTGGAGGCCCCATAGGCCGCGTGTCCGGGGTTGCTGCCCAGACCTTCGATCGAGCCGGTGTTGACGATATTGCCATGCGTTTTTCGCAGGTGCGGCAAAGCGGCCTTGATCATGAGAAACGGTGCCGTCAGGTTGACCGTCAGGGTCCGCTGCCAGTCGTCCAGGCTCATGTCCTCGACCGAGGCTTCCTGCATCATCCCTGCATTGTTGACCAAAACATCAAGGCGCCCGGTCTTCGCAATCAGTTCATCGATCACCTGCGCCGGACTGTCAGGTCTGGTAAAGTCCGCGGCGATGCCTTCAAATTCGGTGTCCGCCCCACGCTGGGCCGTGAAGACGCGCGCGCCTTCTTGCTGCAGCCTGACCGCGATGGCACGGCCGATACCGCTGCGGCCGCCTGTGACGAGGGCAACCTTGCCTTGGAATCGGTTCATGTGACTGGCTTACCTCCGTTGACCTCAACCAATGTGCCGCAGACATAACGCGCCGCGTCCGAGACAAGAAACAGGACGACATCTGCGATGTCATCGGGCTCGGCAATCCGTCCAAGGGGGACAGTCGCCCCCAACTCGGCCACGGCAGTATCCGGATCGAACCCGCGTTTTGCAAAACCGGACCGCAGCATGGGCGTATTCACTTCATTCGGGCACACCGCGTTGATGCGAATGCCCTGATGCGCGTGGTCCATTCCCATGCACTGCGTCAGCGAGGCGATGGCCGCCTTGGTCATACAATAGACCGCATGGTTTGGCCCCGGCCGCAAGCCCCAGCACGATGCCGTATTGACGATTGCCCCGCCCCCCGATTGGGCCAGGATCGGAATCGCGGTCCGACAGATTCTGAACGGTGCTTCGACATTGACACACAGGGACAGTGACCAATCATCATCCGTGGTTTCGGTGACGGTGCCCCGCGTTATCACGCCCGCATTGTTGATCACGATGTCCAACCCGCCCAGAAGGTCCGCGGCCCCTTGGGGAAGCGCGTCGCTGTACGAAGCGTCCCTGAGATCACCGGGCAGGTGCGCTTCGGCCTCGATCCCGTCAACTGATCTGTCCGCCACGGCAACTTGCGCGCCGGCTTGCCGCAATTTGCGGACAATTGCTGCGCCTATCCCTCCGGCAGCGCCGGTAACCAGCGCCTTTCTTCCATTCATTTCCATTTCAATTTCCCGATCAAAAAAAGACCCGCCGATTTCAGGCGGGCCAGTGGGGGAGAGATGATCAATACGTCTGATTCAGTTCGTCCGCTGCCGGTATTTCCCGTTCGCGGCGCGCGATGTAGTCCAGCAGTTCCTCGTTCTTGGCCAGATCCAGCGTGGGCTCCTGATATTCGGCCAGCAGCTTGCGGGCGTGGTTCAGAGCGCGTTCGGTGATCTCAACCTCGCCCTCAGCCGTCCATTGCTCGATCGAATTGTTGTCGAACATTTCGGGCATGAAGAACGCGGTCTGGAAATTGTCCTGTGTGTGCGGATGACCCAGATAGTGACCGCCCGGCCCCACATCCGGCACCGCGGCCAGAGCCTGATCGAAATCGTGCCATTTCGGACCTTCGGCCATGCGATAGGCCATGGCGCATTGTTCAGCATCCACGATGAACTTGGCGACCGAACAGTGCATCCCGGCCTCGTTCCAGCCTGCCGAGTGCCAGATGTAATTGGCCCCGGCATGGATCACAGCCTGCAGGGTCGTGGCAGATTCGTAACCGGCCTGCGCATCGAAGGTCTTGGCCCCGCCAAGCGTGTTTGAGGTACGCCACGGCACGTCGTAGTACCGCGCCATCTGACCGATCATGAAATTCATCAGGCTGATTTCGGGCGTGCCCGCCATCGGTGCGCCGGATTTCATCGACACGGTTGACAGGTAGTGGCCGTAAATCGCGGGCGCGCCCCTGCGGATCACCTGTGTGTAGGCCAGCGCGCTCAGCGCCTCGGCGTTCAGCTGCGCGACGGTTGCGGGTACGCTGGCGGGCGTGTTGGCACCGCCCAACACGAAGGGCGAGCACAGTACCGGCTGCTTGCGGCGGCAGAAGGCACGCATCGCGCCCAGCATGGTTTCGTCCCAGACCAATGGCGAGTTGCCGTTGCAGTTGCCGGTGGTGACGGGGTGATCCTCAAGGAACTCTTCCCCGAACAGGATTGCGCACATGTCCATCACGTCCTCGGCGTTCTTGGGGCTGGTGGTCATGCCCATGAACGTCTTGTCCGAATGTTTCATCGAAGAATAGGTGATGCGCAGGTGGCGCTGACTGATCGGGTGATCGTAGGGTTCCACGATATGATGGGCCGACGAATGCAGCGCCGGCATCATGTGGCTCAGCTTGTGGAACATGGCCAGATCGTCCAGCGTCGGATTGCGGCGCACGTCGTCGAGATCACGCAGGAACGGCGCGCCGGTCATCGGCACGAAGATCGAGTGTCGGCCACCCAGCCGCACGTTCTTTTGCGGGTTGCGGGCGTGATAGGTGAAATCCGAAGGGATTGTGGCAATCAGTTCACGAACCAATCCGCGATCCAGATAGACCAGCTCTCCCTCGACCCTGGCACCGGCCTTTTTCCAGTCTTCCAGCGCAATGGGGTCGCGGAACTGCACTCCGACATTTTCCAGAATGTCCATCGAGGCGTTGTCGATGCGCTCAACCTGGGCGCCGTCCATCACCTCGCATAGCGGGATGCCCCGGGTCAGTCCGGGCAACATCTCAAAGTTTGGCGCGGTTCGCTTGGCGCGGCGGGCCGAGCGTCCGCCCGAGCGCGTTGCGGTACGAATGTTCATGGGGCAATCCTCCAATCTTGTTAGACAGAATGGGGGATTCGCAGGTCGCGCACCTCACTGATTCCGAAATCTGTTTGCAGGAACCGACACCGTTTCAAAACCAAAAGTGCCGCCCCTGTCGGGGCGGCGCCTGATCTTGTCTGTCGCTATCCGATTATTCGGCGGCTTGGGTAGAGACACCGTGCTTTTCACGCTGTCCGTCGCGGAACAACGCCTTGCCCAGCGCGATGCACATCAGGCCCATCACCATGGTAAAGGGCAGTGCACCGATAATCATCGCATTGCGCAGCGCATCCATCGGGTTGTTTTCACCCGCAGCGAGGACCAGCGCGCCAATCACGGCCGTCAGGATCACACCCCAGATGATGCGGTGCTTGATACCGGTTTCCTGGCTGCCGCCGGACATGATGGTGTTCATTACCAGAATGCCCGAGTCCGCAGAGGTCACCAGGAAGGTCATGATCAGGATCACGCACATGACGTTCAGCATGGACAGCAGCCCGCCGTCGATCATGTAGGACAGCGTCACGAACAGTTTGTTCGTATTCGACGCCCCGATGATCGCGCCTTCCGCCGCGCCTGCCAGTTCCAGATCGATCGCGGTGCCGCCCAGAACGGTCATCCATGCAAAGCAGACCAGTGCCGGTGCGAAGACGCAACCCAGGATGAACTCGCGCACGCTGCGACCCTTGGAGATGCGCGCCAGGAACAGGCCCACGAAGGGCGAGAACGCGATCCACCAGGCCCAGTAGAATGTGGTCCAGCCTGCCTGCCAGCCGAACTGACGGCCCTGCTCGCCTGCTGCATAAGCCGCGGTCAGGGTGGCTTCGTCCAGCTCGGCGGCTGCACCTTCCAGACCGCCCTTGAAGCCGTCAAAGCTGCCCCAGGCATTGGTTGCGCCGCCCATCAGGTCAGCCGCATGCGCCTGCGCCTCGGCGGGCAGAGCTGCTGCAAAAGCTTCGGCCGACAGCGGGCCATAGGCATTAAAGCTGAGCGACAGGAAGTGCAGGATGTAGTCCACCATCGCCGAGCCGTAGGTGGTCATGGCGAAGACAAACGAGCCGAAGACGATGAACGTGCCCAGCAGGATGATCGACAGCACAAGGTTCAGGTTCGACAGGTACTTGACGCCCCGGCCAACACCGGAAACCGCCGAAATGATCGACAGGCCCATGATGACGACCAGGCCCGAAATCAGACCGACTTTGCTGGGGGTCGGCACCTCGCCGCCCATATCCATGATCCACTGCATGCCGGTGATGGCATAAAGACCGTCGATGAACTGGCTGACGCCGTAGCCGATGGTGACCGAGACACCCAGAATAGTCGCCACAACACCCAGAACGTCCACGGTGTGGCCCAGAAACCCGTTCATCAGGCGGCCAAACAGAGGCGTCAGCGCCGAGCGGATCGTCAGGGGCATGTTGCGCGTATAGGCGTAATACGCCAGCGACAGCCCGGTTACCACGTAGATCGCCCAGGCGTGGAAGCCGTAGTGCAGGTATGTGAAGCGATATGCGGATTGCAGCGCCTCAGGCGAGTTGCCCTCGACCGCGCCCGAGACCACCACGGGGTTCGAGCCCCATAGACCCAGAGGTTCGGCGGTGGCAAACACCATCAGGCCAACACCCAGACCCGCGCCGAACATCATCGAGAACCACGAGAAATTCGAGAATTCGGGCTTCTCACCCGGTGTGCCCATGATCCGCCGGCCGGTGGATGGCAGGATCGCAACGATGGCAAGGAAGAAGAAGAACAGCCCGACGATGATAACGTAGAAGCTGTTGAATACTTCAAGCAGCCTGCCGTTCCAGCTGCCGAGCGTGCTGTTCGCATTGGCCGGGAACACCAGCGCCCAAAGTACGAGCGCGACCATGATCCCTTTGCTGATCAGGGCGATCGGGACGCTGTAGTTCTCGTAGAAACCGGCATCCGCCGTTTCTATCTCGAGATCCGTGAACGGTTCGGGTACTGACATATTCTCTCCTCCATGGCGATGTCATTATTTTGGGGGTCTGCGTGGTTGCGTTTGCGCCTTCGCGCCGACGTCCTGCTGTAGCTGACGACCGCGCATGCGGCCGGGGTACACATGAAACCCTTTCAACCCCGGGAAGTCCCAACGCGCGCTCCCATACGCACAGATTTCAGCGCAACCTGGTCCGAAAACACGTGCTGCGCCCTGGCCTTCCAGTTTTTTTCATACGGGTGGCGCCTAGAATTGGCACGGAACCCGAAACTGTCTGAGGACCTGTTCAACGGCGTCTTTTGCAGCCCATTGTACTCGACCCTCATTGGTTCGTCTGCATACAAGGTCGATTTCGGTCGTATTCGGCGTTTACCGACACTATCCGACCCATTGCCGACCCCAGCCGCCATTTGTGACTGACAGATGCATCTATTATTTAGCAAAATCAGTTCTACAACCGAGAAAAATCTATTATTCACTTGAATGATCCTAAACCGAGTACTGATTACGCATGTCCAGACGCCATTATAAACTGCCGCCTTTGACCACCCTTTCCGCCTTCGAGGCAGCAGCACGGCATCTGAGCTTCAAGAACGCCGCCGAGGAATTGTCAGTCACACCCGGCGCAGTCAGCCATCAGATCAAGGCGCTGGAAGGCGATCTGGATACAGCGCTTTTTCAACGCAAGCATCGCGGTGTGGACCTGACCGAGGACGGAAGGGCATTGTACGAGGCATTGTCCACGTCCTTCGGGCGCATCTCAAAGACGCTGGCGACGATCCGCGACCGCACGTCGGGCGGCAAGGTGACCGTCGGGTCAACAACGGCCGTCGCCGCATTGTGGCTGTCACCCTCCATCATCCGGTTCTGGCGGGAAACGCCTGAAGTCAATGTCGATCAGATCTCGCAGGATCGTCCCTTCAGGAACCGGCCCGAGATTGACTTCTTCATCCGATACGGCAAGGACAATGACCCTACGCTGTCGCATACCCCGCTGTACCGAGATCAGCTGATCGCGGTCGGCAGCCCGGACATGGCCGAAAGACTTGCGGGTGCGGATTTGGAACAATTGGCCGCCCAGCGGCTTATTCATCTGGATTCAGAGGATCAGACCTGGACGACATGGCCGGACTGGTTTCAAATTCTGGGTTATTCAGGAAACATCCCGGTGGAAACACGCGTCAACAGCTACTCGGTGGCCTTGCAGCTTGCGCGCAAGGGCGCAGGACTGGCGCTTGGATGGCAACGCCTGATCAGGCCTATGTTGCAATCCGGGAAACTGGTTCCGATCGGCCCGCATCGCCTGACGGCCCCCAACCAGTTCTACCTGGTCGGCCGACCGGAAGAGGAACTGACCGAGAACGCTCGCGCGCTCAAGAACTGGATCATTCAGGAAGTGCGTCAGAATTCGGATTAGATCAGGTCAAGCTGTGATGAGGATTTCTGATATTGAAGCGGGGGCGGCGGTTCCGTCAAAACGATCGAAATGCATCCAGCCAAGAGTCAGGAGAGCCCGATGAACAAGCATAGTGTTCTGTCATCCGTTCTGAACGATGTGAATATCGCAAACGGCCTGCCGAACGAACATTATATCGACCCGGTGGTTTTTGCCGAAGAGAAACAGTCGGTCCTGTTTTCGAATTGGTCTGGTATCGGGTTTGGCAAGGACGTCCCCGAGGAAGGAGACGCCAAACCAGTGGACTTTCTGGGTATGCCCCTGTTGATCGTTCGCGACCGCGACGGCGAGATCGGCGTGTTTCAGAACACCTGCCGGCATCGTGGAATGATCCTGGTGGATACGCCCAGAAAAATCGGCGGTGCCATCCGCTGTCCCTATCACAGCTGGTGCTACAGCCTGAAAGGCAAGCTGCATGCGACGCCTCATGTGGGGGGGCCGGGACAGAACAAGCATGAAGATATCGACAAGGACGATCTGGGGCTGGTTCGGATTCGGTCTTACGTCTGGCGTGACGTGATTTTCGTCAATGTCAGCGGCAACGCACCCGATTTCGAAGAGGTCCACGGCCCGCTGATGGAACGCTGGGGCGAATTTGAACAGCCTATCTTTCACGGCGGCGAGACATCGTCCTTCAAGCTTGAGATCAAGTCCAACTGGAAGCTCGCAGTCGAGAACTATTGCGAAAGCTATCATTTGCCGTGGGTGCATCCCGGTCTCAACAGCTATTCCCGCCTGGAAGATCACTATAATATCGAAGCGCGCAACCACTACTCGGGCCAGGGAACGCTGGTTTACCGTCAACTGACAGATCAGGACGGTGCCACGCTGCAGGATTTTGCCGGCCTGAGCGACAAGTGGGATGAGGGCGCGGAATATGTCGCGCTGTATCCCAACGTGCTGTTGGGCGTCCAGCGCGACCACAGCTTTGCCATCGTTCTCGAGCCTGTCGATCAGGAGAACACGGTGGAACATATCGAGCTGTATTACGCCAAGAGCGAAGCCGAAACGCCCGAGCATGACGGGTTGCGCGCCTCGAACGCGCAGCTATGGAAAACCGTTTTTGAAGAGGATGTTTTCGTCGTGGAAGGCATGCAGAAAGGTCGGCACGGCGTTCTGTTTGACGGCGGGCGGTTTTCGCCGGCGATGGACGGACCGACCCATTGCTTTCACCACTGGGTGGCCACGCAGATCGAAAACGGCCGGACAGTCTGAGGAACGGCCGGGTGACGGATCGGACAGATCAAGATCAACGGGCTACGCTGGATCGGCTGCTGCTGGATGCACATTCCCGAGGCGACCACGTAGACCTTGTCCGCTATTACACACAGGCCGCGGACGAGCGTGAAGCCGTTCGCGACCTGGACGCGGCCTGTTTCTATCTGACCCATGCCTTTGTCTTTGCGCTGGAATCCGGCGCCCCGGAAGCTGATGTTCTGAACTACCGGCTGTTTGAGCACGGGCGCACGGAACGGCTGGAGTTTTAAGCCAACCGTCGACGGTAACTTGCCCCGCCGTTACACTGCCCTAACGTCGCCCTGTTCACACACGCGATAAAACTTCTATCCTGCCCGGGGCTTCAATCGGACCGTCACCGGAGGGGCAAACGTTGGAAAACGTGACTGACATGCTGATCGTCGGCGCCGGGTTTTCCGGGCTCACCATGGCGCTGGAGGCGCGAAAGCGCGGAGTTACCAACATCGCCATCCTTGAAAAAGCAGGCGATATCGGCGGGACCTGGCGCGAGAATACTTATCCCGGCGTTGCCTGTGATATCCCCTCGCATCTCTATTCAATGGCCACCCACCCGAACCCGGACTGGAGTCGGGCCTATGCGGGCGGTGCCGAGATTCAGTCCTATCTGCAGAAGATCGCTCGCGCCGAGGGCCTGTACGATCTGTGCCATTTTCACCAAAGCCTGAAATCTGCCAGTTGGGACGGCACAAGCTGGCAGGTCGAAACACATGAAGGTCAGCACTGGACCGCAAGGTTTCTGGTCTCGGCAATTGGTGCGCTGCATGTGCCGAACATTCCGGATATCCCCGGCGCCGAGAGCTTTCCCGGCCCTTGCTTTCATTCCGCCGAATGGGATCACGACGTCCCATTGGCCGGCAAACGCGTCGCGGTCGTGGGCACTGGCGCATCCGCGGTTCAGTTCGTGCCCGAGATCGCCAAATCCGCGGCGGATGTCACCGTTTTCCAGCGCAGCCCGCCTTATGTCCTGCCGCGCCCTGACGGCCCAATTGCACCATGGGTACGTCGCCTCTACCGTCACGTCCCCCTGCTGCCACGCCTGCGGCGCAAGCTGATCTACATGATTTTTGAGTACCGCCACAAAGTATTTCGCGGCGAGGCGCGCATGGTGAATTTCGCAATGAAAATGTGGCGTAAATCACTGACTGGCGCGATCCCGGATCCTACCAAGCAGAAGATGCTGACGCCCGGTTATCGGATCGGGTGCAAACGTATCCTGAGCTCGAACGACTGGTACCCGGCACTGGCCCGCGACAACGTCCATCTTGTTGCGCAAGGGGTGGCATCCATTGAGTCCGACCAGATCATCGCAACAGATGGCAGCACGGTTCAGGCTGACGTTCTGATCTGGGGAACCGGCTTTCACGTCACGGATGTGGTGCAGCGGCTGGACATCTCGGGCGTCAACGAAATTACACTGCACAAAGCCTGGGGCGACGGAATGCAGGCCAATCTGGGCACCGCGATCGCCGGTTTCCCGAACTTCTTCATATTGCTGGGGCCGCATACCGGGCTGGGGCACAACTCGGTTGTTCTGATGATTGAAGCCCAGGTGAAACACATTGGCCGCGTTCTGGCGCAGATGAAGAAAAAAGGGTTGAAGGCAATCATGCCGGACGCCGCGAAACAGGATGAGTTCACACGCGAGATGCGCGAACGGCACACCGACAGTGTCTGGCAGACCGGCGGCTGCACATCGTGGTATCAGGATGCGCAAGGGCGCAACACCACGCTGTGGCCCGGCACCGTGGCGGAGTACGAAAAGAGGATGGCGCAGGCGGGTTTGGAACAATACCGGCCAGTGCCCACGCCGAATGGAGAATTGTAGATGACGACTATCCTGATCTTGCTGGGCGCATTGGGCCTCTTTCTGCTGGCCATGAACCTTTGGACGCGGAGGCTGACCAAAAAGGGGTTCGAAAGGGTGCCTCAACCGGGTCAGTTGGTCGCGGTTAATGGCGGCAGCATCCACTATGTCGAGCGTGGAGATCCCGCCAACCAGACCATCGTGATGATCCACGGTCTGTCGGGGCAGCTACAGCATTACACCTATGCGCTGATGGACGAATTGACGGACGATTTCCACGTCATTGCCATTGATCGCCCTGGCTGCGGGTATTCCACCCGGGACGACCCGTCGTTGAGCACCCTTCCGGAGCAGGCCCGGATGATACAGGAGTTTCTGGACCAAAAATCGGTCACCGACGTCATTCTGGTCGGGCATTCTCTGGGCGGGGCGGTGTCGCTGGCGATGGCCCTTGAATATCCCGACCGGATTGCGGGGCTCGCGTTGCTGGCCCCGCTGACACAGCAAATGCCCGCGCCGCCACAGGTTTTCAAACCGCTGGAAATCCGGACTGCCTGGTTGCGCAACCTGATCGGAAATACGATCGCCGTGCCGCTGGCGGCAAAGACAGCGCCCCATGTTCTGAGCGCCGTTTTTGAGCCCGAGCCCGCCCCGGCGGATTTCCTGGACCGGGCGGGCGGCGCCCTGGGGCTGCGCCCATCGGCCTTCATCACAGCCTCGCAGGACGTGGTCGGAGTGGATGCCAGCATCGGGGACCAATGCCGCCGCTACCCGGAACTGCAAGTGCCGGGCGGTATTCTTTACGGCGCTCAGGACGCTATCCTCTCAGCCGCGCAGCACGGCCCTCCGATGACAGAATTCGGCCTGACCTACGAGGAAACTGGCAAGCACGGCCATATGATCCTCATCACCATCCCGGAAATTTGCGCATCGTTCATCCGAAAGATTGCCGATAATTGCCGCTCATCCCGATTGGAATCGGCAGGTCAGACCAAAGAGTGAAAGATTCCGCCACGGACCGCCATTTCCCTCTTGACCCTGCCGGACCCCTCCCTTAAATCGCCTCTCACTCGTGGCGGAGTAGCTCAGTTGGTTAGAGCAGCGGAATCATAATCCGCGTGTCGGGGGTTCAAGTCCCTCCTCCGCTACCACCAAACCCCCCACCTTTTTGGAACGGTTTGAAACCAAGGCGCTAAGGCGGCCCTTCACCTCGACCGGCACGCCGTCTTCCTCGGTCGGAGACACAACGATCTCCGAAATCAAGCCGCGCACCGCATCACGTGTTTTTGGATTCGGATTGCCGTCGTGCGCCTGCATAGAAGAGATCATTTCATCCAGGGCCGTGACATACTTGGAAGCTGTTGCTGGATTGAACTCGAACGGCTGCTCCTTCTCGTCAAAGCTGGCCAACACATCCATGGCAACCGAAGCGCGTTCTTTGGCCTCAGTCAACTTTGCCTCTCCTTCGACTCCTTCAAGAATACCCATCTCGAAAAGTTCGATACGACGCGATAGCAGCTTGTTGGCTTCTGCTACCGTGCGTTCAAGTTTCTTCCTGTCTGGTTTGCCGGCTGCGTTGAGTTCGCGACGTTCTTCATTGTAGGCACGGATGAATTCATTGATGCAGGTTGGCATCGACAGCTCTTTTCTTAGTTCGGCCAGCAGGGCGCTTTCGATCTTGTCGAGGCGAACCTTCCCATTATTGTTGCATGAGCCACTCTCTTTAGCTGCAGAGCAACGGATCCGGATAGCACTGCCGTTTCGGTCATGAATAGACATGCCACCACCGCAGCAACCGCACCTAAGCAGGCCCGAGAAAGGACGCAAGGGTTTGCGAGTCGACTTTCCGGAGCGCTTATTTTCGGACTGCTTGGCCAACCGTTTCTGAACCGCATCCCACAGTTCCTCATCGATTAAACGTAGATGCGGAACCTCTGCATACTTCCAGTCTTCGACCGGCTTTTCGCGGCTGACTCTTTTTCCTGTTGTCGGATCGCGCACCATCTTGACGCGATCCCAGACGAGGATGCCCGCGTAGAGTGAGTTGCGGAGGATTCCATAAGCGCGCTTCTTATTGCCGTTCAGCGTGGAAGCGTTCCACTTTGGCCCACGTGGCGGCAACTCACCCTGAGCGTTGAGATCATGAGCAATATCTCGCGGGGAGGCTCCTTTAGAGTAGGCCAAAAAAATTCGGCGTATAACTTTCGCTTCGTGTGCTTCGATCTGAAGCTCACCGGGTTTCCCCGATATGGGTGAGTAGCCATAAGCCTTGCCGCCGGCACTCAAACCCTTGGCAATGTTGCCTGACATTCCGCGATGAACTTTTTCACGGAGGTCCTTAAGGAACATCGTACCATAAAGGCCGCGGAAACCGATTTGAAGCTCGGACTGAACCCCTTCACTGGCAGAGATGATATCGACGCCTGCGAAGCTAAGCTGCTTTTGCACATACTGAAGATCTCCGATATCTCGGCTAATTCGGTCGACGCATTCGACAACCAATGCATCAATTTCGCCAGCTCTCGCTGCTTCGAGAAGATTGGCAAGGCCAACTCGCCCGACCAGGGTCGCGGATGACATGGCCTTGTCTTCAAAAACTTGCACTAATCGGTATTTCTCGCGTCTCAGGTAGCTTCGGCAAAGCTCCACCTGATCTTCAATGGAGCGCTCCGATTGGAGCGTGGTCGAATAGCGGGCGTAGATCGCAGCGCGGCGTTGCATTCTCTCGAGTTCCTCGCGTCTTGTTGTGCTGCCGCCCGGGCCAATTCCCGGACGAGCTCAAGCAAACCAACATCTGGCGTCGGGTTTTGCTTTGCTGCTGGGGACTTGGTGATCTCTTCACAAATCGAAAAATCGGTTTGGATCGTTTTTTGAACTGTCATAGTGCTCGCTTTATGTTTCAACGAGCGTGAGATCGGTCTCTTTTAGAAAATTTAGAAACGCAGTTTAATCCGAACGGTTCGGAGAGCGAGAAACGCTCTCCGAAAGCTGCAGGCTAAGTCTGCGCTTCAGCGATCACTCGGCGTGTTATTCGGTCGGCCCGGCGCAGATTCTGGATGAGTTGAAGACGCCTGCGAAGCGTTACCAGAGGTTCAACCGTACGGTTCAATTCGGCTGCCCGATTTGTCAGCCGCTTGTTGATCCAGGCACCGTCAGGGCAATGCTCGTCTGCAATCACCTCGCTCACCCATCCGCCTTCTATCTCAATTAGAACAGGCTGGAGCAGAGATTCGAGGTCGTCGAGATCGCGATCACCGAACATTTCGCCCGTACGGAGGCGCGAGCCAAAACGATAGGCTATGCGCGCGCCTCTGGGTTCCAGATTGTCGATCAGCATGTCGAGTGCCTTCGACGCCGAGGGCACCATGTTCAGCGCTTCGAGGACCGCCGCTTCGATCGGCAATAACTGCTGCGCGATGCTATCATACATAGCGCACCTCCCGCGTATCCGGCCGTCCCTTGCGACGCGTTTCAACCGTGACGGCGCGTATCTTACGACCCGAGCCTCTGCATCCGAACCTTCGGGAGCGCCGGATATCGCGTTCTGCATGTAGTCGTGCGCGAACGCGATGAAGTCGATCCAGCGCTGCGTCAGCGAGTTCACCTAATACGGGCGTCCCCGCGGAGTTTCTGTCGAAGCCGCTGTTGTTGACGGAGACGGAGACGCGTCGAGCGGCATTGAAGCGTGTCGGCGCCCGCAATGATGCCTGTTCGCGCTCCTCTTCCGACCGCACATCGACGCAATAGGCCTGTTTGCGTGGACACGGGTTCGTCGTGCCGTAGGCCAGAACCGCAAAGCGCTCACCCGCCATTTCCTCGACATCAATTACCAGCGATGGGCGAACCTTGGGATCATCCTCTCCCATCGTTTCATGGGGAAAGCGAAACGCGACGACATCGCCAACTTTCAAACGGGATTTCCAGTTCTCGGAGGGCAGCGCGATTTCAGTTTGAAGTGTCATGGGACTTCCTTCATCGAAGTTGCAAAGAGCCGCGTCTTCCGCCGTGTCTGGGCTGGTTCCCACTTTCGGCTGCGCGACATCCGGACTGCGCAGTCGAAGGTGGGCGACCTGCCTTTTCCGCTGTTTCGGTTCTCGTCCGTGCGCTGTCGTATGGTCTGTTGCAGTTTTCCGATCTGTCACCAGCGTAGTCGAAGTGTTTCCAATGGCTCGGTCGACGGGTCCTTCCGACCGCTGTGCCTCTGTTGGAGGTCCACAGAATTCTCTGTGTCCAGAATGGTTCCCCTGTAGTGGACATGGACCTGTCCGATCCGGAGCAACGGGCAGTTCTGGGAGTGTTCCTGCCTTCTTGCGCGCGTAATACTGAGACCGACCCAGGCCGTAGTTCGTCCAAGGCTTGTTTCTCGACGCGCTGTTTTCCATCAGGTACTGATCTCGCGAGGCACTCCCTCGCACGGCACGTCGCGCTCGTTCCCGTTCAACTTTTCTATGGTGGCGCTCTTCCGCTGGCATCACCTGACGCATGCTCAACTGACGCGCCATATCCGCTGATACGTCGAGACGCTCCGCAACAGTCGAGCCGCGGTAACAATATCTCTCGCTCTCGCGTGCATTGTCGCAAGCTTGCAGCTTTGACTTCGCAAGAGCCTGCTTGATGATTGCGTTCGTTTCGTTCTGGCATAGCCCGGGCGTTGCTATGTCTGCCGCTTGTTGAATGTGACCTTCGATGCCTTTGGTGTCTGACTGATGGGTCAGGCAGGTGGCATAGAAGTGCAGCCAGGTGTTTCGGTGCCCCACCAGGATCACCCCACCATGGTAAATCCGGTAAGCCTCGAGATCTTTGCGTATCTGTTCAAATCGCTCAGCTTGGGTCAATCCCCGCGGCATTGTCTGACTACCCGGCTCCCGATCCTGACGCTGCTTGCGGCGCTCCGTAAGCTCGGAACGGGTGGACCGCCCGACGGCGGCAAAAATCTGATCAGCAAGGACATCAAAATCTTGGCGTTTGTAATTCCCTCCCGATACCCGTACGACCCGTCCAGACTTCTCGTTTCGAGTGCCGGGAATGCGAAAGACGCGAGCTGGGTCGGTGCAAGAACGGTCCGAGCCAAAGTGAACAAGTAGATCCACCATTGCCCTGATTGCCGCCTGCCAGCGGGACAATGCAGCAAGTGGCATGGAATGGATCAGCCAGATTGCGGCCAGTCCTCGTCCCGTCCGCAAATAGAATGATGGCTCAGAGACACCGCGCATCAGAAGATGACCCGCGACTGCTGCCTGAACGTCTTCTTCACCCTCAGCGCGCCAGCTGGGATCATTGTGAAAGTCCAAATCGACATAGAGTGCATTCAGACTGACCAAGCTTGAATTACTACGCGTGTCCTTGAACCGGTTCAGCGAGATGAACGATGTCCGATCCAGCAGCGCATGAAGACACGCTACAATTCCATCCGGAGAGCGTGTGAATTGTTGGCTTGCCTCCTCGGAATTCTTGATCAGAACGGCAGGTCTACCGACCGCACCCAGGGGATGGAGGAGTCGAACGTATTCCTCTGGCGAAACGGTGTGGATGTCATCTGAATGCGGGGCAAATTCGCGCGGATTGGTGTGCTTCATCCGTGGGAATTGGCTCCACGGTTGTAGGTATAGAAAAATCCAAGCAAAGAAAGGCAAGGCCCGGGTGATGCCCCATGCTCGTCAACCGATCAACGGCACGAATCCAAATTATGTAGATCGCATCCAGTGTTGTGCCCTGCAAAAACTGGCTTCGGTGTCATCGCGTACGCTGACGCGGCTTGCGTGTTCTTACACGCGGTATGTTGGAAACCCGATCATTCTGCTGGAGCTGAGGTAGGTGATACGCCTCAAGGTCGACATCAGAGGAGAATTCCTCATCGAGGGTATCTAATGGATCGGCTTCTATGCCTTCTGTCGCCCATCGCACCGCTTTCTGGTATGCTGTTTCAGTTCTGAGACATTCAATTTGCGACGAAGCTTCCAGCGCTGCTTTCACTTCGCGCTCGGATCGCGCCTCCAGCATTCGACGTTTCTCATTGCTGGCCGTTTTCTTGCGGGCAGCCTCTCTCTCCCGCGCGATACGATCCGCTTCGAGGTCATCTCTCTGACGCTCCAGGGCGCGCAGCTGCAACCAAGAGTGCCAGAGTGTTGAATTGAGTTCTTGGACAGCCTGGCGCCGTACTCCGGCAACTGTGTCGTCGCTTCCGCTTTCTTGCATTCTGCGGCGCGACCTGGCGGATCTGCGTGGCCCGACATGATCTTGTCTTGCCAGGCCTTGCGGTGCATCGCCTGTCTTGGCCATCTCGGCATACGAACGAAGATCAACCCGCGCTGGAGAGCCAATCTTGCGCAGGGCCGCGTTGGTCCGCTTTTCCCATTCTCCGCGGATACGCTTGATTTCTCCGGGGCCTGAAGTTCTGTCATCAAGAACACGCGTTTTCTCACCAAAATCGCCCGCGATCCTATCAACCTTCCGCGTCGTCATCAGGATGTGGGCGTGGAAATTCAGGTTGGTCTTCGATGGATCGAAGAGCCTCTGCTCGTAGTCTTCTCGCATCAGTTCGAGTTTGCCCGCATTGTGCCGTTTCTCTTCCTCAGGACACAGGAAACGCGGCGCGTGAATGTCGGCTTGAACGGCAACGCCGTATTCATCGCGAAGCCAGAGGCAAAAGCCGCGGACAAGCCCAACCTGCTCGAGAAGCGGTAGCTCGCGTGGCAAGGATGGGCGCAGTTCGCGGATGACTCTTGCATTCCTTCGGCGCTCAGAAAGCTCGGCTGCGTTCCATAGCTCCTCGGCGTTTCCTGTCCAGTTGATCAATTCATGCGACAGGAGGCCACCCTTTCTGCCCGGCGAAAACCGTCGTCCAACCCGCGCATCCCGGAAGGTGGTGCGCGCGGTGTAAGCGGCGGATTTGACGGCGGAGCGACCGTCGGCACGAGAATGCAGGATGACTTCGAGTCTGCTGGCGGGGTGTATCATGTAAAGGACATCGGGCCCCAACCCGATCTCCGCACAAAAAAGCCCGCGGCAGGCGCGCAGGCAAACCCCAAGTTTGCGTAACTGCGCGCATTGCCCAGCGGGCATGCGGACGGCCGCTCACACGGCGGCCTGGCGGAGCCACATTTTCGCGCCCCGGTGGCGAAGCCGGGATACAGACCGCATTTCCTGTTCGACCACCTCAATCAATGGAGAACGAAATGGCGGACCTGGATCAACAAATCGAACATGCGCGCGCGAGACTCAGGGACCTTCAGGCCAGGGCGGGCAAACAACGACGACGTAATGAAACGCGCAAGAAGATTATCTATGGCGCTGCTGTTTTGAAGCTTCTCGAGGAAATTGAGAGAGACAAAGCTGATCGGTTGCTCAAGCTTCTGCACGAACGTATCTCACGCGACTCAGATCGAGAGCTGTTAGGGCTGTAAACCCAGTTAGATCTTCTTGCGGCACCGAAGGCTCTCAGAAGGGTTGGCTGACTTGGGCCTATTGAAAGTAAAAGACTGGCGCGGCTTACCGCGCTCAGTATCGTCAGGTCGCGACGTGAGAAACATCCTTGTCCGGCGAATAAATGTCCAGGATGTTCCAATGACCGGTCGTTGGTGTTGGGTTGTTGATCATTGGCACATCCAGCACGGTTGGCTTGCCACTGGCGATTGCCGCTTCCAATGCGGGCAACAGTTCGTCGGCAGCGCTGAGTCTGTGCCCTTCCGCGCCGTAGGCTCGCGCTATGTCGGCATAGCCCGGTCCGTTTGTGGGTGCGGCGGCTGATCCGGGGAACGTGGTTCCATAGGTCAATCCGTAATGCGCCTTTTGAAGGCCCGCGATAGTGCCGAAGGCGTTGTTGTTCATAACCAGCCAGATGATGCCCAGATCAAGCTCGACCGCGGTTGCCAGCATCGACGGATTCTGACCGAACCCCCCATCGCCAACAAGACTTATCACCACACGGTCAGGGGTTGCCAGTTTTGCGCCGATCGCTCCCGGAGGGCCAAAGCCCATCGTCGCGAACCCGCCCGGAGTCAGGATCGAACCGGGTGTCAGGATATCGAACTGTTGCCCAACACCGTTCTTGTTCCAGCCAACGTCCGTGGTGATGATGGCATCCTCAGGCAGTGCCTTGCGGGTATCCGCCAGAATACGCTCGGGCATCATCGGAAAGGCCGATGAGGTCGCCATTTCCTCGTTGCGCGCTTTGAAGTCCGTCCGGAAGCCAGCGATCTTCTGCTCCAGCGTGGGGCGCTTGAAGCCGTCCGGATACATCTCGCGGGCGACCCGGTTGAGGACGCGCAATGCGGCCTTGGCGTCAGCAACGGCTCCGATCTCAGTGGGATAGTTCCGACCGATCTCCTGCGGCTCAATGTCGATATGAATGACCTTCGATCCGGGAATGTTGAACGTGTAGCCCGGGTACCAACTTGAACAATCAGCCTCTTTGAACCGAGTGCCCACGGCAAAGATGTAGTCCGCATTCAAGCAGGACTGGTTGACTAACTCGGTGCCCCAAAACCCGGTCATTCCCAGCACAAGCGGGTGGTCGTCTCGCAACGCGCCTTTACCCATCAGGGAATGCGCGACTGGAAGGCCCATATGTTCAACAAATTCTCGCAACTCCTCGCTGGCCTGTGCCAGAAGAATACCGCCTCCGACATAAGCGACTGGGCTTTCGGCTTTAGCCAACGCTTCGACAATCTCGCCCGCTGTCTCGTCGTCAATTGACGGTTTCTTGAGAGCGCGCGTGTTGTCGCGAATACGGTCGAAACTGTCCGAGGGGATCACCTCTGAAAAGATGTCCATGGGAACATTGACCAGTACCGGCCCGGGCTGGCCGCTTTCAGCCAGATGGAACGCCTTTTCAAGAATCTCGGCCATTAAATCTGCACGGTCGACCCGCCAGGCGCGTTTTACGAAGGGACGATAGATCTCCCACTGGGCGGCGTCGGCATGGAGGTTCACTTCCTGATGTGGATGTTTGCCGTAGTAGTGCGTAGGAATATCGCCCGCAATCACGACCATCGGGATACAGTCCAGTGCGGCGTTGGCGACCCCGGTGGCGCAATTGGTCAGACCCGGGGAGAGATGGGACAACACCACCGAGGCCTTGCCCGTCACGCGGGCATAAGCGTCCGCCGCGTGGCTGGCTATTTGTTCGTGCCGTACGGTGACGAAATCGATGGGGCTTTCCGCCAGCGCGGCCAGAACCGCTATATTCGTGTGACCGCATAGACCGAACACATGTTTGACCTCACGACGCTCAAGAAAATCGACGATGTGCTCAGCAACGGTTTTGCCTTCCAATTTAGCTCCGTCCATCACGCGACCTCCTGTCCGTAGAACTCACCGAACAAGTCCTGCTCCGAGGGGCGATCCTCGGGGATGGGACGGCTGACCCAGGTGTAGTTCATCATGTGTTTCATGGTGACGTTTTCATTGGTGATGTTGCCGCCCCAGATGCCGCAGCCCAGGCTGCTGGTCATAGGCATGCCGTTGGTCCAGGCACCTGCGTTGGCCTTCGATTGTGGCTGTCGCACCATCATGCGGCTAACCGGGGCCAAGCGCGCTAACCGATCGATGTGATCGTCGTTGTGGCTGTAGATGCCGCAGGAGTGACCTTTGCCCCCGGTGTTGTAGATCTGGCTGACCGTTTCCAGCGCGTCATCGAACGTGTCGAAGTGATAAAGCGCCA
The DNA here is from genome assembly GCF_056536425.1 of Ruegeria sp. D1(2025). Classification (NCBI taxonomy): domain Bacteria; kingdom Pseudomonadati; phylum Pseudomonadota; class Alphaproteobacteria; order Rhodobacterales; family Roseobacteraceae; genus Ruegeria; species Ruegeria sp. D1(2025). The sequence goes on along the minus strand of NZ_JBQFPO010000002.1, from coordinate 301,427 downwards.
TCAGAGTGGTCAGTTTTTCCTTGGAGAACTTGTGCTGCGGGCCGATTTGCCCCTGATTTTCAACCATCAGAAACTTGCGATCCTCGGGGATGCTAAAACCGGCGACCTTGGCCGTTTGCTGCGGCGGACAAGCGATGGTCGGAAACGTACGGTTGCCCTTTTCGTCCCACATGGCCGCTTCGAGCAAGGCCTTCTCTTCATCCGAACACAGGTAGCCGCCCTCGGCTTGAAGTGCCTTGACCATATCATCGTAAACTGAGCGCTGGATGATGATGTTGCCATCGGCTGAGCAACCGGACCCAAAATCAGAGGTCTTTGAAATACGCGTATTCTGCGCGGCGATGTCCAGATCGGCGGTTTCATCGATGACGATGGACGAATTGCCCGCGCCGACGCCATAGGCCGGGCGCCCAGAACTGTACGCCGCTTTGACCATGGGTTTGCCACCCGTCGCCAAAGTCAGGTCGCAGATCTCCATCAGATGTTGCGTCAATGGGATCGACGGTTTGCGAATGGATTGGAACAAGTCCTCGGGGGCACCGGCAGCACGACAAGCTGCTCGCATAACCTCGACCATTTCGAAGGTGGTATGGGCGGTTCGCGGGTGCGGGCTGAAGATGACCGCATTCCGGGCGTTTGCGGCGGACACGCCGGTCACCGGTGGCGTCATCGCCGGGTTGGTCATCGGGATCAGGGAGGCGATCACACCGGCAGGTTTGGCATATTTCACGAGCCCCTTTTCTTCGTCGACTTCGACGATCCCCGTCGAGGGCGTACGCAAGACGTCTCGCAGCACCATGTGAATCTTGAAACGCTTCGCAGGGCGCCCTGCGCGATCTCCGATGCCGCTCTCGTCCACGCCTTGTTGAGCCAAACGCGTGAAGGTTTTCTCATTACCCGCATACCACGCAATGGCCTGAGAAAGGCGGTCCAACCTGTCCTGATCCCAATCCTCGATCTCGGCCATGGCAGCGCGAGCGCGTGCCAGCATATCGGCGGCCATGTTGCGGTCGTTTTCAGTGAGCTCTTTGCCCATGATGATCCTCTTGGTGTTTTAGAATTGCAGCATCGGGCACACGACGCTGTGACCGCGCCTCGCCAAATGTTCGCTTGGCGTGGCTGAGACAGCGACGCGCGTGTTCTTCATATCCCAACTCGGCAACGCGGCTTTGGTTGGGCAGTTCGATGGAATAGTCGACGGGCGGCATCCGTTCGATGATGCCGGTGAAGTCAATCCAGCCTTCGCCGGGATAGAGCCGCGCATCGCGCGCCAGCTGGATCATGCCCTCGCGCGTATCGGCGATGCCGGGCAGGCAATCAGAGATATGCAGGAAGTGAAACAGGTCCGAGGGGACGTGTAGCAACTCTCCCAGATCAACGCGACTGAGGTGCAGATAAAGCGTATCGACCAGAATACCGCCATTCGGTTGATCAGAGGCGCGGACAATATCCAGGGCCTCATCCAGAGTGCGCAAGCGAGAGAAGCTTGGGAACTCCAGGTCCACTGTTAGCCCGTAGGGCGCCGCCAGTTCGCAGGTTTCAGAATAGACGTCGATCAGGAAGTCACGATCATCGCGGGTATTGGTCCACGCGCTCATGATCATGCGTTTAGCGCCCAATTCCCCACCGATCTCAAGAGAAGGTTCAAAACTGCGCGGATCGACGTCTTCCGTGATGCGCGCAAGTTCGACATCGAGGACTTTCAAGCCAGTGGTAGAGAGAGCAGTTTTGGTGGCCTGCACCTGTGCCCTGTCGATTGGGGATTGAGTGAATTCACCGGGCACATGCATCGGAATGAATCGGGGGCTGACGGCATCGTAACCGGCCCGCGCGGCGATATAGACCAACTCGGGCGGCGTACAGCCAATCAGCGTCAAATGCGCCAAGGAATAGAGAGAGGGGCTTGCGCCAGCCTCTTCAGGTTTCACCATGAATGACAGCTCCACGTGTCTGCGAATCTAAAATTCATCACACGTAGTAAAAAATATCTGATATTTTTAAAAATATCAACTTCTAATAGTTAGCCGGAAATGAAAGCGCCCAAGCAACGGCCTGGGCGTGTTTTTCAATTGTGTTGGCAGAGCCTTAGAGAGTGACCCAGTCCCCTCCAGACTGGTGAGAGCGCACGGAGGCATCAATGAATCGGACACCGTCTGCGCCTTGATTGACACTGGGATAGGTCAGCCAATCGGCCGGAATCGCGACGCCATCCCGGCGCGCGGCTACGGCCATGGCAAATTCCGTATAGAGGTTGGCCCAGGCTTCGATAATCCCTTCGGGGAAGCCGCGCGCGGTACGGATCAGACGTTCTGCGCCGGGGCCGATGCCATGCCCGTGACCTCGGCTTATGATATTATCCGGTTCACCAAACCGATTGAACTTCAGCTGCTCCGAATTCTCTAAATCCCACTCGAGGCCGCCTTCGCTCCCAAATATCCGCAACCTCAACCCACCCCGATTTCCCGGGGCAAGGCGTGTTGCCATCAAGGTTCCCGGAATTTCATTTTGGTAGCGGGTGAACATGAACACCGTGTCTTCCAAAGGCTTTGGCGCGCCGCAAACATGGAACTCGGCCCTCAGGTCGGTCAAGGGCAGACCCGAGACAAAGCTGGCGAGATGCGCGGCATGGGTGCCGATATCGCCGACACAGCTGGTTGGACCAGAAATCTTTGGGTCCAGCCGCCATTTGACGTGGGGCGCATCAGCAACATCATCAGGCGTCATCCAGTCTTGCATGAACTCGACGTGGATTTGGTTGATTTTACCGATGCCGCCTTCCGCCACGATTTGTTTGGCCTGACGGATTACTGGAAAACACGACATCGCATAGCCGACAGCAAAGATGTGTCCCGTGCGCGCGGTAATCTCCTCAAGCCCCTCGGCCTCGTCGACTTCGTTGGTCAGCGGCTTGTCGCACAGCACGTCAATACCCGCCTCCAGAAACGCTTTGGCCGCTTCGAAATGAACGTGGTTCGGGGTAGTGATCATTACGGCATCCACGCCATCCAGGCGCGCCGCCTCGGCCTTTGCCATCTCGGCGAATGACGCATAGCACCGGTCGGCCGGCAGAAACCACTCGACCCCACGCGCCTTGCTGCGCGCAGCGTTAGAACTGAGCGCGCCAGCGACGACCTCCCACAGGTCGGTCATCCGCGCAGCCGTTGCTTGCGTGACGGAGATCCGTCCTCCGCCAACAACACCCAGCCGCAAACGGCGAGACAACCGAGGGAAAGGGCGGTCGAAGTTCAGGTCTTGGGGTAAAAGTCTCTCAGCCATTCTGAATCTCCATTTCCGAGACCCGTACGCCTTTCGGCAGCATTTCCACCGCCATGAAAATGCTGGGGGTAATCGTCTCGTATTGATGCCAAGGATAGTTGCCTTCGGCGTCATACATCGGTTTGTGCGTCGTGCCAGGGGCCATGAATTCTTCGAGGTAAAGGGTTTCAACATCCCGCTCACGGCATTGCTGCATTTTGCCAAAGCCTACGATTTGCGTATGCACTTCGCGAAACCCCGGTACCGGGCAGAACGGATGATCCTTGTGCAATCCGACATTCAATGGGACCGAACCTGAATGGTACATGGTCAGTCCAACGTTACCCACGAAGACCTTTGGCGACATGTAGTGGCTGACACCGCGCAGACGCTCCTCTTGGCGAACATCAAATGCAGATGGCCATGTATCTTTCACCCATGCGAACAACTCGTTCTCATCGGCATGGGCGTCGAACCCGTGGACAATTACTGCGCGTTCCACACCTTTGAGTGAGCTATCTTGCACGATAACAGAGGAAAGCGGTGCAATGGTCTGATCCTCGACAGAGAGATTTCGCCCCCCAAGGTTAAGGACGATGGCGCGACCCTCGATAGAAATTCTGTCTTCACTGGTGATGTGCTGGACGCGAAAGAATGGCTGGGCAAAGTCGAGTGTCTCAATCGGCATGAACCAACTCCTTCCTCTCATTCAATAGGAAATCGACCGGCAGAGGTTCCGGAACCGCGCAACGGCTTTCTATCGTCTGATAGGCGCCAAATTTCGGTGCCCGTTCGATCGCGTCCATGACCTCGAAAACGTGGTAGGCGAGCGCTCCACTTGCACGGGGTTGGCGTCCATCTTGCGCCGCCAGGGCCAGATCCAAAAGGCCGAGACCACGGCTGTCCTCATTGAACCCATGTTTGTTGTCGACCACCTGCCAGCCTTCGCGACCGGTTGGGCGCGGCTGATGAGACCAGCGCGAGGTCTCCCGCGTTTTCAGCCAGACATCCCCTTGAAAGATATTGGCACCATGAACCGGGTCAGGGTCTGGGATGCTGATGGTGCCGTTTTCACCGTAGATCTCGAACCGCGGAGTTTCGCTGTCCCAGATGTCGAAGCTCATGGTCATCGACCCTATAGCGCCGGAAGAGAACTGCAGCAGGCTTAGAGAGTGCGTGTCGACCTCGACATCTATCCATTCGCCGCTGCGAGGGCCGTTTTCGATCATCCGCTGGTCAAATGTCCGCCGCGCCATTCCGGCGACACGGTCAATTGGTCCAAGACAGCAGATCATGGCGGTCAGGTAGTATGGCCCAAGGTCCAGCAAGGGCCCGCCACCGGCCTGGTAGTAGAAATCCGGGTTGGGATGGTGGCGTTCTGTCCCGTGGGTACCAACATGGGCAAAAACCCCTGTCGGTTTGCCAATGGCACCCTCGTCGATCAAGCGCCGAACGGTTTGCCAACGACCGCCCAGAAACGTGTCGGGGGCGCAACCGACCAGTAGCCCCTTTTCAGAGGCCATGTGCAGAATCGCCTTGCCATCCGTTCGGTTCATGACCAGTGGCTTTTCGGAATAAACGTGCTTGCCCGCCTCCAACGCACGCAAGCTGATTTCGGCATGCGCCGCCGGAATTGTCAGATTCAGAACGCAGTCAATCGTCGGATCGTCAATCACTTCATCTGGCGTGCAGGCCTTGGCGATGCCGTATTGATCCGCTTTGGCTCGGCTTTCCAAAGGGTCGAGGCTTGCACAAGCCACTACCTTGACGTTTGAGAATTTGGATAGTGTTTTTAGATAGATATCGCTGATACGACCACAGCCGATAAGGCCGACCCGGAAGGATTTCGATGTCTCACGTGTCATCATTCCTGTCTTCGTAGAGGGGTAAGTAATTCGGGGGCATCGGCCCTTTGTTGCGGCCACCCTGGTTCATCTGTTCCCAAGCGTGGGCGAGTATTCCGACCGAGCGGGACAGGCAGAACAGCCCTCGCGACAAGGGCGCAGGAAAGCCAAGTTCGCAGAAGATCACAGCTGTCGCGCCGTCAATATTCATGGCAATTGGCCGACCGCCGCGTTGACGACCGAGTTCGGCTTGAACCTCTTCTCCGATATCGGCAAACCGGCCAGAAACTGTGCCTTCTGCCGCCGCATCTCGAACAAGTTGCATCAATCGGGGTGCGCGTGGATCGACAGGTTTGTGAAACCTGTGACCAAAGCCCGATACGATTTTGCCGTAGGTCTCGCGCCAATTGCCCAAGCCATCCCGAACAGCGTCATTCAGCGAAGCTCCCGCTTCCATGCGGATTGCGATATCATAGTACAGCTCTGCACACTGCTCTCCTGCCCCGCCGTGCACGTCGCCCAGCATGTTCACCGCAGTCGCCATCGCATTATTGAGACCTACCCCGCAGGTGGCAGCCATACGCGCAGCCGCGATCGAGGGGGCCTGCGGACCGTGATCCACGCCTGCGACCAAAGCAGCCTCGAACAGGCGCGCCTGTGCGTCGCTCGGCAGATCGCCCCGCACCATCAGCCAGATCATCTGCGGGAAAGATACGTTCCCGATCAGGTCCTCTATGGCGTTGCCACGAAAAGCGATCTGACCGGGCTTCATGTCGATGATGGAGGTACGCCACCATTGGCGGATAGCTTGCTCGTCGTTTGTCATACCGTTGCACCTCTAAACTCGCGCATGCGCTGCTGACGAAGTGAATCGAAAACGCTTTGAAGACGACTGATTGAGGCGGTGCAGCCGGTGAAGATTTCAAAAGACGCTGCAGCCTGATGAACTGCCATTCCAGCACCATTCATCACTTTTAACCCAGTTGTGCGGGCGCTTCTCAGAAGGTGTGTCTCGAGCGGGAAATATACTATATCTGCCACCCAAGCATCCGGCCGCAACAATGATGGATCAATCACCGACCCGGGGTACTTATCCATCCCGAGCGGTGTTGCATTGACCACTCCGTCCACAAATTTGACCCGTTCCAACGAAATCGAGGGGGAACCCTGAAGCTTTGCACAAGGGCGCAAGACCTTTAGTCGACTGACCAGCGCCTGCGCTCGGTGGAAGTCAGGATCGATGATCTCCAGGTTTCGAACACCTGAATCAAGCAAAGCCAAAGAGACTGCACTGCCCGCGCCTCCAGCACCAAACATGAGGACCGTTTCAGTCTTCGATGATCCCAAAAAATCTCCGAAGGCACTGTGGAAACCTATGTAGTCGGTGTTGTGGCCAACCATTCGGTCGTCACAATAAACCACCGCGTTTACAGCTTGAAGCTCCTCAGCGGTTTTGGAAAGCTCATCGAGATGATCAATGACTGATGCTTTGTAGGGGTGTGTCACGTTGACCGCCGCACAGCCTAATTCAACTGAATAATGCAATAAATCAGCGACCGACATTCCACGAAATGGCTCTTTTGCCGTGTCGATCCTACCGTAGCTCAGATCGATACCCTGCGCCCGGCCCTCCGCCTCGTGCATCTCAGGCGTCATGGAGCCAGAAATCCCTTGTCCGATTAGTGCGGCCTTCATATTAGGTTGTTCCTTCTGCCACGTGGTGTCGCGTTTGCGCCGCTAATCGAAACGCAGCGTTACGCGCGCCAAAGCCGGCGTAACCAGTTCGGCGCTCAACAATTTCAAAGAAAAAGCCGTTAAAGATGGGGCGACTGTAGATCTGAAAATACTCGGCACCCGCCGCCTGGTCGTAGAGTATGTTATCCCTGCGCATTTGGGCGATCAGGTCTTCACTTAACCCGAATGTCGCTTGCAGATCAGCGTAGTAGTTTTCTGGGATGGACAGACTGGGAAAGCCGGACTTCCGCAATTGGGCCGAGGTTTCAAATATGTCGTCCGACTGGAAGGCGATGTGCTGAACACCGGCGCCAAAACCGTCTTCAAGGAATGAAGCCGCCAGTGTTCGACGCCCAACTGCTCCATTCAGGTTTAATCGCACTTCGCCCTCGGGGCTTTCGATGGCTTGGCTTTGCACAACACCCGACGGGTCGGCAACGTTCACGATCGGGGATTTTGCCATCTCAAAAGTCGAAATGTAATAGAGCAGCCAGCTTTGCATCTCATCGTTACGCATCGTCTGTGCCAGATGGTCGATGCGGCGCAGACCGGCGGGCTGGGTCGCTTTGGTCTTGGCGACTGGCTCGAACTCGATGTCCCAAACCCGATGCAGATCGGATTTCTCATCTATGAAATGGACAACATTGCCACCAACACCTCGGATGGCCGGGATGTCCAGTTCCCCGGTCCCTACCGGCTGTGAGAAATTCGGCGCGCCCAACGCGGTCGCTCGCTGAACCGTCTGATCCGCATCTTTGACACGCAACCCCATATCACAAACGGAGGGGCCGTGACCCAGAAACGCCGAATGGGCAAATCCTTCCTTTTCGGTATTCACGACGATGTTTATCGCGCCCTGCCGCCATAGCTCGACGGACTTGCTTACGTGTTTTCGCTCCATTCGAAAACACATTGCTGACAGCATATCTGCCAGCTGCGCACCGCTTGTTTCGTCGGCTGTGAATTCGACGAATTCGAAGCCTGACGCATAGACGCGTTCCGGCAGGTCCGGGATGCCGAAATCGGTTCCCGGCTCGGTCCGGGATACCTCATCCAGGAGGTTCACCAGCGACCTGTAGCTGTCTCGGGCCAGTGTTCGGCCACCGGGTTGAGGAGCTGCTTCGTTGACACGTGCAACTGACCAAGGCCCTTTGTATCTGGCGCGGGCAAGCACGCGCACAAAGCCCGCAAGGTTCAGCGACCCAAGCCCCGGCAGAAGCCCAAAGTGCCGCTTGAGCCGACGTATATCCATCTCAAGCCGGGGTGCATCGGACAGTTGCACATGGAACAGCCGATCGCCGGGAATGTCCCGAAGGCGGGCTGGTTTGGACCCGTCGGCAAGCGAGAAGAAGGAATTCAAGGCCAACCCAAAATGAGGGCTGTCAATTGCTTCGACGACGCGTAACGCCTGCTCATCCGAGTGAATAAGATCCGACCATGGCAAGCCCATATAGGCCAGACGCATCCCCATTTCTTTAGCGATTTGGGCCGCCTCGCCAAGATCTGCGATTACCTGTTCTTCGGTCGCGGCGACATCGACCTCGAAGGCAGATCCGATAAGCAGCAATTCCGTTCCCAACTCGCTCATCAGGTCGAGTTTGCGCTTCAGTCGATCAAAGGCGCGCTCACGTCCGGCATCGGGCTGGCCTTCAAGGTTATGGAAGGGTTGTAGCAGGCAAATCTTCAGGCCGAAGTCCGATGCAATTTCGCGGACTTGCGATGGCGATCCGTCAAAAGCGGTCAAATCCGGTTCGTGTAATTCGACACCCCCGAATCCCGCGTCAGCGATAGCACTCAGCTTTTCAGCCAGATCACCGGGGATCGACGTTGTCGAAACCGAGAGGCACATTATCCCTGATATCCAAACATACGCGGCAACCACAGGACCAGATCCGGCATCAGCATCATGATCACCAAGGCGAAGATGAGAACCGCGAGGAAGGCCCAGATTTCCGAGATGATTTCGCGCAGCGGAATGTCCGTCACAGCGTTGATCACAAAGAGTAGAATGCCATAGGGAGGCGTGATCAGACCGATCATCGAGTTCACGACGACCAGAACTCCGAAATGCACAAGATCAATCCCGAGCGCTTCGCAGGTCGGAATGAAAAGGGGAACAATCACCAGGATTATCGTTGTTGCGTCTAAAACGCATCCCAGCGCGAGGATCAGCAGGTTTACGAGGATCAGGAACACAATCGGGCTGACATCAGAACCCTCCAGCAGCGCCGAGATAGACTGCGGTATTTGCTCCTGAATAACGATGAAGTTCAGAATGAACGCGCCCCCAATAACCACCCCGACGGCTGCGGAAGAGCGCGCGCTGTCGACGAAGACCTGATAAAGGCCACGGAAGGTCAGCGCGCGGTAGAACAACGCTGCCAGAAGCAGGGCGTAGAATGCAGCGACTGCGGCGGCTTCGGTCGGAGTGGTGACGCCGCCATATATGCCGTACAGCAGGATTGCGGGCATTAGCAGTGCCGGGAACGCGTTGGCGGTTTTAGCCGGCAACTCGCGCAGCGGAACAGGTTCTTCCAATGCAAAGTTCCGCTTTCCGGCCAGATAGTAGTTCATCGCCATAAGAACGACGCCCATGATCAGGCCCGGAAGAATACCGGCCAAGAACAGCGACCCGATGGAGGCTTTTGACACCAGCGCGTACAAAACCATCGGGATCGAGGGCGGAATGATCGGACCGATTGTGGCCGACGCCGCCGTAATTGCGGCTGCGTAGCCTCGGCTGTAGCGGCCATCCTTGGTCATCATCTCAATGATGATCTTGCCGATCCCGGCAGCATCCGCGACGGCCGAACCGGACATGCCGGAGAAAATCAACGACGCAACCACGTTGACGTGCCCGAGGCCGCCCTTGAAACGACCGACAGCTGCAACGCAGAAGTTCAGCAGACGGTCCGTGATCGAACCGGCGTTCATGATATTCGCGGCGACAATGAACAAAGGCACGGCAAGCAGGATCGTGCTTTTGTAGAAGCCTTGCAGGATCTTCTCACCTGCGAGGGCGACGTCCAGTCCGGCCATGCCCAAGTACACTAATGAGGCCAAGAGGATGGAATAGCCGATAGGTGTCCCGATGCCTGCCAGAAGAAAGAGAGCGAGCAGGCAGGAAAGAAGTTCAAAACTCATTTCTTAACTTCCTCGTCCTCTTCGACGTCGACACGGGGATGGTCGTCAACCACGTTGTACCCAACGACCAGTTCCAACTCTGTCTTTGGCGGGCCATTGCGCATGACGTCGAAGAATAGCCACGCGTAGCGCGCTGCGACGACCAGCATGAATACCGCGTAAATCGAGAATACTGTGCGCAGCGGTATCTTCTCACCGGAGAACGGGTTGCGGACAGTCGATGTCTTGCGGATTTTCATCCAGTCGATGTAGTCCCACGTCGGAAGGAAGCTGTAGAGCATTCCGACCACGATCGCTGCGGCCGCCAGCATCGCAAAGACCTGCCGCACGCGCATCGGCACGGAAAGGTAGATGATGTCGAACTTCACGTGATCCCGTTCGCGCACGATGAAGGCGCAGCTAAAAAAGATCACCCAGACCCACAGAATGCCGATGAGTTCAAGCGTCCATCCGGCGGGGGTAAAGAAGTAGCGCAAGAGTATTTGCAATAGAAAGATCAAGAAGATTGCCGCCAGCATCCCGCCGGCAATCGCTTCGGTCAGTCGGGAGAACCCCTTCATAAAGGCTTTCATTATGGTTCTCCCTCCCTTGTCTTGCCGGGCTCAGTTACCCAGAGCGTTGATCTGATCCAGAACGCCTTCGGGCCATGAGCCTGCGAACTCGCTTTCCAGATACATAGACTGTACCTGATCGCGGAACGCAGCGAGATCGGGTTCATAGATCTCCATCCCCTGCTCTTTCAGGAAACTGACAAGATCCTCTTCTTTCTGAAGCTGCTTCTGACGGCCTGATTCAGCTGCTGCGTCCGCAGCTTCCTGAACCTTGGCTTGCTGTTCCGGTGTCAGCCCGTCCCAAACCTCTTTGCCGATAGCGATATAGTTCAAGTCGACCAAGTGCGATGTCAGGATGATCTGATTGGTCACTTCGTAGAATTTGGCATCAACCACGGTTGGCAATGGGTTGTCCTGACCGTCAACGGCACCGGTCGACAGAGCTGTGTAAACCTCTGAGAACGCCATTGGTGTCGGGGCAGCACCCAGCGCTTTGCCAAGGAACTGCCACGCATCTGTGCCCGGCATCCGCAGGTTCACACCCTCCAGATCAGCCGGGGTGCTGACAGTCAGTTCCTCCTTGGGTTGGCGCAGGTTCACCTGACGACGGCCCAGATACATGACCGACAGCAGTTTGACGCCCAGTTCTTCTTCGGCCTTTTGCTTAAAGGCATCCATCAAGGGATCGTTGAAGACAGCCACCTGATGCGCGGCGTCCTGGTGGACATAGCCTGCTGTAAAGATCGAAAACTCGGGGAAGAACTGTGCCAGTTCCTGCGCCGAGGTGATCGACATTTCCAGGTTGCCCCGGCTGATGGCGTCCAACTCGGTGCCTTGGGCGAAGATTGTGCCGTTATAGCTGGGCTCATACGTCGCAAATTCAGCGACCATGGGTGCGAAAACCTCGGCCATTGCGACCGAGCGCTGATCGGTCTCCGATCCTGATGTTGCGAGCCGCAGTTGCACTTTGTCTTCCGCCAGCGCACCACTTGTTGCGCTAAACAGAACACCGGTTGCGACCAAGGCTGACACAGCAGCCCGGCGAGTAAGTTTGGTAATCACTTTGCTCCTCCCTGAGACATCATGATGCTTCTTTTTTGCGATTCAGAGTTTTGACCTATTTTGGACATTTTGCAAGATTTTTTACAAAATATCTGATATTTTATATTGCTGTCATATCTACCATTGGTGTTTTTTGTGAGTTTTTGATCCTGACCGTCTCACCTGTTCTGCAGGAATTCTGAATAGCTTCAATAACTTGAAGCGTTCTGAAACCCTCCCATCCAGACACAATCGGTTCTGCTTCGTGTCGAGCTACTTCAACAAAGTGCCTAAGCTGATTGACCAGAGGGTCAGACGCACCCTTTTTCAGCGCGGTTGATGAGATTGGCGTCCACCAGTCCCTTTGCTCACCCTGGTAACTCCACAATCGAAGATCGGGAACGGACAACGAACCATGAGAGCCACCTATCATGTAGCTACTCTCAGTGGTCGACGGATAGATTGGATATTCCTGAGACGTCATCTCCCAGCTCCATGGAGCAACGATGCTGTCGGACACACTTATGGTCCCGATCGCCCCGCTTTCAAACGTCAACAGCGCGCCGGCGACATCTTCGTTGTCGTAACCCCGCTGCGATGAAGCCGACTGAGCCTGAACGGTCACGACTTCTCCGGCCAGGTACCGCAGCAGATCCACATCGTGGACAAGATTGACCGAGATGGGCCCTGCACCGGGTTTCTTTCTCCAGGGCGCAGCATCAAAATACTCGTCTGGCTTATAGAACCAGCAATTCGCATGGACAGCGCGCACATCTCCAATCTTCCCATCGACAATGGCTTCCTTAGCCGACCGGATCAGAGGATTGTGTCGACGATGATGTCCGACCATCAGTGGCACATTGGCCTTCTCCGCTGCTTGAACAAGCTCAAGTGCAGCGGTGGCTTCCACGGCGATCGGCTTTTCGACAAGAACAGGACAACCATGTCGAACACACGTGAGGCCTTGTTCGACATGAAGCGTGGTCGGGGTCGCCAGAACAGCTCCGTCTGGCGTCTGATTTGCAAACATTTCCTCGAGGGTTTCGTAACATGCAACCGCATGCTCAACGGCGTAAGCACGGCCTTCATCGCTGGGGTCGACCACCGCGACGAGATCAACATGGCGCAACGCTCGGATAGCATCTGCGTGGCGGCGTCCAACAAGGCCGATGCCGACAATGGCAATGCGAAAGTTCTTAGACACTTTGCTTCCTTCCGGAGGGTCCGGAAAATCCCGAAACCGATGATTGCGATCGGGCTGCTTTGCCCAACTTGGCTACGACCGTATTGGGGTTTTCGCGATTCCGCAATAATGTATGATATTTTTATTTTTACCATACATCAGTTTGGATTGCTGATGTCTCTGAAAAATGCTAATTGAACGAGGAAACTGATAATATCGGGTGAAACGCATGGCGAAACAGCCGTCTACGATAGGTGCAAGTACCTATCAGCGCATCAAGCGGGACATCATCTTCGGGGAGTTGCAGCCCGGCTCCAAACTGAAGCTGGACGCCTTGAAGGAACGCTACTCGGCAAGCCTTTCGACACTTCGTGAAACGCTGAACAGGCTCGCCAGCGACGGATTTGTCGAAGCTCCTGAGCAACGGGGGTTCCTGGTTACACCGGTCTCCCGTGAAGACCTGATCGAGATATCAGAGCTGCGTGTCCTGTTGGAATGCCATGCGTTGGAGTTATCCATCGAGAATGGTGACACGGATTGGGAGGGGAACCTCGTCGCCGCGCATCATAAGCTGCATTTGATGGAGCAACGGCTTCTCAAAGGAGATGACTCTGAGAAAGAAACCTGGAAGAGGTACGACTCGGAGTTTCATCAAGCAATGATAGCAGCCTGCAACTCCAAGAATCTTCTATCCCTTCACTCAATCATCTATGACAAATATCTTCGTTACCAGATGCTCGTACTGACCTATCGAGGTGAGGTAGCAGCCAAAGAACACAAACACATGTTCGATGCCGCATTGGCCAGAGACGCGAATATGGCCAAGAAGTTGTTGGAAGATCACATCCGAAATGGCCTCGCCCACACGTTGGAGGCTATGTAGGCCATTCCGCCGTGCCGCAATTGCGGCGGCCTCCAACTCGGAGCAACGCGGTGAAGTCCAATATCTTTTGATCGAATTCGCCAGTCAGGGTACCGCTACGACAATTGACCTTTCAGCTTACCCCTCGAAGGTCGCGGCACCCGTATTTTACAGAGTGTTAATGTGTGGGGTTTGTGTCCAAGACGGACCTCCGCTACCACTAAAATCAATCACTTGCATCAAGGTTGAGCCAGCCCGTCGCTCCGGACCATGATTCCAGGGGGCAAATTGCGTCACAAAATTGCGCCGGAATCCGTCAACTCGGGCGAACGGCCGTAATGCGCGCCCCTACAGATCAAGCTTCTGACACCCCCAACGGTATCCGATCCGAACGACCAAAACTCACTGCTGAGCGAAAACACGCCGCGCTTGTAGCAGCATTCCGCCACGTCAACCACGGCTCTCTTTTTGAAACTCATGAGATGCTTTAAGTCGAGCGGGGCATTTGGGCAGGGCAGAAAAATGAAACTCAGCGCATTAGAAGTTTTTTGTATTGTACTCGCAAGCGTCGTGGCCGGCGCTGGATTTGTTGGAGCAGCGAGCGCATTGATTTCGGGTATTTGAAACACCTGAACAGCAGGCTTTCCCTGAATTGAGGGAAGTCAGACCGCCCAATTGCGCACGAAGCGTATTGGCGGGGACCGTTCGCTCCTGCAGCCGCGCGGCTGGCTGGGCACTGCTGTGACAGCGAAAGAACGTTTGGCTTATCGCGACACGTTTCGATGAACAGCAGAGAGCTATCCGGGATCCACGAACGCCGCGCCCCGAAGCCCTTTAACAAATCGCGCAGTCGCTTTTGCAACTCCCGGCTGGATTTTTTTGCGAAATTTGGCATTCTGTAGCCCCATGCTATCATTGAGGGTCTCTCGTGCTGCCATCCGAACGTTATGCAATCATTCTCGAAGAAGTTTCGCGCCAGCCTGCGGTTTCTATTCGTTCTCTGACTGAACGGCTTGGCGTATCACGGGAAACCGTGCGCAAGGATATCGAGCAGTTGGCCCAGGAAAACAAGCTCAACCAGGTGCGTGGCGGGGCAACCAGAGTGCACAGGCATGAACCTCCTATGACTGACCGCACCCAAACCAACCGTGCGGGCAAGGAGCGTATTGGAGCCTATGTCGCCAGCGCGATCCCGGACGGGGCCAGCGTGATCATTGACAATGGGTCGACGACACTTGCCGCAGCTCAGGCTCTGGCGGCCACCCGCCGTGAATTAACGATATACACCAATGACTTAACAGTTGCCTCGGTTCTGACGCCTGCAGCGGCAGAGATCACATTGCTGGGCGGACGGCTGGATTTTTCCGAGAATGCGACAATGGGTCTGGATACGCTGGAACACCTTTCCAGATACAACGCGGAATACGCGCTGGTCGGGGTTGGCGGGATCAGCGCGCGGGCCTTGCTCACCTATTTCTCGCTGGAAGGCGCCAACTTGCGCCACATGATGATGGAACGGGCACAGCACCCTTTCCTTTTGGCGGACAGCAGCAAGTTCGGGGTGGTTGGACAGATCGCCATGAAAGCTTTGCCCTTTGACGTGACCCTTGTTGTTGACGGTGAACTGCCCAAGGACATTTCCGAAGCGCTGGAAACCCAACCAATGGACATTGTGCGGGTATAACGCAAAGAAAAGAAAATATTTGCCAACTTTTGCAAACTACCGATAAGGTGAGTGCAGATCCGATTCCTTCTGCACGGAGCAAGGCAATGGCCAGCACCCAACTTCCGCACAGCGCGCAAACTGTCATTGTGGGGGGCGGTATTGTTGGCTGCTCGGTCGCGTATCACCTGACGAAGATGGGGCATCGTGATGTGGTGCTGTTGGAACAGGGACAGCTGAGCTGCGGCACCACCTGGCACGCGGCGGGTCTGGTTGGTCAGTTGCGCAGCCAGCCTGCAATGACCAATCTGATCCGCTATTCGACCGAACTGTATTCTCAGCTTGAGGCGGAGACCGGGCTGGCCACAGGCTGGATGGAATGTGGTTCCGTTACCGTGGCACGCACGGAGGACCGTATGACAATGCTGCTGCGCACGGCGGCCGCAGCCCGCGCGCAGGGGGTCGAGGTACAGGTCATCACCCCGCAGGAGGCGCAGGATAAATGGCCTGTGATGCAGGTGGATGACGTCAAGGGTGGGCTGTGGATGCCCGGCGACGGCAAGGCCAACCCGACCGATCTGACACAGTCACTGGCCAAGGGCGCGCGCATGGGCGGCGCCAAAGTCATAGAAGGCATCAAGGTTACCGATATTCTGACCAAAGACGGGGCAGTCAGCGGTGTCGTGACCGACCATGGTACCATCGAAGCCGAGATTGTGGTGAACTGCGGCGGTCAGTGGGCGCGCCAACTGGGCAAAATGTGCGGCGTCAACGTACCGCTACATTCGGCCGAGCATATGTACATCGTGACCGAACAGATCGAAGGCGTGAAGCCTGGCCTGCCGGTGCTGCGCGACCCGGACGGCTATATCTATTTCAAAGAGGAAACCGGCGGTCTGGTGATGGGCGGGTTCGAACCCGAAGCCAAGCCATGGGCAATGGACGGCATCCCCGACAAGTTCTTCTTCCAGCTTCTGCCCGATGATTGGGACCAGTTTGAAATCCTGCTGGAAAACGCGCTGATCCGGGTTCCGCAGATGGCCGACGCCGGCGTGCGCAAATTCTATAACGGGCCTGAAAGCTTCACCCCCGACAACAACTACCTTCTGGGCGAGGCGCCCGAACTGAGGAACTTTTTTGTGGGGGCCGGGTTCAACTCGATGGGAATTGCCAGCGCCGGTGGGGCTGGGCGTGCTTTGGCTGAATGGATTGTTGAGGGGGCTCCGACTTCGGATTTGTTTGCTGTCGATATCCGGCGGTTCGCAAACTTCAACAACAACCCGACGTGGCTGCACGATCGGGTCAAGGAAACGCTGGGGCTTCACTATGCCATGCCCTGGCCCAATCGCGAGCTGGACACCCCGCGCCCGTTCCGCCGCTCGGCCCTTTACGACCGCTTGGCGGCAAAAAATGCTGTGTTCGGATCAAAGATGGGCTGGGAGCGGGTGAATTTCTTTGCACCAGAAGGCGAGACACCCAGGATTCAATACAGTTTTGGCCGCCAGAACTGGCATGACGCAGTTGCGGCCGAACACAAGAACACCCGCGAGGGCGTGTCGATCTTCGATCAAAGCTCGTTCGCGAAGCTGCTGGTTCAGGGCCGGGATGCCTGTGTACAGTTGAACCGCATTTGCGCGGCAAATGTCGACGTCCCGATCGGAGGCACGGTCTACACCGGTCTGCTGAATGAACGCGGCGGGTACGAATCCGACCTGACAGTGCTGCGCCTGAAAGAGCAGGAGTTCCTTCTGATCACCGGCTCGGCCCAGGCGGTGCATGATGCGGACTGGATTCGCAAGAATTTCGACGCGGATGCCCACGTGTTCCTGACCGATGTCACGGCCGCCTGGTCGGTTCTGGCGGTCATGGGGCCGAAAGCCCGCGCGGCTCTGAAAAAACTGACCAAGGCCGATCTGTCCAACGCGGCCTTCCCGTTTGCCACCCATCAGGAAATCGATCTGGGCTATGCCACGGTTCTGGCCAACCGCATGACCTATGTGGGTGAACTGGGATGGGAACTGGTGGTGCCGGTCGAATTCACCGTTGGCGTATACGAGGATCTGATGCGCGCCGGGGCGGAGTTCGGCATCCGCGATGCGGGATACTACGCGCTGGAAGGGCTGCGCCTGGAAAAGGGTTTCCGCGCCTGGAGCCGAGAGTTGACGCCCGATATCACACCGTTGCAGGCAGGGTTGAGTTTTGCGGTCGATCTCGAAAAGCCCGGCGGCTTTATCGGGAAAGACGCGCTGCTGGCGGCAAAAGAGGACCCCGATCACCTGAAAACACGCATCGTGCAACTGGTGCTTGATGATGGCTCGGCACAACTGTGGGGTGGTGAGGCCGTGTTGTATGACGGGGTCGAAATCGGCGAGGTCCGCTCAGCCGCTTATGGCCATACGCTGGGCGCGGCCGTTGCACTTTGCCAATTGGACGCGCCCCGCCCGGTAACGGCCGATTTTATCCGCGACGGGACCATTGAAATCGACCTTGCCGGAATCCGGTTGTCGGCAACAGCCTATATGCGAGCCCCGTACGATACCACTGGCGAGCGGCCGAAGATGGACGGCTAGTCTTGGATGACACTCTGCCGAAATGAACCTGGATGAAACACCGTTCGGTTATCGGGCCCGAAGCGAACCAAACCTCCAAATTCGGTTTTCTGCGTTGCGATAGTTTGCCATTGGACCAGCTTGTCCTTGACGAACAGACCTCCGGTTCGGTTCTGTCGGTCGCGTGCCACGCACTTGCGCCGGCAAACCAAACGCGCGCGCGTATCAGCGCATTGAGGTCGGAGTTCTGATGCACGCCAACAAACCAAACCATTCCTTCGGCTCGCAATGACAACCTCGGCGCTTCTTATCGTTTTGACCGCTGCCTTTTTGCATGCGCTCTGGAATGCGGTTGTCAAAGGGGCGCCCGACAAAGCAATCGTTTTGGGTCTGGTGTCGCTTGGCCACGCAATCCCTGCGCTGTTTGCGTTGCCGTTCTTCGGGTTGCCGGTTTGGGCGGCTTTTCCCTTTATCGTTGGCTCGACCCTGATCCACTGGGGGTATTACTGGTTTCTGAACACCGCATATAAACATGGCGACCTGTCGATGGTTTACCCCATCTCTCGCGGGATCACGCCTATTCTGGTCGCGATGGGCGCAATTTTGTTTGCAGGAGAGCTTCTTTCGACGGTCGCATGGATCGGCATACTCTGCATCTCGGCAGGTATCGGGTGCCTGTCCCTTGCCGGGTTGGGCAGACAAACGAACTGGATCGCCATAGCGGCAGCCCTTGGCACGGGCCTGATGATTGCGTCCTATTCGATTGTCGACGGTGTCGGCATTCGGCTGTCCGAGAACGCATTGGGATACATCGCGGCCTTGTTCGTCGCCGAAATTATTGTTGCTGGGTTCATCTTCACAACACGATGGCAGCGCCTTGTGGCACTGCCCAGACGCTTTGTCTGGGCAGGTCTGGCGGGCGGCGTCATTTCCGGCCTGGCCTACGGACTGGTGCTGTATGCCAAGACGATTGCACCTTTGGGCGTGGTGTCGGCAATCAGAGAAAGTTCCGTGATCTTTGCGTCGATAATTGGCGTCATGTGGTTTGGCGAAGGGCCCAAATCCAACAGGCTTCTTGCAGCGACAATCGTGGCGCTCGGCATCTTGGTTTTGGCGATGGCGAGATGACGAAATCTGAGGGCAGATTTCGGACGCAGAACCCGGAAACACGCATGAAAGAAGTACTGATCTTCATCACAAATCCCGGCGAGATGCCGGACCACCGCAGGAACAATACCGAGCCCGCCTGTGTTCAGGCTCTGGTCCGCGCAGGGGATGACACTGCTGGACGGCACCAAAAGTATGCAAAATAAGCGGCTTCAAACGGTTAGGCCCTGCCGCTCCGTTGCCGGAATTGATCGCAACCGTCGGCAATCCATAGCTGCTTTTCCATAGGATGCGCTTATGATGTTGAAGATATAATCGATTTTTCTTGAAGTTTTTATCTGTCAAACTGTTGATACAAATCTGAATAGAACGCCGCGCAAGAATGGCGAACCCGTCAAGAAATCACCAACAGAGGATAACAATGAAACACACGACATCATTTCTTGCCGCTCTGGCCGTCAGCGCAATGACCGCGACGGTTGCGGCATCGGAAACAGAATTGACAGTGTACACCGCCGTCGAGGCGGAAGATCTGGCCCGCTATGCCGAGACGTTCAACCAAAGCAACCCTGACATCAAGATCAACTGGGTTCGCGACTCGACCGGGATCATCACCGCCAAACTGCTGGCTGAGCGGGACAACCCCCAGGCAGACGTCGTATGGGGGCTTGCGGCCACGTCGCTGCTGCTTCTCAAATCGGAAGGCATGCTGGAACCCTACGCGCCCGCCGGCGTCGAGAATCTGGATCCCAAGTTTGTCGATGGTGACAATCCACCCGCATGGGTTGGCATGGATGCCTGGGTTGCATCCGTCTGCTACAACACGGTCGAGGCCGAAAAGGCCGGGCTGAAGCCACCCACCTCGTGGAAAGACCTCACTGACCCGATGTACAAGGATCAGGTTATCATGCCGAACCCGAACTCGTCAGGCACCGGGTTCCTTGACGTTTCAAGCTGGCTGCAAATGTTCGGTGAAGAAGGCGGCTGGGAGTACATGGACGCGCTGCACGAAAATATTGCGCGCTATACGCATTCAGGGTCCAAACCCTGCAAGCTGGCGGCAGCTGGCGAAATCCCGATCGGTATCTCGTTTGCCTTCCGCGGCGCCAAGTCCAAGGCGGATGGCGCGCCTCTTGAGATTATCGTCCCGTCCGAAGGCGTAGGCTGGGACATGGAAGCCACCGCAATTGTCGCCGGAACGGCAAATCTGGAAGCGGCTCAGAAACTGGTTGATTTCACAGTCACCAAGGAAGCCAACGAAATGTACAACACCGGCTATGCGGTTGTGGCCTACCCCGGCATCGCAAAACCGGTTGAGCACTTCCCAGAGGGTCTTCTGGATGCCATGATTGACAATGATTTTGAGTTTGCCGCGAATAATCGTGCGGCAATCCTGAAGGAATGGCAGTCTCGCTATGACGGAAAGTCGGAAGCGAAATAAACACGATAGCAGGAGAGGTGCTTTTGCTTCTCCTGCGCGCCCTTCTCTTTTTCCCAAAAACGTGACCTGCGCACCTGGCAATGCCCAGCCCGGATCAGCCATGCCCGAGGTGCAGATGTGAGGACCTCTCCCGTGCTTCAGAAAACACCTCCCGGTGAACTGTATCTCAGCATCCAGAACTTGTGGAAGGCGTTCGGCAGCTTTCTCGCTCTCAAGGATATTTCGCTGGAAATCAACGATGGCGAATTCGTTTGTTTTCTGGGCCCGTCGGGTTGCGGGAAAACGACCCTGCTCCGCGCTATCGCCGGTCTGGATTTGCAGACCAAGGGGACAGTCATGCAGGACGGCAAGGACGTGTCCAACCTGCCCCCGTCCGAGCGTGATTTCGGGATCGTGTTTCAGTCCTATGCGCTGTTTCCGAACCTCACCATTGAAAAGAACATTGCCTTCGGCCTGGAAAACTCGGGCCACAGCAAATCTGAAATCGCTGTACGTGTGAATGAGTTGCTTAATCTCGTCGGCCTGCCGGATCAGGGCAAAAAATATCCGGCACAGTTGTCGGGTGGGCAGCAGCAAAGGATTGCCCTGGCCCGTGCCATCGCAACCAAGCCCGGCCTGCTGCTTCTGGACGAGCCCCTCTCGGCGCTTGATGCAAAAGTACGCGTCCATTTGCGACATGAAATCAAAGAGTTACAGCGCAAGCTAGGCGTGACCACCGTGATGGTGACGCATGACCAGGAAGAGGCCTTGGCCATGGCGGACCGGATCGTGGTCATGAACCATGGCGTGATTGAACAGGTGGGATCGCCCACCGAGATATACCGCCATCCAAGGAACTTGTTTGTCGCCGATTTCATTGGCGAGATGAACCAGCTGTCGGCAGTTGCCGGTGACCCTCAGACGATAGAACTGGGCGGGTCCGTGCTGAAATGCACGCGGCATTCGCATCAGAAAGGAAGCCGCGTCATAGCTGCTGTCCGACCCGATGATGTCATTCCGCATGGCGAGGGCGCGCGGTCTCCCGGTGCGCCGGATACAATTACCACCCCGGAAAACGCCTTCGAAGTACAGATCACCGAGATGGAGTTCCTTGGTTCGTTCTGGCGGTGCCGCCTGAGCAATGAGCGGTTCGGCACTTCGGAGCTGATCGCGGATTTCTCGATCAATGCCGTACGTCGCCTTGAGCTGGAAGAAGGGCGGACGATGATGATCGAGCTTCCCGAAGACCGCCTGATGGCCTTTGACGTACCGGAGGCCGGGGCATGAGTACCGCTTCTACCAACAGTAACACTTTGCCCCCCGGCCCAATCATCAAACCCAAGCTCAGCCGCGACGACATCCTGATGCGCGGAAGCATGATGGTCATCGTGCTGTATCTGATCGTGACGCTGGCGCTTCCGCTATACACGATGCTCTCAAAGTCGTTTTCCACCTATCGGGTGGAACTGTCCCAATACGAGTTTCAGGTCAGCGATGACGCAGGGAGTTTTGATGGAACGATCCTGTCGGGCGATGCGCTGAACCGCGAAACCGGAGCATTTGCCGACACCGATCTTGTGACGGGTTCGGACGGGCGCTTGCCTGTTACAGGTTTCTTCCCGGATTTCAGTTTCCGCAGTCCGGTGATGTATCAGATCCGGAACACGACGGATACCGGGCGGTTCCTGGTCGGATCGACGCTGCAGGAAGGAACCGATTGGGTCGAGCTGGATTCCAATACCTTTCGGCGGGTTCAACTTCGGCCCGTCCAGTCCAGGGGGTTGGACAATTTTGTAAACTACTTCTCGACGCCCGCGCTGTTCAATTCGATCAAGAATTCGCTTTGGATTTCGGTTGTCAGCACGATCGTCACCGTGACGCTGGCCTTCTGGTTCGCCTACGCGCTCAATCGCAGCTGTATGCGTTTCAAAGGTGTCTTTCGCCTGATCGCAATGGCACCCATTCTGGTTCCTTCGCTGTTGCCGGGCATTGCACTGGTATATCTTTTCGGCAATCAGGGCATGATCAAGGAGCTGTTGTTCGGTGCCAGCATCTATGGCCCGATCGGCATTGTGATCGGATCGGTTTTCTTCACCTTCCCGCACGCTTTCCTGATCATCTCAACAGCGCTGGCGATTTCGGATGCGCGGCTCTACGAGGCCGCCGCAAGCCTGCGGTCGACCCCTTGGCGCACGTTCTGGACAGTCACCGTTCCGGGTGCCCGCTACGGCCTGATCTCTGCCGCCTTTGTTGTGTTCAATCTGGTAATCACCGATTTTGGCCTGCCCAAAGTCATCGGCGGGCAGTTCAACGTGCTTGCGGTGGACATCTACAAGCAGGTGATCGGCCAGCAGAACTTTGAGATGGGCGCGGTTGTGTCCGTGGTTCTGGTGATACCGGCGATCCTGGCTTTTGCGATCGACCGCATGGTTCAGTCCAAACAGGTGGCGTTGCTGTCGGCCCGGTCGGTGCCGTATCAGCCAACCCCGAACCCGAAAGCTGATCGCCTGTTTCTGGCCTATTGCAGCGCGGTCGGCCTGTTCATCGTTGGCCTTCTGGCAGTGTGCCAGTTCGCTGCCCTGATCAAGTTCTGGCCCTATGATCTGAGCCTGAGCCTGAGGAACTATCAGTTCGACAAGATGGATGGCGGCGGCTGGGGGTCTTATTTCAATTCGATCCGGCTGGCCCTGCTGACTGCAATCATTGGCACGGCGGTTGTGTTCTTCGGGGCCTACCTGGTTGAGAAATCACAAGGGTTCCGCACCGGCAGATCGATTTTTCAGATGTTCGCGATGTTGCCGATGGCCATTCCGGGCATGGTGCTGGGGCTGTCCTACATCTTTTTCTTCAATAACCCGTCAAACCCGCTGAACGGCATCTACGGCACAATGGCGATTTTGGTGATCTGTACGGTGACGCACTTCTACACCGTATCGCACCTGACGGCGGTGACGGCCCTTAAGCAAATGGACCGCGAGTTCGAATCCGTGTCAGCGTCGCTCAAGCAACCGACGATGAAGCTGTTTGCACGGGTGACGGTTCCGGTCTGCCTGCCAGCGGTTCTGGACATATCCATCTATCTGTTCGTCAACGCGATGACGACCGTGTCGGCGGTGGTGTTTCTGTACTCCCCCAAGACCACGCTCGCCTCAATCGCTGTCCTGAATATGGATGATGCCGGAGATATCGCACCGGCGGCGGCAATGGGGATGATGATCTTCTATACAAATGCCGCGGCCCGGATCATTCATCAGATAGCGTCCAAGGGCATTCTGAAACGCACTCAAGCCTGGCGAAGTCGCTAGCGGCCATTTTGACACCCTGCCCCGCCAATCAGCTATTGGCGGGGTTTTCATTCAAAGTCCGCTGCACGAACTCCATGAAGGCGCGGATGATCTTCACCTCGCGGCGTTGCGAAAGCGAAATGATGCTCTCGCCCATTTGCAGATTGATCCCCTGCAACTTGATCTGCCGCAGCCGGTCATCATGCCCGTATTCCGCCTGCGAAACAAAACCGATGCCGGCGCCGGAGGCCACAAGTTCCCGAATTGCTTCACGCCCTTCGGCAACGATCGCCGGTTTAAGCATGATCCCGTGCTTTTTGGCCTCATCTTCCAGTTTCTGGCGCGTTTTTGACCCGGTCTCGCGAAAGATAAGCGGCAGCTTTGACAACTCTTCCAGGGACAGGGTCGGTTTGGACGCCAAAAGCAAACCCTGGGCCGCAAAGGCAACGATCTCGGTGGATCCAAGGCTCAGAATTTCCATGTCCTTGCCCGGCGACAGGCTACCGACAACGCCGATCTCCGCATTATAGGACCGGAGTTCCTCCAGGATTTCCTCGGTATTGCCCGAGCGCACGGTGATTGTGACGTTCGGATTCTTCTTCTGAAAGGCCCCCAGAAATGCTGTCAGGTGGTGAGCTGAGTCGGCGATGATGCGCAACTCTCCATCAACCACGGCCTTGGTCTCGGAAAGGTAGTCCTCGATCTGATCTTCGATCTCGAAGTATTGTTTGGTGTATCTGTAAAGCTGCTCTCCTTCACGGGTCAGGGTCACACGTTTCCGTTCGCGCTGGAACAACAACAAATCGTGATCCTGTTCCAGCTTTCGCACCTGCTCGGAAATGGCCGGCTGTGTCAGATACAAGGCTTCTGCTGCACGCGAAAAACCACCGTGTTTAGCCACGAAATGAAAGGCTTTAAGCTGACTGTGCCGCATCGCGTATCCCCGTTTCCCATTACATAGGCTGAGCTTATAATTAGATCGATAATTGCAATTTCACATATAGCAACCGTTGCTGCAATTGTGTTCTTGAAAACGCTTTTCTGGAGCATGGATATGACGCCTTCCAACGCAAAAATCGAACCTCCTCGCCTCGGTGAACCATATCTTCTGACACCCGGTCCTTTGACAACGTCCTATGCTGTAAAAGAAGCCATGTTGAAGGATTGGGGCAGTTGGGATGACGACTTTCGCGCCATGACACGCGAAGTGCGGTCCAGCCTTCTGGCGTTGCTTGGCGAAGGGGCTGACGACTACGATTGCGTCCCCATGCAGGGCAGTGGTTCGTTCTCGGTCGAGGCGATGCTTGCGTCGTTTATTCCCGCCAATGGCAAGGCACTTGTTCTTGCAAATGGCGCCTACGGGCAACGATCTGCGCAGACCCTGGAATATCTGGGCCGCGATCATGTCGTTCTGGACAAAGGGGATTACCTGCCGCCCAGAGGCGAGGAAGTTGCCCGCATTCTTGCCGAGGATCCAGACATCACCCATGTGGTCGCCATTCACTGCGAAACCAGCTCGGGAATTCTGAATCCGGTCGAGGAGATATCCGAAGTCACCTATGCCGCCGGGCGCAAACTTCTGATCGACTCGATGTCGGCGTTTGGCGCGGTGGAACTCAAACCCACCGAAATCCGCTACGAGGCGATGGTGTCGTCGGCCAACAAATGTATCGAAGGCGTGCCCGGTTTCGGCTTCATCGTCGCCCGCAAATCCGAGCTTGAAGCCGCGAAGGGCAACAGCCATTCCTTGTCTCTGGATGTGCACGCGCAGTGGGCGCACATGAACAAGA
This sequence comes from Ruegeria sp. D1(2025), assembly GCF_056536425.1. NCBI lineage: Bacteria > Pseudomonadati > Pseudomonadota > Alphaproteobacteria > Rhodobacterales > Roseobacteraceae > Ruegeria > Ruegeria sp. D1(2025). The sequence continues at coordinate 276,000 of NZ_JBQFPO010000002.1, read as the reverse complement.
CCGGCCAGTGGCGGTTCACACCGCCAACACATGTGGTTGCCGCTTTTATCGAGGCACTCAGGGCACACGCCGCCGAAGGGGGCGTACCTGGCCGTGGCGGGCGTTACACCCGTAATCGCGATGTCATGGTCGCCGGAATGCGAGAGCTGGGCTTTGAAACGTTGCTGGACAATCGCTGGCTCAGCCCAATTATCGTCACCTTTTTCTGTCCCGCGGACGAAAACTTCGTGTTTGATCAGTTCTATAACCTGATGAAATCCAAGGGCTTCATCATCTACCCGGGCAAACTGACGGTGGTCGACAGCTTCCGCGTCGGATGCATCGGCCAAATGGACGAACACGTCATGCGAATGGTCGTGACCGCCGCAAAGGAATCATTGGAGGAGATGGGCGTGACCAACGCGGCACCTCCCCTCCGGGCACTGCAAGAACGCGCCAAACTGGCTGCCTAACTATCAAGGAACATGACAAGATGACCATCCAAACCCCCGTTGTAGCAAACGAACGCGTCTATCCAACGCCCAAGGTCCCCGCAGTCGCCATCTGCCTGGATGGGTGCGAGCCTGAATATCTGGAGGTTGCAATTGCCAAGGGCCTGATGCCCAACCTCAAGCGGATGCGCGAAGAAGGCACTGACCGGCTGGCCCATTCCGTGATCCCGTCCTTCACCAACCCCAATAACCTGTCGATCGCCACCGGACGCCCGCCCATCGTGCATGGCATCTGTGGCAACTACTTGATTGACCCGGACAGCGGCGAAGAAGTCATGATGAATGACGTGCGTTTCCTGCGCGCGCCGACGATCTTCTCGCAATTCTACGATGCCAGGTTCCGCGTCGCCATGGTCACCGCCAAGGACAAACTGCGTGCGCTTCTTGGTGCGGGGCTGAAGTTCGACGAAGGCCGTGCAGTCGCCTTTTCCTCGGAACGTTCGGGCGAGACGACCATGGCTGAGCACGGCATCGACAATGCCAGCAAATGGTTGGGCATGGACGTCCCCGAGGTTTACTCGGCCGAACTGTCCGAGTTTGTCTTTGCTGCCGGCGTCAAGCTGTTGAAAGAGTTCAAGCCCGACGTAATGTATCTGTCGACCACTGACTATATTCAGCATAAGTTTGCACCCGAACAGCAAGGCGCGCTGGATTTCTACGCGATGTTCGATCGCTATCTGGGCGAACTGGACGCGTTGGGTGCCGCCATCGTGGTGACCGCCGACCACGGCATGAAGCCAAAGCACTTGCCTGATGGCTCGCCCGCCGTTGTCTATGCGCAGGATCTGATGGACGAGTGGCTGGGCAAGGACGCCGCGCGGGTCATCCTGCCGATTACCGATCCTTATGTCGTGCATCACGGCGCATTGGGGTCTTTCGCGACCGCCTATCTGCCGGAAGGCGCGGATCAGGATGAAATCATAGCAAAACTCAAAGCGACCGAGGGTATAACCCACGTGCTGACCAAGGCCGAAGCCATCGAGCAGTTCGAGTTGCCGGGCGACCGGATTGGCGACATCGTGATGGTCTCGGGCGAGAACATCTGCATTGGCACGTCCGAGCACCGTCACGATCTGGCGGCCCTGAAGGAACCCCTGCGCAGCCATGGCGGTTTGACCGAGCAAGAAGTTCCGTTCATCGTGAACCGCGTCATCGACCTGCCCAACCAACCGGTTTTGCGTAATTTCGACGCCTTCTTTTACGCAACCACAGCAGCGGCACAGTAAGTCATGAAAGATCAGACCATGTCGAACATCGAAATACGAAACGAAGGAATGCGGATCGGCGGTGAAATTGTCTTCACTGAAGAAACCGTTCCGGTGCACTACCCCTATACCAACGAAGTTGTAGGGTACGTTCCGGCCGGAACCGCCGAACATGCGCGCAAGGCTTTCGAGATTGCGGCAAACTACAAACCAAAGCTCACCCGATATGAACGCAGCCAGATCCTGCAGCGCGCGGGTGAACTGATCGGGGAGAAACGCGAATATCTGGCCAAGTGGCTGACGCTTGAACTGGGCATCTGCCACCAGCACGCGATCTACGAGACCAAGCGCGCGCAGGATGTCTATCAGTTCGCTGCCGCCGAGGCACTGAAGGATGATGGCGAGATTTTCTCGTGCGATCTGACCCATAACGGCAAGGCCCGCAAGATCTTTACAATGCGCGAGCCGGTAAAGGCGATCAGCGCGATCACACCGTTCAACCACCCGCTTAACATGGTCAGCCACAAGATCGCGCCGTCGATTGCCACCAACAACTGCATGGTCTGCAAACCGACGGAATTGACCCCGCTGACCGCGTTGACCCTGGCGGATATTCTGTACGAGGCGGGCTTGCCGCCCGAGATGTTCCAGGTTGTCACCGGCTGGCCCGCTGACATCGGCGACGAGATGATCACCAACGAGCATATCGACATCATCACCTTCACCGGCGGCGTGCCTGTGGGCAAGATGATTGCCGAGAAGGGCGTTTACAAACGTCAGGCGCTGGAACTTGGTGGCAATGATCCTCTGATCGTCCTCAACGACCTCAGCGACGCTGATCTGGACAAGGCTGCCACGATTGCGGTTGCAGGTGCCACCGGCAATTCCGGCCAGCGCTGTACGGCAGTCAAGCGGATCCTCGTGCAGGAAAGCGTGGCCGACAGATTTGTGCCGCTGGTTCTGGAGAAGGCCAAAAAGATCAAATTCGGCGATCCGCAGGATCCTGAAACCGAACTGGGCTGCGTCATCCACGACAAGGCGGCGGAAGTCTTTGAGAACCGTGTTCATCAGGCCGAAAAAGAGGGCGCGGAAATCCTTTATCATCCGGGCCGTCAGGGCGCGCTTCTGCCGCCGATCGTGGTCGACAAGGTGCCCCATGACAGCGAACTGGTGATGGAGGAAACCTTTGGCCCGATCGTCCCCATTGTGCGTGTGCCCGACAACGACGAAGAGGTGATGGCAATCTCGAACTCGACCGAGTTCGGCCTGTCCTCAGGCGTATGCACCAACGATCTGAACCGCGCCATAGCCTATATAAACGGGCTGAACGTGGGCACATGCAACATCTGGGAACAGCCGGGTTACCGGATCGAAATGTCGCCCTTCGGCGGTATCAAGGACAGCGGAAACGGCGTGAAGGAAGGCGTTATCGAAGCGATGAAGTTCTTTACCAACGTGAAGACTTATTCGCTGCCCTGGCCTGGCTGACGTCCCTGCCCCTTCTGCAAACAGGAGGGGTCCAGGAAATTTCTCCCCGGAACTGGCGGACCCTTCGGGGCCCGCCCCTTTTCCAAAACGACAGTGAGAAACGGATATGCCACAGATTGTCCATACAGAAGGGGAATCGAATACCTCGGAAGCCCGCAAAGCCTGGCTGAAGAAGTCCATCGGGCCCAAGTCGTCGCCGCTGCTGAAACGCGACTCGGATGTGTTCCTGCATCAGTCCCTGTCCAGCCCCTGCGTCAGCACGATTGCCAAAGCCGAAGGTATCTGGATCGAGGATCTCGACGGCCGCCGCTACATGGATTTCCATGGCAATTCGGTACATCACATTGGCTATGGCCATCCCCTTCTGGTGCAGGCGATCAAGGATCAGCTGGACGACCTGCCCTTTGCCCCACGCCGTTTCACCAATGACCCGGCGGTGGAACTGGCCGAAAAGCTGGTGGCCATCACCCCGGGCGATCTGGGCAAGGTACTGTTCACCACCGGCGGTTCGGACGCCAATGAAGTCGCGCTCAAGATCGCCCGCGCCGCGACGGGCCGTTTCAAGACTCTGAGCTTCTGGGACGCCTTCCACGGAGCGGGCTTTGGCGCGGCAAGCGTTGGCGGCGAGGCCACTTTCCGCAGCCACATCGCCGGGCCGCTTTTGCCGGGAACCGAGCATGTAGCACCCTTCCACCCCACCCGATGCCCCTATGGACACGCAACGCTTGAAGCCAGCGCCGAAGCCTGCGCCAACATGATCGACTATGTGCTGGAACGCGAAGGCGACATCTGCGCCGTCGTGGCCGAGGCGATGCGTGCCGTGCCCATCGTGCCGCCGCCAGGTTTCTGGAAACGGGTGCGCGAAATTTGCGACCGGCACGGCGCATTGCTGATCCTGGATGAAATTCCGACCGGGCTGGGCAAGACCGGGCAGATGTTCTCGTTCCAGCATGATGAAATCATCCCCGACATTGTCACCATCGGCAAATCGCTGGGCGGGGGTATCCTGCCAATCGCCGCCTGCATCGCCCGGAAAAAACTGGATGTTTGCGGGGACTTTGCCATTGGGCATTACACGCACGAAAAGAACCCCGTAACCTCTCGGGCCGCTTTGACGACACTTCAAATCATAGAAGACGAGGGCTTGGTCCAGCGCGCGGCTGAGTTGGGCGAATACGCGATGGGGCGCCTGGTCGACGCCCTTCAGAATGTTCCCATCGTCGGTGACATCCGGGGCCGCGGCCTTATGTTCGGTATCGAGATTGTCGAGGACCGTTCCAGCAAGACGCCCGGAAATGCGCGCGCGGAACAGATCTACTATGCCTGTCTCGAAGCGGGGTTGAGCTATAAGATCAGCCAGGGTTGCGTTCTGACCCTGTCGCCGCCGCTGACGATTTCGCAAACTGAACTGGATCGTGCCATCGACATCGTTGTTGCCGCAATCACAGAGGCAAACTGAGCCGACGGGCCATGGCGGCGGGCAAGATCGCCCAATTGGCTCGGTAACGGGCACACTTGGCGCAACCCAATAAGATGCTGCAAAATAGACCGGATTTCCCGTCCTTGTTTGCCGTCGCCTAAGACTCAAAAGCCATCTGCAGCGGATCGCACACAAACTGCGGTGCAAATACCTGTTTTGAAGCCGGAGTGAAGCATGGCAATTGTCACCTTCCTGATCAGTTTGGCCGGGGCAACCATGCTTCTGCTTTACGCAGTACGCATGGTGCGCACTGGAATCGAACGCAGTTACGGCGCGTCGTTCCAACGGGTGATGACGCAACAGCGCAGCTACCTGCATGCCTCGGTGGTTGGGCTGATGATGGCGGTCGTGTTGCAAAGCTCGGCCGCCGTGGCTTTGCTGACGTCCGGGTTTGCCGCCAGTGGAATGCTGAACTTTCCAGCCGGTCTAGCGATTGTACTGGGTGGCGATCTGGGCTCGGCGTTGATCATTCAGATCCTGTCCTTTCGGTTGGACTGGCTTGTGCCGCTGTTACTGGCAATTGGCGGCTATCTGTTCGTCAAGACCGAAGCCAAGAAAGCACGGCAGCTTGGGCGCATTCTGATGGGCGTGGCATTTATCCTGATCTCGCTGAGGTTCCTGCGCGAGGCGATGGACCCCATCCGGGATAGTGCATTTCTGCCCGCCGTCGCCGATTATCTGGCGCGCGATTACATCACGGCCTTCCTTGTCGGGGGTGCCCTGGCTTTTGTCATGCACTCGTCGGTCGCGGCCATCCTTATGTGCGTGACGCTTGTACAGATCGGCGCAATCCCTTTTGCCGCCGGTATGTCATTGGTTCTTGGCGCGAATTTTGGCTCGGCCTTCATTCCGGTCTGGCTGACCCGGGGAATGCCTGTGACGGCACGACGCATCCCCTACGCAAACCTGGCGCTGCGGGGCAGTTGGGCTTTGGTGACCCTGTTTGTGGCGAACCTGGCCCTGCGAACCGGGCTATTGGGCGAACCGCAGGGGGGACAGATGCTCGTCAATGTGCATCTTGCATTCAACCTGTCACTGCTGGTTCTGGCGCTTCCGTTTTGCGGGCGCTTGCAGGCACTGTTCGAAACGCTTTTGCCAGACCCCCCAAAAAGAACAGAAGCCGCAACCCGCAAGGCCGGTCAGTGCGTTGGACATCAGATGCGTTTCGAACCCAAACCAAGCGCTGCCGAGCCTGAAGCGGGAACTTCTGCGGATGAGCGATCTTCTCGAGACCATGTTCCGCCCGGTGCTGGAACTGTACCGACACGGTGATAAGGAACAGATCCGGTCTGTTCAGGCGATTGACGAGGAAGTGAACCAGTGCCTCTCGGGTATTCGAACCTTTGTTGCAGCGATACCGGCTGAATTATACGAAAAACAGGATGCCAAAACCGCGCGCGATCTGATGGAGTTCGCTATTCGGCTTGAAACGGCCGGGGATGTTGTTGCCAAACGCCTGACTGTTTTGGCGGGCGAAATGCGCGCCAAGGGTTCAAGTTTCTCGCAAGAGGGCTGGTCGGAACTCGTCCACATGCACGAGAGCATTCTGTCGAATATGAAACTGGCTTCGAATGTGCTTATTTCAGACGATCTGGAAAGCGCGCGGCTGCTGAGCCTTGAAAAAACCGAAATAAAACGGGTGGAACGTGACAGCCGCAAGCGGCACCTGCGCCGATTGCAACATGGGACAACGGAAAGCTTCGAGACCAGCGATATGCATCTGGAGACTTTGCGTGCGTTTCGAGAGTTCAACAGTCACATCGCCTCTGTCGCCTACCCGGTCCTGTACCGCTATGGGCAATTGTTGGAGACGCGATTGATCAAGGAAATTGCCGACGAGCCAAGCGGTCCGTGAGATCGTCTCAACTCGTTTGCCTTTTTGATAGCGGTGTTCGCAAAGTCTTACGGTGGCCTTGCGCTGGTTCCGACCCCGGATACAGATGCGCACCCTTGTCGGTCAGAGCTTGCCTGAACCAATCAACATCCTAGGCTCGAACTCCACCTAGCCAATCGACATTGGCGGGTCCCTCAAAAGGGCCCTTGTCGCGCCACCGCTTTCAGCAGTTTCACAGGGCTATCCTTTATCCATGGGCAGTACCTTCAGCCATTTCGAGCGCCTGGTCGAGGCTGTTTGCCACCTGGTCCACATCTTCCAAGGACAAACAAAGTGGCGGCACCATCCGTAGGCATTGCTGGAAAGGACCGGACTTTGACAGGATGATCCCCTGCGCGCGGCAGGCTTCGAAGACCTCTGCTGTCATCTCCTTGTCAGGCGCTTTGCTGTCCCGGTCTTTCACGAATTCCAGCGCCAGCATAAGACCCTTGCCGCGAACATCACCGATGGCCTTGTACTTGTCTTTCAGGTCATTAAGCCGTTCCAACAGCGCTGCGCCCACAATACGGGCGTTTTCCTGAAGCCCTTCGTCTCGCATAACGGCCAGTACGGCACGGGCGGCGGCGGCCGAGGTCGGGTTGGCGCCGTAGGTGTGGAACATGAACCTTTCGGCCATCGGCGCCGCAACTTGTTTTTTGGCCACAACCGCTCCGATCGGAAAGCCGTTTCCAAGACCCTTGGCCATGACAATGATGTCGGGGACAACGCCGTCTGCCTCGAACCCCCAGAAGTTTTCGCCGGTGCGGCCAAAGCCTGACTGAACTTCATCGGCAATGTAAAGCCCCCCTGCCGCGCGCACGCGATCTGCTGCGCCGGACATATAGCCCGGCGGCATTTCGATGATGCCGCCATAGCCCTGCACGCTTTCCACAAAGATGCCCGCCACCTGACCGGATGTCGCTGTGGCGATGGTGCGGTCGATCTCTTCCAGATACGGCTGGGTACCTGGCCCGAAGATGCCGCGATACTGGTTGGGTTCGGGAACGAAGGCGACGTTGCCGGGCATACCCGGGTGGCGCCACCCGGCAATACCTGTGATCGACTGCGCTGCGGCAGTGGGGCCGTGATAAGCGGTGCGCAACGCCAGCAGGTCCAGATTGCCGGTATAGGTGCGCGCCATGGTCATCGCTAGATCAATCGCCTCGGACCCAGAGTTGGTCAGATGCACCACCCAGTCATGGCCCTTGGGCATGGTCGCGGCCAGTTCCTCGGCCAGATGTGCGGGTGTCGGGTGGTAGAACATTGTCGTGCAGTGGGTCAGTTCCTGCGCCTGCGCGCTTGCTGCTGCCACCACGCGTGGGTGCGAGTGCCCGACCGAGATACAGACATTCATCCCCAACAAGTCCGTATATTTCCGCCCGTCCGTGTCCCACAGGTATTGGCCCTGGCCTTTTTTGAACACAATGGGCTCGCGGAAGGGCGTGAACCGCGTCAGCGAAGCGGCATAGTACCGGTCCCGTCGCGCGGCGGTATTCGAGAAGTCCCAGTCGGTGTGAAGGGGGTGGTCAGTCATTTGGAACCTCCGGTTTTCAGTCGATGGTTATTGGGGTCAAAGGGGGCTTCCGGCAGGATGGTCGCGGCACGGTGCTGACCCAGGATCGAGATGGTCAGCCCCTCGCGCGCGGTCGGGTCACGCAGGTAGGCCAAGGCAAGGACCTTGCCGGTGCGATGACCATAGGCCCCCGAGGTGGCGATCCCTACCGGCACCCCGTCTTTCCATATCGTGTGCGCGTAGAACGGATCGACCTGACCGGCTTCGACATCCAGCAGCACCATGTCCCACGCGTCGTCGCGGGCCAGCTTGGTGCGCAGGTCGTTGCGGACAAACGGGGTCAGCCCAGCCTCAAGAGGGCTGCGCTCGGTCGTCAGGTCACTGCCCCAGCCACGATAACCTTTTTCGAGACGCATGGAGTTTGCGGCATAGGCCCCATAAAACCCAAGGTCATGAGGTTTCGCGGTCTCCTCAAGCATTACGAAGAGCCTTGCCGCATGCTTATTGGCGACATGCAACTCCCAACCGCATTCGCCCAGATAGGACACACGCAGGGCGCGCAGGGGGATGCCCGCCACGTGGGTCTCGCGCGCGGTCAGCCAGGGCATATCGACCAACTCGGGTAGAGCGTCAGTCGACTTCGGGCCCATGACACCGATGACCGCCAGATCCTCGGAGACGTTTCGAACCATGACGTCAAAACCTTCGGCGACATGTGTCAGCAGATCAAAATCGATCTGCTCCGCCGCAGCGGCACTGGTAAGATATGCGCGGTCTTCGGTCAGACGCGTGACGGTGAACTCCGACAGTACACCACCTGCCGATGTCAATGCGTGGGTCAGGGCAATCCGGCCCGGCGCGGGTGCGCGGTTTGCGCCCAGCGCCTCCAGAAACGGGACAACATCCGGGCCGGTGACGTCGAATTTCGAGAAAACCGACAAATCTGCCATCGCAACGCGGTTATGCGCGGCGTCGACCTCTCGCGCCACATGTTCGAACCAATTGGCGCGGCGGAAGGTTTCGTCGGCCACAGCCCCGGGCATGTCCGAAAACCAGTTCGGTCGCTCCCAACCATAGGCCGCCCCCATTACCGCGCCGCGCTCGACCATCAGGTCGTGCAGCGGAGACAGGCGCAGGCCGCGCCCGGCGGGGCGTTCCTCGTGCGGGTAGTGCACACCGAATTGCAGACCGAAGCATTCGATGGCCTTGGCCACGCGATAGTCACGATCCGCCCAGACGCCAAAGCGTCGGCTGTCCACTGCCAGCGCATCCATTGGCGGCGCGCCATGGGTCATCCAGTGGGCGAGGAACCAGCCTGCGCCGCCGCCCTCCATCACGCCCATGGACGAGCCGGTCAGCAGCCAGGCGTTCTCCAGGCCATGCGCAGGCCCGATCAGGGGGTTGGCGTCCGGTGTGAATGTAATGGGGCCGTTGATCACCGATTTCACGCCACCCGTTTCCAGCGCCGGAATACGGTCCATCGCGGCCATGATGATGTGTTCGACACTGTCCAGATCCGGCGGCATCAGGTCCGCGCCGAAATCCGGCGGTACACCGTCGACTGACCAGACCTTGGCGTCCTTTTCATACGGCCCAAGGATCAACCCGTCGCGTTCCTGTCTGACGTACCAGCTTTCCTCGGGGTCTCGAATGATCGGCAACTCGGGCAAGCCCTCCTTTATCCGGGACGACACGGCGTCGACCGTGTCCGTCACCAGATATTGGTGCAGCACAGGAACCGAGGGGATGTTGAGCCCCATCATGCGGCCAACCTCCCAGCCCCAAGTGCCTGCGGCGTTGACCACGTGGACAGTCTCGATCGTCTCTTTCTCGGTTTCGATCCACCAATGATCCTGCTGGCGCTTAACCGCGATGACCGCGCAATTGCGCAGGATCCGGGCGCCGCCACGTCGGGCGACTTCGGCCATCGCGTGGGTTGCAAGCGTTGGGTCTACGTGGCCGTCATCGGGTTCATAAATCCCACCGATCAACCCATCCAGTTTTGCCAGGGGGAACAGTTCGGCGATCCGTTCCGGTGTCAGCACCTCCAGCGGATAGCCGGTGAACTCGGACAGGCCGGCCACGTGGCGGAACTCGTCCATCCGGTCGGGGTTGCGCGTGATCCGCATCGCACCCGAGCGATGAAACCCACAATCGCGCCCGGTTTCCTGCGGTAAAATATCCCGGTAAAGCCGGACAGAAGTTGCACGCAGTTCCTGAATCGTGGGATTGTGCGCGAAATGGGTGCAGAGCCCGGCCGCATGCCAGGTCGACCCATGGGTCAGGTCGTTCTTCTCGACCAGAAAAACGTCGGACCAACCCGCCTTGACCAGATGATACATCAGCGAGACGCCCATGGCCCCACCGCCGATGATCGTTACCTGCGCCTTGATCATGCGCGCATCCTTTCGCCTGAGGGATCAAAGGGCGGGCGGCGCAGGGGCTGCGCCGAATAGTCCTGCCCTGCGACCCGAATTTTGAAAATTCGGCCGCATGTCTCGTCCAATGTCTCGCCCGGCCGGACCGATACCATGGCAAAACACAGGTTCAGCCCCGTTCGTAGCCCGCGTCCACCCGAAGTTGTCAACCCGACATAGGTGCCGTCCTCGAACACCGGTTCGTCATGCAGCAGCAGGGCCGCGCCCTGAACCTGCAGCAGGACAAGACGTCGATGCAGCCCCTGGTGTTTTTGCTGTTCCAACACCGCTTTACCCACAAACTCCTTGGACCAATCGATGGTGAACCCCAGACCGGCTTCAAGCGGAGTGATCTCGGGGCCAAGCTCATGCCCCCAATGTTTGAAACCCTTTTCCAATCGGCATGCATCCACGGCGTAGTGACCCAATGGGGTTGCGCCTGCGTTTCGCAACGCATCGAACAGCTTGGGGGCCTGCGCATTGGACACTGTCAGTTCCCAGCCCAGCTCTCCGACAAAACTGACGCGGGTCGCACGGCATGAAGTGCCCGCCAATTCGGCGGTGGCGGCGTGGCCAAAGGGTATCTCGGGAAGGTCACCCAGGCTTTGCAGAACAGTCCGGCTGCCTGCCCCCATCACACCGATGGTGCAGAACGCCTCGGTCAAGTCCTGAACCATGACGTCGCCCTTCAGGTGGCGGCGCAGAAACGTCAGGTCGCGTCTGCGTGTGGCCGCGCCCGAGGTCAGGTGAAACGCATCCCCGCGCAGCCGCGTGATGGTCACGTCCATCTCGATGCCGCCGCGCGCATTGAGTATCTGGGTGTAGACAGCCCGACCGAAAGGCACGTCCATCTGCGCGGTGGTGAGGCGATTCAGCGCCACCAGAGCCTCCGGGCCGGTGATTTCCAGTTTGGTAAACGGGCTCAACTCGATCAGGGCGGTGCCATGACTCATGACAGCCGCTTCCGCCTCGGCCAGAGGCCACCACCCCTGATCGGCTATGGAATAATCCTGTGCCGGGCCGTAATAGAGCCCACGCTCCCAACCTGCTGTCAGCCCGAAATGTGCCCCGGCCCCGGCCCAGCGGTCGTGCAAGGGGGTGGTCCGCAAACCCCGCCCAGCTTGGGGCTGCTTATACGGCCAGTGCAAGGCAAAGAGATCCGCGACGGCCTCTTCCATGCGTTGTGCCATGTGCCCGGCAGTCGCCGTAGCGGGGTCGACCCGGGCCACATCGACCTCCCACATATCCATGGAGGGGTGGCCGTCGATCACCCAATCCGCCAGTGCCCGTCCAATTCCTGCCGAAGACATCACCCCGACCGAATTCATGCCAGCGGCCACAAACAGGCCATCAACCGAGGTCTCACCTACAAGTGGCCGGGTGTCCGCCGTAAAGCTTTCGGGGCCATTCATGAAATGCTGGATGCCCACGGTTTCAAGGCTGGGGCACAGCTCCAACGCGGCCTCCATGAAGGGGGTGAACTGGTCCCAATCTTCGGTCATCTCAAGGAATGGGCGGTCGCCTTCGGGGCCATAGGCGTCCCAGCATTTGGCGTTGGGTTCAAAGCCGCCGATCACCAGCTTGCTCGCGTCGCCCTTGATGTAGATGCCCCGGTCCAGATCCCTGATCACCGGAAATGGGTTTGGCAGGCCGGCCATGGGTTCAGTGACCACATACATGTGTTCGACCGCCTGTAACGGCAGCGCCACGCCCACGCTGGCCGCCAGCTCGCGTGACCAGGCACCGGTGGCGATGACCACCTGATCTGCGTCCAGTTCGGTTCCATCGGTCAGGGTTACGCCAATGATTCGAGTGCCCGACTTGCGGAGGGCCTGAACACCGGTGTGCTCATGGATCTTTACACCACTGTCGCGCGCACCTTTGGCATAAGCCATGCACAAATCGACCGGGTTCACATTGGCATCTTCAGGCACAAACAGGGCGCCGACGTGACTGCTCAGATTAAGCTGCGTCAGGGGTACGTCCGAGGCCGAGACCATGCGCGGGCTCAATCCCAGCGTCTGACCAAGATCCGCAATCCGGTGCAACTCGTCCAGACGAGCGGGATCGCGTGCCAGCCAGTAGCCTGAGGTCTGGCGGTAGCCGGTCGACATTCCGGTTTCGGCCTCAAGGGCTGGAAATACCTCGAGTGCGGCCATCGCCAACCGCGTCATGTTTGGAGTTGCCCGCAAGGGACCAACGATCCCGGCCGCGTGCCACGACGTGCCCGAGGTCAGTTGGTTTCGCTCCAGGACGGTGACATCTTCAGCACCGCGCTTGGCCAGATGGTAGGCCAGGCTGAGACCAATCGCGCCGCCCCCGATGATCAGGATACGGGTCATGCTGCCCTCCATTGACGCGACAAAGGCACCGAACTTAGGGTCGGCGCATGACGATACATGCTTTGTGGTGCCATCCCCGCTCGGTTTCGACCGCTTTTGAACGTGTCATGCGCGAGCGCGGTGATCTGACCGTGCTGCACGAGCCGTTCATGTACCATCACTATCTGACCACCAAAGACCGGCTGTTTCCGGGTTTCACGCCCGAACCCGGGCACCCTGCGACATACGACGATATTCGGGCCATGATCCGCGCAAAGGCTGCAATCAACCCCTTGTTTTTCAAGGATATGGCTTACTATGTCACCGAAGCCTTGCCGCTGGATCCCGAATTTACTCATCAGATGAGCCACGCATTTTTGCTGCGCGACCCGGCCGAAGCGGCGCTGTCTTATGCTAAACGGGATCCCGAATTCACCCGATTGGAACTGGGACATGAAGCCCAGTACCGACTGTACACCGCGCTGAAAGAGCTGGGACTTGACCCTTTGGTCATCACCGTCGATCAACTGCGCCGCGATCCGCAAGCGACGCTGCGCCGTTATTGGGCGCATGTCGGGCTGCCCTATCTCGCGCATGCGTTTTCCTGGGACAGCAGTGTACCGGACGGCTGGCAATCGGTGCAAAGCTGGCATACCGAAGTACTGCAAAGCGGCGCGATCCAGGCGCCCGTGGTCACGGACGTGCGGGCGGAACTGGATGCGCTTGGCGAGCCATATGCCGACCACGTGGCGCATCACCTGCCGTACTACACTCAGATGCGTGACATCGCTGAAACCCAAGCTCATCAGAAATAGTCCCGATCGGGTTTCTCGGCCTTTCGCCGTGCGATATAGTCTTGCAATTCCGTGTCAATGTCCGGGTCCAGACCAGGATCTTCATATGCGTCAAGCTGCTCTTTCCAAATTGCATTGGCGCGGGTTGCGGCATCCTTCTCCCCCGCCGCGTGCCATTGTTCGAACGAATTGTCATCCGGGGTCCAGGGCCGGAACAGAGCGGACATGAAATTGGCCTGCGTGTGTTCGGACCCGAGGAAATGCCGACCCGGACCTGTCGCCGCGATCGCCTCCATCGCCTGGGCATTCTCGCTCATGTCGATTCCTTCAAAGAAACGCCCGATCTTGCCGCACAGATCGTGATCCAGGATCGTTTTTTCGAACGAGGTTACCAACCCGCCCTCCAGCCAACCGGTGGCGTGGTTGATCAGGTTTGCGCCCGCGAACATCGACATCATCAGACCCCAGGTAGCCTCTTGCTGGCTCTGGGCGTCCGGAACTTTTGAGGCGCTGAGCGTACCAACCGTGTGCAAGGGTACATTCAGCCTGCGGGCAAGCTGTCCGGCCGCCAATACCATCAACCCGGCCTCGGGTGTGCCAAAGGTGGGTGCGCCGGACTTCATCGACATGGTCGAGGCGAAACTGCCCATCATGCAGGGTGCCCCAGGGTTTACCAATTGGGTCAAAGTCATTGCAGCCATGGTTTCAGCCAACACCTGAGCCAACGTCCCTGCCACAGTGGACGGCGACATGGCCCCGGTCAGAACCCAAGGCGTGCAGGCAACCGGCTGCCCGGCGCGAGCATAGGTCTTCAATGCACCCGACATATGGCTGTCCATCACAAGGGGCGCGTTGGTGTTTGACACGCAATAGAGGACGGCGTTTTCGGCCACAAAATCCTCACCGAAAACGATCCGCGCCATGTCGATCGCGTGGCCTGCCCGCTCGGCCCCGATAAAGGCCCCCATGAAGGCCCGATCAGAATAGCGAATGTGGTCATATAGCATATCGAGGTGGCGTTTGTTGGCTGGCAGGTCCACCGGCTCGCACACCACACCACCCGAGTGGTGAAGCCACGGCAGGCTATGATGCAGCTTGATCAGATCGATGAAATCCTGATGCGATGCATAGCGACGACCGCGATCCAGATCGTGCACAAAAGGCGGCCCCCAAGCCGGACAAAGCACACTGGCTTCTCCGCCAAGCTGAACGCTGTTGGCCGGATTGCGGGCATGTTGCGTGAACTGCGCGGGCGCGGTTGCAGTGATCATTTTTCGACAAAAGCCGGGTGCGAACCGCACGCGCGTTCCGTTTACGTCACAGCCTGCATCTGCAAAGATCTTCAGAATCTCTGGGTCATCCTGAAACTCCATTCCGGTTTCGGCAAGGATGGTGTCCGCATTGGCCTCGATCTGCTCCAGCCCCGCTTCGCTGAGCACATTGAAGGTCGAGAGCTTTCGCAGAATAAACGGCGCACGCATCTCGGCAGAGGTGCGAATTTCCGTCGCCCTGCGACGGCGGGATGGGCGCGAACGTGTCATGGCAAAACTGTTGACCCGGCGCTTGACGGAAACCAAGAAAATCCCAACAGTATAATCATCATTTATACTAAGGATGAGCTATGCTGGATCGTCGCAAACTGTCGCCAAGCCTGATGCGCTCACTCGAAATCTTCGTCGCCGTTGCGGAAACAGGTCAAATGCGGGCGGGCGCGAAGCTGCTCAATCTCTCGCAGCCGGCGGCATCCCAGCACATCACCGCGTTGGAAAAGGCCTTTGGCACCCTGCTTCTGGATCGCAGTACACGTCCGGCCCGGCTGACCTACGCGGGCGTGCGCCTGCACAGCAAAGCGCAGAAGATTCTGGATGCGTTTTCCGACATGGAAACCGAATTGCGCCACGTCGGCCAGAAATCCCTGACCCTGCTTCGGGTCGGTATTCAAGCCTCTATCGCCACGACCCTGACGCCTTCATTGATTGACCTGGCCCAACGTGTGTTCAACGTCGAAGATATCACCTTGCATGCCGGGCAAAGCGGCAACCACGAGCATTTGCTGAGGACCAAGCAAGCGGATCTGGCGATCACCTCAAATCCTTTTCTGGACATGGATGGCCTTGAGCGCCACCACGTTCTGACCGAAAGATACCTTCTGGTTCTGCCCGAAACATATGATGGCCCGACAGATAGTCTTGAGGCGATCCAGACGCGGCTGCCCTTGGTTCGGTTCGGAGATACAACAAACGCCGGCCGCCAAATTGCACAACACTTGCGCCGTTTGCGTTTTGAACCCGACAAGGTCATTCAGGCGGACCGTTCAAGCATGGTTACGTCCTGTGTTTCTGCCGGTCAGGGATTCAGCCTTTTGACACCAACTTTGCTGATTGATGGATTGGTGGAGAACATGAGCTTGCGATTGAAAGAGCTTCCAGTCTCCGGCCTCTCGCGCACCCTGACAGTTGTCGCCAGAAAAGAAGAGCTTCAGAGTTTTCCAAAAGCGCTTGCTGAGATGTCCAAACAGAAGCTGACACAGCAAATTGCCAAGCATATGGGAGATGTCGGAACAACAAACGTGGAATATGACTTGGCCGAAAACTTGGTAAATAACTGAACGAGGCCGGGCTTCCGTCGGCGAACTATTGACGGCTCCAGACGATTTCAGCGGACATTCTGGGCAGCGATCTTGTGCAGGAAGACAGAAAGCTTCTTGTTTGAGCACTTATCTTACACGCGGTCATAGCGGTTCACTTCGAGGACGGGCACGCCCAAGATGGTATGGAGGAGATCGGACCACAATAACTTCAGACCGCCTTTCCTTGGGTAAA
The DNA here is from genome assembly GCF_056536425.1 of Ruegeria sp. D1(2025). Taxonomy (NCBI): domain Bacteria; kingdom Pseudomonadati; phylum Pseudomonadota; class Alphaproteobacteria; order Rhodobacterales; family Roseobacteraceae; genus Ruegeria; species Ruegeria sp. D1(2025). The sequence continues at coordinate 259,596 of NZ_JBQFPO010000002.1, read as the reverse complement.
ATGCGCGTTGAAACGAACCGAACGCGATACCCCAAACAAATGACCAATAATGGGAATCTAGAATCTCCTTTGTAAAAGCCGCTATATGTGCAAGCATAATGCCGTAGGTTAATTGGATTGTACCATGGTTGAAACACACGGCGGTGGGTTTCATTATGTGCCCGATCAAAAACAACCGCCGCAAAAAATAGAAAACACGTCCTGGCGTTTCTTCGAAAGTCTCGAGGATGGAAGCAACAAGCTCGCGCTTGTTCCTGACAAAGACGGACACCCGGCACCCAGACTAACGACGTTCGACAAGCTTCAAAAGTTCCTGGAACAATGCAAATGCAACCACCCAGACTTGCTCAGCGCGCAAAACCTCGCAGAAACATTCAGCCAGGCTGACTCGGAAAAGATAAACTATTACAGCCGACTCATACCTGGCGACACCAGTGACAGAGAGCAGCCGGATGAGGAAACGCTCAAGGCACTGGCGGAGGCGATGCTGGATGACAGTGACCCAGCCTCCGAATTACCTGCCGCCTACACCTACTTCGGCCAGTTTCTGGCTCACGATCTGACACATATGAAGAAGCAGGAAAACGGCGATAACGAGACGGTTTGGGTTAATGCAAGCAATCACGCGCTGACCTTCGAGTCACTTTTTGGAACGCTACATGCCGAAGGTCAGAGTTCAGCCAATTGGATAAATGAGGCTGGCGCTTGTTTGGGACAAAACCAAAATATACCGACACAAATCGAACCCACATTTGACCTGCCCCGAGATATTAATAACGGTCAACCTAGGTGTGTGGACTCCCGTGCTGACAGCAATCTCGCATTGGCCCAAATGCATGTTCTGCTGGTTCGTTTTCATCAAAAACTTGCAAAGATTTTAGAGGCGACTGAGCAGGACGCAAAGTTGGAAACCAAGCGCCACATTCAGGCCGTCGTACTGACTGATTACTTGCCCAGACTAATTCCCAGCGACATCTATCATTCCGTCTTGGCAGAGGGTCGCCGCGTTGTCGCCCCGGACGACGCGGCTGATTTTCTGGTCCCGCTTGAGTTTGCAGCCGCGGTTTTCCGATTTGGGCACAGCATGGTTCGTAAAGTTTATAGTCCATGGGGCTTGTCCTGGCCAATTGGCGCACCTGATCAATACCCCGAGGAGTCCGCGTCTCTTGGCACCCTGCTTCATTACACATCTAGTGGTGAAATAACCAAAAACCATTTGGAATATTATTGGGGGCAATTTTGGCGCCATTGGGTAGACATGAAGCTGGTGGGGAAAGAAAATAACAATGTTTTCGCGGCTCCAATTTCGACTAGGATAAATTCCGATCTCGGCAAGATACCTAAAGCAAACTTCCCGCACATAAAAACCGACGGCGAAATATTCAACTTACCGCTGCAGACCTTATTGCGCGGATCGAAGTTTTCACTCCAGAGCGGACAAGAAGTGGCAGAGTTTCTTGGAGAAAAACAAACTCTGGACGTCAAAGCCTTTTTGGATAAAGACCCTCGGTTCGCTGAGGTGGCCAGCTCTTCAATTCTTCACGAACATACCCCTTTGTGGTTCTATACCCTTGCCGAGGCAGAGGGTTCACCGGAAGGAAAACTGGGGCCCGTTGCGGCTAGGGTCGTTATGGAAACATTCCATGCGGCGCTGGATGCCGATCATGAAGGTATTCTAAGATTTATGGATAACAATGCCAATCTCGACTTCAAAATCCGCATTCCAACTCAATCAGAAACTAATTCGCATATAACCCTAACCGACATTGTTAAATTTGTTTACGGACCGCAATAGCAAGGGAGAAATAATATGACACACATATTGGTCAAAGATGGCAATAACGACCTCAAAGCCGGTATGGTTGACGCCGGGGATCACATAAACACCTGGATGCAAGATTACGGCGGAACTGGAAAAGACCACCGAAATTTCTTTGAGGATTTGTTTGACCAGATGGTCAGCAATGGCAATTTAGTCACCATTAGGGACGGACACGACAAACAACTAACAAAGCAAAACCAGTTGCGTTATAATTTCTCCGGTGGAGGGCTTACAATACGCCCGGTGGATGATAGGAAGACCGGCAACAATTGCAACATGACTATTCCTATCCCCAGGAAGAGTTCGAATATCATCGACACCTATGTCGGGACGGTTGCAGATCAGATTGTCGAACTTTCGGGTGGCAATTCAGCCTCAACCGCGGCCAAAAAGTATCTGCTCGCGGTGATTTTCCTGAACCGCTGTCAATAAGCCGCCAATCGCGCCGCCTGAATTGCATCGCCAAGCTTTTGCTGGTCGGATAGCTCTTTGATCGGAAAGGCCTGGGCGAACCACGTGGCGACCCGTTCTGGCGTCGCCTCATCTTGTGCCGTCCAATGTTCCGAAACCTTTTGCCAAAAGGCCTGGAATGCACGTCCAGCTCTATCCATGTCACCCCTTCTGGCATGGACAGCAGCCAGCCAGCCTTGTGTGTCCGGGATACTGTCGCCCCCCAACTCGGCGGCCCGCAGGGCGTCTTCCAGTCTGTCGAGGAAGAAATACGTTGAGGCGTGGTAGGCCCAACACCAGGACGGCAATAATTCGGACAAGGCTTCGCATTGTGTCAGGGTCGATTTGGCTTTGTCATAGTCGCCGAACCAGGCGAAGCCCATGGCACAACTGGCCAACGTGGCTGGACTTGAGGGGTTGAGTTTGGCAGCCAGTTCCAGGTGCATCGATGCCCGTGTAAAAGCGCCGTTCATTGCGGCCGTCCAGGCGACCGTTCGCTGAACCCTGGCATCGAGCGGGTCGATGGCAACGGCACGTGCGGCAAAACTGTCCGCCTCTTCTATTTCACTTTGATCGCGTACCCGGCCGGGCCAGATCACATGCTGAATGTTCGAAATCGAGGCAATACGATACAAAGACGGTGCGTGGTCAGGGTGGTTTCTTAATATTTCACGAAAAATCGCATCTGCGTTTTCCGCCCCGGTTGCGGTCCACTCCATCAGCGCACGATCGGCGCGCAACCACATGTCCGTGACGTCTTTGCCTCCGGCAGACGTACCGAGTGTCGAAGAAATTCGGTCGAGTGAAATGTAACTTCTTACTTTGGCAGCAATTGATCGGAGAACTTCGTGCTGTACATCGTGCCAGTTCTCTGAGGACAAGCAAAACTCCTCGGACCATATCACCCTGCTGTTTTCGGCCTCTTTCAGAATAAGAGCCATCATGGGCTGGTCTCCGGACATGTGGCGCCGTCCCTCGACATCGTAAATCATGTTTCCCGACGCTCTCGTTGAGTCCGATGAACTTGCCGACCCATCCAAAACCGACCAGTCGCGGAAACGGGAGAGGTTGGCAATTAGCTCGTCTCGAAATGAAGAGACTTCCCAAGCAGTTGAATCCACGCATTCGTCTTGGAATGTGTGTACGACTATCTTAAGTCCGATATTTGACGGAATGTCGCTTGTGCGTGGCTGTTCCGGTGCCGGTGCTTTCCCTCGTATCGCCTGTATCAACTGCCGAATGCGCTTACCCGGCGAGATCCCGTAATGCTCGAACAGGAACTTTTTGAGCCTTTTGAATTCCTCGAGCGCTCCACCCCGGTCTTCGTGTTCCAGTCGGCATTCGATCTTCGCAAGTGACGCGCTTTCGTGCCCAGGCTCCTGTAACAGGATGATCTGGGCAACTTGCTCTCGCTGCTCGTTTCCGGGATCGGTGCGCTCAAGAAAACGCTCCATTTCACTCAGCAGCAACCATTTCCAGCGCTCGCGTGTAATCCTGAGCCAGCTGTCGAGGAGTGGGGTAATATCGTCCAGACCTGCAAGGATTTCCTGCGGCCAGTTGGCCTCCAGGATCAATCTTTCCGGAACCTTGTTTTGCCTTAGATCGCCAAGCATTCCCCCAAGGTCCGTGCGATCCAGTTCCACATCAAGATGGATCAACGCGCTATCGGGAAAAACCTGAACATCAAGACCAGTTTCGCTTTCCGCCAGCTCAGTGAGCGCGGCACTGACGACTTCCTTACCGCCAAACAGCGTTTCGATGCGTTCGATCGTCTCGTAGCCGCCCGAATTCAACGCAAGATATGCCAGAATACCGCGCGCCCTGGTCCCTAGCGGTTTCGATGTCGCGGCGGGGTCGGCACCGTCCGTTCCGATGAGATTGAGGCCAGTGAACCGGTGCAAATCAGTCAAACGATTGCGTTGCAACGGGTCCAGAACACGATACGCCGGGATTCGGGCTGTGATGTTCTTGAGCTTCGGAACGCCAATGGATTCAAACTGAAGGCTGCTCTTGTCCGATAGTGTGGAAAAAACGTCCTTCGATATTATGCATTCGCCGGGTTCTGCGATACTTTGAAGACGGGACGCAATATTGACGGTCTGCCCGAAGACGTCCCCATTTTTGAACCTTACTTCCCCAATATGAATTCCGACACGGAACAAGAACGGTTCAGCTTCCTCAACCTGCTGTTTGTCAACTATCCGGTGAAGTTCCAGCCCAAAATCAACAGCACATTCCACGTCTGAGAAGTACAGCAACGCGCCATCGCCCATTGTCTTGACCAACTCACCGCGAAATCGGCGCGCTAGAATACGGATCGCATCGAAGCAGTTTGACATGAAGTCCAGTGTCTTGGCTTCGTTTTCAGCGACGCGACGGCTGTAGGACACCATGTCCAGGAAAAGTATGGACACATCCGCAGAGGCGCTGTTCGACGGGGTCAAAACAACAGGCGTTATGCGTTCAATCTGTTCCATTATGGCAGAAACACTACGGATTCTTTACAATTAGCCTCATGAGTATAGATGAACTTTCAAAGTATTTCGATGAAGTTCGCGTTTCGCCGGATGGCTGGCCGGCCTATTGCAATCTGGTCCACCCCAACGAAACATCACTGAACGCTTTTCCGCTTTGGCCTGAATCCGCGTTACTGGGTGCCGGGCGCGCGGGCTCTGGCAGGGGATTGACGCACGGACTTTCGATAGAAAGCGGGGTCGGGTCGGCAATCGAACTGGCAAGCGCATGCCGGTGGCCTGATCTGGTAACTGCGCATGCCAGGGAAGATCAGCTTTCCGGCGAGGTTTGGAATCCCCGCATGCTTTGCGGGTTTTCTGAAACTCAGTTGTCGCGCCCTGACAAATTCAACGCGAACTATTCCGGTGTCGATGAAATCCTTGATGCCCAATCCGAGGAAATTGATTGGATACAGGGCGTGGGATTGCAAGGCCAACCAATCTGGCTTCCGGCAGACTCGGTTTTCATCAATGACGAGTCCACACAGGTGTTTTCCAGAACAGACACAAACGGTTGTGCGGCAGGACAAACCGACAACCAAGCAAGAAGTGCTGCCTTGTTCGAATTGATAGAACGCGATGCGACCGGGCGATGGTGGTACGGTTGCCGGTCGCGGCCCACAATAGAAGCGCGCCTGCTGGGAAGTGAAGTTGAAGCATTTATCGAGCGCTGTAAAAGCCACGACATGGCTCCGACGCTTGTGAACATAACCACAGACTTGGAAGTTCCCAGCGTGGCCGCGACGGGTGTCAGCGCCCGGGGGCATATCGCATTTGGTTTTGCTTCGGCACCAACGTATCGACATGCTGCGCTCAGCGCGCTGTGCGAGATGGCGCAAATGTTTCTGGTGATAAAGAACGGCGCACAGGAAGCGCACAGACGACCGGGATTGGCGCGCTGGTTATCCGAGGTTTCTATCGACACGCCCCCTATATCATCTGCATCGCCGGCCCCGTCGCCCTTGCCTAACGAACCACGAAGCATTGGAAACAGGCTGTCTGCCGCGGGGATCCGCGTTGCGTTTGTCGACCTGACCAGGCCGGAATTCAACCTGCCTGTCTGGCGAGCCATTTCGCCCGACTTGTGCCACTGGAAACCCCGCTTTGGAATTCCGCGCCTGATGCAAGCCGACGCATTGGACCTCTCCCCGATCGCCAAGACCCCGAACAAGGTCGTCCTGCGGTTGTGAGCGGTACAGGCCTGTCTTGCGAGAATGTCCTACCCATCTGGCACGGCTGCCTTACGTCACGGACCCGTCAGGAAGGACCATCCTTGTGTACGGTTTGTCTTGACGTGCTGGGCTCGTAGATTGAAAAGTAACGTTATTTCATCGTCATACAATTTATGACAGTCGACAGAACTGGCGTGAACAGGGGGTTTGAGAATGTCATTGAAACTGGAAGAAGTATGCAGCGGACTGGGGTTTCCGGAAGGTCCCGTGGCAATGAACGACGGATCGGTTCTGTTCGTCGACATCAAGGAACAGACGTTGGTTCGACTGGGCACGGATGGCAAAGTTGCCAAGGTTGCCGAAATTCCAGGCGGACCAAACGGCGTCGCGATCGGACCTGATGGGGCCGCTTATGTCTGCAATAACGGAGGCGTTTACAGTTTCGTTCCATTTGGTCCTGACCAGATCACGGTTCCCGCTCCCATTCGTCCGCACTATCAGGGCGGGTCGGTTCACCGCGTTGATCTGGAAACCGGTGCCGTCACGCAATTGTTCGATTCCTACGAAGGAAAGCGGCTGATCGCCCCGGACGACATCGTCTTTGATGAATCTGGCGGCTTCTGGTTCACCGATACCGGTATCGAGGATGAAGAGTCGACGCGTTATGGCGGACTGTACTATGCCTCAATCGACGGAAAAACCCTGATCAAAGCGGCGACAATCCCAATGCCAAACGGGGTCGGACTGTCGCCGGACGGCAAGACGGTCTATGTCTCGGACACCGTATTCGGCAGGCTTTGGGCGATGGAAATCACCGGACCGGGGCAAGTCAAACCGGGACCGATTCCCGGCATGCCCGGCAATGTCGTGCAAACCTTGCCCGGATATCAGTGGCTGGATAGTCTGAGGGTGGAAGAAGACGGGCGCGTTTGCGTCGGCACGATTTTCAATGGTGGTATTACGGTGTTCAACCTTGACGGGACAACCGAGCATGTCCCGGTGCCGGATCTGTTTACAACCAACATGTGTTTTGGGGGGCCGGATATGCGTGATCTGTGGATCACGGCGTCCAGCACCGGCAAGATCTACAAAACCAGATGGCCGCGCCCAGGGCTGAAACTGGCCTTCACTGCCTGAAGGTTTCGCACGGAATCCAACCTACGCGCGCCGAACACAACCCACGGTGGCATTTCCCGTGACATTTTGGCTGCCAGCCACGCTTGCCTTAACGGCAAGGTGATGCCTAATGCTGGCGAGAGATGCCAAGGTGTTGTAAACATTCTGTCAAAATGGGGGATGTCAGCAACATAAGAACGCGTCGACCGGTTGATCTGGGGGAACGGCGCCAGGTCTGCGTACTGTTCGCGGACATGGTCGGCTATACCCAAATCGTTGCTGAACTGGGCGAAGAAAAAGCGCTGGAGTTCGTTCGGCTGGTTTACGACATGCTGGTGAAAGGCGTCGAAGAGCATGGCGGCACAGCGCGCGAATTCGCCGGCGACAGTATCATGGCCTTGTTCGGAATCCCTGACGCGCTGGAAGACCCCGCGCTGCGGGCCTGTCGGGCGGCCAAAACGATCCATGCCTCGTTTCATGCCGAGGCTGACAGTATCGAGGCCCGGTTCGGCGTTCGCCCCCACATGCGCGTTGGTATCAGTTCCGGCAACGTCCTGATGGCGGCCGTTCAGGGCGACGATGGCCCAACGACCGCGGTGGGCAGTACGGTAAATCTGGCGGCACGGTTGGAAAACCTCGCCCCGCCCGGCGGCACCTTGCTTTGCGATACAACGCGGGGACTGGTCGAGTGGGTGACAGAGCTCAGCTTTTTCGGCGAACAAGAGGTCAAGGGGTTCTCGGCTCCGCAAAAGCTCTGGGAACTGCAGGGCATTCACGATGATGCCACCCGGTTCGACGCCTCAATGGCCAAGGGTCTCAGTAGCTATGTCGGTCGCACCAACGAGTTGAATGTGATGTCAGCGGCGCTGGCGCGGACGGAAGGCAGGCTTCAGGCGATCGATCTGGTTGCCGAGCCGGGGCTTGGCAAAACCCGCCTTGTGTTCGAGTTCCTGCAACGGATCGGCAGCGAGGGTGCGACGGTTCTGACGGGATACTGCTTTGCCGACGGCCAACATGTTCCGTTTCTGCCAATTCTGGAAATTGTCCGAAAGGCTTTCCTAATCAGCGACGGCGATGATCCCGTCAAAGTTGCCAACAAAGTGGAGTCGGGTCTCAGGATCTGGGATCAGTATAGCGATGAACACCTGGGACTTCTTCTGAACCTGTTGGGCCTCACGCCGCCTGCCGGATCGCTGGATGGACTGGACGGCGTTCTGATCGGATTGCGCACGCGAGAACTGCTGCCACTGTTGTTGAAGGCACGCTGCGAAAAGGAGCAGGTGATCCTTCTGATCGAAGACACCCATTGGATGGACAGCGCGACCGAGGATCTGCTGCGTGCTCTGATCCTTCGGGACGACCTGAAGAATCTACTGCTCATCCAGACCCGAAGACCGGAATACACGCCGCCATGGCTGGACGAAGTGTCCGTTACGACTGTTGCCCTGAAACCTCTGGATACCGAAGATTTCGCTCAACTGGCGCGACACCGGCTAGGTGTCGATGTTCTTCCGGACGGCTTTGCCGCGCAACTGGTGGAACGGGCCGGAGGAAACCCGTTGTTTGGCGAAGAGATTCTGGGCTTTCTGCTGGATCAGGGTTCGTTGCGTGTCGAGGGGCGCAAAGCCAGTTTTGATGCTGACATCAGCAAAAGCGGATTGCCCGTCACAATGCGCAGCCTTTTGACCGCCAGAATGGAGCGGGTGTTGGCTGAGGACCGACCGGTATTGCAGGCCGCAGCCGTCATTGGACGGCGGTTTGATCCGGGGCTGTTGTCGCAACTCGTCGAGAACTCGGAAGAAACGGGGGCGGCACTGAAGCGTTTGCAGGCACAGGATGTACTGTATCGCGAACCCAACTCATCAGATTACATTTTCAAACATGTGATGTTGCGGGATTCGGTTTACCAGAGCCTTGTCTCTTCGCGCCGGTCTGAACTGCATCTTGCGATTGCCGATAATCTGGCGTTACGAAACGCGAACAGGTTGCAGGAAGCGGCGGACACGCTGGCCTTTCACTACGGGCAGACCGATCGGACAGATCAGGCCTTCCGCTATAACGTGATGGCGGGTGACAAGAGCCTTGGCGTTTATTCACTGGACGAAGCCAACCGGTATTTCGATTCCGCGCTGGAGCTTTATCAGCGCGACCCCGATATAGCCACGAAAGAGCATTTTGCCCGCTTTCTGTCCAGTTTCGCGCTTTGTTCGAACATCTCCTTGCGGGTCAAGACGATTATCGAACTGGCCGGGACAGTGCGGCCCATTCTTGCGCAGGTCGGTGACAACCCTCATCACGCGCTGTTCCTGCACCACTATGTGTCCTGCCTGGTGTGCAACGGCAAATACCGCGAAGCGCATTGGGTTCAGCAGGAACTGACCGCCATGGCGAAACGACTGGGGGACCCGGCCTCGCAGGCATATGCCATGGTGAACGAGCTTTCGGTTTCCATATATTTTGCCCCCATTGAAAACACGGAATTCGACGCCCGCTCGCGCGAGGTGGAGGACATTCTCAGCAAGATCGATGACGCGTATATCCAGAACTTCTTTCTGGCAACGATGGGCTGGAACGAACTGACCCGGGGCCGTGTTGCGCGTGCGCATGCGGCATCCGACCGGATGATTGCGATCGGGACATCCAAGAATGACCCACGTTCGCTGGGTTACGGAACCGCGATGAAGGCGCTGATTGCGATGGTCACGGACGACCACGAACTGGCGCTTCGAATGGCCGAAGAGGCGCGCAAGGCTTCACAGGTGGAATTTGAACTCGCCATTGCCGAGGCGGCCCGGGTCGCAGCCATGGTGCCGCTGCAAAAGCCCGGGGCCATCGAGATTGTTCAGAAACACATAGACAACTGCGCCGAAAAGGGATGGACCCTGTTCACGATGGGCCCGGCGACAATGCTGGGCGTGGCCTACGCATTGAACGGCCAGGTGGCTGCCGGGCTGCAACAGGTCGAGAATGCGATCCGGAAGCGCACGGATGAAGGAACGCAGGTGTCTGCCGACTGGGCCCGGCTGTTCCTGTGCGAATTGTATCTGGCCATACTCACCGGCGAAGGCGAAAGCTCGCTTGGCGTGTTCATGAAGAACTTCCGCTCGGTTGTCTGGGTCATGATTTTTGGCGAGAAGAAGCTGATCCAGATGATCGCGGAAATTCGCAAAAACCCTCAGTTTGACGACAAGGGCCACTACATCGCCCGTTGCGACATGATCATGGGGCTTCTGTACAAGGCCCGGAAAAAGCGTCAACTGGCCTTCGAACACCTGACCAAAGCCCGCGTCATTGTTGAAACGGCCGGGCAGACGCCAATGCTGGCCCGAATAGACGCGGCGTTGGCGGATCTTGGTTAAGACGGTTCAGGTGTTCAACTCGGACAGGTACTTGATCGCCGCGAGGCTTGGCAGGAACGTGTAGGCACCGCCCCGTGCAAAAATCAGGCGCGGAAAACCGCGCAGGCGGATCGTGTCACCATCCGGCAGGGTCATATCGAACCAGCTGGTTTCGGGCGTATTCGCACCCAGCAGCGGATCGTTTGCGCCGGTAATGTTCGGGTCCTGCAGACCGAGATTGATCCAGTCGCACATGACGGCCTCGAATTGCGCGCCAATATTGGCACCAATGAAGCTGCCCAACAGACCGCGTTCCGCGGCATCGGGATTTTGGGGGTCAAAGTCCGGGCCATAAGACATGCCGCGTCGGACCAGTCGCCGCGTGTAGTTCGCAATGCGCTGAACGATCGGCCCGCCCCGCGGGTTGCCGCGCCGCAAATGCGATCCGGCCGGGCAGCGTGAGCCGTGCGAATAGTCGAAATTGGTTAGTGAGACTTCTTCCTCGGGAAATTGGGCGTTTGGCGACAATTCGTATGGGGTCCCGTTGCGCCAGCGCCCGCACATCTGCGCCGCGACCACTTCGCGAAGGGCGCCATGCATATCCGGGTCTTTGACGATGAGATGCAGTTTCTTCGGGTCCGCCAAAAGGTCCCTTTTGGGATGGCTCATCAGTTCCGTAGCGGCGTTGTCCAGATAGGCCTCGAATCCGGCGGCGTCTTGTTGCAGCACCCGGAAGGCATTGAAAGACCCGTTGAATCCCAGCTCGTGCGGGGACGGAACGCGGAACAGCACGCCTTCTTGTTTGGTGGGATATCCCAGCAGCGCCGTGCCGAGCGGGTCCATGGGTTCATCCACACCCACCTGATCTGGATCGGTGACATGCCTGAAGCGCGGCTGCGAGATACCGTCGACATACCCGAAGAACACTTTCCCTTCGGGCAGATTCCGCCCATTGCGCACACCGAGAATGGTGAAGGCCTTGGCAACTTGCGCCTCGACCTGATCAAGATGGTCTTCGGTGTCGGAATGAACCGATGCAATCAGGTGTATCCGCTCGGGCTTGTCAAACGGAGCAGGCCAGTTTTCGGGCGCGCTTTTGCCAAAGTCCCCGATCTTGATCGCCCGTTTGGTCATCCCTTGAACGAATTCCGTCGGGAAGGTCTTAAGATGCTCAGCCGGCGTGCCCAGAGCGCGCAGCCCTTCAAAGGAAATTCCGATGTTGAAGCAGAACGGCGGCCTGACGGTCCAGGTAACATCGCGGGTAATCGCCGGAACGTCGCCGTGGCTGTCATCCACTGCTGCTGCTAGAAACTGCCGGGCCGCTACGCGGTCGCTGACCTCAAGAACCAGATGACGTACAAGATTGCGGCGATATCCACGCAGGATATTGCCTTGAATGTCTGCGAGGTTGAATTTTGTGTTCACCAGCCCTGTCCAAATTTCTGGCGCACCTGCGCGGCGGAAACTCCGGGATAGGCGCGATAGCCTCCTCCCAACGAAAGATTGCGGTTCGCGTGCAATTGCAGAACGAACTCACGCGGCAACGTCGCCAGTTTGTGCGGCGGCTGGTTCGGCGGCAGCCCTTTTGCGGCGTCCTGCAGCCCGAACAGATCAGTCGGGAAATCGGCGGCCTGGAACAGGTCATGTTCCTGCACCCAGTCGATGAACTCCTCGACGTTGTGTTCCGTCGGGATCAGGTGTTCGGCACCGTCCACCAGCGAAATAACATCGTTGAAAACACTGCCGATGGTGGTGATGAAATCGCGGATGTAGTTGCTGAAATCACCGTCATAGACCGAGATCATGCAAATCTTGTCTTCGATCAGCAGGAAACGCGCGAAATGAACGGTTCCGACATTGTCCAGCCCGGCAAAGATCTCGTCCACATTCTGTGCAATCGCCAGCGTCGCATGCGCCCTTCCGGCCGGCGAAGGATCCTTGAGCGGCATGATCAGGTTCATCATGCGCTGGACGTTTTCACTGGGCTGTGGCGAAGGTCTGGGCCCGCCCGGAAGCTTGGGCTTGGGCTCTTTCCAGATCCAGAACGGCACCACGACGTAGCGCGACAGGAACTTGAACCATCCCCGCTCGGGCAGGCTGTTGACGTAGCGATTGAACCAGCTGTCCTTACGTGTCATCGGATGGCCTCTTGGGGAATGGGCAGGGAGTCGCGTCCCGCAGCTGGCTGGAGAATTCGTAGGATTCAATGCGGATCTTGAGAACCGGATCCTCTGAAACCTCGATCCCGGGCGTCAATAGGCCCGGATTGAAGCTGAGCTTTTCCGCATTCGCGATCTGATCCTCGGGCACCGCGTCCAGCGTCAGTGTGCCCATCATGATGCGTTTGCGGTGCGGCGGCCATGGCCGGGCCGAATTTTCGAAATCGTCGCCCACCTCACCAATGGCCATCATCAGTGAAAACCGTGCGGGTTCGACTGCCAGCCGGTCTTTCAGCTCCTGCCGCAAATAGTCATCGTCCGGGGTTTCCGCGGGATCGGTTTTGAGAACACCGGCGATCGGTTGCCATGAAAAACGGACCCAGCGCTTTACGTCATCCTCGCCGGTGACAATAAATGTATGAACCGCATGATAAGCCGCGCGAACATAGCTGACGGGCGCGCCGATGGCTGCCGCCTGCAGAACGCCTAATTGTGCCTCGGCATTCTCGTCCGCGAACTTGATGGCACCGTCATCCGGGCTGATGGTTTCGTTCGGGTAGGGATCCCGTTTTGGCAGGATCAATTGCAGCAGGTTGATGATCTTCCGCCACGGCGACTCGCCATAGTACATTTTGGGTTTCGCCGCCTCGGCGAAATCCAGAAAGTTCTCGGGCGTCGACGAAAAGAACTCGGGCAGCGTCATGGCGATCAAGTCGGTGTCGGTGCCATCCGAAAGGTGAAACCGGACAGCCATACCGCGCACGTCGGACCAGCCGTCATGTACGGCGGCACATCCCGAGCCGTTCGAGAACCGAACGATGACATCCGTCTTGTCGGAACGGAAATGGTCGGCGGCGCAGAAGTTCCGGGCAATCGGAGAGGGCTTGAAGAAACCTGTCGCGCTGATGCCTATTGTATGAACCGGTCGCAGCTTGGGATCGCCATCTGGTCGATGCAATACATGAACCAGCTGCTCGGCAATGCCGGGAGCGCTCATATTTCCCCCCTGAGCGTTAATTAATCACTAATACCTATGTGTTAACCTTAACGGCTGCGGCCCCAAAGGCAATAAAAACGTCACATGTACACGCGCTTGGGTCGCGGTTCCCTGACGGCAGGAACGTGATGCAATCCTTACCAGCGGCGCGCCATCTCGACGGCCTTGGCCCAATCCCTGCCTTGCTTGCTGGCCTCGAATGCCTGGTCCATCAGGGTGTAAGACGACGGTTTGTGCGTCGCCAATCCGACCATTTTCGGCAGTGGCGGGTTTATGCGGACCAGACGGTCTTTCAAAACCAAGTGGGCCATCCAGTACAGGTTCTCAGCCGATGTCGTCAGCAGCAATTCGATCAAGGCACCCTTGGGCGCGTTGGAAGTGACGCCAAACCACTTGAGCAGCCCCCAGTCGTCGGGATCCCGGATCATCTGTTCCGAGATGTCGGTGGGCTGTTGCCCGGTGCCGATCGACAGGGCCTCGATCTGGTCCAACCCCGGCGCCCGGCCCGCAGCGATGGCAACGTTAATTCCGTTCATCACCGGGTTGTTGGCAAAAGCGCCGCCATCGGCAAAGTAGCCGTAATCAACCCCCTCTGCCCTGATCAGGTGCGGCGGAAAATAGGACGGCGCCGCTGAACTGGCCATGGCCACGTCCAGCAGTTTGACCGCACTCATGTCCAGCCAGGCGTCGCGCTCGACGTCATGGTTTGTGATGGTGAACGGCGCCCAGCCTACCTTGTCACTGCGATGGAGGCACACAGTGTTGACCGCCAGAACCAGATCGCGTGATAGCGAAGATATGGTCCGGTCGCCGACAAGCGACAGCCCGATTTCCGCCAGACCCGAGGCATTGTACTGCGCCGCCGTAATGCCCGGTCCGCCGCCCAGCTTGAATTTCTGCAGCACCCTGTCCGCCACCTTGTCCAGCAGGCTGCGTTCGTTTTCGCGGAAAATCGTGGCGGCGTCGTCCCGGTAGTGTGCGGCCAGCTTTTCGATCAGCGTGGCCATATCTTTGCCCTGGGTCCGGCCGTCGGCCAATGCCACCGCGATCAGTCCACCGGTTGACGTGCCCGCAAAACCGTCCGCCTTGTCCAGAAGCTGAGTTTCCTCGTGCAAACTCTGCAGAATACGGCACGTCAGATATCCACGAATTCCGCCACCGTCGCAGGAAACCAGTTTGAATGGCATCCGATTTACCCCGTTATTGTCTTCAGAGAAGGGTTGCGGACCGGGTCGAAGTATCACCCCTCCGCGAGCCTGTCTGACTGCTTCGTTTTCGTTCTTTCCCATATCATCAGAAAATTTTCACCGGGGTACAAGCACCTGGCAGACAATGGGCGCGTCTGGTAATCAGGCGCGGTCTTTGTGCGAGAACAGGATCTTGTCGGTAGGGAAATCAAGCCGGAAGTCTGCTGCACGCCTTGGAAGCGCGCGGTAGAAACTCAGCAATCCTGGCTCAACGGGTTTCGCGAGCGTCGCGCATTTATCGCACATTTCCATGATCCTGAGATGCGGCTGCCGGTTGCGAATGGCTTCCAGCAGGTTCGAATGCTCTGCGCTGAGTTTCTGAAATTGTTCGCTTTCTAGCAGCTCCTGATCGCCTACCAGCGCAAATACGGGTTCCGGGTGGGATTTGCCTTTCAGATCGACAAACCCGGCCCGCAGAGTGGCAAGGGTCGTTTCAGTCGCTTCCTGTACCGAGTTCGAGACCAGAATATCATAGTCGACATTGCGGCAACTCTGTTCGATGCGCGCCGCAACGTTCACCACATCGCCAATGACGGTGTAATTGAACCGGCTGCGCGACCCGATATTGCCGACACAAGCCCAACCCGTCGCACATCCGGTTGCCAGGGCAAGCGGAGGACGATCTTTCATGATGTCAGATCTGTTGAATTCAGCCAGTGCTTTGCGCATGTTCAATGTCGCCAACGCGGCGCGATGCGGGTGATCCTTGACCGGCAGGGGCGCATTCCAGAATGCCATGACGGCGTCACCGATGAATTTGTCGATCGTCCCACGCTCGAGAAGGATCTGGTCCCCGACTTCAGAGAACAGCTCATTCAGAAGGGCGACAAGGTCGGTGGCGGTCACCCCTTCGGACAGCGGCGTGAACCCGCGGATATCCGAAAACATAACGGTTATTTCCTGAATTTCACCGCCCAGATGCAACTGATGGCCGGTTGCTTCCATCTCATCCAGAATTTCGGGCGCTACATAATGCGAAAACACTTTTCGAATGGCGCGTTTTTCCCGCTCAGTCGAAATGAACATGTAGCCCGCCAACAACCCGAAATTCGCCATTCCGCCAATCATCGGGAACGTCACATCAAAAAGGATCTGCTGGTTCTGGAAGACCAGCCAGCCAACCGCCATCACAACCGCCGCCGCAATGCCGCCGGCGACAAAAGACGCAACGGCTCCAAAGCTCGACATGACTGCCGTGACCACCAGCCCAAGAATGACAAATGCGATCAATTCCAGCGCCGCGATGACATCTGACCGGTTCAACATATCGCCTGTCAGGATCTGTTCCAGAATCTGCGCATGAATGGACACCCCGGGCACCGATTCCCCAAGGGACGTCTGGTGAATGTCGAACAGACCAGCTGCCGAGGTGCCGACAAGAATGATGCGGCCTTCGATTTTTTTCTGCAGATCCGGATCGTCGGCCGAACGCATGACGCGGTCTGCCGACAGATAAAGGTCTGGATTGTCGCGCCGGTATTTCACCCAGATCTCACCGTGTTCCGTTGTAGGCACCGCGTAGCCCCCAACATCGATGCCCAGCATTATTCCGGGTTCGTCCTGAGACCCCTCTGCCAGAATGATGGGTTCATCCAGTGCAATCCGCAGCGCCTCGATTCCCAGCCCCGGCATCACTCCATCAGGTCCGCGCCACAGTGCCGGAACGCGCCGGACCACCCCGGTTCCGCCCAAGGGCGAGACATTGACCCCTCCGATGCCAGCCGCGGCGCGATCCAGCGGCTCGGCGGGGGGCGCCCAGTGTGGAACCGAGATCAAACCGGTCGTCGGCGAGTCGCCAATTTCGACAATGCCCGTTTTGGGTGGCACCTCGCGGTCGCCACCTGTCAGGCGCGCCGCGACGCCCAGCACGACTGGCCAATGGGCCATTTCGAACCCGAACAAGACATCGTTATCCAGTGCCTTTGCACCTGGTTCGATATCAACCAACCCTTCAAGCGCCGGGTCATTGAGAAGACGGGAAGGCGAAAACCGATCCGGCTCGACAAAGAGCATGTCGAAGGCGATGACCGCCGCGCCATATTCACCCAGGTTTTCCACCATTTGCGCCAATAACGTGCGTGGCCAGGGCCATTGCCCCCAATTGGCCAGGGAAGTTTCATCGATATCGACCACGCGCACCGGCAAGTCGGGATTGTATTCGCGTGGAGACAGTCTTTGCAGGATGTCGAAGTAGATCAGACGGGACATCTGAACCGGATAGGGGTCCATCGAACGAACCAAGCAACCGAACAGGATCAAAACAATTCCGAATAGACGGAATGCCCATTTTCGGCTGTTTTTATCCCTTGTTCTTGCTGTCACCTCTGCCTCCGGGCGCAAGGGGGTCACGTTGTTCCGACAATACGGTCCGAGTCGTTTTCCCGGGAGACCCTATTCGACTTCAGGATCACGCTCGGGTTCTGGTTCAGGCTCAGGATCGTACTCAGGTTCAGGCTCCGGCTCGGGTTCAGGCTCGGGCTCGGGTTCAGGCTCCGGGTCACGGTCTGGTTGGGATGGCGGATCCGGGCGGTTGTCTGGCGGGGTGGGATCTGACACAGCACGCGCCTCATTGGTACTCGTTTCACCGGGCGGCGCAGGGCGGGGTTCAGACCGACCGGGTGATGCAAAGAAGCGAACCGGCCTGGCGTTTTCGGAACAGCCGCCGAATTCGACCTGAAGCGGCGGAAGCAGCCCTTCCTGCGACCGCGCGAACGGGAAACCGCTTTCCAGCGCCTTCCTGTATTGCTCGCGATCCACCGGCCGTCCGACGCCGCCACCCTTACTGTTCGCAAAAAGGCTGCATTGTCTCCCTGTGGATCGGCACGACCCGTTCAGGCTGCACATTCGAACAGTGCCTTCCAGAACCAGCATCGCGCTTTGGTCGCCGGAAGCAATCCAGAGATCGAAAGTCGTTCCGCGCACCGCCATGGTCGCTGATGGCGTCGAAATGGAGTAAGCCCGCTTTCTGCTTTTTCCGGAAATGAACCGGAAGCTGCCACCCAGTGCCTGTACCGCAAAGGACTTGGCCTTGCGGTTGTTCCGCAGCATTTTGACATCAATGACCATACGCGCATTTGGGCCGATGGCTATTTTCGTGTCATCGACAAACACAAGCTGAACCACGCCTGATCCGTCAGTCGCGATCGCATCACCCGAGTCGACCTCCATCCCCGTCCGCAACGCTTGTGTTTCTCCGGCACGCGTCACCTGAGCGCCTTGCTTGGCGCTGACGACTTTTCCGATATTTGCGACGACCTGCGACGGCAGAATCACAATAAGGCAAACTGCCAAACACACTTTTAACCAAGCCAATCCAAGCCCCTTTCCCCCAAAGGTTCCTGCCGGGTACACACCACCCCAAGCCCGATTGATGCCTCACAACAAACAGAATAAATCTGCAGACTAAATATAGGCAAATATGCAGTAATGCTTATGTTTTTGGCAAGTTTAATATCACAGCCCCAAAAAACGACTGTGGTCAGATGACGGCGGCCTCGTGTTGAACCGTCGTTTTTGTCCGGCACTCCCTGCCAGGAAAACAGCTGTTATTCGACGAAGACTGTCACATGTACGGCCCCCCGGAATTCTGATTTGCAGCGGTTTGCAGAATTTTGCCATTTAGCAGGAAAATCGCCTTGTATCTTGGTGACAGGCACGGATATACCCGTCGGCGGAGACGTGGCCGAGTGGTCGAAGGCGCTCCCCTGCTAAGGGAGTAGGCGGGAAACCGTCTCGAGGGTTCGAATCCCTTCGTCTCCGCCATACAACATTGAAACCAGATGATGTTTCGGGGTTTTGTCGACCGAACCCGCGACAATGGACGCTAGTAATTGAAGTTCGACGCGTCGGATGATTCAACTCACCTTAGCCGTGGACGTCTACCCACCTTAGGCTTTGGATCGCACTGTCGGATTCCTTCGGTTGGGAATCTTCCCTCGCTCGAGCTTCTTTTGTGCCAAACCTCAACCGGAGCGGTTACAAGACGAACGCTTCCCGGTTTGCGTCCGACTTGGAGTTTGAAGCAAGCGACCTGACTGCGTGTCGGCCATAGTGACGCGCGGCAGAAACTTCTGGAGCGAGCAACTGCAGCGCTGGCTCCGCCACCGGACAGTTCGGCCAAAACCCGACAAACACCGATCCGATCCCAATGCGAAGGTTTCCTGCGCGGCGTGTTCGCGAAGAACCTGAACGCAAGTTTTGAGCCAGCACAGGCCCACTCTCATCAAAATTTTGTATTTCATTCCAATACTGTTATGTATGAATTTATTTTGCGGGCGGGGGCGTAATGAACTCACTAACCAGAATAACACGCGGGATCGGCGTCGCCTTGAAGGACGGCAGGGTGAAGAGTCTTTTGGCCTTCACCATAGGCATGATCCTTTGGGCGTCTGTTTTTTATCACTATGTAGAAGGCTGGAGTTGGCTGGATTCCATCTACTTTTCCGTAGTGACAATCTCGACCGTCGGATTCGGTGACTTCTCGCCCGAGACCGCGTTAGGTAAGATTTTTACCATGGTCTATATCATTGTCGGACTGGGTGTCTTTGTGACTGCGGCAACCACGATTGCGGACACGATCCTGTCTCAGGATGACAAAAAAGCAGACGAGTAAAACGACCGTAGCCCTGACGCTGCGCTCAAAAAACAACTGCAGTGCTGAAGCCGCAGTTCGTTTTTTCGACGCTTCATCAAACCCATACCAAGCGACGATGTTTGAAAAAATGTACATATCACGTTTTTTGAGTGTAAGGTTTGGAAAACGAATAATGGAGGGACGGTATGGAAAAGACACAAGACGCAAGAATTGTGGATCTGGCAATTCGCTTGCTTTTTCTTGGGTTATTCCTTTACAGCGCATTGGTCATGATCGCGCCGCTGGCAAGCGTGGTGATCTGGGCGACGATACTCTGCGTCGCGCTTTATCCGGTTTTTGATTGGCTTCAGTCCAAGTTGGGCGGACGCAAGTCGCTGGCCGCAACCATTCTGGTTTTGCTGGGTCTGGTTCTGACATTGGGGCCCGTCGCAACTGCAGTATCGGGCGCAGCAGAGCTTGGAGGCGAGTTTGCGGAACAGGCGGACAGCGGTGAATTGAAAGTCCCGCCGGCGCCTGAAGGTCTCAAGGAGCTGCCCCTGGTCGGGAACAAGATCGCCGAAGTCTGGGGGATGTTCGAAAGGAACCTGGACGGCGCGCTGGCGAAATATGGCACACAAATCCTGGAAGTGACCAAATCCCTCTTTGGTAAGGTTCTGGGTATCGGGATCGGGCTTTTGGGACTGGCCCTTTCGGTTTTGATCATGGGAGCCCTGTTCAGCCCCGGCCCGAACCTGGTTCAGGGTCTGCAACGATTTGCCAACCGTGTGTTTGCGCCACGCGGGGGTGAGTTCGTAACTTTGGCGGGCGCAACAATCCGAAATGTCACAAAGGGCGTCATCGGAGTGGCGGCGATTCAAGCTGTCGTCGTGTGGTTGCTGTTGGTTCTGTTTGGCATTGGTTCCGCGGCGACGCTGGCGTTTATCTGCCTGATCCTGTCCATCATTCAGATCGGGCCCGGTCTGGTGCTATTGCCTGTGGTTATCTACGCATGGAGCTCGATGTCCGGTGGTGCGGCTTTGGTGTTCACCATATTGGCCATCCCTGTCGCCATCATGGACAGCTTCCTACGTCCGGTATTCATCTCAAAAGGTCTTGAGACACCAATGCTGGTGATCCTGATTGGGGTTCTCGGTGGCATGATGGCCTACGGCTTGATCGGCATTTTCATGGGACCGGTTCTGTTCGCCGTCTTCTACGAGCTGTTCAAGGTCTGGATCGACGCCTCACCCGAAACGGAAGACGCTGCTGAAGGAGCGGCAAAATGAGAAAAACAATATGGACGACACTTGCCGTCATTCTTGTTTTTCTTGTGTGGTATCTGGTTGCCGACCGGAAAACTCCGTTTACGGGAAATGCCAGAGTCAAGGCCGTGGCAACGCAGATCGTGCCGCAGGTCACTGGCACGGTGACCGAAGTTCTGGTCGAAAACGGTCAGGTCGTCTCAGCTGGTGACGTGCTGGTTCGGATTGACGCCAGACCATATGAAATCGATCGCGCAAAGGCAGAAGCGGATCTGGAAGCTGCAACACAGGAAGTGGGCGCTTCCTCGGCCGAGGTAAGTGCGGCGCAGGCCAAACTGGCTAGGGCGCAAAGTGACCTCGACACGATGCGCATACAGACAGAGCGGGTTTTTGCGCTTGAAAAGAAAGGACTGATCGCGGTTTCAAAAGCGGATGACGCGCGAGGGCAACTGGCAGAGTCAGAGGCGAATTTCGAGAACGCCAAAGCGGATCTGGAGAAAGCCAAGCAGAGGCTCGGCAGCGAGGGAGTGGAAAACCCCAAGATTCAGCGCGCACTGGCGGCACTGGCAGATGCAGAGCTTAATCTTGAATGGACCGAGCTGCGCGCGCCGGCAACAGGTGTGATCTCCAACTTACTGATCGCGCCCGGAACATATGCGCGCTCCGGGCAGGACCTGCTGACCTTTCTGGATGCGACCGACGTCTGGATCGAAGCGTATTTTACCGAAAACAACCTTGGCAGAGCGTCTGTAGGCTCGCCCGTCGACGTGGTGCTGGACATGCATCCCGGCAAGATTGTCCCGGGTGTAATCGAAAGCTTCAGCGCAGCTGTTTCCCTGAGCGGTGGAGATGAGCCCGGCCAATTGGCAAGCCCGCCAAGCACCAAGGGTTTTCTGCGCGAGCCGGAACGGTTCCCGGTTCGGATCGTGTTGCCCGGGTATGAGGCTGGAAGCGCCGAGGACGACCTGCGTTTTCAACTCAACGGGCAGGCGGACGTGATCATGTATCTCAGCGAAAACTCGCTACTGAACGTGGTTGGCCGCACCTACATTCGTTTGGTTTCGATCCTGTCTTATGCGTACTGAGGACAGAAACTCGGTCATCCGGCTTGCATTGGGGGTAACAGGCGTCTTCTCGTTGGGCCTGTTCCTGGGTTGGCCCCTTGCGGTTGTTGGTGCCGTGTTCACGGCCTTGTTTCTTCAAGCGCCGGCCGCGTTGCCTTTGGCGGCGTTTGCAAAGCTGTTTGTCTTCTCGATCGGGTTGATGTTTCTTTCGTTTCTGCTGTCATCGGTATTCGCACCATATCCCGTCGTATTTCTGATTCTGGTTGCGATCGGAATAATCCTGTCGTTCATATGGTCGGTGTCAGGCGCAGGAGTATTGCCCGGGGTCATTGCCCTAATGGGGGCATTGATGATCCCGAACCTTGTGCTGCAATCGCAGGATTTGGCCTTGGTGCTGGTGTTCTGGATCCCACTGAACCTTCTGTTTGCGGGGTTCGTATCCACACTGATGTTTGTTCTGATCCCCGCTGAACCCCCAACGCCTGCTGAAAAAAAAGCAGCGTCATCGCCTGAATTTGACCCGCATCGTCGGATCGTCAGGATGTCGCTTGTCACGGTTCCGTTTGCTTTGGCGTTTTTCGTGTCCGGCGCGTCGGCGTTGTTGGTGTTGTTCTTTGTGGCGCTTCTCAGTCAGCAATTGGCTGCGATGCCCGCGGCGGGGAAGACCGTTGCCAAGGCTATGCTGACAGCAAACCTGCTTGGAGCGGCGGTGTCGATCATCTGCTATGAAATCAACGTGATCGCCCCGGTCATTCTGACGCCTATACTGCTCTGTCTGTTCTTTTGTCTGACGCTTGGGGCGCTCGGCAAAACTCAGGTTCCACTGGCTGCCGCTGCCGGGTCTGCAATAACAACAGCATTGATTGTGTATGGCGGGTCAATTGCACCGTTTTCCGACGAGGCCGACGTCAAAAGCATCACGCGTGTTCTGCAAGTCGCCAGCGCTGCGTTTTTTGTGATCATAGCCTACGTCGTGGTGGATGAGTTCTGGCCGGAAAAGCAACGCCAGACCAGTCAAAACAACGCGGCCTGACGGGAACAGGCGTCACGGCCAATAACAGGCCAGCGCATGGTCACATATGTGGTCTGCCCAAAACTCTGGATGTCGGTATTGCCCGCAAAACAGCGAGATAGCAATTCAGCGGATACCGAAACTCGGCCTATGTCGAACGCACCCCAATCCGCTTAACCGACACTGTTTTCTTACCTCCGCACCGCGCTAAACGCGGTACAGGGCAAGCCAAATCAAAAAACCGATATAGGCGAAAACTGTTACATTCAGCACCGTATCGACGATTGATCCCGTCATTTCGTGACCTCCTTCATCAGCGACTTGAGAAGGCAAATAACAAGGACAGGCACAATAAAGACAAACGCGATGGCTGACAGTGCGATAATGGATCGAACGAGCGCCACGTCGTTCACAAAAATCATCGCCAGCCCCAGGCCGCCCAGTACCACGCCCCAGATGGTACGCACACCAGGGGAAGGGTTTTCATCTCCGCCCGTTCCAATCATTGCAAGCGTGAATCCGGCGCTGACAACACTGGTGACCACAAACAGGAACGCGGCCGCGATTGTTGCGATCTGTGTCACGTATTGCAGAGGAAACTCTTGCAACAAAGCAAATGTCGTCGCATCGAGGCTTTCGGCGTTCACCTCCAGAAGATGGCCGCTTCCATCCAGAACGTCAAAGATACCAATCCCGCCGAAAACGCCAAACCAGAAGATCGAGAACAAAGTCGGCGCGATGATGACGCCGGTCAGAAACTCGCGGATCGTGCGGCCGCGCGAAATTCTTGCAATGAAAATCCCGACGAACGGGGACCATGCAAGCCACCAGATCATGTAGTTCAGCGTCCAGTCCTGAAACCATGTGGAAACGGTTTCGTCGAAAAACTCGGTTGTCGAAAACCCGGCGGGTATGACGTGGAAAACGTACCGGCCAAAACCGGAAACGATGGAATTCATCGCGAAGGACGTGGGACCAACAAGCAGCAAATAAACCAGCAGGGCGATTGCAATACTCATGGCCAGATTGGACAGCCTGGACATCCCCTCACCCAGATCGCGCCGAAGTGGGATAAGAAATGCAATGCACATGACGACAAAGATAATCGCGGTCAGCGAATACGAGCTTGGTATTCCCAGGACCCCTGCCAATCCCGTTTGAATCTGGAACACCCCCATCGCCAATGAGCCTGCCAGCCCGACGGCGATGGCAACAACCGACAAGAAATCGAAAACCCACGCCAACGCCCGGGTCCAGGCTTTGTCCCCGTAAACGTCCAGCAACGGTGCACTCAATAGCAAGGAGCGCTCTCGCCGAAATGCAAAATACGCAATAATCAGCCCGACGACGCCATAGATCGCCCAGGCATGAAAGCCCCAGTTCAAATAGGTGACAAATATGGCCAGGCTGGCCGCTTCCGGGTCGGCGCTGAAGTTGCGAATAACCGAAAAGTGCGTGAGAGGCTCTGACGCGCCAAAGAACAGCAGTCCAACGCCCATACCCGCCGCAAACAGCATTGCTATCCAGGCGACAGTGGAAAACTCGGGCTCCGATCCTTCGGGACCAATTCGTATCGAACCGAACCTGGACAGCGCGAGATAGATCGACAGCAACAAAAGTGCACTGGCTTCCAGCATAATGAACCAGCCCCGGCTTTCGAATTGAATCGAAACAACTGTGGAAGAAACGGATCCCAAGCCCTGTGGATCGACAATGCCCCAAATGGCAATGCCGCTGCTGACCAGAAGTGCCGATACCAATAGCGCGTTAACTTTCATCGCTCGCCAATCTGAAGAAGTGCGTCTGCCTTGGCACCGTAATCACAAAATACCGTCACACAAAGTCGCAAACGTGGATTGCCACGAGAAGCCGATGCTTATCCTGCCCTCGCAGTGGCCGTTTTCGTCCGCCCCCTGCCGCATCGTGGCTGATCACGGCTTGGTCCGCACAGAAAACGATCAAAGAACCGATGGACAGACGTGTCGAACCCGTATTGTGCAAACAATACTTTTCAAAAAATCACTATAAGTGAATATAATGCCCTAATATAGCATTGAACGGCGTGAACGGGGGAAGTCGGCGGTGTTTGATATATTGGCGCATACTGTCAATGAGACAGGCCAAGGTGATCTGATTGTTCAAAACACCACGATGCCTGCGATAATCAGCGGCTCGACCATTTCTTTCGACGGTGGGCAGACGTTCCAAGCCTACACGTATCTCGGTCAGGGCAACTATCGCGGCACCGGTGAGTCCGGCGAATTCATCAGAGTTGGCGGACAGGTCTATGCCTATAACACCACGAATCCCACCGGCCCGATGCAGACGGGCAACTGGAAAATTACGGAAGGGGACCTCGATCCCAGCAATCCTCCCTGCTTTGTTGGCGGCACGTTGATCCAGACACCACAAGGCGAAGTCCTGGTTGAACACCTGCAAGCGGGAGAATTGGTTACAACGGCATCAGGCGGACACATGCCAATTCTTTGGATCGGCGGCCGACAGGTCATGCCCTCCATGCTGCTTCGCAATCCGTCATTGCAACCTTTGAGAATAGACACAGGCGTCCTTGGGAACGACCGGCCCCTGGTGATTTCCCAGCAACACAGATTGCTGGTATCTGGCTACAAAGCGGAACTTCTTTTTGGTGAGCGAGAGGTCCTGATGCCCGCCAAGGCGCTTATTGGATTTCCGGGCGTCAGTTTCGATTACTCCCGTTCGACGTTCACCTACTACCATCTGTTGCTGGAAACACACGAGGTGGTCTTCGCAAATGGAGTTCCATCGGAAAGTCTGTTTCTTGGTGACCAGCTTGGGCGCACTGAAACCGATGAAATCAAACTCCTGTTTCCGGATTTGTTCTGCGAGTTAAGAACTGTCAGAGCAGCAAAGCCCATGGTTTCTCGTCGCGAAGCAATGGTGATGTTTGCCTGATCCATTTTGCGCTAGCAGGAAAGACTGGCTTTGCTCTACCCTTGGACCTGCTGACTTCGTATTGTTGGCGAAGCAGTTTTCGCTGCGACTGAATGAAGGACTACGATGAGCTCAAATCAGGCCCAGCTTCCAAAGATGGATGCAACGCGCGTGATAACCTGCCCACACACCGCAGCCAACATATTCAGAAGCCACTTACGCGTTCGATAAGCCAATACATCGACACTGAGCCGATGCCATAAGCGGTAACAGTTGTCGCCGTTTGACCAATCGGAACCGCTATGAATCGCCCCGCCGCTATGAGAAGAGCCAAAGCGCCAATGAAACTGAGCTGGCCTGCCTCGACGCCGACATTGAAGGCAAGCAACGCGGCCGGAATATCGCTTGAGGGCAGTCCGATCTCGGCCAATGCTCCCGCAAAGCCAAGGCCGTGCAAAAGCCCAAATCCGAAACATACGATCCAGGGTTTCTGTTTTGACAGCCGGAACCGACCTTCGCCGCCCTTCACAATCTCCATGGCGAGGAAAACGATGGAAAGCGCGATTACAGCCTCGACCGGTGGACCGGGAACATTCAGGACACCGAAAGTTGCAAGCGCCAGAGTTATGGAGTGCGCAAGTGTAAAAGCCGTTACAGCGCCAACCAGCCTCCATGGGTCACGAACCAGAATGAACAGCGCGAAGACAAACAGCAGGTGATCCCAACCTTCCAGTATGTGTTCAAACCCCAACAGGAAATATGCGGAAAAGACTGACCACGTCGTCTGTTCGGTAGGTATTTTCTGGATGGCGGCATCAGGAGTGAAACGAAGGGTCGTCGGCTCGGCTTGCAGAGGGTGCAATCGCACTAAGACGTCGTTCTTTTGAGTCTCTAGCCCCTCTATCGCAATGGGTTGGCCAGCTATACCTGCCCCGCACTCGACAACCCATGAAGATACCCAGGCTCTGCCGTCTGAAACCGGGTCCGGGCCCCGCGCCGGGGCGCAGCCATCCGGTAGGACCGCATCAATCGCCATCGGTCGACCGTTCACATCCGGCTTTCGCCAATGAACGCTCCACGTGTCTGAAGCGATTTGGCGAATTTCCAGATAACCCGGATCAAGCGCATGTGCAGTAGCCTTACCTGCCGACAAGGCAAGCAGCAGAGCAAAAACAAGACAGACAACCGCTCTCATTTGGCCGGGCCTGCAAGATAGGGAGCTACGATTTCATAGTTTCGGGCAAGAGCCTCATATTGCGCCTGCGCCAGATCTTCGCTCGCAGCGCGACGCCAATCCCGCAGTACCACACCGTGGATTTCTGCCAACGGCGGCAGTTGGCTGGGTTCGATGGCGACAACCTTGACCAGATGCACCCCATATCCCGACCGGATCGGTCCGGTCCATTCACCCACATCCAGCGTTGTCAGACCTTCGGAGAACCCATTTCCAAACACCGAGTCGATGACTTTTGTCGCGGTCATGGGCATTGAAGCGGGCAGCAATGTCGAACCTCCAAGGCCATCAGGCTCCCGCTCGGCCCGCAGCGCGGTCAGAGCCTGCTCGATTTCTGCTTCGCTTGGCTTTTCACCCAAAAAAAATTGAGTGAAGGCCACTTTGGCAGATGTTGCGTAGCGTTCAGAGTTCTCCTGCAGAAAAGCCTCTAGTTCTTCGTCATCCGGAACAACTGATGTGGCGATCGCTTCAGACAGAAAATCCATCTTTTGGCTCAGCCGGGACCTGATGACGGTATCGCCGCGATCAAGGCCAAGCTTTCTCGCTTCTCTGACCAGCACCTCTTCGCGAATGGATGCATCGACCAAGGCTTGCAACTCAGCGTCGCTTGGTCTGCGTTTCCACCTTGCTTCAAACTGAGCTGACAGCAGCGCAACATCGTTTTCGTCGATTGCTATCGTATCAATGTCTTCAACAGCCTCGGCTTCCGGCGCAACCAAATGGAACCAAACGAAAATCGCCGCTCCAATCAAGAAGAAATGGAACAGAGGTTCTTTCAACAATCGCATGAAGGCTCCTGCAAGAAAAACACGATCCGGTTCTATGTATCGATGCTGGCATCACCCGGTTGGGTTTTGCAAGAAACGAACACCCTGTGTGTTTCAGAAAGTTGATGACAGCACCGGGGCAGAGGTACCTGCCCCGGCTTCCAATTCCGTCCCCAAATTGGATCACTCTTCCGGCGTGTACCAGATCGGAGAGGAATACGCGCGCTCCTGATGCGTCAGAACCGCGTCTTCCGGCAATTCGGCACCGAACCTCAGCTTGTCGTACAGCACCCAGCGTGGTGTAGGGATTTCGATGGCGCGCACGTAGTAAAAGGCCCGTGCATTCGGATCGAAATCAGGATCAGACCAAACCGTAACCAGTTCGGCGGTTCCGATTGTGTTGGTCCAGCTTGCGGTGTCTACATCCACGGTGTTTCCAACCGCGGGAACCTTGCCGTTTTCATCAGCAACACGATCACCCGACCACGCCACATCGTAGACCTTTTCCTGCAAGGCTCCGTCGGAATCGAGCCATCCCTTTACCACTTGCACGCGGTCCAGATTGGCACCAACCGGGTCGCGCAGCGCAGCGATCAGGAATGCGGGCGCACCATCTCCTTCGCGGGGGCGCAGGTCCGAACCCATAGGGACCCCTTTGGTATAACCGACATCTGCAAGGAAACGGGTTTCTACGTCCGCGTCATTGAAATCCCATCCGCCAAAGAACCGCAGTCCTATCCGGGGACCGGTTGTTGCATAAGTCTCGCGCCGCTTGAACGCGTCAAAGATCGCAGCGCGTGTGTTTTCGGTCGCCCAAACGGCCGTGTAGCCGGAAGCGACCAGAAGGTCGCCGGGAATTTCACCCAGATCATTGGCAATGAAAGGATGTTTGATCCGCGTGGCCGAAGGTTCAACACTGACAGATTTTCCAAAGAAGTTGTCTTCTTCGGCAGTGGCCAGAGACGTATGGCTGTCCGTCGCGCCGCCCATACCGAACTTATAGGGGTTAACGCCGAACTTTTCTTCCAGCAACAGACCGCGCTTCAGTGCTTCTCGGGCGTATTCACCGGCCAGCATGTCATCGGTCTTCAGCTCGGTGATATCCAGATTGCCTACATCCCAGTTTTCGTAGTCTGCAAATTCGTCATCCGGGCTCAGGAACGGATGCGCTTCGCCGTCACCCTTGATCTGCGTGACTTCGTAATGGGGCTCCCATTTCGCACGGGCCGCCACGTATTCCTCATCGACCTTGCCGCCGTGATATGTATCTTCGGTCGGGAACATCCACCCGTTTGACAGGTTGCCGTTATGGGCAAAGGCAACTGCGCGCCCCCCGGTTTTTTCCTGATATTCTTCAAGCCACGCATATAGCGCCTTCGGATCCGTATCGCCGTAAGGCGGCTGCGTCACCGGGGGCACCATCTGAAGCGCTCTGATCGGCCCGTCGCGCAGCATGACGTTTCGATGCAAGTTGAAACCCTTCGGTACCGAGGTCCACTCGAACCCGATGAAAGCGGTAAAGTCGCCGGGGTCGTTATGTCGCTCGGCCGCCAGAACAATATTCTCCCAGGTGAACGCGAAAGCGTCGGCACCCGGGCTGTAGGACTCGAGAAGAACTTCCGGCAACGTCATTTGCGAGAAGTTGGTAATAATGTCGAACGCCGTTTTCCCGGCCTCTTCACCGCCGGCTTTGTAGCCCTCGTACCATTCCAGACCTTTTGGATCGGCAAGAACACCGGGCTTGCCTGCTTGCAGATCCGGGGCAAATCCCATCAGGTCCGTGTGATCCGTCAGAACCATCCAATCCAACGGCCGGGCCAGCCGGACAGGTTGACCGGTGGACGAAATGACCTGCTCACCCTTTGCGAAACGCCATGCGTCGTCCGGCAGCAGGGTGTTCCCGAAGGCGCCCGCATCCAAGGAAAGCCCCGTGTGAAGGTGCGTGTCCCCCCAAAGCGGGCGTTCGGGAAAAGTCCGGTTGGCATATGGAGAAAACGGTCGGTCCGAGAACAAGTCTTCGGCCGCTTCTTTGCTTGGCACGGCGTCAGAAAGTGCAATTGTCGGCGCAAACACCAATGAGAAAAAACACGCGGATATCCGAAACATAGTGACCTCCCAAATCAACTATTCCAACAGAATGGAGGAACTTTTCGCAGCCCCTTAATATTCGATTTTGTTTATATCACAGCGTGTCGATTTCCGTGAGGAATTTTCCGGACCACGGTTTTCGTGGTGCTTGAAAGGGAATCGATCCGTTTCCAATTCGAAGTTTCCACCTGCGAACGTTTTACGGTTTTCGCCCATGCTCGTGACTAGGAACCAGTGCTTGCGGAACTCAGGCGCGCAACCGCTTGTTCTCTGGGTCATAGACGTGGTGGTTGTGACGAACGGCAGATCGAAGTGCACCAAAGGCTTGAACGTGGCAGCTTTGGCCAATGTCCAGAGTTCCCGTTTCCACATAACCCAGCGCGATAAGACGACCGCTTCGGAACCCCATCGACACGGATGTGAGGTAACCGATTACTCGGTCGCCCAGGATAATGGGATCAGACGGCAACGGATCTGGGCCAGGATCCGTAATTTCAAGTCCGATGAATTGCCAGGCTGGCACCTCGCGCTTTTGCTGTATGACAGCCTCGCGCCCTGTGAACGGCCCCTTGTTCAGGTTGGCAAAACTCGCCAGCCCCGCGTCAAAGAGTGTGTATTCCGCGCCAAAATCAGCAGCCCAGCCGTGATATCCCTTTTCAACCCGCATTGCGTTCAGCGCGTAGGAGCCGAAATTTCGAATACCGTGGTTTTGCCCGGCCTCCCAAATGGCCTGATAAAGCGTTGTCAGATGCTCGGAAGGGACATGAAGCTCCCAACCCAATTCACCCACGTAACTCACCCTGAGGGCGGTGACTGGTACGTCGGCGATCGTCGTCTCGGTAACGCTCATCCAGGGCCGGGTCAGGTCGCCGTCTGTCAAAGGCTCAAGAAGCGCGCGGGATTTCGGCCCCATGACCAGAAGTGCGCCATCCCGTTCGTACTGCCGGGTGAGCGTGGCATCGGCGTCGCCTATCTGTCCCGCGATCCAGTCGTAGTCACGGTCCAAGGCAAGTGTCGGACCGCAAATTAGAAAGCGGTCATCGGCTAGCCGGGCGATCGTTGCCTCAGACCAGATCTTTCCGTTTGGTGTCAGCATGTAAGACAGGCGCA
Organism: Ruegeria sp. D1(2025); assembly: GCF_056536425.1. Taxonomy (NCBI): domain Bacteria; kingdom Pseudomonadati; phylum Pseudomonadota; class Alphaproteobacteria; order Rhodobacterales; family Roseobacteraceae; genus Ruegeria; species Ruegeria sp. D1(2025). The sequence goes on along the minus strand of NZ_JBQFPO010000002.1, from coordinate 228,759 downwards.
CCCGTCCAACGTCCGGCAGGGAACTACAGAAGACCCTGTTCAAAACCGCGGCCGCATCCGGACCTTCGAGCGTGAATTTGGTAAAGCCGCCATGATCCATGATACCGACCGCATCCCGAACGGCCTCGCATTCCTTGCGGACCGGCTCATTCCATGCTTCTTCGCCAAAGCTTAGATCATGAGCCTCTGAACCAGGTGCCGGATTAAACCAGAAGGCACGTTCCCAACCGCCGATCTGCCCCATGACCGCGCCCTGTGAAACCAGATGGTCGTAAAGCGGAGACTGCCTGACGGGTCGCCCTGAGGTCAGAATGCGGTGGGGGTAAGGGATCGCATATTGCAGATCGTAATGCTCCGACGCCCGGCGCGCCGCATAATCCCCGCATGCCCAGTCGCCAAAGCGTCGCGGATCCCAAGCGCTCAGATCCCATTCGGTTTCGCCTGCGGTCAACCATTCGGCCATTGCCTTGCCAATCGCGGCTGAATGCGTGATTCCGATCTGAATACCTGTCGCGTGGAAGAAATTTCGTACGCCACTTGCCGGGCCGACAAGCGGCAGAGCATCCGGCGCATAAGGAATGGGGCCATTCACGAAACGTTGTGCCCCGGCTTGTTCCAGCAGCGGGACATGGCTGCATGCAGCCTCGAACACCGCCATCATCCCGTCGACATCGTCGGCAAAAAGCTGATGGTCAAAATCCCCGGGAACACCATCCATCCAGACCGGTCGACCTTCATGCGCGTAAGACCCCAGCAGGAACGCGTTCCGTTCCCGGCGCAGGTAGAACCTTAGATCCGGGTCCCGGATCAGCGGGAAAAGATCACTGTCCGCGTCCAGCTCAGGCAAGGCGCTCGTAACCATGTATTGGTGTTCCAGGGTCACGACAGGCAGGTTCATTCCGGCAAGCGCGGCGATCTGCGCGCCGCTAGACCCCGCCGCATTGATTACGGTTTCCGCAATCAGGCTGCCAGCCGATGTTTCGACCTCCCAGTCTCCGCTGCTGCGCTGTCTGAGGCCGTTGACTTTGGTATAGCGGCGCACCTCGGCTCCCATGTCCCGCGCGTGTTTGGCCAAGGCCTGCGTCAACTGGCTGGGATCGATATCACCTTCATAGGGGTCCAGAATGCCGCCCAGAACGTCATTCCCCGCCTTCCAGTAAGGGTGCATCTTCTCAATGTCCGACGGTTCCAGCATCGAAAGCTCGAACCCCGCGGATCGCGACACGCCACACAAATGCTGAAACAGCTGCATCCGCTCTGGCGTGTGTGCGGGCCAGATTGCCTTGGTGTGGCGGTAAGTAATCGGTGCATCCGGGTGGGTTGCAAGTTCCTTGTAAAGACGCCAGGCGTAGTTGCCCGCGCGCATCCCCAGCCACGAGTTGGCGTAAGTGGGAATGTTGCCTGCCGCATGCCAGGTCGAGCCAGCCGTCAGCTCATTTTTCTCGAGCAGCAGCGCATCGGCAATGCCCGCCTTGGCAAGATGGTAAAGGATAGCCGTCCCTACGGCGCCGCCACCGATGACGGCGACCTGCACGTGGTCCTGCATTCAGTGTTTCTCCAGCAATGTGCCGTAGCCCGGTATCGCATCCTTGATGCCGATGGCGCGAAGCGCTTGCCAATACACGGCCGCATTGCATGCAACGATTGGTTTTTTATAGCGCGCTTCCAATTCGGCGATCAGTGAGACCACGGGCAACGCGGTACCGACCTGAAGGATGACATCGCAGTCCGATGCAGCCACCTGAGAGAAGACGGCGCGAATATCGTCAAGCGGTGTTTCGCAAATCTCGGGGAGTGTCGGCGCCGCCGTTCCTTTGATCGCGGCAACCTCAAATCCGGCGGCCTCGGTATTGGCTTTTACAACCGCATCCACCTCTGCGCTGAACGGGGTGACAACTCCGACCCGCACCGCCCCAAGTGCGCGAAGCGCCGCGTAGTTGGCCTGCGAAGCGCCCAGCAAACGCACGCCCACCTGGTCAGAGACTTCCGAGCACCGGGCCGCCAGCTTGTCCGGCCCGCCCGCCCCTGCATCCGTTGTCAGCCCCACGGCAATTACCCCGGGGTTACAATCCATCAGCTTGGCCGCTTCGTCAGGCAGATCATCCGACACAGTGTCCCCACCAAGGCGAAAGCGCTGAATCTGGTTGGTCACACCGTTCGGTCGCAAAAGCTCCAGCTCCGGCTGCACGACGGTATTCATCGCCGGGGTCATCACACCGACAATGGCGCGGGGCGCGAGCGTGTCAGTCATGCTGGTTCTCCCTGAGATATCGGTTCAAACCTTCCATGCCACCAATGTAGATTGCGTCACCCACGATACTGTCCATCTCGTTTGCGACATCAGGCGCACAGTTAAATCGGCTTTCCCAAATGCCCAGGGTCTGATCGGTATGTGATATCGGGACAAATCGATGAGTCGACACGTATCCTTGGACGGGAAGCGGACTGTCGAGAATGTCGTAGGTATAGAAGTGGTCGATGTCGGAATGCGCAAGCAGGGTCTCGCGAAACACCGTCCCGTCGCGAATTTGCAGGCTGCGAATTGACCCGGTCGCGGTCGGCGCTCCATTTTCCAATGTGGCCTTATCTACTCCGGGGTTCCAGGCTGCTAACCCGTCAAAGTTTCGGACGGCCCGCCAGACCCGGTCGATATTTGCATCTATGATCATACTGCGAAAAACGTGCATCTTTTCCCTTTCAGTGACCCAAGCGAGTGGTAAATCGCGTGAATTTCCCTTGTGTCGTTCAACGGGGATGTGAGCGCGCGATCCCATATTGATTGTGCACCAACTTCGCGCCAATCGTCCACGCTCGGGCGGTCTGCGAGTCAACGACGACAGTCGTGGAACTGGACACTCATGGGCCTTACGCTTTCGCACCACGATCATGTGACACTTACCTTGGTCGACAGGTTGCTGGTCCGAAAGCGCTGCGTCGAGCGCGCATCGGACCGATGTCCGTTAGATGACCCAATAGCCCACTCCGCTTGCCCGAGGTCAGTCCGACCTCTCGGGACTCTCTGCCCTTATTCGGGAAGGTATTTGTCGGACCACTGCATTGCCGCTGCCCCGGTCTTGATCATGTGATCAACTGCATCTTCGGCCAACCCGATCCGCGCCAGGATTTCGCGCGTGTGGGCCCCATATTTTGGCATGTGCGAAGGCACTGTGATACGGCCCTTTTCCGGGCGCACCGCATTTGGCGCCACCAGATCGGTCCAGCGGCCCATCGGATGCCGGTCGTGGCGGATCACACGGAATGTCGCCTGTGACAGATCAACCTCTCCACCGCTTTCCGGTTGCAGGGCGGCATCGCGGGTTTCGTGCAGCGACCCTAATGGAACAACGGCGCTGGACGAAGCGGCGAATGCTGCTTTCCAAAAGGCCACGGGACGTTCGCGGAAGCGCGATGCCAGGTCGGCCTGCACTTCACACTCCGATAGATTGGCCAGGTCGGCAAGTTCGGGGATATTCGCCAAAGCCTTCTCTCGCTCGGTTGGGGCGGCGAAGAATATCCAGCCGTCCGCCGCTTTATAGCAATGATAGAACGGCCCCCAGCCCAGCGCCTGACGCCCCGAAGGTTCGTCAAACGACGCCCGCCCGTCATAATCATACATGAACTGGGCCTGAATCAGGTTGCCCGCAGCCGCCAGCGAGGCGCGCGCAATGCCGCCCTCTCCTGTCTGGTCCAGCCGCATCAGCGCCCCACCAAGCGCCACGCAGGCACAGTACCCGGTCAAAACGTCGATCGTGCCAAAATGCGCGTGCTCTTCCGGCGTTTCCATGCCGCCGCCGAAACGCACCATGACACCGGTGGCCGCCTGGGCCAGATCGTCATAGCCAAGGTGGTTGGACTTCGGCCCGATCTTCGGCCCGCCAAATGCGTCCAGCTGAACCAGGATCAGCTTCGGATTGATGCTTTTTAACCGGTCCGGCGACAACCCCAGCGTATCGCGCTGCGCATCGGTGCCGTTCATGGTGATGACGTCGGATTCAGCGATCAGGCGCGCCAGTGCCTCTTGCCCTTCGTCGCTGCGCAGGTTCAAAAGGATGCTCTTCTTGCCGCGATGCGCGTGCATGCCAAAGACAACGGCATTCCAGGGGTCTACCGACGGGTCGACCGGTTGTACCAGAGTGACTTCGGCTCCGAACCGTGCAAGGGTCGAGCCGATGGTGGGGCCGGCGATGACGTTGGTCAGGTCCAGAACCTTCAGCCCGTCCAGCCAGCCCTGTCCGGCGGTATCAAAGACCGCCGAGGCCCGGGGCGCTTCGGACAGAAGCGCGGCAAGGTCGGCAGGTTTGGCCGCGTGCTTGACCGGAGCCTCGGCATCTTCTGCCAGCCACGCGACATTGCCCATCTGGCGCATCCTGCCGTGCACGGGATGTTCGACTTCCAGCACAAGGCCCGAAGCCAGCGCGTGCGGATCATTCAGCCATTCCTGTGAGGATCGCTGGGCCGTTGCCGGTGCTTTCGATGCCCCGAACAGCGCCTCCCACTCGTGGGCCGGACGGGTCAGAAAGGCCTCTTTCACCGCGGTGGATACGCGGGCGCGGTCCGAAACGCCGACCGGATAGTTGCGTGTAGACCATTCCGCGGGCCAGTCTTTCTGATCCAGATAGGCGTCGAAATCTGGCAGGCTTTCAACCATATCGCCAAGCCCAAGCGTCTGAAGCGCGCGTTCAGGATGACCCTTGATGCTGCATGCCACAACATAAAAACCCCGGCCATCTGCGCAGGGGTAGGTCCGGTAGAACGGGTCGAGGAATTCCGACAATTCCGAAAACTCCAGATTCAGCGGCAGACCTTCTGCCGCGCGCCGTTCCAGTTCAACTTCTCGCGGGGACTTGTAGCGGTCCGGATAATCCTCGATTTGCTGGCAATTGTAGACCAGCCCCTCCAGGAGGGCCGAGGCCAGCGGAACCTCGATATGATCCCCGCCATTTCTGCCCCGCGCGCGAAGTGCAAACAGCACCGACATGGCGCCAAACGTTGCCCCGTAGGCCGAAGCCAGCCCCAGCGGAGTGAAGGATGGGTTGATCCCCATAAGCCGGCGGTTCAGGCCCATATCCGTGAACTGCCCTGTGCGCGCGGCGATCACTGCCTCCCACGCTGCAATATCGGCCAGTTCCGGATCGGTCGAGGCAAAGCCGGGCATCGATAGTGAAACAATGGCGGGATTTGCCTGCCGCAGGGCGTCCGGTCCCAGACCAAGACGTTTCATCACACCCGGCCGGAAATTGTCGATGATAACATCGGCGCGCTGAACAAGTTGCAGGGCTGTCTGAAGACCGCCTGGTGATTTCACGTCCAATTCCAGGTTGGATTTTCCACGCGAAAGCATATCCGATGAAGGTGATTTCAGGCGCGGCCCGCCCGGAGGATCGATGCGGATCACATCCGCCCCCATATCGGCCAACATCATCCCGACCAGCGGCCCGGCCAGATATTGGCCGAAATCAAGAACCCGAATGTTCGAAAGCGGTCGGTCGCGCATGGTGGTCAGGCCCTTTTGCCGTTGTGGTTGGTTCGACTGCAAATTGGGGAAAGCGTAGTCTTGAATTTTCAGCGGGCGTTGTCCTAATTTGCCAAAAAACATCCCAAATCGGACGAAATGCTGGCACTCAAAATCAACGTCCTGCTGTTTGATAAATTTTCCAACATGCTGCTGGCCTGCCTGTTGGAGCCGCTGCGCGTTGTTCGGGATCAGACCGGCGCCGACATCCACTGGTCTATTGTGACACCTGACGACGATGCAGTTCGCAGCTCCAGTGGTCTGCGTCTTTCGCCGGACGTCACCTTGGTTGACGCGGGCGCCTGCGATCTGTTGATGGTGGTCGGCGGAGACGAGTTCAGGCAGAACGCCTCGAAGCCGGCCAGCAGAAAATGCGTCGCGCTGACCAGACAGGCGGAGACGGTCATCGGGGCGGACACCGGAGCGTGGTTTCTTGCTTCCTGGGGATTGCTGGACGGGCGTCGGGCAACCCTGCACTGGCAAACACTGACTGAGTTTTCGGAGGCGTTTCCAAATGTCGAGACCCTGCCGGACAGATTTGTCCGCGACGGTTCGGTCTGGACCTGCGGCGGTGCGTCGACGGCCATGGATTTGATGATCGCCCTGATTTCGGAACGATACGGTGACGCGCTGGCGCATGATGCGGCCAGCATGTTCCTGCATGACGGTGCGCGGTTCGATGGGCTTGGCCACAGCGCCATGCAACCCAAAGGGTCGGAAAACCTGCGGCGCTGCATTTCCATAATGGCAGAAAATGTCGAGGCTCCGATGCAAATCGTGGACCTCGCGCGGCGGGCCAACCTTTCGGTTCGGTCCATCTCGCGCATCTTTGTCAAAGAGCTTGGGATGCCGCCCCAACGCTATTACCAGTTGATGCGCCTGTCGCGCGCCCGCGACCTGGTTGCACACACGAACCTTGTTCTGGAAGAGGTTGCGATGCGCTGTGGCTATTCCTCCGCACAGTCTTTGTCCAAGGCGTTTTCGCGGCAGTTCGGCGTCAGCATCGGATCGACGCGCAAGCACAAGCAAATGTGGTGATCTGCCCGGTACGGTGACGCTACTGCGTCTCGTTGAGAACCGGCTTGATCTCTTCCAGTGCGCGGTCGAACGCATTCAGGGTGTCCGTGACATCATCGTCACTATGCGCGGCCGATGTCACGGCGCTCATCGCGGACATCAGGTCAACGCCGTTGCGGTTCAGAGCATCCTGTAGCCCCGCGACCAGCTTGGGTGCGGGTCCGCGAATGGTCGCGGCGGGTATCCCGTCCATCGACCCTTCGTGCGGCCCGAACCAAAGGTGGAACGTCGAGCTTTCGCCATAGCACAGCCCTTCGATTCCGTGTTTGGAGAACAGCGCGTTCACGCCACTCCGAATATCCGCCGCGATCCTGTCCGCATGGGCCTGGGCCGAACCATCCGCCAAAAGGTCCATCATCACCGATCCGGTTGCGGCCACGATGGGCGCTCCGTTGAAGGTTCCCTGGTGCAGCACAGCCGGGGTATGTCCCCGGGTCGTGACGGACGGGTCGAGCATCGCCATGACCTCGGCCGTGCCGCCGACGGCACCTCCCGGCATACCGCCGGTGACGATCTTGGCCATGGTCGTCAGGTCGGGCGTGGTTCCGGCCAGCGCCTGACGCCCACCTGGGGACCAGCGGAAGCCAGTGATGATCTCGTCCAGGATCAGCAGGCCGCCATTTCGATGAGCGGCGGATTTGGCGGCTCCCAGAACCGCCTGCGCCATCGGCACTGCACCGTAATTGGCGCCCGAGGCTTCGACAATCACCGCAGCATAGTCCTTGGTGGCGAGCATCCTGTTCAACATGTCCGCATCAGGCGGGCAGATGTCGGTCAGCGCTGCGACGGCTGCGGGAACGCCCAGTGATGGTGGCACATCCGATCCCGGTTTTGACCCCTTCAGAACGTGATCATGCCAGCCATGGTAGTGCCCGTCCACGCGAAGGATCTTGTCACGGCCAGTGAAGGCGCGGGCGATGCGCAGGGCCAGCATCGTTGCCTCGGTTCCGGACGCGGTGAAGCGGACCCGCTCTACTGACGGAATCAGATCGCAGATCTTGCGTGACCAGTCGACCTCGATCGGGTTGCAGTCAGCCGCAAAGATCGCTTGCTCCGCTTGCGCCTGCAGGGCTTTGACAATTTCGGGGTGGCAATGGCCCATCATCTGGCTGGCCGCACCCATCTTGAAATCGATATATCGATTGCCGTCAGCGTCCCACTTATGCGCGCCCAGCGCACGGGTGATATAGATCGGGTTCGGCAAGCGCCAGCGATAGCGGTGCGAGATGCCCCCGGGCATCGTTTGACGGGCTTGCTGAAACAGGTCGCTGGATTTGGTCATCTGTCCTTCTTGCCCTTCACCAAATTTGCCCGCCGCGCCGAGTGGACCCGGCAGCCAGCACGTTTCTTTCCAGCAGCGTCGGCTCGCGCGGCCTCAGCCAGATGCCGCGATGTCGAACAATCGACTGCGCCCGCACCAACGATCGCATCGCATATGTGACCAGCCACGCCACCCTCCTGCTTTTCAGCCACTCTGGCGACAAGGAAACAATCGGGCAAGACGACTTTTCGGTAACGGGTTCTCCGGCCTTCCGGTGCTGCAGAACGGACCAGGCAGGCTTGGCTTACAAAGCTCTTGGCCACAGCCCGATGTGAGGCGCGCGCATCTACGTGGGCGCGAAACGGACAGAGCGTTGCCGATCAGGTGGATGGGAAAACGGCTGTCTTCTTTACAGTTCCATAGACAAAGCTGGTATCGATGGAGGCGATACCGCCAATCGGGTGTATGCGATTGCGGATAAAGTCTTCGTAAGCCTCGAGATCCGAAACAAGAACGCGCAACTGATAGTCCATGGCACCGGTCAGCACGTGGCATTCGAGAACTTCCTCGATCATCCGAATCCGACCTTCAAAATTCTGGACATCCGTTTCGTTGTGCCGCTCCAGCCGGATACGCACAAAGACGGTAATGGCCATCCCGTATGCGGCGGCGTCCACATCGGCGCTGTATCCCTTGATGATCCCACTGGCCTCAAGGTTCTTGACCCGGCGCAGGCAGGGCGACGGAGAGAGGCTGACCGCATCCGCAAGATCCTGATTGGTCATGCGCCCATCCCGTTGGAGGGCACGGATGATCTGTCTGTCCTTGGCGTCCATTTTCCTTCCCACGATTGGCAGATCCTGCCAATTTTGATCTCAATGTTGGTATAATTCGCAACCCTTCACCCAAAGTAAAGGCGCAAACTGACTTCAACTGGAATCAGGAGTTTGTCATGACCCGTTCAACCGGCTTTGCTACCCGCGCCATCCACCATGCTTACAACCCGTTGGAGAATGACGGCGCGCTGACCCCGCCGTTGCATTTGACCTCGACATTTTCCTTCGAAACGGCCGAGGCCGGCGGCGAGATGTTCGCGGGTGAACGCGAAGGCCATATCTACAGCCGTATTTCGAACCCCACATGCGATCTTCTGGAACGCCGGATTGCGGTGCTCGAAGGGGCTGAGGCCGGGCTGGCCCTTTCCAGCGGCATGGGTGCCATTACCGCAGTGCTTTGGACCCTGCTGTCGCCAGGCGACGAAGTTATCGTCGACAAGACACTCTATGGCTGCACCTTTGCGTTCATGCGCCACGGGTTGGCGAAATGGGGCGTCACGATCACGCATGTCGATATGACGGACCCTGAAAACCTGCGTGCCGCTGTGTCGGACAAAACGCGTGTGGTCTATTTCGAAACGCCGGCAAACCCGAATATGCGGCTTGTGGATATTGCCGCCCATTCAAAGATCGCACACACGGTCGGCGCAAAGGTCGTGGTCGACAACACTTATGCCAGCCCATATCTGACCCGACCGATTGAACACGGTGCCGACATCGTTCTGCATTCCGCCACCAAATACCTTGGCGGGCACGGAGACGTGGTTGCTGGCCTGGTTGTGGGCACGGCGGAACAGATTGCCGAGATCCGCCTGGTCGGGATGAAGGACATGACCGGCGCGGTGATGGCACCCTTCAATGCGATGCTGATCCTGCGAGGGCTGAAAACCCTGAATTTGCGGATGGACCGTCACTGCGCATCGGCTGAAGTTGTCGCTGAATATCTCGAGGCCCACCCCGCTGTCGGTAACGTATCTTTCCCTGGTCTCAAGAGTTTTGCCCAACATGATGTTGCGCAGCGCCAGATGTCGCAGCCCGGAGCCATGATTGCGTTTGAAATCAAATCCGGCCTGTCCGGCGGGATCGAATTCATGAACCGACTGACCATGATCCAGCGCGCAGTCTCGCTGGGTGATGCGGAAACCCTGATCCAGCACCCGGCCTCGATGACCCATTCGACATACACCCCGGAAGAGCGGGCCGAGCATGGAATCAGCGATGGCCTGATCCGCCTGTCAGTCGGGCTTGAAGACGTCGAAGACATCCTTGCAGACCTGGAGCAGGCTTTGCCCTACCCTGCCCGCAGCGCCGCCTGAACCCGGAGACCGCCATGCACATTGATCCCACCCAGTTGAAAATCGTTGAACAACGCCTGCTGTGGTTGTCGCATTGGATGATCCACCATGCCAACCATGTCCGACCAAAGGTGGATGGGATCAAGATCGGTGGCCATCAGGCCTCGTCCGCCTCGATGGTATCGATCATGACGGCGCTCTATTTCTCGGCCCTGCGGCCGGAGGACAGGGTCGCCGTCAAACCCCACGCGTCGCCGGTCTTTCACGCGATGCAGTACCTCATGGGCAACCAGACCCGCGAGAAAATGGAAAACTTCCGCGGATTTGGCGGCGTTCAGAGCTACCCCAGCCGAACCAAGGATATCGATGACGTAGACTTCTCGACCGGGTCAGTGGGTCTGGGTGTAGCGATCACCTCGTTTGCCTCGATCATTCAGGATTACATCAAGGCCAAAAGTTGGGGCGCAGACGCCCCGTTGGGTCGCATGGTTGCACTGGTCGGCGATGCCGAGCTGGACGAAGGCAACATCTACGAGGCGTTGCAGGAAGGGTGGAAGAACGACCTGCGCAACACCTGGTGGATCATCGACTACAATCGCCAGTCACTGGATGGGATCGTACGCGAAGGGCTGTTCGAGCGGATCGAGAAGATCTTTGATGCTTTTGGCTGGGATGTCGTTCGCGTGAAATACGGCGTCCTGCAACGCGCTGCATTCGAAGAGCCCGGAGGGGACCGGTTGCGGAACTGGATCGACGCCTGCCCCAATCAGGACTATTCGGCCCTGACGTTCATGGGAGGTGCGGTGTGGCGCCAGCGCCTGATGGATGATCTGGGTGATCAGGGAGACGTTACGGCGCTTATCGAACGGCGCACGGACGCGGAACTGGCGGCCTTGATGGAAAACCTCGGCGGCAACTGCGTCGAGACCATGTCCCGGACATTTGCCGCGATCGAACATGATCGACCGACTTGCTTTCTAGCCTATACGGTAAAGGGCTGGGGCACGCCCATTGCCGGTCACAAGGACAACCACGGCGGGTTGATGAACAACAGTCAGTTTGCCGCGTGGCAGGCCCATATGGGCGTGCTTGAGGGTGAGGAATGGAATCCGCTCGCTGCAGTCGAGGACCCTGAAGCCCTGAAAGACTTCCTGTCCAAAGTGCCATTCTTTGCCAAAGGTCCGCGGCGCTATCTGGATGACAAGCTGGATGTGCCACCAATAGGGATCGACATCAGCCGCGAGATTTCAACCCAGATGGCTTTCGGCAAGATTCTGGACGCCTTGTCCAAGGGCGATAGCCAACTGGCCGAACGCATTGTGACAACGTCGCCTGACGTAACCGGCACCACCAATCTTGGGCCGTGGGTGAACCGTCGCAAGCTTTTCGCACGTTCCGAACAGACCGACGCCTTTGTCGAACATCGTATCCCCTCGACGGCAAAATGGGAGTTCACGCCGGAAGGGCAGCATATCGAGCTCGGGATCGCTGAAATGAACCTGATGCTGTTGCTGGGCGCGGCGGGTCTTTCGCATTCCCTGTTTGGAAAGCGGCTGATCCCGATTGGAACGGTTTATGACCCCTTTGTCTGCCGCGGACTCGATGCATTGAACTATGCCTGCTACCAGGACGCGCGCTTCATACTGGTGGGCACGCCGTCGGGGGTTACACTGGCTCCGGAAGGTGGGGCGCACCAGTCCGTCGGCACCCCCCTGATCGGGATGAGCCAGGATGGGCTGGCCGCATTTGAACCCGCCTTTGCCGACGAGTTGGCGGTGATCATGGAATGGGCCTTCGACTACATCCAGCGCGACGGCGAGGGACAACCGGACGAGCGCACCTGGCTGCGTGATGAAACCGGAGGGTCGATCTACCTGCGCCTGACGACCAACCCGATCGAACAGCCCGGCAAACGCGTGGACGACGAATTCCGTCAGGGTGCGATCGATGGAGCGTATTGGCTACGCAAACCTGGACCCAATTGCGAGGTCGTAATCGCCTATCAGGGGGCAATTGCGCCAGAGGCGATCAAAGCCGCAGGAGCAATTGGTGAAGGCCGCCGGGACATCGGTGTTCTGGCCGTCACGTCCGCCGATCGGTTGAATGCCGGATGGACCGCCGCCCAACGGGCACGGTCACGCGGAAACAAGGCGGCGCTGTCCCACATCGAAGCCCTGATGTCTGACCTTCCGCGTCACTGCAAACTGATCACGGTGATCGACGGGCATCCTGCGACCCTGTCCTGGCTGGGGTCCGTGCATGGACATCCGACGATTCCAATGGGTGTCGAGCACTTCGGTCAGACCGGCACGATCGGCGACCTCTATCGTCACCACGGCATTGACGCCGATGCCATCATCGAAAAGGTGAGCGGATTGACTGATGGTAAACCAATGCACCAACCGAGCATCAGCTTTGTTAGGTACTAACACCCTCTGATCGCAGCGTTTTGCAGGGTGAGGCCCCTTGGTCAAAGACGTCTCACCCCGGCGCGAAATTGCGATCCAAGTATTGCCGGTTTGATTTTGACCAGCTTGCGCCGATCCTTGCAATTCGGACCGGACCTCTGGGTCTTCTTCTTGATCCCGGAAACCATCTCCAATCCGACGGCAACCGGGCTGTTGCTGTTCGGAAATCAATTTGAAAAGGCCAGCCAAATTTTCAACCTGCTATCCGTGACCGAATTCCTTGTCCGCGAAACCATCCACGAGGAAGTCAATCAGGGTCCGAACGCGCCGTGGCAGGAAGGGCATTTCCGGTCGCAGTACGAAGACCCCACCGCCGGCGCTAGGCTCCGCGTGATCCGACAGAACCGGACACAGGCGACCTGTGCGCAAGTCGTCGGATATCAGAAACTCCGGCAACCACGCTATGCCGCGTCCCGCACAGCACGCCGAACGGAGCGCTTCCAGACTATTGCAGGAAAACCCCGACCCGAGCCGCGACATGCCGCCACCCGTTCGTTTGAAGCCCCAATCCGACAGATATTTTTCCGGCCCGAGGCGCAGGCATCTGTGCGCAGTCAGGTCCTCGGGTTCCAGTGGAACTCCGCTCCGCTCAAGATAACCGGGCGCGGCACATGGGATCCGCTGATTGTCCATCAGTTTCCGTGACACGAGGGACGAGTCCGGCAAGATGCCGCTGCGGATTGCGAGATCGAAGCCGTCGCCCACCAGATCAATGATCTTGTCCGTCAGCAACAGCTCGATTTCGACCTCGGGATTAAGCTCCATGAATTCGATCACCAGAGGGACGACATGTAATTGGCCAAGAGCCGCCGAGCTTGTCACACGGATCACACCGCGCAAGTTACCGGCATCATCGGCAATGTCCTCTTCCAAGGCTGTCAGGCGGGCAAGAAGATCCCTCGCTTCCTCTACATATCGTTGTCCGGCCTCCGTCAATGCCATGCGCCGGGTCGAGCGGACAAGAAGCGGCACCCGCAACCTCTGCTCCAACAAGTGCACCCGTTTGCCCACCGCAGACGGGGTGTACCCCAACACGCGGGCCGCGGCCGAAAAACTGCCGTGGTCAACCACGGCCAGAAGGATTTCCAGTTCCGTTTTTTGCGACATTTATTCCAAAAACTATTAAAAGTTGATCCAAGATACCGGATTATCGGCGCAAACTTTCCAAATTATCTATGGTGGAGGCCAATAAACCAAGGAGAAATACCTTGCCCATCGCTTCGAACACCTCCCTTTTTAGCCCGTTCACCCTGCCGAACGGGCGTGTTTTGAAGAACCGGATCGTCAAATCGGCCATGTCGGATTCGCTGGCGGATGGCCGGGGCAACCCGACCGCCGCCCAGATGCGTCTCTATGAACGCTGGGCCGAGGGTGGTTTGGCGGCGTCGATCATCGGTGAAGTGCAAGGGGATCCGCGTTACCCCGAAAAACCGGGTAATCTCGTGCTCGATGAGGCCGCCGATATGGCGGCTTTCCGGGATCTGGCCCGCCGTGGCTCGGTCAACGGGGCACAGCTTTGGCTGCAACTTGGCCACGCCGGGGCGCTCGCGCATCGACCGATCGGTTACCCCAAAGGCCCAAGCGCAATCGATTTCCCTGATTTCAGCAGCGAAGAAATGTCGCTTTCCGAGATCAGGACCATTCCAGAAAAATTTGCCCGCACAGCCCGTCGCTCTGCCGATCTGGGGTTTGGCGGTGTCCAGATCCATGCAGCGCACGGATTTTTGTTGAGCCAGTTCCTCTCTCCCCTCTTCAACCGTCGAACGGATGCCTATGGTGGCCCGATCCAAGCGCGGATGCGGTTGCTGATCGAAACCGTTGACGCTGTGCGCGCCGCAGTGCCGTCTGACTTCACAGTCGCGGTCAAACTGAACGCCACTGACCAGCTTGACGGCGGACTGACGGAACAAGACGCGCTCAGGGTGGTTGCAGGGTTGGACGGCAAAGGCGTCGATCTGCTGGACATCAGCGGAGGAACCTATTTTCCCGGCGCGCCATCTAGTTCCGAACGGGCAACCAAAGGTCCCTACTTCCTCGACTTCGCGCGCGCCGCGCGGCGGTTAACCAAGACCCCACTCATGGTGACCGGAGGGTTCAAGCATCGCGCGGAAGCAGACGCGGCAGTCAAATCAGGGGATGTGGATGCGGTCGGCATGGCACGCGGTTTCATCCTGGACCCTGATTTGCCCAGCACTTGGCAGGCTGGGGAAAGTGACCCGGTCTTCCCTCGCTTCGCCACTTTGCCGCCGGGTGGGATGACCGCATGGTTCACCATGCGAATGACGGATTACGGAGAAGATCGGGACGGGCCGGTGGATAGGGATATTTTCGAGGCTATCGCCGAATATGAAAACCGCGACGATCGGCGCGTAGGGATTTGGAACGAGAGGTTTGCTTGACCCCCCTGCCTCCGAACACGCCGGGCATAATCGACGAGGGCGCAGATACTGTCGTGGCTTCTACGCCGATCTATTCCGAAAAGCGCCAACATCGCAAACTACCGTCTATCCAACAGATGTTTTGGGAACGTCCACAATGTTGGCATCACACCTCTGAAACCAATCAAAAAAAAAGCATTGGCCGCAGGTTTGCAAGGGTGGTCATAGCGCGTGAATGTCGAACGGATCAGAGAAACCTTTTATCTTCGTTCCGCCGAATGTCTTTTCCACATGGGCGCCTTCCAACAGCCCCAGTGTTTCCTGATCTATCAAAATCCGGCTACCGGTTCGCTGGGTTTCCGCTTCAAGACGGGCCGCAAGGTTTACGGTCGATCCGATGCAAGTATACGTCGCCCGGTTGTCCGTGCCGGCATATCCGGCAACAACCTCGCCGGTTGCGATTCCGATGCCGATCTTCAAGGCATCTTTCCTTTCCGCGCGCCGTTCGAGATTTAACATTTCGATCATGTTGTGCATCTCATGCCCCGCCGCCACGGCACTTTGCGCAGAGTTGGGCAGGTGTTGCGGAACCCCGAAAAGCGCCATCAAACCGTCTCCCAGCATCAGGCTGACAATGCCTCCATTGCTGGTCACAGCCTCGAACATCAAAGTGTAGAAGGTATTGAGCAGATCAATGGTTTCCTCCGGCGCGAGGTTTTCCGACAACGTCGTGAAGCCGCGGATATCGCAAAACAAAACCGACGCGTTGGCACGTTTTCCGCCGATGGCAAAGCCAGACGCTTGCAGGTCCTGGGCTACTTCGGTGGTTGCAAAGCGTTCAAGCAGACGTTTCTGTTCGTCCCGCAGTCTTTTCTTTTCGAGGCCACTGGAAACGCGTGCACTGAGAAGCGTCTTGTTGACCGGTTTCGGCAAGTAGTCTTCGGCCCCCAATTCAATGCAGCGCACCACATTGTCGAGCCCTTCGACAGATGAGGTCACAATCACTGGCAGATCGCGCAGGTCGGTGTCCGACTTGATCGCCTCAAGAACCTGGAATCCGTCCATTTCCGGCATTTCAATATCGAGAAGAAGCAGGTCAAAAGGCTGACTGGACAGCATCTCCATTGCAACCCGACCGTTTTCCGCCACCGAAGCCTGGTGACCCAAAAGCTCGACATTCCGGGACAACAGCAAGCGATTGACCTTGTTGTCGTCGACAATGAGCAGATGTCCGGGGGCGTCAGTCATCAATCAAGCTCCGAAGCGCCGCTGCTGCGGAGTTAAGGGCCGCCTCCAACGCGTTCGCATCCGTAAGATCGCCGGCCACGGACGGCTTTCCAAGCTCGACTTTCCTGGCCAGTTCAGCAAGCGCCGTTGCACCAAATGTGTTTGCATTGGATTTGATGGAATGTGCGGCCCGACGGTATCTGTCGGCATCGGCCGCACCCGCAGCTGCTTTCAATTCGCTAATCATTCCGGGGGCTTCGTCGAGAAAGGTGTTCACAAGCTCGACAGCAAAGTCTTCGCCGGTCGCGTCTTTGAGTTCCATGAAGATTTCATGATCAATTGGGCTATCTGTCATGGATCACCTTCTTGTTCGGGGGGAGTTCAAAAGGGCTTCAATTAAAACGGGGACTCGGATCGGTTTGGTGATGTAATCATCCATACCGGCGTCCAGACACATCTCGCGATCGCCCTGCATCGCGTTCGCAGTCATGGCAATTATGCGAGGACGGCTGCCATCGGGGAACGCCTTGTTGATCCGGCGGGACGCCTCCAACCCGTCCATTTCAGGCATCTGCACATCCATGAACACGACGTCGTATGTTTGCCGGTTCACGCTTTCAACAGCCTCAGCGCCGTTGCTGGCCAAATCCGCGCGATACCCCATCTGCTCCAGCAGGCGGAGGGCGAGTTTCTGGTTCACCAAATTGTCTTCCGCCAGCAATATGCGCAGGGGGTGGCGCTTTGCCATATCGGGGTCTGTTTGGGGTTTGTCCGGGGGCTTGGCCGCTTTTATTTGCACCTTTTGGGTCGCAAACAATGTGACCAACGTATCGAATAGCTGCGATTGACGTAACGGTTTGGCAAGGTTGGCGGCAAACAACCCATCCTCAAGATCCATGTCGCGCTGGCCGAGTGAACTGAAGAGGATCATCGGCAGTGCCGGCTGCTTTGTGCGGATCTTTCCTGCAAGTTCCTCACCATCCATTTCCGGCATATGCATGTCGAGGATGGCCAGATCGAACCGGTCGGTGTTACCGAGCAGGCCCAGCGCTTCGGACGGAGTTTCACACGTCGTGGTTTGGGTGCCCCACTTCTCGGTTTGGAGAGCCAGGATTTTGCGATTGGTGGCGTTGTCGTCCACCATCAGAATGCGTTTGCCCTCAAGCTCGGGCTGAACGCCAACCAGATTGCGAGATGATGACTTCACTGGTTTCGCCGCTTTGGCCCGGATCTTGAACACAAAGGTAGAACCACGCCCTTCGCCTTCGCTTTCCGCCCACATTGTCCCGCCCATAAGCTCTGCAAGACGCTTGGAGATCGCAAGACCCAGACCAGTGCCACCATATTTGCGGGTCGTTGAACTGTCGGCCTGGCTGAAAGATTGAAACAGACGGCGCATGCCCTTGTCAGACAGGCCTATACCGGTGTCGCGAACTTTGAACGTGAGTTCCAACGCGCCCTGCTCCTTGGCTGATCGTTCAACGGACAGAACCACTTCGCCGCTTTCGGTGAACTTTACGGCGTTAGACAGAAGGTTCAGCAGAATTTGCCGCAATCGGGTCAAGTCGGCGCTGACCGCCGGGGGCAGAGCGTCGTCGAACTCATAGGCCAAATCGAGCTGTTTTTCGGCAGCTTTGCCGCTGATCAAATCCAGCGCGCTTTCTATGCATTCACGCAAGTCGAACGGATGGTTCTCGATATCCATTTGCCCGGCCTCGATTTTTGAGAAATCGAGAATCTCGTTGATGATACCCAATAGCGCATCGCCACTGTCGCGGATCGTATTGGCATAATCGCTCTGCTCCGCATCCAACTCGGTGTCCATCAAAAGCCCGCTCATCCCGATCACGGCATTCATCGGGGTTCTGATTTCGTGGGACATGGTGGCCAGGAAGGCGCTTTTGGCTTCGTTGGCCTCTTCCGCGGCCTTGCGCGCTTCTTCGGCCTCTCGGAATAGGCGCACATTCTCAATTGCTATGACGGCCTGGTCGGCAAAAGATTCCGCCATGGCGATATCGTCATCCGAAAATGGCTTTTTCGTTTTCCTGATGAACACAAGGCCACCCAGGCAGGTGCCGGCACGCATCAACGGAACACCCAGGTAAGCCTCGGTTCCGTTTTCCTTATGCAGTTTTTTTGCTAATCTCGGCAGTTCATGTGATGAAAAATCGGAAACATGCCGTGTTCTTCCCGACATTAAGACCGATGACTGGAAATTGTCTTGTGGATCAAGCGGGTGACGGGACTGTCCGAAGTCGCGTATCAACCCGTGCGGTGAAGCCACGGCCACTTGCCACCAGGATGACTCATCGGCCAAGGTTGCAATCGCCATATCACACGAAACAAGCCGGGTCGCGGACTCTACGATCATCTCAAAAACAGGCGTTGTATCCGTAGGCGATTGGCTGATCACCCGTAGTACATCAGCACTCGCCGTTTGACGCGCGAGCGCAGTTTGCGTGTCATTGAACAATTGAGAATTCTGGATCGCGATAATCGCCTGCGACGCGAATGTCTCCATTTGCTTGATTTGCTTTTCGTCAAAAGCAGCAGCCGTTCGGCTGCCCATGCTGATGACACCAATTGTGGCGCCGTCACGTATCAGAGGCACGGAAAGAACGGATCGATACCCTTCGAGGTTGGACTTCAGAACCGGATCATAAAGAGGGTCTGCCTGCGTATCCTCGACATAGTCGGCCTGTCCACGAAGAAGTGCACGCGCGGTCGCCGATGAGTTCCCCGGTTCAAACGGGTGCGCCTTCAGAAACTCGGTAAATCCGTCTGACAGGTTGTGCCCCGCAAAGAAATGATACTTCCCGTCCTCTGGTTTCTTCAAGGCGACGAAGGCATCCTGAAGACGGCAGATACGGGACGAAACCGCCAGCAACGCTTCCAGCACGGGTTCCAATGCGTCAGGAGATCGGGAAATCACCTCGAGAACTTCGGTCGTGGCAGTCTGGTATTGCAAGGCCTCTTCGACTTCCGCAGTGCGCGCCTGCACTTCCTCGAAAAGCTGCGTGTTGTTGATGGCGATCAGTGCCTGAGACGCAAAGGTTTCCAAAAGGCTGATCTGTTTGTCGTTAAACGCCGAAGCCTGCCGGTGCGCCATGACGATGACCCCAAGCGTCAGACCGTTCTTGACAAGCGGAACGCCCAAAGTGGTCAGGTAATCGCCCATCTCGGCCGCTTGTTTCCATGTGTAAGTCGGATCGTTGCGCGTATCCTCGATGTAGACCGTCTTTCCGTGCAACGCCGTTCGCCCGATGCACGAGCCTTCTTCGGGAGCTATGGGGTTGTCTGACAGGAACTTCAGAAACGCATCGCTCACGTTGTGGGACATGACCACCCGGTACAGCCCGTCGTCTGGGTCCCGCATCGCGAAGAATGCATATTCCGGCGAACATATGCGCGAAGAAACCTCGAGGATGGCATCCAGCACCGGCGGCAGATCGTTGGGCGAGCGGGAGATGACATCCAGCACTTCTGACGTGGCTGTCTGGTACTTCAGTGTCTCTTCCACTTCGGCCGTACGTGCCTGAACTTCTTCGAACAACTGGGTATTGTTGATCGCAATCACGGCCTGGGCCGCAAAAGTCTCTAAAAGAGAGATCTGCTTTGAATTGAATGGCGCGACCTTGTCGTGGCAGAGCACGATCACGCCGACCACCACTTTGCCCTTGATCAGCGGGACACCTAGCAGCGAACGGTACTTTCCGATGCGAGCTGCCTCTTTCCATGCGTATTCGTCAGCTTCCGTGTCCTTGTAATAGACTGTTTCCCCTCGGGCTGCTGTTTGGCCAATTCCGCTCCCGTGGCCGGCCGGAACAGGGTTGGCCTTCATGAACTTCATGAAAACACTGTCAAAATCGAGCATGATGTCCGTGTGGTAAAGGTTATCTTCCGGATTGAGGATCGAAATCGCAGTGTATTTTGGTTCGCAGATCCGGCTTGCGACCTTCAGGATTTCCTCAAGTACCGGCTCCAACTCGTTCGGAGAGCGCGATATGACCGACAATACGTCTGACGTGGCGGTCTGGTATTCCAGCGCTTGCTCTACTTCCGCAGTGCGTTTCTCAACCTCGCGGAATAGGTTCGCGTTTGTGATGGCGATAATGGCCTGGTCTGCGAAAGTTTGAAGCAATTGAATCTGTTTCTTGGAAAACCCGGAAACTTCCGGCGACCCGAGCGATAATACGCCCACGACCTTGCCGTTCTTGACCAACGGCACCCCAAGCAGTGATTTGTATTCACCGACGCCGCTTTCTTCCATCCATGTGTAGGACGGGTCCGCTTCGACATCTTCGATATAGATTGTGCGTTTGGACAAAATGGCCCGCCCGCTTACACCGCTCTCACTGGGCGAAATAGGGTGCGATTTGACGTAGTCCGCAAAAACCGTGTCCTGAGTGAGTGTCGAGTGAACATGGAAGAGCCCGTCGTCCGGATTCAACATCGCAACATAGGCATCCTGCAACTCGCAGATACGCGACGCCTCTTTGAGGATGGCATCGAGAACGGGCGACAACTCGTTTGGTGACGCCGAAATAACCCGCAGCACTTCAGAAGTGGACGTCTGGTATTCCAGCGCTTGCGTAACTTCCGCCGTGCGGTCCTGGACCTCCCGAAACTGGCGAACATTCTCCATTGCTATCACGGCCTGGGCCGCAAATGTCTGGACCAGTGCGATGTCGTCATCTGAGAACGGTGCAACTTCTCGGCGATAGAGCACGATCACCCCAAGTCCGGTGCCGCCTTTCATCAACGGAACCGCAAGAACCGAGCGGGCGCCTTCGATCTCGACCATCTGAACCCGTTTCGGGTCGCGGTCCCGGTAATAAAGCGGATCATCGGCGATGTTGTCCCGACGAATGACCTGCCCATCGACCATGGGCCTGATTGCGATCAGTTCCGTACGTGTCAAAGGCTCGGTGAATTCCCTGAGCGCTTCATCAAAATCGGTTCTCGCGCCAATATTGGCCGGGATCGTCGCAAGCCCGCGTTCGTGATCAGCGACACACAAGAAGGCCAGCGGTGCCTTGCACAAACGGCTGGCATTTTCGAGAATGCTGTGGAAGACCGGCTTGTCGTCGTCGCGGCTGCGACTGATGACTTCAAGGATTTCTCGCGACGCTTTCTCCCGCTCAAGCCGTTCCTGAACTTCGCGAAACTGGCGCGTGTTCTCGATTGCAATCACCGCGTGTCTGGCGAATTCATCGATTAGCTGCACATCAGGGTCGGCGAATGGACGCACCTCGCGGCGGCTGACCGCGATGGCCCCGATGGCCTGCCCCCCCTGCATCAACGGAACTGCGACGCGGGACCGAATGCCTTCCACCTCAACCATCGCAACCGCCGTTGGATTGCCCGAGCGATAGTAATCTGTATCAGCTATATCGTCGACGCGAACTACCTGACCTGTTCTTATCGCGATAGCGGCTGTAAACGAACCTTCGAGAGGCCACTCCGTTCCTATTTCAGCCCCTTCTTTTTGGTGACCCCAAGCCGCCACGAGCCTTCCGCAGGTTCCAGCAGAGTTTACCAGAATGAGTGCGGCCTGATCCGCACCACAAACCTGAGTGGCCTGCTGAAGAACCACCTCAAAGACCCGCGCATCGTCGTCCCGGCTTTTGCTGATCACTGTCAGAACTTCCCGCGTCGCCGTTTGGCGTTCCAACTGAGTATGCAGCTCTGTCATTTGGCGTGTATTGTCGATGGCGATGACAGCCTGAGCTGCAAAGCTCTCGACCAAAGCAATCTCGTCATCGGTGAAAGGGCGTACTTCGCGCCGATAAATCCCGATTACCCCGACCGGGTCGCCGTCCACTGAAATCAGAGGGACTGTCAGAAACGAACGGACACCTTCTTCATCAACCAACTGACGGCGCCAAGGGTCCTCGTTAATGTAATGGTCTGTCAGGCGTAAATCGACGTTGTGAATAACGCGCGCTTCCCGCACAGACTCGGCAATCTGAAGATTTGAGTCCAACGGCCAACGATCAACACCGACCTCGTACGTGGCCAATTGATCGCCGTAATGGGCGGCGTATTCTAGATGCGTTCCCGCTTCATTCAAGAGGCTCAGCGTCGCGACATCGGTTTCACACAGCCGGGCGGTGTTTTCGAGGATCGTCTTAAAGACCGGAGCTTCATCCTCCCGAGAACGGCTAATTACCTCAAGCACCTCGCGCGTGGCGCCCTCGCGCGCCAGGCGGGTCTGCAATTCGCGGAATTGGCGAACATTCTCGATTGCGATCACGGCTTGCGCGGCGAATGTTTCCACCAGCCGAACCTGATCATCGGTGTATGGGCGCACTTCGTTGCGCGCCAACATCAAACAACCGATTGCCGAGCCATCCAGTTTCAATGGAACAAACAGATTGCTGCGGCATCCATGTGTGTCGACAATCAGCTTAAAACGCTCATCACCGGACTTGTGAAAGTCGGTATCTCCCATATCGACAACGCGTTTGGTCTCGCCGCTGAGAATGGTATCGGTCACAAGGGAATTGCCCGGCTCCATGGTGTACTTACCGTCGAGCCAGAGCTGTTGAATGTCCGGGTGCAGATTAACGCTGGCCACCAGTTGCTGAAGGGCATCCCCTTCTCGCCCCAGAACCAGACCGGCGAAGAAAGCGTCGCAGAGATCTTTTGCCAGCGTTACAATCAGATCGCAGACCGGCTGCACGTCGTCCTTGGTCTCGGAGATTGCCTGCATAACCCGCGCAGTCGCTTCGAACCGCGCCTGCTGATCAGCGACGCTGAACCCCTCACTTTGCGCGGATGACGACGCAGGACCTGCCGTCTCTCCTGATGGTCTTTTTTCACCCACGTGAGGTTAAGCTCCCCAGTCAACTCATGAAAAGTACCAGGTTCGAGTTTAGAGAGCATGAGATAGAAGTCACTGAGTTTTCTTCGCGGGTCCCGGAATCAGCGTTGCCCCGCAAACAGCCCAAGGCCACATGATCCGATCATTTCAGATGAGCCGTGCCAAAACACACATGACGAAGCGAGCTGCCGTCGGCACCTTTTTCAGGTGTTCTGTTAGCACTTCATTGAAAAATCTGGATTCAACAAAGAAAGCGTTTGGGACTTGTCGATGCGTGTGCTCGACATGCGCGCGTTGAATTGTGTTGGCAACAGCGATCCCATCATCTTCGGGAGAAAGGTATTCCGTCGTTCGCGCCTATCGCAAACTGATCCGCACGAGCCTCAGGCGGAGGCGACGTCCTTCATTTGGATGAGCTGAATGAGATTTCCGCACGTGTCATCAAAAACAGCCATGTGAACTGCCCCCGCATCCATCGGTTCGGTGACGAAATCCACGCCCAGATTTTTCAGCCTCTTGTACTCAGCATCAAGGTCCTGGACCTGAAATGAATGTGCGGCGATGCCGTCTGCAACAAGGGCTGCATTGTAAGGCCGCACCGCCGGGTGGTCGCTTGGTTCAAGCAGCAACTCAGTCCCTTCGGGATCTTCCTTTGATACGACCGTCAACCAACGGTTTTCGCCCAATGAGATATTGTGCTTGACCTTGAACCCCAGGGTTTCAGTGTAAAATTTCTCAGCTTTGTCTTGGTCATCAACAAATATGCTGGTTACGTAGATTTTCATGTCTTGGATCAATTTGGTTTGTAATTTGTAAGCCATGATGCGGCCGCGATGTGCTCATCGCTCACGCGCAAAGAGTGCGTTTTTGTCCGGCCCTTCCATTCAATTTCGATCAAGCCTGCCTTCTCTAACACCACCAGATGCTGGGAAACCGTCTGTCGGGACAACGCGACACCATCCTCCGCAACCGATGCGGCGCAAACTTCGAACAGCGACTGGGCAGGTTGCCTGCTCAGACGGTCGATGATGCGGCGGCGGGTGCTGTCGGAAAGTGCCTTGAAGATTAGGTCGAGCTGATCATCTTTCATGACCTCAATATGCAGTAATATTACTGCATGTAAAGTGCAGCAATATTACTGCATGTTTCTTGCGCCGGAAGAAACGTTCGCGAGTCCTGCGAAAATGCCAGAATTGGGCGCACCAGGACTATTTTTCATACGACTTGACACATGACGGGCGGATGACTAAGTCGACAACCGCCTGAGGCATACCGCCTCGTGCAACGGAGATTTTATGAAAGAGACCCGGGCCTAACGCCCGTTCCTGGCGACCCAAATTCAGGAACACAACATTGATAGGCACACTCACGCGCGATGCTGAGTGAACTTGTTTCTGTGATTTCGTAAGATCGAGACATCCCAATGAATATATCAAAGCACGAACAGCGTGTTTTGCACGAACTCGCCCTTGGCGGGTCGATCCATCATGAGCGCCTGGAAAACGGCAAAATCCACGACGTCACTTGTTACACGCGCGACGGTCATGTCCTGACCGACTGCAGCCTTGGCGTCTTCAAACGCCTTTTGAAGCGCCGCTTCATTCGCTCGAAAAACGGCAGTCCTTACCGCGCATCCGCGTTGGGGATCAAATCCGTGCGTGCGCAAATGAACCAAAGATAGGAAAGAAAAATGAACCATATGAAAATCGAGGTCATCGGGCTTTTTACCCAAGTTCAAGTTAGTTCCGATAAACAAGCAGACACCGTACTTCTGAGCTTATAACCCTGTCGCAATTCTGGATGCAGCTTGAGCTGAGGCCCGGAACCGCAAAGCTGCTCAATGGCAAGGCGATTGCGGTCGCACTGATCATGCAGCCGGAGATGACAAAGTAATCTTTGGTTAGGCTCTGTAGTCTGCACATACCCTTCGCCATCCAATTGGCGGAGGGTTCTTTCGGCTACACAGTGCTCAATCTTCTTTTGGGAAATACTCTTCCACTTCGGCTCTTGGCCTAAACTCGGTGCAGGGAATTGGCAAAATCTTGCCGGGGAATTGGCAACCCTCTTTTCATTTCGGATTGGATCACCGTAAAAGCCTCGAAAGTCTTCGAACAGGCAAAGAAGCGACTTGCACACCAGCGCCCGCAAAACGAATACGAACCGGCCGATTTTGCTCGGCACTGCCCGAACCGCGATTGCGTTGGGGCTTTTCATTCTTGTTTCTGCCTGCGCCCAAAACCCATCCGAACGGGAACTCAATCCGGAACGTCAGTCAATGGCGTTGCGCGAGGTTTCACAAAAGCAGGCCCGGGGGCAAAGGGTGTGGTGCGTACCCTATGCACGAAGCCTCAGCGGCATCGAAATTCGCGGCAACGCCAAGGACTGGTGGGGCAAGGCGCACAATATTTTTCAGCGGGGCAATGAACCGGTTGTCGGTGCGGTGATGTCGTTTCGGGCTACCCGAGGAATGCCGTTGGGCCATGTGGCTGTCGTGTCCGATATTGTCACCGAGCGGGAAGTTATCGTGAACCACGCGAACTGGCACCGCAATAAGGTGTCATTGAAAATGGGCGTCAGGGACGTATCCAAAAACAATGACTGGACGCTGGTCCGGGTCGAAAGTCAGCCGGGCCGGTATGGCAGTTTCTACCCAGTGAACGGATTCATATATCCGATCGCTACCAAGTAGCCCAACCTAATTTCTCTTCTCGTTCGCCGTAAACCCGTAGAATACCCCGCGCACAATTCTCATCCCGGTCGTTAAGCGCGGTCACTGACCGTCCTCGCACAGAAGACGAACGGTGGCGTCGTTCGACATCTCGAAACATGCAAAGCTTGATTTGTAACACCCGCTTCGGTCCGGCAATAGCAATTGGTAAGTTTTCACCCGAACGGCGTTACCAGAAGGCAACCAGACAAAACTTCGCCGACATTTATTGAGCTTTGATCTCCGACAATGGGAGGTTACCGTGGCCAAAGCTTTGGGCCAAAGATGCAAAGCTTTGGGCGAAATGCAAAGCTTTGGGAGCACCTACACCTGATGTAGGACACCGAAAACGCGTTCGCAGCAGCTTCCAGAATTCAAGCGAAATTTCCGCATCAGATGCCCAAAGAAGTTCGCACTGAATTCCCAAAAGAATTCGCAAAACCCTTATAATCGCGACCCCAACAACTGACCTGGGAATACCAGGTGCAACACGGACGACGCGCGTACCAATGCTGCCTGATCAGTCAGTTGCAAAGCAATAAAATAGGCCCGCCCCGCCAGAACGCGGCAGATGCTCTTCTCCGCATCCACGCGAGCCGTGCGATGAGTTCCAGGACACCATGTTTCGAGCGTCATTGAGACCGATACGGTCATGGTGTCCGACAATCGCAGATCCGTCCTCGCTATTCGAAGTCCAGTTACTGCAAGTCGTGTCACCACCTGCCGTAGAGAAGTATCCCGCAGAATCGGAGCCGGTCAGAATATCATGTTTGTTTGGCCGGCTACCACGCCCGTTGACGGGGTTACCGTTTTCGTCGAGCGCAGTCTGTAGACTAATGTTCACGCTGTCGCTGTGCAGGTCTTCAACATTGTTGGCGATGAGCTCTCCATTGACATTATGCCAGGGGCCCGATCCGATCCGGTCGCGTGCAGAAATGCCATTGGTGATTGTCATCGGGTCGGTGCTGCGATCAATGGACATTGAGGTACTCAAATAGGCCGCAAATGTCTTGGAAGAACCGGCCGCGGAAGCGAGTGCATTGCAATGGGCATCGGCGCCTTCGAGGCCGCCTAGATTAGCCCCGTCCCCCTTGCCCACACTAGTGATGAAAAACGACATCTCCTCACCCGCCGATTGCGCCTGTGCAGCCGTTGCGAAACAGCAGATTAAGAGTGCAGCAACCCCATGGGCAGTTGTTCGTTTGGTGAGCTTCGACATGTGTGTCTCCCTTCTTGCTGTGTAGTTACTTTCGTGCTGCATAGTTTCTGATGCCAGTCGTAAGCTCTATTTGGGTCCACCGAATAGCGCTCACGAATTAGGGAACATGGCAGTGCAGCGAATAAAACAAAGAACGCGTGACCTCCTAACGACAACGCGCATCAACTTGCCTGATCAGAGAGACTGAGAACACGAAAAATCTGCACGGGGTTACCGATGCCCTTCAGCTCTCTTTCTCCCAGTTCTTCTGTCTCCACATATTCTTCTATGTCTAAAAGCGCCCGTCGGTTCAAAAGGATCTGTCCGTCGCTGGCAAAATCGCAAAGTCTCGATGCAGTGATCACCACACCGCCGATAGCGGTATAGTCGGCACGACCATGAAACCCGATAAGACCAAGGGTTGCGTAACCGCTGCTGATCCCGATACCCAAACCCATCGCATGCCCAAGCCTCTGCCAGGGTGCTCGAATTCTGTCAAAGGCTTCGCTTATTGCTTTAGCCAACCGCACGGCTTGCAGGACGGGTTGCTCGCAGGGAACCGGATCATTGAAGAAGACCATCAAACCATCTCCAGCTCGGTATCCAATCGTCCCCTTGTGTTGGGCAACTAATTGACCGACCTCATCGTGGAATTGCTGGAGAAGGGTAATGACATCTTCCGGTTCAATCGCCTCGGAAATGGCGGTGAAATTTCGGATGTCGCAGAATAGGCAAGAGATGTATTGACGATGGGTTTTAAGAAGTTCTTCAGAATTTTCTTCTACGACAAGCTCCGCCACCTGAGGAGCAAGGAATTGTTTAAGTCGCCCCAGCCTGTCAATTTCGCCTTCCTGGCGCTTCACCTTCTCTGTCAGCCTTTCGTTTAACGCCTCTATTTCATGCGTCTGGTCACGAACCTTGTGGTTTAACGCATCGAGTATAAAGTTCTGGTTTAGCAAAGCTGCAATCACCAAAAGTACATAGGCGAGCGCTTCGACGCGTTCGTCATAGCCGAAATACAGCGTGATAATCAAAATAAGGGCAGCAATCCCACCAAGGACGAGTGGAAGCTCTTTGGCATGTCGTTTACGGTCTCTCCACAAGAAACTGACCGCCAACAAAGCAAGCACCCACATGAGCACCGCTTGCACATGTGGGTTTATGGAAAGCGCTTCATAGCCAACCAAATAAGTCACCAGTATCCCGGAATAGCACGTGGCCAAAGAGGCAAGTGCAGCCAAAACGGCCCCGATCCCCATTGGCATCGAAATTCTGAATTCCTCCGTTGCCCTTCCGATACCATCGGCTACAGCGTGCGACCTAGGTTCCGCGACGGATTCATTTCTGTTCTCGGGATCAGACATGGTCCTCGTTTGCGCTTGGCTGCTACCAGAGTACGTTCGAAATGAGGTTGCGTCAAAACCGCCAACCCTGCAGCCGGACGGTCGACGTTTCCGCGAAATCGGCGCCGTCAGACAAAACAACCTCAAGTTTCACATTGGCTGGCAACAGAGGTAAAATTAGGAACCTGACCTTCAGTAGAAACCAATCTCGCTTACATCTACGCGGGCCTCGTGATCGCGCCCGAAGGCTACAACTCCAACTGAAGTGATTGCGTCTGCAACGGGAATAGCGCGTAACATGGCACCTGATGCCTTGAAGCCTGACAGAGGCAAATAGACTTCGGTCCATTCGTCAGAAGTTGCGAACTCGGCCTGATAGTATTGCCACGGAAGCACCGTGCCACGTGTTCTGAGGTGAACAAAGTACAGCTCGCCGTTCCCCCGGACCAATAGCCTGACGCCTGATACACTTGCATCTGGCCTGTCAGTAAACTTGCGTCGGAACTGGATGAAGCCGCCGTTGTTTTCTGTACTGACGGTTCCGGTCAACCGTGCGAATGCAACATCACCTTCCGATCGAAACTGCACCTGCCCAGAAGAAACCCCTCCCATGACGGTGTCGGCAACGAAGTCCCAACGCTTCTCCGGAGAATCGGAGAAGTCGTCAGTAAGATTTCCGTCAGCCTGTGCCATTATAGATCCGATGATAAATAGACCTGAAACGAGCCCAGCAAAGTTTCCACGCATATTGTTCTTTCTCAGTTCAGTATTGCAATAGAAAGGTTCAAGACAGTGGCAAATGCGACCCATGCAAAGTACGGCAGGAAGGCTAGTGCAGAAATCCGATCCGAATTCCTGACCTTAACGATGAACACAACGATGACAGCCAACAACGCGACAATGACCAAAAGGGCAAACCAAGGCAGTTGCAGTACGAAAAAGGTCGGGGACCACAAAAAGTTCAGACCCATCTGTGCCCACCACAGCTTCATGGCGGTCGAGCTTCGGTCTGTTTCAAACTGGCGCCAACCCGCCACAGCAATCAAAACATAGAGCACCGTCCAAACCGGCCCAAAAATCCAATTTGGTGGATTGAAAGCCGGCTTGGAGAGCTGCGCATACCATTCGCCAGGTGCGGTCAGTGTCCCGACGAGGATGCCGCCTCCCACCATCAGCGCGAGGAATGCTATGCGGATCAACCAATTCGACATTGTTGGATAGCTTTCAGCAGTCCTTGGTCGTCACTTTAACAAGTGCTTCGGAAGAGAAGGTCGCAGTACTGGTCTCATTCGCATCGGTATATGACACGGTGGCGCCTTCGATCTCCGACCCTGTTACGGTGATTTCGCGTTGCCCGATAGTGTCATCTACATCGATGGTAAAGGCGAGTTTGCCCCCGGCTGCGAGGGAGGCGATCTCAAGTTCAATTGTTTCTTGCCCGTCTACGACAGCTGGAATTTGCCGCAGAGCATCCGCACCCTCAACGAATTCAAGCGGTTGGAAGACCTCTACACCCGCACCCTTTTCGGTAACGTCGAAAATCAGACGTCCGGCGGATTGCGACAAGTCAATTTTGAGGGTCGAAGCTTCTACTTCGCAAGCTCCGAGGTTTGTCAGAACAAAACGGTCCTTGGGTGCGCCTTCTATGAAACGAATTTGAACACCAGCTTGAAGCGAGGTAGCTGTGGAAAGTCCGAGGGTCGCCGCAAGAATACTCTTCGGGAGCATATTTATATCCTTCCTAATGGGTTCTTGATAGGTACGCTACGGCGGGTTTCTTGGATCAGACTTATACCGTTTAATTATCGTGGTTTAGCCGACAGGAGCTTTCGCAGTTCCATGCACCGCTGTCAGAACGAATAAGTCAAAACATGCCATTGTCATTCTCGCTGTTTGCTGGAACTTCCTGAAGAACGTCCCAGTGCTCGACTACCTTACCGTCAACGTCCAGGCGAAAAATATCTATCCCTGCGTACTCGAGACCATCGGGCCAGATCTGTTGGCAATGCAGAATAACGTGGTCGTCTTCAGCAAAGGCACGTTTGATATCCACACGCTTTCCCGGGTATTCGGTGGCCATGCGCTCGAAATACTCGACAAAGGCTTGCTTGCCGTCGCCAACATGCGGGTTGTGCTGCGTATAGGTTTCGCCAACAAAGGTTGCGATGGCCTCGGCTGGTCTACACGCGTTGAACATCATTTCGTAGAAAGCGATGACGTTTTTCTTGTTTGTTTTGAGGTCCGGCATACTGATCTCCAAATCGACGTTTGCACCGCCCAAAAAATGTTGGCCCACGCAAGTTTTGGAAGCAACCCGTCAAGGACCTCAATCCCTAATCGGCAAGAAGTTACGAGCTTGATTTTGCGTTGCGACTATTTTGAGGGTTAGCCCCTTATTCGGTTTCTTCGAAGTCAATATGAATATGATTTCCATCAGGATCGGCCACATGGATTTGCACCATTCCAGCCCCCGGGACATCAGATTTGCGATACTGGATCTGACACGAGATCAGCTTTTCTTCGAATGCTCTCAACCCTGTGGCTGAGAGCGCAAAATGCTCGAGCTTGAGTTTCACTTCGGAGCCGACATTAGGCGTTCCTTCGTGACCCACAAGGTGAACCACGGCGTGATCACCCGCATACAACCAGGCTCCGGGAAACGGAAAATCAGGGCGGGCCCCGAGTTTTAAACCCAGGACCTCTTCATACCAAGTAACCATCTCAGGCAACCTTGTGGTCACGATATTCACATGATCCAGTCGCTCAATTCTCATCTAAAAACCCTCAAGCACGAGCTTTCCTTTGGCCTTGCCGCTTTCGAGGATAGCATGCGCTTTTATTAAGTTTGTAGCATTGATCCTACCAAGTGTTTCGGTCGCTGTAGATCTGATCCCTCCATCATCTATCAACGCGGCGACCTGATTCAGGATTTCGCTTTGACGGTTCATATCGCCAGTCCCAAAAAGCGACCGAGTGTACATGAACTCCCAATGCAATGAGATCGATTTGGGTTTGAACGGCGCGATGTCGAAGGTTTCAGGATCATCAATCAACCCAAAGCGACCTTGAGGTGTCATCACCTCTCCAGCTTGAGACGCATAAAGCTGGGAATGGTTTGTTGAATAGACGAAATCCACATTTTCGATACCCAGAGCCTCGAGTTGTGTGCCAAAATGTTCTGCGTGGTTGATGACATGGTGTGCGCCCAGCCCTCGAACCCAGTCTTGTGTCTCGGGTCGGGACGCCGTCGCTATCACTGTCAAGTCAGTGAGAGCCCGCGCCAATTGAATGGTGATTGACCCGACACCGCCTGCGCCACCAATAACCAGCAACGTATTGGTTCCGCCGGAAACGGCATCTTGGACTCGCAAGCGGTCGAACAGCATCTCAAAGGCAGTAAGCGTCGTTAGCGGCATCGCCGCAGCCGCTTTCGCCGGTATGGATTTTGGCGCGGCTCCGACAATACGTTCATCCACCAGATGAAACTCGGCATTGGTTCCCGGTCGGTCTATTGCCCCGGCATACCAAACTGCATCTCCCGGACGGAAAGTCTCAACCGTTTCGCCAACTGCTTCGACGATGCCTACTGCGTCCCACCCCAAAACATCAGGTGCTGGACCTACAGGAGCACGTTTTTGCCGAATTTTCGTATCGACCGGGTTCACTGAAACGGCCTGCACTTTCACCAACAAGTCATGCCCCTTCGGCGTCGGTTTGTCGGCCTCGAAGTCGATTAAGGCGTCGGCCCGATCAATCGACCCTGTCTCAAGGTATCCCACGGCTTTCATAACGTGCTCCTTTGTTCGGTTCTGTATCAACCGATGACTGTCATTTCATTCAGCGTGAATTCTGCGACGGCGCCCTCTGTCGCTTCCAGGTAAGCCGAAAGGTGCTGAGCACCCATGTGGGTTTGCCAAAGCTCTCGGCTTTCCCAATTTTCGTAGAACATGAAATGAGCCGGATTGTCGTTGTCCTGATGCAGGTCGTAGTTAATGCAACCTTCTTCGGCACGGGTTATGTCGATGAGCTTGATCAACTCGGCCTTTACAAGGTCGATCTTGTCGAGCTTGGCTTTGATGTTGGCGACAATTGTCAGCTTGGCCATTGGAATAGGTCCCTTGTGTTCTTGAGCGATGCCCTAGATTTACGCCGCAGTCTTTTCGGGATAAACAGGGCGAGATCGAACATATAATCCGGAAATTCCGTTTAATGCTCTTAGACAATCTTCGCTTGTTTCTGACCATAGCCGAGAAAGGCAGTCTTGTGGCCGCGGCGCGCGCAACAGGGATGTCGAGCACGACAGTGTCCGAGCGACTCGCGGCTCTGGAGGCACACTACGGAGTGGTTTTGTTCAACCGCACCACTCGTTCTATTAGCCTGACCGAAGAAGGCCGTACACTAGCCGACGGAGCAAGAAGCGTACTCAGTGAGGTTGCGGATTTGGACACACTTGTTCGGCACGGCGCCGAAACTTTGTCTGGTCCAATTCGCATAAGCGCGCCCATCGATTTGGGGCGGAGCTTTGTTTCCGAGGTTATTGCCGAATTCACCGAAGAGAACCCTGCCGTCTCAATCGAACTGTCCCTCTCAGACGGCTATGTCGACCTCGTAGGCCAGGGTTTTGACCTCGCCGTTCGCTTCGGCAACATCACAGACAGCTCGCTCAGATTACGAAATTTAGGAAGCTACCAACGTTTCGTATGTGCGTCCCCAAGTTACCTAGCCTTATTCGGAACGCCTGAAAAACCAGAAGATCTTTTAAACCACAACTGCTTGGTCATGAGGTTTGGCGACATGATCGACAACGTTTGGGAGTTTGGATCAGGACCAAATGCCCAGCGGGTATCGGTAAATGGAAACCGAATAGTCAATGATGGTTCACTCATTCGCGATTGGGCGATTGCAGGCCATGGGGTCGTACTGAAGTCCGAGCTGGATGTCAGCGACGATGTTCGATCTGGCAGACTTATTTCTGTCTTGCGCGACTTCCTCCCACCACCGAAACCTTTGCAAATGATGTTTCCGCCGAGCCGAGCCCAACCACGTCGCATAACAGCCTTAGCTGAGCATTTGCGTCGCAAATTTGGTGTGTGTTGAGGCCGCGAGAGCAATCACTAGATCGCTTCTTCAGTTGGCTACGATGTACAGTCCTCGCTATCAGCAAAGCAATTGAATCGAAGGAGTCATCTTAGCTGTAATGCAGTAGAGCTTTCGGCAGCCGCGTACGGCCCGGGAACTGTTCCGCAATCGAACATCTTTTCAAGGCGAGCATTCCAAAGGGTTGCACCGACTGATAGCCGCTAGGTTTGCTCGATGAATTTCAGAGTCGCGTGTGCCAATTCTGTTCCGGCATCTTCTTGAATGAAATGCCCGGCTTTTGGCAAAACGGTAAGATTTTGACCAACTGCCCCAGGGATCGACTTTTGGAACAGTTTTTCTACGCCCGCCATAACCCTGTCATCTTCTCCAAAAACGGTCAGAAACGGAGTATTGAGGGTCTTGAGGGTTTTCCATGCGGCTCGGTTGGCTTCTGAAGCTGGGTTGTCGGGTTTGTCGGGCACCAACATTGGAAACTGTCGAGCACCTGCCAGATAGCGCGCATCCGGGAACGGTGCGTTATAGGCTGCAACCTCTTCATTGGAGATTTTGGATGTTGTACCGCCGAATACAATACGGCCCGAATTAAATTCAGGCACAGATTGCGAGTAATCCCGCCATGAAAGAAATGCCTCACCCAAGGGCACGTCACCGGTGGGCAAGGCCGTATTCGCCACAACAACACTAGAGAAACGCTCGGGCATACTTGCAACCAACCGCAAACCAATGAGTCCGCCCCAGTCCTGACAAACCAATGTGATGCCCGTCAAGTCAACTTTCCGCAACCACTCGGACATCCAGTCTACATGCCGTTGGTAGGTGTAGTCGGATCGCTCAGTTGGCTTGTCCGACCGTCCAAACCCAATCAAATCAGGAGCCAGAACTCGATGGCCCGCATCTTTGAATAACGGAATCATGTGCCGATACAGGAAGCACCAAGTTGGCTCTCCGTGCATCAACAATACCGGTGGTGCCTGTGCCGGTCCCTCGTCCAAATAGTGCAGTCGGAGAAGACCGCCCTCGGAATCATCCACATCAAGATAGTTCGGGCCAAAGTTGAAATCTGGCAGCCCGTCAAACCGATGGTCCGGTGTACGAAGGAACTTCATCGTGAACTCTCCAAAAATGCCGAAGGTCTTGGCCCAACAACAGTGATCGATAAAACCAAAACGGTCCAGTTCCAGCGTATACCGACTTCAGGTTTGGTTGAGTTGGACACATTGCTTCGGTCCCTCGCGGAGGAGGCCCTTTTTGCAGACGTTTTGAATCTGCGCCAAAAAATTTGGTCTCAAAAACCTTATATTATGAGTTCATCTGTACGGATCGCCGAGAGGCGGCTCAGAAGAAAATCGCAAGCCCGGTCATTGAGACAACCAAGAAAAGGAGAGTCATAATTCCACCGGAGCGAACGAAATCCACCACCCGGTAGCCCGCTGGGCCCATGATCAACGCGTTCACCTGGTGTGTTGGGATCAAAAATGAGTTGGACGTTGAAATTGCTACGGTGAGAGCAAACACAGCCGGGTTACCACCCGCCGATACGGCAATAGAAACCGCCAGCAGCACCAGCAGGACAGTTGCGCCTACACCTAATGTAGGGACGCGCAAAACGCTGCATTCCTATCATTGATTTTATTTAGAAAATCTGGGTGTTGTCGCCCATAATTTTGCACAGCAATTGCGCATAAGTTTGCACGATTTGCCCGTAAGTTTGCACGGTTCACCATACGCGCTCAATTGTCGATTGTCTTAGCGTAGCTCGATCAACTTGAACGCACCAAAATTCAATCAAAAGTGCATTTTGGCTGGAATAATTCAACCCAAAACCGAACAACACAACTCAATTGCGAAGTTTTCGTAGATCCCTTTCAATGAAGCGCGGCTCGGTCGGCCTTCTCGCAGGCGGCCAACTAGTACTTTGGCGACATACAAGCTTTGCAGTAAAGGCGGCATCGATTGCTGAGCAAGTGAACTCCATCTGATGCATCAGTGCTTGATATCCCGCTTTGACAGAGCCGCTACGAGGACAGGTGCCAAAACAAGCGCCGCCAAGACCCTAAAAATATGATGCACGCCGACGAACGCAACATCGCGACCAACGCTCACCGCTATGATTGACATCTCCGCCAAGCCTCCAGGTGAATAGGCCAAGACGAGTGCGAACGGGTCTGTCTCCAACACGTTCGCAACAGCCAATGCACCTGAGAAGGCCACAAAAATCTGGAGAGCGACAACCATGGCCGCTGCACCTAAAGCTGCGATCAGAGCTTTGATGAGCACTCCGGGAAAGCGTGCACCAACACTAATGCCTATGAAGACCTGTACCAACGCAGTCACAGAGACCGGGATCTGGAATTCTGTCCATCCTAGCAAGTGAACGGACGCGCTGAATATCATCGGCACCACCACAATAGGTGCCGGCAGCTTCACCCTACCCCGTGTTAGCATTCCCGCAACGATGCATCCGATGATCCAAACCCAATCGGTGATCGTGATCGAAGCCAGCTGTGTTTGCGCTTCGGTTGGAATGACTTCGAAGTCTGCGATCAGGGTGATTAGTAGCGGAATCAGCAAAATTACTAATGCAATGCGCAACGCATGAACGATAGCGACACGAGCCTGATCCGCACCCTTTTGCTCGGACAGCAACACCATTTCGGCAATGCCACCCGGCCTTGCGCACAAAGTAGCTGTCAATGCATCAAAGCGCGAAATACGTCGTAAAAGGTAGAAACCAAGGACGTACATTATTCCAAGGGCTAACAGTAAGAAGGTCAGTGACACCCACCAGGCACCAAAAGAGGAAAGCAACTCGGGCGTAAAGGATGCGCCCAACATCACACCTACAGTTGCTCTTACCAGGTCCAACATAGGGCCCGGTAGTTTGACAGGAAACTGCTTCAACGACCCGGCGATGGTCACCAACATTGACCCGATCATCCACCCCAGTGGAATGCCTGTGAGCGATACAAGCCAGCCTGCAACAGCTGCCGTGACTATGACAGCGCCATGCTGTGAGAACTTGGCTAAACTTGAAATCAGACCAATCGCTTCTTGCTGTGCAACACACCGTCCGCATCGCCGTAAACCCAATCACCAGGATGGAATTGAACCCCACCGAAGGTCACCGGCTCCCCGACTACGCCCCACCCTCGTTTCGCGCTTTTGACGGGGCTGGTCGCTAAGGCGAATACCAGAGTGTCCATTTGATTGATTTCGGCACTGTCTCGAATTGCGGCGTTCAGGATAAGACCAGCCCATCCATTTTTGATCGCAAGATCAGCCAACATATCGCCAAGAATTGCAATTCGCGTTGATGCTCCGCCGTCGACAACCAAAACGCGCCCCTCACCGGGTGTTTCCAGTTGCGCCCTAAGTTCCGTGTTATCTTCGAAGCACTTCACTGTCTGTATTTGCGCCGCAAAGAACGGTTTTATCCCGAACTGCCGAAACGGCAGGTGGACAAGTGTAAGCTCTGGCGCATGGTGATCGATAAGGTCAGCGGTTTTCATGATGGATTACATCCTTCCGAAAGTATCTTTGAGTTCTGCAACTTGAGCTACATCCAGCAACCGGGTTGGCAGGCCGCGCAAAGCCACTAGCAGCTTGGCTGTTTCTTCCAGCTCTTCTGCTGCACAGACAGCAGAGAAGAGGTCCTTTCCCGACACGACCGGGCCATGATTGGCCAACAGAACCGCATTGTACTTGCCGCCCAGTTCGCGGACCAAATCACCGGATTTCGGGTCACCCGGCTTGACGTATGGAACAAGTTTGACCGTGCCGACGCGCATGACCACGTATGGTGTAAGCGGTGGAATACAGTCATTGGGATCGGTGTCTTCCAGACACGACAGAGCAGTGGCCCAGGTCGAATGCAGATGCACCACGGCGCCAGCGTCTGGTCTTGTCTCATAGAAGGCTTGATGCAGAAAAACCTCCTTGGTCGGCTTGTCGCCGGAGACGTGGTGCCCATCCAAACTAATCTTGGCGATGCGTTCGGGGTCGATATCACCCAAGGTCGAGTTCGTTGGCGTCATGAGGATCCCGTCATGTAAACGCGCGGAGACATTGCCCGCAGTGCCGACGGAAAATCCACGCACAAACAGCGAGGCGCATAGCTCTGACATCTGCTGCCGCAAAGCCGATTCATCCGAACTCATTTGCCTGCCTCCATCATTCTGAGCGCTTTAGCGAAGAAGCCTGGAGAGCCAAAGTTTCCAGACTTTAGGGCCAGCGCAATGGGTTCAGCTTTTCCGACTCTCAGGACAGGTACGCCCGGGTCGATCTCTGGACCAATTGACATGGCAGGAGACCCCAGTGCCTCAGATACGACCTTGGCAACAGCTCCCGACGTCTCCCCTCCGGCAACGACAAGGCGCTTATAGCCCGTTTGGACAAGTTCCCGGGCAGTTTCAGCAAAGAGATTGTCCAGCTTTTCCGCCACAGCTTCCTGACCATATTTGTTTTGGATCGCCCGCACATCATCCGGGCTTCCCGATGAATATGCGAGCGGTGCCTGACCCGGATGCGTTTCAAAGAAATCCAGAAGCGTCTGCGTGGTCACATGCCCGGACATGACACCCGGAACGTTAATGGCGAACGTCGGATGGGATTTCGCATGAACATCAATCTGCTCTCGGGTCGCACCCGAGCACGACCCGGCAAGGATCGCGGCAGGCCCAGCGATACCGGTGAACACTTTGCCAGTACTTTTGGATGAAGCCTTTCTCAGGAAGTTTCGTGGTAGCCCCAGTGCTATACCCGATCCCCCGGTGATGAGCTTGGCATCCTTTAGAGCTTCGCCCCAGGCCAGCAAATCCTCGTCCGAGATCGCATCACCGATTACAAAGCGTTCGTTTGCGTTCTGCACCGCATCAGCAATCGCCTCTGGCCCTTGCTTCACGGTGTCAACTGGCACCGACCCAACCGCTTCTTCGGTTTGATGCTGCAACCAGCGCTTGATGTTGGCGTCCGTCATCGGAGTAAGAGGGTGAGTTTCCATCCCGGACTCGTGCAACAGCTTGCCGAGCACAAAAAGATGACCTTGATAGACGGTACGCCCCGTGGTGGGAAAGGCCGGACAGAAAACCACCTTTTGCGCACTCAGTTCATTGGCCAGTGCTTCCGCAACGGGGCCGATGTTTCCTTCTTTAGTGGAATCGAAGGTGGAGCAATACTTGAAGATGAACTGCTGGCATCCTTGATCCTTAAGCCACCGCAGAGCACGCAAGCTGTCCGCTACCGCTTCCTCAGTCGGTGCGGTGCGGCTCTTGAGTGAGATCACACCCGCTTCGATCTCATCGTCGGCTGGGGTCGTTGGAATACTTGGGAACTGAGCCGTTCGCAATCCACCCTCCGGCTCAACGCCTTTCGCCAAGGTGTTCGCAATATCGCTCGCACCGGTAAAATCGTCCGCTATGACACCGATTAACATTGAACCGCCCTCACTGATTGCCTTCGACGCGCCGTCGGATTTCGTGAATCGCCGCCTGTGGACTGGTCAACACTGGAATCTGTACTGCCTTACGGACATCCTCAACGGCGTCAGACATCGAAAACTGGGCTAGAAGAATAACGTCAGCGTCGTCGATACTTGATGCGGTTTCCGCAATCAGGCGATTGTGTTTTTCATCTTCACCCGCTTGCTTTGCAGCCAACGCGCCGGAGCAATAGTATGACGTAATCTCCGCATTGCTGCCGCGCGCCCTAGCAGCATCTAGAAATTCCTCTTCCATACCTGCCGCAGCTGGAGGAAACGTATAAATCATTGCGATGCGATCACCGTATGAGAAAGCCGCATCGAACATCGCTTCATTCGGCTTCATGACTGGGATGAGCGCCTCGAAATTTGCTCTTTCGATTGCGGCTCCGAATGCTGAGCACGTGAACAATACACCATCTGCGTCAGCGCCTTCCGCATACCGGCAAAGGTCTACGATGCGCCGGAAAAGATCGGCGGACAATTCGACTTGCTTAGACCTGTCTAAAGACAACCCCTCTTCTAGGATCGAAATGGTTTCTGCTTCCGGCCAGTGCTCGCGTGCCGCAACTTCGATTGGATCAATCGCAACGCGGGTTGCATGGATCAACGCTAATCTTGGTCGTCTCATAATTGCTCCAGCTCAAGACGGGTGACGCCGCAAGAAGCGACGCCACCAGTTGATGTGGGCACGCTTGCCCACCGGGAGATCCAATCACGCCGGGATCGTTTCCTTGGAGACCATTTCGGCCACAAGCGTCCCGAAGGTGTCGGTGTTTACGGTGCCACCAAGGTCACGGGTGCGCTTTGCAGGATCATCGATGACGGCATCAACTGCATCCGCAATGGCTTGCCCAGCCTCCATAAGCTTCGGACTACCCTTCTGCTCGCCGAGCCAGATGAGCATCATAGCGGCGGAAAGAATAAGTGATGTCGGGTTCGCAACGTTTTGCCCTTGGATGTCCGGGGCAGAACCATGCTGTGCTTGTGCGCAGCATAAGCCCGTTTCAGCGTTTGCATTGATCGACCCAGCGAGCCCCAAAGACCCTGACAGTTCAGAGGCAAGGTCCGAGAGAATATCGCCGTAGAAGTTAGTCGCGACGACAACATCATATTCGTGCGGTTTTCGAACCAGCAGCGCTGCAAATGCGTCAACAATCAATTCTTCGGTTTGGACTTCAGGGTAATCCTTCGCCACCTCGCGGAAACATTCCAGGAACAGGCCGTCGGTCATGAGAAAAGAGTTGGCCTTGTGTATCGCGGCGACTTTCTTCTTCCGTTGCATGGCCAGTTTGAAAGCCTCTCTGCAAATCCGCATTGATCCGTGTCGCGTAATTTTGCGAACCGACAAAGCCATGTCCGGATCGGGCATCATTTCTCCGACGCCTTTGTACATGTTGCGGTCAGGATAGAATCCCTCCGTCGCCTCACGCATGATCACAAGATCCATCCCGGGCGCTTTGTTCGGTAGAAAGTCACGGCTGCGGGCCGGCCGCACATTCGCATAAAGATCGAGCCCGATACGGAATCCGGCCGAAACGTTGCGACCGCCTTCAACGACTGGCGGGTAGTCCATATGGGACTGCGTCCCTAAAATGACTCCATCGAACTCAGTTCGTGCACGTTCCAGCACGTCGTCACGCAGAGTGATGCCGTGGTTCCTAAGGCTGGTAAAACCGGACTCCTCTTCTTCAAACGTCAATCCTAGATCGTACTTCTTGTTGGCGGCCTCAACGACTTCCAAAGTCGCCGCCATGATTTCAGGTCCGATGCCGTCGCAGGGCAATGTCATGATACGCATCTTTTGTCTCCTTGTTGGCCGAAGCCAGTCATTCTTGAAATCCGGTGGGTTTAATCCCCCACCGATGCCTCTTCGTCATGGCGCTGCGCATCCATGCGGTCCTTAACCCGACGGCCAACAAACATGGGCAACACGAAACCGGCGATTGCGATAAGCCAGAGGATTATTGCGAGGGGACTTCCCACTAGCGCCAACCAATCCCCGTCCGAAATCGTCATTGCGCGGCGAAGGTTCACTTCCATCTGGTTGCCAAGAAGGATGCCCAAGATGACTGGCACCAGCGGCACGTCGAGCTTGCGTAGAAGCCAGCCTGCAAAGCCGAAACCAACCATGAGCATTACATCGAAGGTGGAGCCCGTTATCGAGTAAATCCCAACGAACGAGATCATGGCGACGACAGGCATCAGAATGCGCGTCGGCACCAGCAACACGCGCGTGAACAACCCGACCAACGGAACGTTCATCAAAAGCAGAATGATGTTGCCGATGAACAAGGCCGCGATCAGCCCCCAAACCACGTCCGGATTCTTTGTGAAGAGCAGTGGTCCCGGGGTAATGTTAAGTTGCAACAAAACAGCCAACAGAACGGCAGTCGTGCCCGAGCCCGGTACGCCCAACGAAAGCATCGGCACCAACGCGCCTCCAGCGGCCGCATTATTGCCTGCCTCCGGGGCTGCAACACCGCGTGGATCGCCCTTTCCAAAGGATTTCCCATCGCGGTCGACGCTTTGTTTCTCCAGTGAGTACGCAAGGAATGACCCCAGCGATGCTCCGGCACCTGGCAAGACGCCTGAAAAGAAACCAAGACCAGTGCCTCGAGCGATTGACGGCATACAACGCTTGATCATGCCGAAGTCAGGCAAGATGCGTCCAACCTTTGTCGCGCCAGCTGATCCAACGGCACCGCCACGGTGATGTTCGAGAAAAATCAACACTTCACTCAAGGCGAACAAACCAACGATAGCGATCAAGAAGTCGATGCCATCGAAGAGGTGGATTTCACCAAAGGTGAAGCGCTGCGACCCTGTTTGGCTATCACTGCCAATCATCGCGATACCCAGCCCTAGTGCAGCTGCGAATGCAGATTTGGCTTGGTTCGTAGAGGAAACACCACCCAGTGTCGCAAATGCGACTGTAAAGAGGACAAAGTACTCAGCTGGTCCGAAAAGCAGCGCAATTTTGACCAACTGTGGTGCCAAAATCACCAGGCCAATTGTTGCGACAAACGCCCCAATGAAAGATGCGATGCCACCTAAAGACAAGGCTTCGCCGGCCTGACCGTTCTTTGCCATCGGATATCCATCGAGGCACGTCATCATCGCGGGTTCATCGCCCGGGATGTTTAGCAGGATCGAACTAATTCGACCTCCGTACATGGCGCCGTAGTAGACACTCGTAAGAAGGATGAGAGATGGGATGGGCCCAAGCCCGAGCGAGAAGGCAATCGGAATGAGGATCGCGACCCCATTTGCCGGGCCCAAGCCAGGCAATGCTCCCATCAAAGTGCCGAGGAAGCATCCAACGACAGCAAGGAACAGGTTTTGCGGTGACAACGCAACCGAGAATCCATCAACAAGAAGTGCAAGCGTTTCCATGGCGACCCCTCAGAACCCCAATGGTCCTTCGGCCAAAGCAAGGCCTAGGATTAGGTGAAAAACGACGTAGATACCGATGGCTGTCAGCAGGCCTACGACGAGCGACCAAAGCGGAGCGGTTCCCAGTCGCCAGGTTAGGTAGGCAGTTGCAAAGGTTGTCGCGATAACAAACCCAATCTCGGAAAGAGACCATGCGTACAGAAACATCACAGCAGTGGCGAACAATATCTCGGCAAAGTCGCGCAACCCTGGCCACTTAGGCTCTTCATCCGGGCGGATTATGAAGTAGAGCGACGTAAGGCCTAACACGGTGCCCACGATGTAAGGAAAGGCGCGCGGACCCACGACATCGACCATGAAACTGTCTTTGATGATCGATGCGGCCCAAATATAGAATATCGCAAGGGCCAGCCCGAAACCGCCGAAGATGCGGTCACTCATAGTTTCCTCCCAGATTTCCGGAATTTATTTTAGGTGCCCAACCAGATGCGACCGGTTGGGCACACATGACATTTATTGGATGATACCGATCTCTTTCGAGAGCTTGGTCACGTCCGCAATACTGCCCTCAACAAAGGTGTACATGTCGTCGCCAAAGTTGTTGAACGGCTCAATGGCAGCTGCTTCGAGCTCTGCCTGGAAGCCAGGATCCTCGGTCAGCGTAATGATCGCGTTCTTCCAGAACTCTTTAGCTTCGTCAGTTGCACCAGCCGGCATGTAAAGGCCGCGCCAGTTCGCGCCAACAACGTCGAAGCCTTCCTCCTTTGCAGTAGGAATATCCGGATAATTCTTCAGACGCTCAGGGGCTAGGATCGAGATTACCCGGATATCACCCGACTCCAGGAAGCCCAGCATCTCGGAGAAATCTCCAGACAACGCCTCGACCGAACCAGAAAGCAGGCCGGTCATGGCTTCACCGCCACCATCGAACGATACATATTTCATCTGGGTTACATCTTCGAGGCCAGCTTCGCGGGCGACCAACATAGGCTTGATATGGTCAAAACTGCCCACAGACGAACCACCCGCGATCCCAACTGATTTTGGATCTGCGACAATATCCTCCATCATCTGAGACAGAGAGGTGTACTTGGAGTCCGCGGGAACAGCGATGGCTCCATATTCAGCTCCGAACGTGGCAAGAAAGTGAACGTCATCCTGTTGGGCGCCTTCGTAAATGCCCTGCGCAATTCGAGCG
This sequence comes from Ruegeria sp. D1(2025), assembly GCF_056536425.1. Classification (NCBI taxonomy): domain Bacteria; kingdom Pseudomonadati; phylum Pseudomonadota; class Alphaproteobacteria; order Rhodobacterales; family Roseobacteraceae; genus Ruegeria; species Ruegeria sp. D1(2025). The sequence continues at coordinate 185,461 of NZ_JBQFPO010000002.1, read as the reverse complement.
CTGGTACTCATAGAGGCCGCGACGATAAGGTTGTTGTCTTCGTTGCGCTCTTTCGTGACATGCGCGAACGCAACTCCGCCGCCCCCACCGCTCATATTGGTAACCTGCATCGAATCCTCGATGATCCCGAGATCGAAGAGATACTTCGCCGTTGTGCGACAGATAAAGTCCCATCCACCACCGGGATTTGAGGGCGCAATGCACTGCGGGCTTTCAGCTTTGAATTCGGCGGACGCGCCAGTCACGCCGGCGACGGCTGCCGCAGCAGCAATGACGCCGATGCGAGTAAATTTCATGAACACGGGTAATCCTCCCCAGTTTTCCAAGTGTTTTTCAGCGCGAATCCCGCACTGGCTATTTTGATTGCATATTAGCATGCAAAAAGCCAATCTTATTTTGCTTTTTATAATCGAAAAAACCAAATTGATTGAACATGCTGTTCCCCGATACTTTTCAAGTATATGTTTTATTGTGTATTTTCGAAGAATCGACAATCACCTGAAAGGAAAGAACTTCGCTCAAACGGTCATAAAACCAATTCAACTTACGCAAACAACATCGTCAAAGCAGTGTAAAACCCGCCCACTTTTGGCTTTTTACGTATAGAAAACCTAAAATTTGGCTGTATGTTAGCTGTCAGATGCAATCTACGTAGGTGAGAGTGGCAAGAGGAGTCAGGCGTACCCATGCGAGCCAGCGAATTATCAAAGAAGATATCAAACCGTCTTTTGCATGACATCGTTGCGGGTACACTTGAAGTTGGCCAGCATATAAGCGCTCAGCAAGTCGCCGACAGGTATGGCGTATCCAGAACCCCAGTGCGCGAGGCGCTGATATCTTTAGAGGAAAAAGATGTTCTCATCCGCCTGGAAAACCGCGGGTACTTTGTGGCCGACAAGTTGCCTCCGGCTATCAAAGAAAACCTGGATACTGTCGACCCGCGCGAGCTAGACGAATACCAACTGCTTGCAAACGATTGGCTAACAAATGAAATTCCAGAAGAAGTTACTGAGCAGTTCTTAAAGCAGAAGTACGGCTGGACTAAAGCTAAGGTCGGAGAACTGTTGATCCGCGCTTCTCGAGAAGGTTGGGCTGAGCGCAAAGAAGGCTACGGCTGGCGGTTTCTTCCGGTTGCAAAAACACCCGAGGCATTTGATGAGATTTATCGGTTTAGAATGGCGATAGAGCCAGCCGCCATGCTGGAGCCCTCGTTTGAACTCGATCACAAAGTCCTGGATGAACAGCGGCGTATTCAGCAGGGAATGCTTGATATGGATATGGACGCCGTGAATGGAGAAGCGCTGCTAGAAAGCGGGGCTTTGTTCCATGAGGAGCTCATCAAGTTGTCCGGAAACCCGTTCTTTCTCATGGCACTCCAACGCGTGAATAGAATGCGACGCCTTATGGAGTATCGAGCCGAAGTGAACCATCAACGATTGATAGAACAATGTACTGAGCATCTTGAGATCCTTACACTCCTGGAATCCGGTAACACCGTGGATGCCTCCTACAGAATGCGGCAGCATTTGAGTGGCGCACTCAAGCGTAAATCTCCGCTGGCATGGAGTTGGGCTACGGACACCTTAACACCGAGGAAAGCAACACCATGAGCAATGGGAGCGACGGCCCGAACAGCCGCAAACGAGTCGCGCTTGTGGCGCATGATCAGATGAAAGACGCAATGGTCGAGTGGGCCAAATCCCACAAAACCGCACTGAGCAAAATGGAGCTTTTGGGGACTGGCACGACCGGCGGGCGAATTGCGGAAGAAGTCGGCTTGCCTATCAAGCGTCTCAAAAGTGGTCCGCTGGGAGGCGACGCTCAAATCGGCGCCATGATTGCCGAAGGGAAGCTCGACACACTGATCTTTTTCATTGATCCACTATCAGCGTTACCACACGACGTCGACGTAAAATCACTTCTTCGACTGGCTACGCTGTACAACACTGTTCTGGCTATCAATGAAGCGACTGCGTCGAAGGTCATCAGCGAGGTTTAGTCCAAACGAAGCGAAACGGCAGTTCAACTAGGAACAATGATTGCTTTGGGCTCGACGCAGACGTTCGCTTGAGTATCTCGAGCGACCGCTGTGCGGGACAAACCAGCCTTTTGACACTTGGCACCCGATATCCGGTTCCTGCTTTTTGCGATGCAGCCCAGGAAATGCAACACCGTATCAAAGCTCTCCTTCGACAAGAGAAAACAACTCGATAGGACGAACAAGGCCACTAACTTCGTGAAACCCACAAGGGGAAAACAGATCAGGGGAGGCCTCAGCAATCGCTGATGTCGCCAGCACTCTGTGGCCAATAGATTTGGTCAAACCCTCTATTCGACTGGCAACGTTCACTGCGCCCCCGAGAACCGTGAAATCAAGTCTTCCAGGACTGCCTATGTTACCATAGCTGACTTGCCCAACATTGATCCCGATCCCAACATCCAATGACGGCCTTTTAACCTCAACGCGGCGACGGTTGAGGGCCGCCAAACCGACCAGCACACTTTGTGCGGCCAGTGCTGCCTTTCGGCATCGGTCAGCGTGATCAGCCTGAGTGGCGATCGTGAAGATCGAGAGAATCCCGTCACCCATAAACTTGAGAACATCGCCACCGTTATCTTCCACAGACTGAACAACCAGATCAAAGTAGCTGCTCAACGCGTCAAAAACATCTGCCTCTGGTGCGACTTCTGAAAGTGCCGTGAAACCTCGTAAATCAGAAAACATGACTACTGCATCAAGGGTCGTTCGCTCGCCTCGCTTGATCCGCCCGTTCCACACGGCGTCGGAGGGCCCATCGCCAAGATATGTTCGCAACAGACCCTTGGCGGACTTGCGCATCGTGACAGGTTCCAAAGCGCAAGACAGAGCATGCAGTGCGGCCTCTATCATATCCAGATGTCGTGGTGAAAAGCCGTCTCGTTCCTGCGTGACAAACGTGCAGCCGTGCAGGGATCCATCGCCATAATACATCAAAGTGGCATAGTAATCTGTGCCACCTAACCCAGCGAATTCAAGATACGATGAATGCTCAGTCTTTGGGTTCAGTTGTCGCAGACTTTTGTGAAGAGGCTTTCTGTGCTCTAAAATGTACTCAAATGAGCTACCAACGTAGCCTTCTGTCAACATCGTTTCATGAGTTACGTCGTAGCTGTCGGTCCCATCAGGTGTCCAAACGACCCCCCATGCAATGAGTAGCGGATTGGCGAAGCGCTGACCGATATTGACCCGCCAGAGCGGTACACCTTCCTCAATTAAGGAGGAGCAGAAATGAGAAACCACTTTCACGGGGTCGCCTGAGCGGCGCCCTTCGGTAATCATCCAGTCGGTTAGTTGCGCTACGGAGGCCATGTTCTCAAACTAGTCGCTTGGACAAGAGGATCAAAGAAACTTAGCTCTAGCCCGGACATTACAGGTAAATCTCCGGACTAAATGCTAGGCACAAGGAAAACCTGACCTGGCATCGCGAACAGATGTTCAATCTTTGAGAAACTGAAGTCTATCCCTCCACACCCGCATAAGGCGACTTGCCCGATTTCCTCTGCACTATTATCGCGAAACTGTGCAAACTTATGGGGTGCGTGAAGCGTTATGCGCAAACCTACACCTAACTAGAAATCCAAGTTCTCAACACTCAGCGCGTTTTTCTGGATGAACTCCCGCCGCGGTTCGACCACGTCGCCCATCAGTTTGGTAAACAGATCATCCGCCTCGACCATATCATCCACCCGCACCTGCAACAGTGTGCGTGCGTCGGGGTCCAGCGTTGTTTCCCAAAGCTGGTCGGGGTTCATTTCACCCAAACCTTTGTACCGTTGCAGCGACAGGCCCTTTTCGCCTTCTTCAAGAATTGCGCGCAGCAGGTCCAGTGGACCGTGAATCGATTGCATACGGTCCCGGCGGATCAGGGTCGCAGGGGTGTTGTAAACCTCTTGCAGGCTTTGCGTGAAGCTGCCCGTCTTGCGCGCCTCACCCGAGCGCAGCATGGGGCCATCCAGCGTGCGCACTTCTTCGACACCGCGCAGGATGCGAGCCAGCCGAATGCCGTGGTCCTGCGTGATCCGGCCCTGCCACCCTCGTTCATATTCAAGCGCGATCAGGTCCAGACGGGCGGCGACCTTGTCGGCCACCCCTTGCAGGTCAGCATCAACCGCGCCCGGCACAAAGGCCCCGGCAACGGCAGCTTGTTCCAGTATATGGCGCGGGTAGTGGGTCGGGAACGCATCCAGTACACGTTTCAACTGCCGTGCTTCATCGACCACGCGGGTCAGATCCTGGCCGGTGATTTCTTCCCCCGAACCGAGTTTCAGCACCGCGCCCTCAACCCCTTGATTGATCAGATAATCGTCCAGCGCGGCCTGATCCTTCAGGTAAACTTCTGATTTACCACGCGAAACCTTGTAGAGCGGCGGCTGCGCGATATAGAGATACCCGCCCTCGATCAGCTCCGGCATCTGCCGATAGAAGAAGGTCAGCAGCAGGGTTCGGATATGCGCGCCGTCCACGTCGGCATCGGTCATGATGACGATCTTGTGGTAGCGCAGCTTTTCGATGTTGAACTCATCGCGGCCAATACCAGTGCCCAGCGCCATGACGAGGTTGCCGATTTCCTGAGAAGACAGCATCCGGTCGAACCGGGCACGCTCGACGTTCAGGATCTTCCCGCGCAAGGGCAGAACGGCCTGAGTCAGACGATCCCGGCCCGTCTGAGCAGAACCGCCAGCCGAGTCCCCCTCGACGAGGAAGACTTCGGTCTTGGACGGATCTTTCTCGGAGCAATCCTTTAGTTTACCCGCCAGATAGTTCACGTCCATCGCCGTCTTGCGACGGGTCAGTTCGCGGGCCTTGCGGGCAGCCTCGCGCGCCAGAGCAGCCTCGATGATCTTGCCTACGATGGTCTTGGCCTCGTTCGGGTTTTCTTCGAACCACTCGGCCAGCTTTTCGTTCATCAGACTTTCGACCGCCGGGCGTACTTCGGAGCTGACCAGCTTGTCCTTGGTCTGGGACGAGAACTTCGGATCAGGCACTTTCACCGACAACACACAGGTCAGGCCTTCGCGCGCGTCGTCGCCGGTAAAGCTGACCTTTTCCTTTTTGGCGATTCCGCTGGACTGCGCGTAGTTGTTGATCGTCCGGGTCAGCGCGCCCCGGAATCCGGCCACATGTGTCCCGCCATCGCGCTGCGGGATGTTGTTGGTGAAGGGCAGAACCGTCTCGTGGTAGCTGTCATTCCACCACATGGCGATTTCGACACCGATATCATCGCGCTCGCCCTTGATATAAATCGGCTCGGGCATCGCAGCAGTTTTCGAACGGTCCAGGTATTTGACGAATTCTTTTACGCCGCCCTCATAGAACAGTTCGGTCTCAAGCCGCTCCGCCGGACGTTCGTCGATCAGGATGATCCGCACGCCCGAGTTCAGGAAGGCCAGCTCGCGCAGGCGCTTTTCCAGCGTCTCGAAGGAATACTCCAGATTCGAAAACGTATTGGTCGAAGCCAGGAACCGCACCTCGGTCCCGGTGCGGCCACCACACTCGGCCACGACCTTCAGATGCTCGGCTGTCTCGCCACCTTCAAACCGGGCAATATGTTCTTTTCCGTTGCGCCAGACCCGCAGTTCCAGCCAGTCGGACAACGCGTTCACCACCGATACGCCCACGCCGTGCAGACCGCCCGACACCTTGTACGAGTTGCTGTCGAACTTACCGCCCGCGTGCAACTGGGTCATGATGACCTCGGCGGCAGACACGCCTTCTTCGGGGTGGATATCGACCGGAATCCCGCGCCCGTTATCGCTGACCGAAACGCTGGAATCGGCGTGAATTTTTACGGTCACATGGTCGGCATGACCGGCCAGAGCTTCGTCAATTCCATTATCGACAACTTCGTACACCATGTGGTGCAGACCCGAGCCATCATCGGTATCACCGATATACATGCCAGGGCGCTTGCGGACGGCCTCTAAGCCCTTGAGAACTTTAATAGAATCCGCGCCGTATTCTTGTGATGCCTGTGCGTCTTCGGACATGCCGTTAGTACCTATATTATTTTGGTAACTTATACGTTTTCTGGTGGGGAATGTCACGCGATCCCCCCACATTTTGTGGCGGAACTTGGTTTTTTCAGCAGATCAAAGCCGGTCGATATCCGCCGCGATATCCGCCGCGATTTCCAGGGCATTCACATCGCTGCGCTCGGCTGACAAACGCAGCCCCAACAGGTCGGATTGATACCGCGCCGCAAGACGGTCCGGATCACGATCCGCGCCGATTTCTCCGGCCTCCTGCGCGCGGCGAAACAGCGTTGCAAAACACACTTTCATATCCGCCATATGACGGCTCGCCTTTTCGGCCAGTTCGTGATCCTTCGACTGCAACTCGGCGTAGGTTTTGGCCAACATGCAGGCCCTTGCAGGCATCTGGGCAGAATCGATCACGATCCGTGGCTGCGCCTTCAATGCTTCAAGCGGCCCTAATTCCTCGGCCAGCGCCATAAGGCGCGCCACACCATCCTGCGCGTACCGTTCCAACGTCAGCGCATAAAGCGCATCCTTGGACCCAAATGCCGCATAAAAACTGCCCGGTTTGAGGCCAAGTTCGCGTTCCAGATCCTTCAGCGACGTCCCGGCCCAGCCCTGACGCCAAAAAATATCCCTGGCCTTCGCGATCAGAGCGTCTCGGTCATATGCGGGTTTGCGGGGCATCTTCTTCACCTATTCTTGAGCGCTCGCTCAAATATATACTTGAGTGATCACTCAAGAAAGACTATTTCGGACTCAGTCGCCAGAAAACAGGAGTTCCGACATGGCCAACTTCCCCTCCCACGACCTCGAATCCGCACCAGAAGGATCCAAACCGCTTCTCGAGAAATCCCAGGCCGCGTTTGGCCGCTTGCCCGGCCTGCACAAGGTGATGGCTGAAAGCCCCCAGCATCTGGAAGGTTATCAGGTCCTGCACGGCCTGTTCATGCAGACCGATTTCGACAATGACGAGAAAACCGTCGTCTGGCAGACCATCAATGTTGAAAATGAATGCCACTACTGTGTGCCCGCTCATACCGGCATCGCGAAGATGATGAAGGTTTCGGATGAGATCACCGAAGCGCTTCGCAACGAAACCCCGCTGCCCAATGCCAAACTCGAAGCACTGCGCACCTTTACCCTGCAAATGATGCAAACCCGCGGCAACGTCTCCGAGGCGCAATTGCAAACCTTCTTTGATTCGGGCTACTCACACCGTGCTGTTCTGGACGTGGTACTGGGTCTGGCTCAGAAGACCATGTCGAACTACGTCAATCACATGGCTAAAACACCTGTGGATGAAGTCATGCGCGGCTTCCTTTGGGAACGCAAGGTCAGCGAACCCGCCTAAGGCGTCACGACCGAGCCTTCGTCGCCTTCCGTGACAACCAGCGTCTGGGCCCTCTCACCCAATTCCGCAAACAACTCAGGCCCGGTGCCCGTCATCCAGGCCTGAGCACCAAGCGCGCAGATCTCATCAAAAAGCGCGGCCCGTCGGGTGGCATCCAGATGGGCGGCAACTTCATCCAGCAACACGATCGGCGGCGCACCCACCATCCCGGCCAAAGCCCGCGCGTTGGACAGGATCAGCGAAACCAAAAGCGCCTTCTGCTCGCCGGTTGAACAATCCCTGGCAGGCACGCCCTTGGCCGCATACGCCCCATACAGATCCGACCGATGCGGCCCAACCAAAGTCCGCCCCGCCGCCAAATCGCGAAAGCGGCTTTCATTCAATGCGTAACGCAAGTCTTCCGCCGTCCCGGGCATCGTCCCTTCGGTCTGCACCAGCTCCAGTTCAGCAGACGGAAATGCCGTTTCTGCCTGATCCTGCGCTGCCCGCAGATGGTCCAGCGCCGATAACCGGGCTACATTTATCCGGTGCCCCATCTCCGCCATCTGACCTTCCAGGGCGGCATACCAATGGGCATCCCTCGCCTGCTCCTTCAGCAAGCGATTCCGTTCCCGCATGGATTTTTCGTAGATCAACGATGCCTCGGCATGGCTTGGGTCGAAACTCAGCGCGATCCGGTCCAAGAACCGGCGCCGCCCTTCGGCGCCCTCGATCCACAACCGATCCATCGACGGAATCAGCCAGACCACCCGCGCCAGCTTGCCCAGATCGATCTGACTGGCGGCCTTGTCGTCAATCCGAACCTGCCGCGCCGCACCACCTTCCGACCAGGTCTCAATCTCGTATTGCTGTCCCTGCGCCTGCAACAGCCCGGCCAGCTTCCAGCCCAGCGCCTCGGGCCGCCGAGTCATCTCTGCCGCGCTCGCCCGTCGCATTCCACGACCCGGCGAAAACAATGAAACCGCTTCTAGGATATTGGTCTTGCCGGCCCCGTTCGGTCCATGGATCGCCACGGGCCGCCCATCCAAAGACAAACGCGCCAGTTTGTGGGACCGAAAATGCGAGACCGTAAGTTCGGTCAGGGCCAAAGCCATGACCCCTCCCTTCATCTTTTCAAAAATACTCCCGCCGGAGGCATCGCGCGCCAGCGCGATCAGACACGCATCGGCATGACAACGTAGACCGCGCTCTGGTCATTGCCTTCACGCATCAGCGTCGGGTCTCCAGCCGAATTGAACATGAACACCGCATTCTCGCGATCCACCTGAGAAGCGATCTCCAGCAGGTACTTCGCGTTGAACCCGATCTCCAGCCGCTCGTCGCCATAGGCTACGGCCAGTTCTTCCTCGGCAGCACCGCTATCCGGCGCGTTCACCGACAGGACCAGCTTGTCCGCATCCAGCTGAAGCTTTACCGCCCGCGACCGCTCTGATGAAACGGTTGCAACACGGTCCACAGCCTGCGCGAATTCGGCAGCGTCGACTTCCAACTTGCGAGTGTTCCCCTGCGGAATGACACGGGTGTAGTCGGGGAACGTGCCATCGATCACCTTCGAGGTCAGCGTGATATCCGGTGTCGCAAAACGCACCTTGGTTTCACTGACCGAGACGGCGATATCCATCTCATCATCGTCCAGCAGCTTGCGCAATTCGCCCACGGTCTTGCGCGGCACGATGACTCCCGGCATACCCGCCGCCCCATCCGGAAGGTCAGCATCAATGCGCGCCAGCCTGTGTCCATCGGTGGCCACGCAGCGCAGAACCTTGCCGCCCTCGGACCCATCCGCCACATGCATGTAAACACCGTTCAGGTAGTACCGGGTTTCTTCAGTCGAAATGGCGAATTTGGACTTGTCGAACAACCGGCGCAGCAACGCTGCGGAGGCTTTGAAATTCGACTGGTACTCCGAAGAAGCCATCACCGGAAAATCTTCTTTCGGCAATGTCGCCAGCGAGAAGTTGGATCTCCCGGCCTCAACCGTCAGGCGACCCGCGGCACTGTCAGCCGTCAGCGTGACCAGCGCGCCGTCGGGCAGCTTGCGCACGATCTCGTGCAGGGTCGTTGCCGCCACCGTGGTCGCCCCGGCTTTTTCAACCTGCGCAGGGGCCTTGTCCACCACTTCGATATCCAGATCGGTGGCGCGGAACTGCACCTGGTTGCCTTCCGCCTCGATCAGTACATTGGCCAGGATCGGAATTGTGTTGCGGCGTTCCACAACGGATTGGGCCTGCGAAACGGCCTTGAGAAGGGTGCCGCGTTCGATGCTGATCTTCATACCCTCAATTCCTCTGACTTGCGTGCCGACATGGGCGGGACTGGCACGTTAGCGGTTCCACCCTGAGGCACAAGGATTTTTTATGGTTTTCTGGGTCGGATTGCCCAACACGTCAAGGGCCGCGTGGTTTCCAAAGCACAGTTCCCGGCCAGGCGTGGAAAATAGCGCACACGATTACGCCCCGGTCCTGGTGAACCGAGGCGTTGATGAAAAACTTGGGTTGCAATCAGGCTTCCAAAGACCGCCGCAGCATTTCAACGTCTTCCGCGATCTGACCGTCGGTCAGCTTCAACTCTTCGATCCGCTTGACGCCATGCATGACCGTGGTGTGGTCACGCCCGCCAAAGCGGCGGCCGATCTCGGGCAACGAGCGGCTGGTCAGCTGCTTGCACAGATACATCGCAACCTGACGCGGACGCGCGTATGAACGCAGGCGCTTCGGACCGATGATGTCGGACAGGCGGATGTTGTAATAATCCGAAACTTTCCGCTGAATCTCTTCAACGGTGATCTTGCGCTCGGACGCGCGCAGGACGTCGGCCAGACAATCCTGAGTCAGTTCCATATCGATCTCGCGCCCTACCAGCGAGGCAAACGCAAAGAGACGCGTCAAAGCCCCTTCAAGCACGCGCACATTGGTTGAGATGCGGTGTGCGAGGAATTCCAGAACACCGTCCGCGATGGTCAGATCCGGATATGTGCTGCTGTACTGCTGCACCTTGTTCTGCAGGATACCAAGGCGCAATTCGTAGTCGGTGGGGTGCAGGTCGACGACCAGGCCGCATTGCAGACGCGACTTCACACGGTCCTCCAGATCCTTGATTTCGCCCGGGGCGCGGTCGGCCGAGATGATGATCTGCTTATTCTGGTCCACCAATGCGTTGAAAGTGTGAAAGAACTCTTCCTGAGTTGAATCCTTGCCCGCGATGAACTGGACATCGTCGACCATGAGAACATCAACCGACCGGAAGAGATGTTTGAAATCCATCATCCGGCGCTCGCGCAGAGCCTGTACAAAGCGGTACATGAACTGTTCGGCCGACAGATAGAGCACATTCAACTCAGGGCGCTTGGTTTTAAGCTCCCAGGCGATGGCGTGCATCAGGTGCGTTTTACCCAACCCGACACCGCCATAAAGGACCAGCGGATTGAAAGTAACCGGCCCGCCTTCTGCAACCCGGCGCGCCGCGGCATGGGCCAGCTCGTTGGGCTTACCGACCACAAAGCTGTCAAACGTAAAGCGGGCATCCAACGGTGCCGCCTGCAGCGAATCCAGGGCACCATTGCCATCATCCTGATAGGACTGATCGACCCTTTTGGGTTCCGCCATTTCCCGCGCTGCCGTTGCGGGTTCCACTGCCGGTCGCGCGGGCGAGTTGGCCGCGACGCGAAAAGCCAGACGCTCCACCGGTTCACCGGAGGTGTTCAGTTCATAGAGAATGAGATCCGCAAAATTCTGACTTACGTAGTTGCCCATGAAATTCGTCGGCACCGAAAACACCGCTACACCGTCCTCCAACTCCTGAAATTCAAGAGGTTCGATCCAGGTGGTGTAGTTGTTCCGGCCAACAACCTTCAGCAACTTGTTACGCAGCAGTCCCCATTTCTCTTGTGTCATTCAGCGCCTCACGCATCCCATTCTTTATAGGCCTTCAGGCCTTTTTTTGAATTTGTCCGGATCACCCGGTCTTCTGGGCGTTCACTCACGCAAAAGGCACCCTTGCGCCGAACCAAATAGAACGGCGGTAAGATTTTCTTTTTCTGCGCATCGCTGATACTGCTACGCTCCAACAGCCGGAGCGCGCCCGAAAACCAGGTTACGCATCACCTTCCAATTTTAGACAGGACTGAGCACCTCGGTTTCCCGAGACCCGAAGCAGATCGCCAAACCGGCCAGACCGGTCGCCGACATTCGTCCATGGATCTTCCTGATGCCCGTCAGTCCGATCGCAAGGACAGCCTGTCCCCCCAAGCGAGTGAATCGCTGGAACAGTGGTAACAAGACCGAACGGCCGGCGGCAATGAATCTCTGATATTGACTCAGGAATCCGGCGGAAAGAATCTCTCGGTTTTGTGAAGGCGCGATATATCGGCAACAGCAAAAAGGCGCCGCACATTGCGACGCCTTCTGAAATGGATCAGCCTTGTTTACCTGACGCTAGGTCAGGCACCGGCGTCAGCCCAGTGCTTTTACGCGCGACGACAGGCGCGACATTTTGCGGGCAGCAGTGTTCTTGTGGAAGACACCTTTGGTGACGCCGCGCATCAGTTCGGGCTGGGCTGCGCGCAGGGCTGCGGTTGCAGCGTCCTTGTCGCCGGATGCGATTGCTTCTTCAACTTTGCGCAGATAGGTGCGGATGCGCGAACGGCGTGCTTTGTTTACAGCGAAACGCTTTTCGTTCTGACGTGCGCGTTTCTTTGCCTGAGGCGAGTTAGCCATGTGTTTCTGACCTTTGTTCGGTACGGTTATCTAGGGTTGCGCGCCACGGAAACATCCGCACCGGATCAAAAATCACGAGTGTGAGTCGGGCCGAGCGGGCCGCACGCGCATGTATAGCGGCGCTTACTATCCAAGTTGGCGAGGTTTGCCAAGCCGATTCTTTTAATGCGCAAGGCAGGTATGAAAAAGGCGGGCAAAGGCCCGCCTGTTCCGATCTGGTCAGGGCACCGCTTACTTGTCGCGGAACTGCGCCGCTCGTTTTTCCAGAAACGCGGCCATGCCCTCTTTTTGGTCTTCTGTCGCAAACATCGAGTGGAACACGCGCCGTTCAAACAGCATTCCCTCGCTCAGTGGCAACTCATAGCTGCGGTTCACGGCCTCTTTTGCCGCCATCGCCGTCAGTTGCGATTTCTCCGCGATCTTCTGCGCGGCCCCTATCGCCTCTTCGATCAGCTTCTTTGCCGGAACAACACGGCTGACCAGCCCCGAACGCTCGGCCTCTTCCGCATCCATGAAGCGCCCGGTCAGGTTCATGTCCATTGATTTGGACTTGCCGACAAAGCGGGTCAGGCGTTGCGTGCCGCCGATACCAGCAATGACACCCAAATTGATCTCGGGCTGGCCGAACTTGGCAGTATCAGCGGCGATGATGAAATCGCACAGCATCGCCAGTTCACAGCCGCCACCCAACGCATATCCTGCCACCGCAGCAATGATCGGTTTACGAATAGCCGAGACGCGATCATTGGCCTCGCCAAACAGGTTCTGACTGTAGACATCGACAAAGCTCATCTCGGACATCTCTTTGATATCCGCGCCCGCGGCAAAGGCCTTTTCCGAGCCGGTGATGACGATGCAGCGCACCTTGTCGTTTTCATCTGCCTCTTCCAGCGCGGTGTACAGCTCACCCATCAACTGGGTGTTCAGCGCGTTCATCGCGTCCGGTCTGTTGAGCTTGATAAGGGCAACGTGGTCTTCGATTTCGACGATGATCGTCTCAAAAGCCATGGGATGTAAGCTTCCGGTTGTTCCGTTCAAGTACGATTCCTTACCATGCGAAAAACTTGGATCAAGCTATCTTTGGCATTGCGCACAATAGAAGGATGAGCGACCGGACTGGGTGATTCTCCTGATCACGGCGTCACAACCTTCGGTCCGGCAGGGCTCGCCCTCTCGGCCATAGACATCAAAGTTGTGCTGAAAATATCCAAGTTCTCCATCAGCTTGGCGGAAATCCCGCAGCGACGATCCACCCGCCTCAATCGCCTCCTGCAGCACCTGCCGGATAACAGGAACCAGCGCCGCGACCCGCGCCGCAGAAATTTGCCCGGCCCTGCGACGTGGCGACACCCCGGTACGATAAAGCGCCTCGCAGACGTAAATATTGCCGAGCCCGGCAACGATTCCCTGATCCAGCAATGCAGATTTGACCGGTGTGTTCTTTCCGCGAAACGCATCGACCAAGTGTTGCTCGTGAAAATCATTGCCCAGGGGTTCCGGCCCCAGAACCGACAGAAGTTTGTGTTCCTCAGCCGTGGCCGTCGGCAGCAGATCCATTGCCCCGAACCGGCGCGGGTCGTTGAAGGTCACCCGCGCGCCATTGGCCATGTGAAACACGACGTGATCGTGTTTTGCCGGCATCGGATGCTCGTGCACGAACTGCCCAAGCGGATCGCCCGAGACGGTCATCCGCCCGGACATGCCCAGATGGATCAAAAGCGTCTCGCCACTGCCGAGATCGGCCAGAAGGTATTTGGACCGCCGTCGCAGCCGGTCAACCCGCTGGCCCGTCAGTCGCTCGGCCATGCGTTCCGGAAACGGCCAGCGCAGATCCGGTCGGTTCACGTCCGCCTTTTCGATCACCACCCCCTCCATCGCAGGGGTCAGGCCGCGTCTTACTGTCTCGACCTCGGGCAATTCCGGCATTACACGGCTCCTAATCCAAAGGGCCGCATTGTGCCCCGGTTCCAGAGCCCTATAACAGAGGCGAAATTCGACAAACGGCAAGGCAAATGTCCGACAACAGCGACAAGACCACACATTTCGGGTTCGAAACCGTGCGCGAGGCTGAAAAAGCCGGGCGCGTACAGGGCGTGTTCAACTCGGTCGCCTCGAAATACGATGTGATGAACGACGTCATGTCGATGGGCATCCACCGGGTCTGGAAAGACGCGATGATGGACTGGCTGGCTCCGCGCCCCGGTCAGCGGCTGTTGGATGTGGCGGGCGGCACGGGCGATATTTCTTTTCGCTTCCTACAACGCGCGGGCCACGGCCACGCCACCGTTCTGGATCTGACCGAACCGATGCTGATCGAAGGCCGCCAGCGCGCCGAAGCCGACCAGATGTCGGACAGCCTCAACTGGGTGGTCGGTGATGCCATGGCACTGCCTTTCGAGGACAACACGTTTGACGTCTACACCATCTCGTTCGGAATCCGGAACGTCACCCGCCCGCAAGAGGCGTTGAACGAAGCGTTCCGTGTTCTCAAACCCGGTGGCCGCCTGATGGTGCTGGAGTTCAGCCAGTTGCCCAATGACGGGCTGCAAAAGCTCTATGATCTCTACAGTTTCAACGTCATCCCGCGCATGGGGAAGCTGATCGCCAATGACTACGACAGCTATCAGTACCTGGTCGAATCGATCCGCAAATTCCCGGATCAGGAAACCTTTTTGAACATGGTCCGCGCAGCGGGATTTGAGAATGCCAAATACCGCAACCTGAGCATGGGCATCGCGGCGCTGCATTCCGGATGGAAGATCTGACCTATGCGCGGCCCTCATAATATCATCCGCCTGATCCGCACAGGCGCCACGTTAGAGCGCACGGGTGCCATGAATGTCGTGCTGGACGCGTTCGAAGCTCCGCGTGCCGTGCGCATCCTGGCGCATACGTTGGGCAAACCCTTCCAATGGCTGGGTTACAAAGGCAATCCCAAGATGCCGCCAGCGACGCGTGCCCTGACCGCGCTGGGTCCGGCCTACATAAAGTTTGGCCAGGTGCTGTCGACCCGCCCGGATGTTGTAGGCAACGAACTGGCAAGCCAGCTGCGTGTGTTACAGGACAAACTTCCCCCTTTTTCCCGCGCAGCAGCAATGGCCGAAGTGGAAAAGGAACTGGGGCAGCCGGTGGCCGAAATCTTCAGTGAATTCAGTGATCCGATTGCCGCCGCTTCGATCGCACAGGTTCACAAGGCCAAACTGACCAGCACGGGCGAAGATGTCGCCGTCAAGGTCCTTCGCCCCGGCATCGAACGCGCCTTCAAAAAGGATGTCGACGCTTTCTATTTTGCCGCCCGCATTGTTGATCTCTTTGCCCCCGGCGCGCGCCGGTTGCGCCCGATGGAGGTCATCGAGCATTTCGACGGAATCGTACGCGGCGAACTAGACCTGCGTCTGGAAAGCGCGGCTGCTTCGGAATACGCCGCCAACACCAAAGACGATGCGGGCTTCTGGCTGCCGCCCGTGGTTTGGTCGTTGTCCGCACGCCGGGTGATGACGCTCAGCTGGGCAGATGGAATCCCGCTTGGCGACAACGAGGCCCTGGATGCAGCGGATCACAACCGCAACGATCTGGCCCAGCGGGTCTTGCGCCTGTTTTTGCTGCATGCCCTGCGCGACGGCTACTTTCATGCCGACATGCATCAGGGAAACCTGAAAGTCGCGGCAAACGGCGACATCATTGCCTATGACTATGGCATCATGGGCCATATCGACGAATACACCCGCCGGGTCTATGCCGAGATCCTGTTCGGCTTCATCCGTCGCGACTACAAGCGCGTGGCCGAAGTGCATTTCGAGGCGGGCTATGTCCCCGCCAATCAGGACGTTGACGAGTTCGCCCGGGCCCTGCGCGCGGTCGGAGAGCCGATCTTCGGTATGGACGCTACGCATATCTCCATGGGGCGTTTGCTGAGCTACCTGTTCGAAGTAACCGAACGGTTCGGGATGGAAACCCGGACGGAACTGATCCTGCTGCAACGCACCATGGTTGTGGTCGAAGGCGTCGCGCGGTCACTGGACCCCCACATGAACATCTGGGAGGTCGCGCGTCCCGTGGTTGAAGATTACATCAAACAGTCAATCGGCCCGCGCGCCGTTATGCGGGACTTCGGCAAGACAGCAA
The DNA here is from genome assembly GCF_056536425.1 of Ruegeria sp. D1(2025). Taxonomy (NCBI): domain Bacteria; kingdom Pseudomonadati; phylum Pseudomonadota; class Alphaproteobacteria; order Rhodobacterales; family Roseobacteraceae; genus Ruegeria; species Ruegeria sp. D1(2025). The sequence continues at coordinate 169,252 of NZ_JBQFPO010000002.1, read as the reverse complement.
TGGTTCTGGCCCGGTTTGGCCCACGCCTGCCTGGGTTGGTTGAAAACGCGCTGATTGCGCAGACCCAGCAGGAAGAAACCAAAGGCAACGGAGTCGTGGCGTCACTTTTGACCGCCGCAATTGGCGCCGCTTTCGGTGCGGCGGCGGTGCTTTTGATTACAGTATTGGGTTAACTCCGGCCCGCCTGCTTCATCTGGCCAAAAATATCCTCGGGGGAAATCGCGCCATGGCGCGATGGGGGGCAGACAGCCCCCCTGCCCGATCTCAGATCAAAGGCGCTCGATTGCTATGGCAATCCCCTGACCGCCCCCTATGCACATGGTGATCAGACCTTTGGAACCACCGGTGCGTTCCAACTCGTAGAGGGCCTTCAAAGTGATGATCGCACCGGTCGCGCCCACCGGGTGGCCCAAAGCGATCGCACCACCGTTGGGGTTAACCTTCGATGCGTCCAGCCCAAGCTCCTGATTGACAGCCAAAGCCTGCGCAGCGAACGCCTCATTGCTTTCAATGACATCAAACTCTTCGGCGGACAGCCCGGTCTTCTTTAGCAGATTCTGAACCGCCGGAACCGGTCCGATCCCCATCACTTCGGGCCGAACCCCGGCATGGGCATATCCCAATACGCGCGCCCTGGGCTTCAATCCGGCTTTCTCGGCGGCGTCTGCCGTCGCCAGAACCATAGCCGCTGCCCCGTCATTGATACCCGAGGCATTTCCGGCAGTAACACGACCGTCTTTCTTGAACACCGGTCGCAAACCTGACAGCGCCTCAAGCGAGGTTGCTTTCGGGTGCTCATCGACCTTGAAGTCGACCATGTCGCGCTTGACCTTGACCTGCACTGGCGCGATCTGGCTTTCGAAATAACCCGCCTCGATCGCTTCCGCCGCGCGGGTCTGGCTGGTCATTGCAAATGCGTCCATCTGCTCACGGCTGATCTGGTGCTCGTCCGCGACGTTCTCGGCGGTGATACCCATATGCCCGGTTCCGAACGGACAGTTCAGTGCTCCCAGCATCATATCCAGCGAGGTGACATCACCCATCTTTGCGCCCCACCGCGCCTGCGGAATGATATAGGGGCTGCGCGACATGCTTTCGGCGCCGCCTGCAACGGCGAATTCCGCATCGCCCAACATCAGCGACTGCACCGCCGACACGATCGCCTGCGCGCCAGACCCGCACAGCCGGTTCACGTTCATTGCGGGGGTGCCATTTGGAATTCCTGCCTGCATCGCAGCAACCCGCGACAGATACATGTCACGCGGCTCGGTGTTGATCACATGACCGAAAACCACATGCCCGATTTGCGCGCCTTCGACCCCGGACCGCTCCAGCGCTGCCTCGGTCGCAACGGTCGCCAGATCAATCGGCGCGGTCGAGGCCAGAGCCCCGCCAAAGGTGCCAATCGCGGTGCGAGCACCATCGAGAATTACGATGTCGGTCATGGATCACTCCTCCTGAATTTGACCGCAGTATGCACACGCAGAATGATGATGTCGCGCAAGACGTCCCGTCACGGACGGAATTGACAATGCTCCGCTCAGCGCGCATGAAATTCCGTCATGACGGAAAACACAGACGATATCCTGACACGCCTCCCCGCCCGCCTGAAAGAGGCACGCAGGGCCAAGGGCCTGTCCCTCGAAGCGGTCGCCAACTTAAGCGGCGTCTCCCGGTCCATGGTCAGCCAGATCGAACGGGGCGAAAGCAGCCCGACCATCTCGACACTGTGGAACCTGACCCGCGCCCTGCAGGTGGATTTTGCGGGCCTTCTGGAAGACTCCAAAGCCAAGGATCAAATCGAGGTGCTCAAGAAGACCGAAGTGCCAAGTATCGATAACATGGGCGAGCGATGCCGGATTCACATCCTGTCGCCGCCGGAAGAGGCCGGTGGGCACGAAGTTTACGATATTCAGTTCGAAGACGGCGGTGCGTTGAACAGCCAGCCCCATAAGCGGGGCGCACGGGAACAGCTTACCGTTTTGGAAGGCGCCGTCCGGGTCACTTCGGGGAACGCCGTTTCGGACTTGAAGCAAGGCGATACCGCCCGGTATGCGGCGGATATTGCGCATTCCATTTCCGCCGATGGCCCGGCACGGGTTTTCCTGATCGTGAAAAACGCCTGACATCAGCAGATTTCCGCCTTCACGGAAATTTTTCCTTCATACTGTAATTCCCCTATTTGGGAATCTTGTCCGCTATGTTAGAAACGCGACTCAGATGAACGGAGGTCGCCATGGCAGATGCATTCCTGTCCCACATCACGGACACCCTTGCGCAGATCGAAGCAGAAGGCCTGTACAAACGCGAACGAATGATCACCTCGCCCCAGGGCGGTGAGATTACGGTGGGCGACAGGCAGGTTATCAACCTGTGTGCAAACAATTACCTGGGTCTGGCCGATCACCCCGCGCTGATCGGGGCTGCCACGAACGCGATGGGACCTAAAGGGTTCGGTATGGCTTCGGTGCGTTTCATCTGTGGTACGCAGGATATTCACCGGGAACTGGAACAGGCGTTGGCGAAGTTCCTGAACAAGGACGATTCCATCCTGTTTGCAGCCTGTTTCGACGCCAATGGCGGACTGTTCGAACCTTTGTTAGGCCCGGAAGACGCCATTATCTCGGACAGTCTGAACCACGCGTCGATCATTGACGGCGTGCGGCTGTGCAAGGCGAAGCGCTATCGCTACATGAACAATGATATGAACGACCTTGAAGCCTGGTTGAAACAGGCGCGCGAGGACGGGGCGCGGCATGTCATGATCGCTACTGATGGCGTGTTTTCCATGGACGGCTATCTGGCCAACCTGCCAAAAATTCGCGAACTGGCGCACAAGTACGATGCCATCGTCATGGTAGATGACTGCCACGCCACCGGCTTCATGGGGCCGAACGGTGCCGGAACACCGGATCACTTCGGTGTCGACGTGGACATTCTGACGGGAACTCTGGGCAAGGCACTTGGGGGGGCAATCGGCGGCTATATCGCCGGGCCGCAGCCAGTGATTGACCTGCTGCGGCAGCGGGCGCGGCCCTATCTGTTCTCAAACTCGCTGCCGCCTTCCATCGTCGCTGCCGGTCTGGAAGCGATCCGTCTGGTCGAACAGGGCGACATGCTGCGCGCTCAGCTGTTCGGCAATGCGAAATACTGGCGCGCGGGTCTGGAAAAGCTGGGATTTGACCTGCTGCCCGGCGAGCACCCGATCATCCCTGTGATGCTGGGAGAAGCGCAGTTGGCGCAGGACATGGCCGCACGTCTGTTTGACGAAGGCGTCTATGTTTCGGGCTTCTTCTTTCCTGTCGTGCCACGCGGAAAGGCGCGGATCAGAACCCAGATGAATGCGGCCCTGACCAGGGACGAACTGGACAGCGCATTGGCGGCCTTTGGTAAGGTCGGCAAGGAGCTGGGAGTGATCTGATGCGACCCAACACAATGAAAGCGCTCGAGAAGTCCAGACCCGAGGAAGGGCTTTGGATGGTGCGGGCTCCGGTGCCGGAAATCGGCCCTGATGAGGTGCTGATCAGGATCAACAAGACCGGTATCTGCGGCACCGATATTCATATCTGGAACTGGGATGAATGGGCCGCGCATACTGTTCCGGTGCCGATGATCACCGGCCACGAGTTTGCCGGAGTGATTGTTGAGATCGGACGCAACGTGACGGGTCTTGAGGTTGGCCAGCGGTGCTCGGGGGAAGGGCATCTGATCGGGACCGACAGCCGACAGAGCCGCGCAGGCAAGTTTCACCTCGACCCCGGCACGCGCGGCATCGGGGTAAACGAACAGGGGGCGTTTGCCCAATACCTGAAGCTGCCCGCCTTTAACGTTGTGCCCTTGCCGGACGACGTCCCGGATGAAATCGGAGCGATCCTTGATCCGCTCGGCAATGCGGTGCACACGGCGCTCAGCTTTGATTTGCTGGGAGAGGATGTTCTGATTACCGGAGCGGGTCCCATTGGCATCATGGCTGCTGCGGTCGCCCGTCATGCCGGGGCACGGCATGTGGTGATCACCGATATCAACCCGGATCGTTTGAAGCTTGCCGAACATGTCGTACCCACAGTGCGCGCCGTCGATGTCAGTCGCGAAGACCTGAAAGACGTTATCGCTGCGCTTGGAATGCAACAGGGGTTCGATGTGGGCCTGGAGATGTCAGGCTCACAAGCCGCGCTGGATCAGATGGTCGAAGCGCTGGTGATGGGCGGCAAGATTGCCCTTCTGGGTATCCCGCCCGGCAAATCCCCGGTCGACTGGTCGCGCATCGTGTTCAAGGCGATCACCATCAAAGGCGTCTATGGCCGCGAGATGTTCGAGACCTGGTACAAGATGATAGCCATGCTTCAGAACGGCCTGGATGTCAGCCGGGTCATCACTCATCGGTTCAACGTCGACGATTTCGCCAAAGGGTTTGAGGCCATGAAATCCGGTCAATCCGGCAAAGTGGTACTGGACTGGACCTGAAGTGACAAAACGAAAACAGCGGCCCGAATGAGCCGCTGTTTTTCTTTGTCTGATTGTGTCTGGATCAGTCCAGCGTGCGGGTAACTTCTTCGCGTTCGAAGATTTCGATGACGTCGCCTTGGCGGATGTCATCGTAGTTCTCGAATGCCATACCACATTCCTGACCCGACTGGACTTCGGCCACTTCGTCCTTGAAGCGCTTCAGCGTCTTCAGCGTGCCTTCGTGGATCACCACGTTGTCGCGCAGCAGACGGACGCCTGCGGAACGACGGGCAACACCTTCGGTGACCAGACAGCCAGCAACTTTGCCAACACCGGTGACCTTGAAGACTTCGCGAATCTCGGCGTAGCCGATGAACTTCTCGCGAATTTCGGCGCTCAGCAGACCCGATGCGGCCGCTTTCACGTCATCAACGAGGTCATAGATCACCGAATAATAGCGGATCTCAACACCCTTCTGGTTCGCCGTATTCCGGGCTGACGCATTGGCGCGAACGTTGAAACCAAAGACCGGCGCGCCGGAGGCTTCAGCCAGGCCGACATCCGTCTCGGTGATCGCACCAACGCCCGAGTGCAGTACACGCACGCGCACTTCGTCGTTTCCGATCTTCTCCATCGCCTGAACGATGGCTTCGGCAGAACCCTGCACGTCGGCTTTGACGAGGATCGGCAACTCGGCCACGTTCTCGTCTTCCTTGGCTTTCTGCATCAGCTGCTCAAGGGTGGTCGCGGCACCGGCGGCGGCGCGTTTGTCCTTGGCGGCTTGTTCGCGGTAGGCTGCGATCTCACGGGCCTGTGCTTCGGTCTCGGTCACGTTCAGAACGTCACCGGCCTCGGGCGTACCATTGAGGCCCAGGACTTCGACCGGAACCGAGGGGCCAGCTTCCTTGACGCGTTCGCCCTTGTCGTTGATCAGCGCACGGACCTTACCGTACTGTTCACCCACAACGAAGATATCGCCCTGACGCAGCGTGCCGTTCTGAACCAGAACAGTGGCCACAGGACCACGGCCCACATCCAGCTGCGCCTCGATTACGGCGCCCTGGGCGGCGCGGTCGGGGTTGGCTTTCAGTTCCAGAATCTCGGCTTGCAGCGCGATGGCTTCCAGCAGTTCGTCCAGACCCTGACCGGTGATGGCGGACACCTCGACGTCCTGAACTTCACCCGACATCTTCTCGACGATCACTTCGTGTTGCAGCAGGTCGGTGCGGACCTTGTCCGGATTTGCGTCCGGTTTGTCGATCTTGTTGATCGCCACGATCATCGGCACTTCGGCCGCCTTGGCGTGGTTGATCGCCTCGATCGTCTGCGGCATCACCGCGTCATCGGCCGCAACCACCAGAACCACAATATCCGTGACCTGGGCACCGCGCGAGCGCATCGACGTAAACGCCGCGTGGCCCGGAGTATCCAGGAAGGTCAGCGTCGTGCCACCATCAGTTTCGACCTGATAGGCGCCGATATGCTGGGTGATGCCACCGGCCTCGCCTGCGACGACCCGCGCATCGCGGATCGCGTCCAGCAGCGAGGTCTTACCGTGGTCAACGTGACCCATGATCGTAATGACCGGCGGGCGCGGTTGCAGATCTTTTTCGCTGTCTTCGACCTCTTTGATGACGTCCTCGACATCCGAATCGGAAACACGGGTGACCTTGTGGCCGAACTCTTCGATGATCAGCTCGGCTGTATCGGCGTCGATGGTCTGGTTCTGCGTCACCATCATGCCCATCTGCATAAGGGATTTGACTACATCGGCCACGCGCTCGGCCATACGGTTCGCCAGTTCCGAAACCATGATCGCTTCGGGCAACTGTACGTCGCGGATCACCTTTTCGCGCTCGACCGGGCCGCCCATGGCTTTCTGACGCGCACGCTCCTGCTTGCGCTTCATCGACGCCATCGAGCGCTGACGGTTACCTTCGCCACCGGTGGCCTGACCCAGTGTCAGCTTGCCGGACCTGCGGTTGTCGTCACGCCCTTTGCCGCGACCACGTTGTTCGCGTTCGCGATCCTGCTTGCGCGGAGTCGCCGCTGGCGCAGGCTTGCTGGCCGGGCTGCGGGCCGCCTTGGGTTCTTCGGGGGTCGGGGCCTCAGCGGCGCGTTTGGCGGCTTCTTCCGCCTCTTTGCGCTTGCGCTCTTCGTCTTCTGCCTTCTGGCGCGCACGTTCTTCGGCCTCACGCTGTTCGCGTTCCTTGGCCTCTTGCTCGGCACGGCGGCGGGCGCGTTCTTCTTCACGCGCCTTTTCTTCCGCCTCGCGGGCAGCAGCCTCGTCGGCCTCGCGCGCCTTGGCGGCCTGCAATGCCTTCATGCGGCGCGCCATTTCGGCATCCGAGATGCCGGCCGGACGACGTGAAGGATCACCCGACGGCGCAGCGCCGCCACCTGGCTTGCTGGCACCCGGCTTGGGAACCACCACGCGTTTGCGTTTGGTTTCCACCACGACATTCTTGGTGCGTCCGTGGCTGAAACTCTGTTTCACATTTCCGGGGCGTGCCCCGCCACGAAGACCCAATGTCTTTTTGCCGTCACTATCGCTCATAAAGCTTCTTACCCTTCCGAGCGGCCCTTGCCGCCGTCATCCGTTTCGCGCAAGCCACGCAGGCGCTGCGCTTCCTCTACAACACGTTTGGCGAGTCCGCCAGAGGCCAGAGCCGCATGAATCACGGTTTGGCGCCCAAATGCCTGTCCCAACTCGTCCGCCGTCAGCCAACCGATGTATTTTCCAAAATGCGGCGTGCTCAGTTTCGACTTGCCGCGCCCCGATCCATCGGTGGCCTGAATCAGTACCTGGGCCTCTTCCCGGTCCAGCCACGTCTTGACCTTTTCGTAGCCGGCGACCGCATCGCCGGACTTGCGGGCCAAGCTCAGCAGTTCAATCACCCGGCGCGAAATCTGCCGCTCGACCTCATCCGCCAGATCCTGCGGTATGGTCACCTGAGCCTTGAACCCGCGTGCAAACAGTTTCTTGCCCACGGCCCGGTCCAGTGCGGCGCGATCCGCCGCCACATAGACCCCACGTCCCGGCAGTTTCGCCGCGACATCCGGATAGACCTGACCGTCCGGCCCCGTCACAAAGCGTATCAACCCATATTTAGGCTGAACTTCGCCCGTGGCGATGCACTTGCGTTCAGGTCCTTCGGACCGGTCTTTATGGACGCCACCGCGACCCATTCACGCCACCCGAGGCCTGAAATCAGGCCTCGGCCTCCTCGTCTGCAATTTCACTGTCTTCTTCGGCCTGTTCCAGTTCGGCCGGGTCAACCCAACCCAGCATGATGCGGGCCGTCATGACCAGATCCTGTGCTTCTTCCAGCGTGACGCCGAAAGGCTCCAGAACACCGTCATCCTTGATGCGTTCGCCGTCGACCGTGGTCCAGCCACCGGCCAGTTCCCAGTCCGCGCAGGTCGCGAAGTCTTCCAGTGTCTTCACATCGTCCTTGGCCAGCGCCTCAACCATCTGGGGTGTCAGGCCTTCGAATTCAATAAGGCTATCCTCGGCGCCCAGGGCGCGGGCAGCATCCAGCGCGGCCTTGGCCTGTGCTTCCAGGAATTCCCGCGCGCGGGTTTGCAGTTCCTGCGCGGTGCCTTCGTCAACACCGTCAATGACCAGAAGTTCGTCGATCTCGACATAGGCAACCTCTTCGAGGTTGGTGAAACCCTCTGAGACCAGCAACTGGGCAAAGAACTCGTCCAGATCCAGGCTTTCCATGAACAGCTTGGTGCGGGCTTCGAATTCCTTCTGACGACGCGCCGACTCTTCGGCCTCGGTCATGATGTCGATGTCCAGACCAGTCAGCTGGCTGGCCAGACGCACGTTCTGACCTCGGCGGCCAATGGCAAGCGATAGCTGTTCCTCGGGGACCACAACCTCGATCTTGCCGGCTTCTTCGTCCAGAACCACCTTGGAAACCTCGGCGGGCTGCAGAGCGTTCACCAGGAAGGTCGGCTGGTCCTCGTTCCACGGGATGATGTCGATCTTTTCGCCCTGCAGCTCGTTCACGACGGCCTGCACGCGGCTGCCGCGCATACCGACGCAGGCACCGACGGGATCAATTGAGCCGTCATAGGAAATAACCGCGATCTTCGCGCGCGAGCCGGGGTCACGGGCCACGGCCTTGACCTCGATGATGCCGTCATAGATTTCCGGCACTTCCATCTTGAACAGCTCGGCCATGAATTCCGGCGCGGTACGCGACAGGAAGATCTGGTGGCCGCGAACCTCGCGGCGGACTTCCTTGATATAGGCGCGGACACGATCATTCGGGCGATAGCTTTCGCGGCCGATCTTGTCGTTGCGGCGCAGAACAGCCTCGGCACCACCCAGATCGACGATGACATTGCCGAATTCTTCGCGCTTGACGGCACCGTTGATGATGGTTCCGGCGCGATCCTTGAATTCTTCGTACTGACGATCACGCTCGGCCTCGCGGACCTTCTGCAGAATCACCTGTTTCGCCGACTGCGCCGCGATACGGCCCATTTCAACCGGCGGCACTTCTTCAGCGAAGACGTCACCGACTTGCGGGTCTTCCATGTACTGTTTGGCCTGCTCGACGGTGAACTCGGCCTGATAGTTTTCCAGCTCGTCATCCTCGACCACGGTACGAACGCGGGTAAAGGTGGCCTTGCCGGTCTTACGGTCGATGCTGACGCGAATGTCCATCTCGGCGCCGTAGCGGCTCTTGGCGGCGCGGGCGAGCGATTCTTCCATCGCTTCGACAACCAGACCGGGGTCGATCATCTTTTCGCGGGCCACGGCCTCGGCGGTCTGCAGCAGCTCCAGCTGGTTGGCTGAGGTGATTGCCATCAGTTCGTCTCCTCTTCGGACCCTTCGGTCTCAATCTCGTCGAAAGCGTTTTCGTTCAGGGCACCGGCATCCTTGCGCTGGCGCAGCATTTCCTTGATCAGGTCGTCGGTCAGGACCAGCTTGGCGTCGCTCAGCCAGTCGAACTGCAGACCGATGGTGATCGTTTCTGACCCCTCGGGAATGTTGATCAGAACCTCTTCCCCTTCGATCCCGGCCAACTCACCCTTAAAGCGGCGGCGGCCGTCGATCAGCTCGGCGGTTTCGATCTTGGCCTCATACCCCTCGAACGTCTCAAAATCCTTGAGACGGGTCAGAGGGCGGTCGATACCGGGGCTGGACACTTCCAGCGTGTAGGCGTCAAGGATCGGATCCTCGACATCCAGCGTGGCGCTGACCGCGTTTGAAATCTCGGCGCAATCATCCACTTCGATACCACCATCGGGCTTGTCGGCCATGATTTGCAGCGTGGTCTGTTTGCCGCTCATCAGGCGGATACGGACCAGCTCATACCCCAGATCCTCGATCACGGGGGTAATGATCTCGGCAAGTCGCCGATCGATGGCAGCTTTGGCTATCAGGTCGTTTGTCATCAGGTTCTCTACCCATGAATCGGGCACAAAAAAACGGGCGCGCGGCCCGTCGATCTTTTCCGGTGGAGCCCCGGACCCTAGCCCGACACGCCGCTGTTGAAACTGCATATACGCAGGGTTTCCCGAAACTGCAACCCCCGGCAGGTCACACTGAACGGAATTACGCCACCCACCACCTTTCGGCGATGCGTCCGTCGTCCAGCGCGCGGCCCATTCCGATCTGGCGGGGCATTCCCACATGAGCAGCCAGCGACAGTGCCATCTCCGATTCGGCGGGATAAAACCGCAAACCTCTCTGGCCCTTCAGCCCCTCCGAGGCAGGCAAGGCAGCGATGTCGACATATCCGTCCCGCAAGGCTTCAGCGCGGACATTTGGATCCGGAATGACGATGATTTCCACGGAGTCCGCCCAACCGGCCCGTCCGTCCTTGTAGTGACCGTTCACCTTGCGCCCGAGGAAATGGCGGCCATCCTCGGCACGCTCGACACGGTAACACCCCGTCCCGTTCGCGGCGTGCAGTGGCGTGACCCCCTGCCCCTTGCGTGTAATGACAAACCGACTGTCGGCCAGAAGAAACGGCAGGCCCGGATTGGCCGCGGCCAATTCCAATCGTATCGAAGTCAGGGAAAGCGCTTTGGCCTGTCCGACTTCTTCCAGAACGGCCAGAACATCACCCATTTCCAAAACCGCGCCATCGTGAAACAGAACGTCCCGGCGCAGCTCGAAATTCCAAACGCGCGCCTCGGCATCGGTTTGCCAACTGGTTGCCAGTTCTGCACGCAAGGTGCCATCCGGCGCAATCTCGGTCAGCGTGTCGAACACCGCGCCGCGCGCCACTTGCTCGAGGCTGTCATCACGGGGCACGGCCAACCTCAAGGCCCCGCCCGATTTCGGCGTATCCGCAAGCGAAGCTCCGGTCGCCGCCAGCAGAGCGGCAGCGGCACCCGACGCAAACAGGGCTCGGCGGTCGATCCGTGTCATGCTACAGCCTCCTCGGCAACACGGTCCATGATACGGACCAGTTCGGCGCTGATACCGGGCTCAGAAAGGGCGTGGCCTGCCTGCCGCACCATTTTCAGCTCGGCGTTGGGCCAGCGGTCGGCCAGTTTCCAGGCAGCTTGCGGCGGGCAGATCATGTCATAGCGACCTTGAACGATATGGCCGGGAATATGTGCGATCCGATCCATCCGATCCAGAATCTGGCCGTCTTTCTCAAGAAATCCACCATTCATGAAATAGTGGTTTTCAAGCCGAGCAAAGGCGCGCGCATACTCTCCAGGGCTTTCCCCGGTCGATCCGTTGGAATGGATCGAAGCCAGCGCATTCTCCCAACTGGACCAGGCGCGGGCATACAGGATTTCGGTCGCGCGATCGCCTGAAAACAGGCGTTTGTGATAGGCGGTGATCGTATCGTGCAGTTCAGATTCGGGCAGCAGGGACGTGAATTTCGCCCACTGCTCGGGCCAGAATTTTCCGGCCCCGCCCCCATAGAACCAGTCCAGTTCGGCCTTTGTCATCAGGAACACGCCACGCAGCACCAGACGGGCAACATGATCCGGATGGGCCTGCGCGTAGATCAGCGCCAACGTGGCCCCCCAGCTGCCGCCAAAAACGATCCACTCATTTATGTCCAGCAAAACCCGCAAGCGTTCGATATCGTCAACCAGATGCCATGTCGTGTTGTCCTCGACCGCAGCGTGGGGCCGGGACCGGCCACAGCCGCGCTGGTCAAAAAGAATCACCCGGTAAACATCGGGATCAAAATAGCGGCGCATCGCCGGACTACAGCCGCCACCCGGGCCGCCATGCAAAACCACGACCGGTATCCCGTCGGGATTGCCGCATTGTTCCATATAGATGCGATGCCCGTCGCCCACATCGACCATCCGCTGATCGAATGGGTCGATCGGCGGGTACAGATATTGAACTGCGCGCTTTTGGTCCGGGTACTTGTCCATTATGGCCCTATATAGTCCTTAAGCGTAAAAGAGCATACGGAGACAGGAATGCAAGCGCATCCGAACACGGTTGACCCTTCTGAGATCGCAAAATTCGAAGCGATGGCCGCAGAATGGTGGGACCCGCATGGAAAATTCAAACCACTGCACATGCTCAACCCCTGTCGGCTGGATTATATCACACAGCAGATTGCAGGCGAATTCGATCGCGATTTGAAGGCCGCAAAGCCGTTCGAGGGTCTGCGTTTGCTGGATATCGGCTGCGGCGGCGGGCTGCTGAGCGAACCAATGGCACGACTGGGGGCCGAAGTGGTCGGAGCGGATGCCGCCGAAGGCAACCTGCCCGTCGCGCGCATCCACGCGGAACAATCCGGTCTGGAGATCGACTACCGCCACACCACCGCCGAGGACATGGCCGCCGCAGGCGAACAGTTCGACGTGGTGCTGAACATGGAAGTGGTCGAGCATGTGGCCGACCCGTTGGGATTCCTGACAGCCTCGCAGCAATTACTGAAACCGGGCGGGTTGCTGATATGCTCGACCATCAACCGCAATCCGAAATCTTATGCGATGGCCATTTTCGGGGCCGAGGTCGTCATGCGCTGGCTGCCCCGCGGCACGCATGAGTGGAACAAGTTCATCACCCCCGATGAGCTGTTCGACCTGCTGCGCCAAGCCGGGCTGGACCCGGTGGACCGCAAGGGTTTCGTGTTCAACCCGATCCTGTGGAGTTGGTCGCTCTCGGACCGCGACCTGAGCGTGAATTATGTGACGGCGAGTGTGAAGCCGAATTAAGGAAGATTTTTTGACTCGATCTTTAAGTTACGCGCCGTGGCGCGCGGTATTTTTTGGTGCGGCAATTTCCGCTGCTACCTTGTTCAATAACACGCTAGCCACAGCAGAAGAGAATGCGGGCGTGTTCGTGTACGAACATGAAGGCGTTCCGCTTCTTGGCTACATTAGCGATCCTAAAGTTTCTGAGGCGACTCAGGAAATAGCAGATCGGTACTTGGGTTCGAACTCGAACAACTATGATCTGGTAAGGGCGTTGTATTTTTTCGTCTTTATTGACCCCGAGATAGTTTCGGATGGCAAGTTTGTGAAACCAGTCGAAATAGAACTGACGGAGGAGATGACAGAACCATTTTCCAAACACGAACTCTCTGACGAAGGATGCAACGTAGGAAAAATAAGTTCTACTAATGAAGATGTAAAAGGTGAGTATTTGATATGGCTTATCCATGGCGGTGAATTCGAGGGCGTGGATGGAATAGAATCCTGCCTTCTATTCGCGGCGGCGGCTTCGGCCGGAATTTGGTTGGCTGATGTTCCAGTTTTGCATCCCCGTGATTTACGGCAGCTTTTGGATAGAATGCTCTTAGATTGAAGTGGCCGTTTAGTCCGCGGCACATTGCATGAGCATCAAGCCTGTCAGCGCCCGACCACACCAGTCCTGGATCCACCTTGGGACAACGGTACGCTGATCCCTACTCCCCCTCCAACTGCAACCGCAAATCCCGCAGCACGGGTAACGTGCTGCGCACCCGTTCCAGCCCCAGCTCTCCGACGACACGGTTGATCAGCGGGGCAATCGAGGAAATCGCCTGATCGCGCGCGCGGCGACCGGCTGGGCTGATGGCGATCATCTTGCGGCGGGCGTCGTCCCAGTCGGGGCGGATGTGGATGTATCCGGCCCATTCAAGCTTGGCCAAAGTGTTGGTCATCGCCCCTCGGGTGACGTGAAAGGTGCTGGCCAGTTGCGCGGGAGATCGTTCGCCCCCGACAAAAACCAGATGGTTCAGAACTGAAAAGTGCGAGATCTCCATACCCTTGGGCAGCACCCGGCTAAGCCGGTTGCGCAATAGTTGATCGGCGGTCAGGATTTCGCTGAACAGCGTGACCGCAAGGGCATTGTGTTCGTCAGTCATGGTCCGGTTCTGGATCAGGGCCCGTCAAAGCGACGGACGTGAGTCAAAGAGGGCACGCGACGGCGCGCCTCAGACACAGAACTATCATGCAAATCGAAAATGTGAATGCCCGGATCGGTCCCTGCGTCGATGACAACCTCTCCCCACGGGGCAACGACCATGCTGTGGCCATAGGTATGGCGCGTCTTTCCGCGTGTTTTGGGATGCTCACCGGTCTGGGCGGGTGCCAAAACCCAACAGCCAGTTTCAATCGCCCGCGCGCGTAGCAGCGATTCCCAGTGCGCGGCCCCGGTCACCGGCGAAAACGCCGCCGGAACTGTCAGGATACGTGCACCCGCCTGCGCCAACGACGCATAGAGCGCAGGAAACCGGATGTCATAACAGACGGTCATGCCGACCTTGCCGAATGTGGTGTCGGCAATTACCGCCTTATCACCAGGGCGGTAGTTTTTCGATTCGCGGAAGGTCTCGGTCTCGGTGACCTGCACGTCGAACATGTGAATCTTGTCGTACCGCGCCAGGATCTGTCCCTGCGGGTCGATCATGTAGGAGCGGTTGGCAAACCGACCGTCCACATCATGCGTTTTGATAGCCAGCGACCCGATCAGCAACCAGACGCCCAGCGCGGCCGCCTGATCGCACAGGCCAGCAAGCGTCTGGTCGTCTTCTTCATACTGCAGGACTTCGCGCTGCCGCGTGGTGCTGGTGGAGACGCAATTCGTGACCTCGGGCGTCAGGACAAACTGCGCGCCCTGCGCTGCCGCATCGGCCATCATGGCGCGCACCATAATGAGGTTTTCTGCCGGGTCATCCGACGAAGTGATTTGCAACAGCGCCGTTTTCATCAGGCCGCCAGCAGTCGGTCCAGCTTGCCCTGCCGATCCAGCTCGTACAGGTCATCGCAACCGCCGACATGGATGTCACCTACAAAGATCTGAGGCACCGTGCGTTTACCCGAGGCCCGTTTGATCATCTCTGGTTTTCGCTTGGGGTCCATCAGGACATCGATTTCCTTGAAATCGATACCCTTCTGCTTGAGCAGGCGTTTGGCAGCGTGGCAAAAGCCGCATAGCGGCGAGGTGTAGATTTCTACCGGCTTCATGTTCCGTTCCCTAGATTTCGCGCAATCTTGAGCGAATTAGGCATCCTTGGCAACGCGCGCCAGTACCAACACGAAAATATGATTTGCCCCCGCGATCTGGCATGCCCGGGTACAGGCTGCCAAAGTCGCGCCGGATGTCATCACGTCATCCACCAGAAGGATATCGCGGCCTGTCAGCAGGTTTCGCCGCTTGGGGTGAACTGCGATCGCATCTGACAGGATGTCCGCCCGTTCCGCTGCGGTTTTGCCATCCAGAACCGGGGTTTTTGTTCGACGCACCAGCAGGTCCGGACACATGTCCAGGCCGGTTTCACGGGCCAGACTTTGCGCCAGCAGGGCAGACTGATTGTATCGCCGTTTCAGCAGGCGCGACCAGTGCAACGGGACAGGTGCGATCAGCATCTCGTCGCGAAACAGATCTTGGCCTGCCCGCGCCATCCAAAGGGCCGCTGTTCGGGCCAGTTCGGGCCTGTCACCGTGCTTGAAGCTCAGGATCAGCGATCGTGCCTGACCCTGATACAACAGCGCTGCGCGCCCGCCCCTCCATGGTCGGGGGCTCGCCAGACAATCGTCGCACTCGATTCTGTGACCATCCGCCTCGCCCTCTATCGGCATTCCGCAGGTTTCGCAGACGGTCCCGCCGATGAATGGCGTGTCACGCCAACAGGAGCCGCACAAACCAAAGTCGGATTCCGTCAATACGCCGCATCCCAGGCAACGCGGCGGGTAGATCAGTGCAACAACGGTTTGAATCCGCTGCCACATGCGATACTTGCGACCCATGAAACTGCCTGCCGACACTGCACCCTCGCCGTTTGATCGCTCGATACTGACCATGCGCCGCGCCCGTGCCCGGGACGATGCGTTGTTCTTGCATCACGCTGCCATGGATGAGGTGCAGGATCGGCTTTTGATGGTTAACAGAAGCTTTACGGCACCGGCGATTATCACTCCGTTCCCGC
Source organism: Ruegeria sp. D1(2025) (assembly GCF_056536425.1). Taxonomy (NCBI): domain Bacteria; kingdom Pseudomonadati; phylum Pseudomonadota; class Alphaproteobacteria; order Rhodobacterales; family Roseobacteraceae; genus Ruegeria; species Ruegeria sp. D1(2025). The sequence goes on along the minus strand of NZ_JBQFPO010000002.1, from coordinate 153,440 downwards.
ATCTCTGGCGTGATTTTCTGCCCGCTGCCACCATCATCGCGGATAATGAGGTTCTGGAGCTGGAGCGCGGATCACATGATCTGGTTATTCACGCGATGGCGCTGCACTGGACCAATGACCCGGTCGGGCAATTGATCCAATGCCGTCACGCCCTGCGCCCGGACGGGCTTCTGCTGGGCGTCTGTCCCGGTGGTGAAACCCTGCACGAACTGCGTGCAGCCCTAGGACAGGCCGAGATCGAAGTAACTGGGGGGCTCAGCCCCCGCATCGCCCCGATGGCAGAACTGCGCGATCTGGGTGGGCTATTGCAGCGGGCCGGTTTTGCATTGCCCGTGGCCGACAGGGCAACCGTGACAGCGGAATACCGTGACCTGATGCACCTGATGCACGATCTTCGCGCAATGGGTGAGACCAATATTCTGATCGCCCGTCTGAAATACCCGACTCAGCGCCTTGTCTTTGACAAAGCCCAGACCATCTACAACCGCCACTTTGCGTCGCCTCAGGGCCGTCTGCTGGCGACGTTCGAATTGATCTGCCTGACAGGCTGGTCCCCGCACGACAGCCAACCGCAACCGTTGCGCCCCGGGTCCGCCCGCATGCGACTAGCTGAAGCTTTAGGGACGAAAGAAGGCAAACTGTCCGATTGACCGCCGGGCATTTCCGTTTATCTCAGGCCGGACCACAGAAACTCAGGAAGCTCAAATGACTGACGCAACCCGCCCCGCCCATGCACCAGCCGACCACCCAAAGGTCAAAACGGGTCGCGTCGGACTCCTGCTGGCAAATCTGGGCACGCCGGATGACTACAGCTATTGGCCGATGCGGCGTTATTTGAACGAGTTTCTGTCGGATCAACGCGTGATCGACTATCCAAAGTGGAAGTGGCAACCGATCCTGCAGGGGATTATTCTGACCAAGCGCCCGTTCAGTTCGGGTGAGGCCTACAAATCGATCTGGAATCACGACAAGGGCGAAAGCCCGCTGATGACGATCACCAAGGACCAGACAGCCAAGCTGCGCAACGCGATGCAAGATCGTTACGGCGATCAGGTGATGGTCGATTTCTGCATGCGCTATGGCAACCCTTCGACCAAGTCCAAAGTACACGAGATGGTGGCGGCGGGCTGTGACCGCATCCTGTTCTTCCCGCTCTACCCGCAATACGCGGGAGCCACGACAGCAACAGCAAATGATCAGTTCTTCCGGGCGCTGATGGAGGAGGTCTGGCAACCGGCCACCCGGACCGTACCCGCGTATTTTGACAAACCTGCCTACATCGACGCATTGGCGGGGTCGGTTGAGCGCGCTTATGCAGAGATGGCGACGAAGCCCGACATTCTCGTCTGTTCCTATCACGGGATGCCGGAACGCTATTTGCAGCAAGGCGACCCCTATCACTGCCAATGCGCAAAAACGACCAGATTGCTGAAAGAGCGGCTGGGCTGGACAGACGATCAGCTGGTTTCGACGTTCCAGTCCCGGTTCGGACCCGAGGAATGGCTGAAGCCCTACACCGTCGATCACGTCGCCGATCTGGCGCGGCAGGGCAAAAAGAACATCGCGGTAATCGCCCCGGCCTTTTCAGCCGACTGCATCGAAACGCTGGAAGAAATCAACGAAGAAATTCGGGAAAGCTTTGAGGAGGCCGGCGGCGAGGGATTTACTTATATCCCATGCCTCAACGCCGATGATTCGCATATCGCCGCACTTGGCGCGGTGATCGAAGACAATCTCAGGGGCTGGCTGGACTGAACGACCCACAGACCGGACACAAAAAAAGGCGATGGATAAATCCACCGCCTTTTCTTTGATCAGCTTGTCGAATTAGCTTGCTGCAACAGCTGCGGCAACAACAACCAGCAGGATCAGCGGCAGGATGATACCCTGCGACGAACCTTGGGTTTCTTCGACAACGACAGGTGCCTCTACAACCGGCTCTTCCAGGTTGCCAGCATAGGCAGTCGAAGCAGCAGCGGTCAGAGCAGCGGCGAGAACGAGTTTTTTCATATTAACCTCCAGAATTTGCGTGATTCCGATTAGTGGAGCCACACATCTAAGACTTACCTCGTGTTTTTTTCTAATCAGCAATGCGCAGGGATTGCAATTGCAACTTGATCGCTAAGCGGGTTCGTGCATGAAAATGTCGTCAAATTAGCAACACTTGCGTGCCAACCTTCGCCATGGAAAACAGCTCGGCAATGTCCTCGTTGAACAGGCCGATACACCCGTTTGAAGACCGGCGCCCGATTTTGCGCGTGTCGTGGGTGCCGTGAATGCGATAGTATTTCCAGCTCAGGTACAAAGCATGTGTTCCCAAAGGGTTATCCGGACCAGGCGGGATATAGTCGGGCCATTCCGGATTTCGCCTCTTCATCGACGGCGTCGGCGACCAGCTTGGGCCTTCGACCTTCCGGATCACGCTCGTCCGTCCGCGGCGGGTCAGTTCTTCGGTCAATGGAACCGAAGACGGGTAGAGTTTGTATACAGATTGATCATCTGACCAATAATGCAGCGCCCGCGAGACGGTATCGACCAAAATGGCACCGTTTCTGGTATTGGAAAAATAGGGTTGCCAGTCCAACGCCCGGAAGCCCGAAACATTGCGGCGAACCGCCGGTTCTGCTTCCGGAGCAGGACGCAATGGGTCTCCGGGAATGTACTGGGCGATTGCCGGCGTGGCCAGCACGGCCGTCGCACCTGCCAGAAATCCGCGGCGGGTCGAGGGCTGAATACGTTTTTTGACCATGACAAAGGGTCCTTTGCTTAGGTGACTTGGAAATTTCGGTCATTTTATTGCCAGAATGCTTCAGTCGCAAATCAAACCGGCAGAATCACGCGGGTTGTGGCCATTGTACGTTTGCCCAGCGCGTTCAGTCACGCTATGCCCGTTGATAACACAATTATCAGGTCGACCATGACGCGTATCCTTTCTCTGCTAGTTATTTGCCTTGTCGCGCTGGCGGCATGCACGGACACCTCAACCACAGCCTTGGGGGCCGACGGGCGGCCGCTGCCGACAGTCTATAAGATTCGCGGCAGCACCGATAAACTACAATTCCGCATGTTGGATTCGGTGAACGCGCTCCGTCAGGCCTCGGGCCTGCAACCGGTTCAACTGAATGCCCAACTGAATGCGGCCGCAGCCACTCATTCCAAAGACATGGCCCGTCAGAACCGCCCCTGGCATTTCGGATCGGACGGATCCTCGCCCATCGATCGCGCCGCGCGCGCAGGCTACTTCGGAACCTTCCTGGGCGAAGCGATATCGGAAACCTACGAGACCGAGACCGAAACCCTGGCCGCATGGATGCAGGAGCCCGGCCCGCGCGCCGTCATCATGGATCCGAAGGCAAGCCAGATGGGCTTTGCCTGGCATCAGGAAAAAGGCGGCAAAATCTGGTGGACACTGGAAATGGGCACAGGCGGCTGATCGCCTCGGGCCGCAACAAAGCCTCCGGATAGCGGGGGCTTTTTCAATAGAGCCAGGTTACGCAGCCTGCATCGACTGCGCTTCGGTCAGAATGGCATAAAGTTTGACGGGGTCAGGATTTGCCCGCAACTTTGCGCAGACAGATGTGTCACGCAAGGTCCGCGACACAAGCGCCAAAGCCTTGAGATGATCGACACCCGCTTCCTCCGGCGCAAACAACGAAAAGGCAATGTCGACTGGCTGACGGTCGACCGAGCCGAAATCAATAGGCTTTTCCAGCATGACGAATACGCCAGAAACGGCCTGAAGCTGCGGCAATCTCGCATGTGGCAGCGCCACACCATGGCCAACCCCGGTCGGGCCGAGGCTTTCACGCTCCAGCAGGTTGTCCACAACTTCCTGCGCGTCCAGCCCAAGGGTGGCGGCAGCGACATCGCTGATTTCCTGAAACAACCGCTTCTTGCTGGAAGCAGATGACAATACACGTACGGCTTCGGGCTTCAGTATGCTCGACAGCTCCATGATCACGCTCCATGACGTTGCCCCGGCTAAAACCGGGGCCCGTCTTTCAATCTTGCCTGTTACGGATCGATCCAACCGATATTGCCGTCATCCCGGCGATACACGACATTCAATCCGTCCTTGTTTTCATTACGGAACACCAGCACCGGGGCGCCTGCAAGTTCCATTTGCATAACAGCTTCGCCAACGCTGAGAGATGGTATCTTTGTTTCCATCTCAGCCACAATCATGGGCTGCAGCGATTCGGGTTCGTCAGCCGTCTCCGATTCATTAGAGGCGAGGATATATGAGGACGCGCCGAAGAGTTCAACCGGCTCGGATCGATCCTTATGGTGGTCTTTCAGGCGGCGCTTGTATCTGCGCAGTTGTGTCTCCATTTTGTCGCAGCAAGCCTCGAATGCCGCATAAATCTCGATTGCGTGGGCCTTGGCCTGGGCGGTCAGGCCCGTCGACAGATGCACCGTGGTCTCGCATACATATTCATGCGCTGAACGGGAAAAGACGACGGCGGCGTCCGTCGGGCGCTGGGCGTACTTACCCACAACCTCGCCCAGCTCGGTCTGCACGTGGGTCTGCAGCGCCGCGCCGATGTCGATCTGTTTTCCGCTGATTTGGTAACGCATGTGATCTCCTTCACAATTCACACCCATTCTGACGCCGCGTTACGCGGCGAGCTTGTTTTTATCGGGTGGGGGGTAGCGACATGTTTTGTGGTTGTCTGCCATCGCGCCCTTCGGAGAAGGGATATCGTGATCCAGACTGGAACCGCAAAACTGCCATGAGCCAATTGAGCCAAGAGGCGGCGGAAGAGTCAATCAAAACAAAACCGTATTTGTGTAATTTCCGACATGCAGCAAGTGCAGATCAGCGCAAGCTTATGAAATCCTGAAGTTTTCACCCAGATACACGCGGCGCACATTCTCGTTTTCAACAACTTCGTCCGGCGTGCCGGACATCAGCATCTTTCCGTCATGCAGGATGTAGGCCCTGTCCACAATTTCCAGCGTTTCGCGGACGTTGTGATCCGTGATCAAAACACCAATTCCGCGCTTTTTCAGGTCGGCAACCAAATGCCGGATATCCCCAACACTGATAGGATCCACACCCGCAAACGGTTCATCCAAAAGCAAATACTTGGGATCGGCAGCCAGGCAGCGGGCGATTTCCACCCGGCGTCTTTCCCCCCCTGACAAAGCCAGGGCCGGGGCCCGCCGCAAATGCTCGATCGAGAAATCGGACAAAAGTTCTTCCAAACGTTCCTTGCGGCGATGGGCGTGGCTGACGGTTATGTCCAGCACAGCGGCGATATTGTCCTCGACGCTCATGCCGCGAAAAATCGACATCTCCTGAGGCAGATAACCGATCCCCATCCGGGCTCGCCGATACATCGGTAAAGTCGTGACATTGTGCCCGTCCAGCGTGACCGTGCCCGCCTCGGGGAAAACCAGCCCGGCGACAGAATAGAACGTCGTCGTCTTGCCCGACCCGTTGGGACCAAGCAAAGCCACAACTTCGGACCGGCCCAGTGTCATCGAAACATCCCGGATCACGGTCTTCTTGCGATAGGACTTTCGCAGTTTCTCGATTCTGAGACCCGAGGTGCCGTCGGCAACGGATAGGTTGGGTCGTGCCATCAGTTGTTGCCCTGTTGCAGGATCGTTTTCACCCGACCGGTCATGGTTGCGGTACCGGTGGTCAGGTTGGCATTCATCTGATCGCCGCTGATGACGCTTGGCCCCTGTGTCAGAAGAACATTGCCCTTCATCAGGATCACACCGGAATCAATCGTGTATTCGGCCCAATCCCCCTGCGCCGCGTCGGGAGGGCTTACCAGAACCACGTCTTCCGTGGCCTCTAGCCGCTCGATCGCCGAACGCTCGTTGTTGTAGATGACCAGAACCCGTTCTGCAGTCAGACGCATTTCGCCCTGAATCACGATGACATTTCCCAGAAACTCGGCCGACCCGTTTTCCTGATTGACGTTGAGTGTTTCCGACGTCACTTCGACAGGCAAACTGGGGTCCGCCTTGGTCGACCCAAACGCCACCTGCGTTTCCTGCGCGGTCGCGGAAACGGCACTCGTCACCAGAGCGATGCAAACAAGGGCAATTCGAAAATCAAACACACTTCATCTTTCTGCTTTTGCCGGCTCATACACCAGCTTTACGCCATCTGTAAAAACAATATGGACCGGTCCGTCCTTTTTTTCAGTCCCAAACGTCATGCGCCCAGCCGAGAAATCACCGATCGGTCCGGTTCCGTTAACCTGACCCGGTGTATCCCCGCGGATTTCATCCAACGAGGTGTTCAGCAAATCCGTGGTGACCTGGATGCCGTCCGTAGTGGTTATGACAACATCGCCGACAAAAGTTGCCGTCTTTTTGTCAGGTCGGATCATGCCCGAATTTGAATCCAGTTTTATGACACCGCCATTCAACAGCCCCAGGCGCCCACGAAACTCGGCCGCGGTCGGGACAGATCCTTCAGCCCCTTTTGCCGCCTGTATGGCCTTGATATGCACGTCTTCACCCTTGCGGGTTATGCCCCGGTAGTCGGGCTGAGTAATAACCTGGTCGGCAAGGCGATCGTTGATTTCCGTTTGCGGGAATGGAACCGACACGTCTGTCTCGATGCTGCGCGACAGCAGGAACACCGTGGACAGCAACAGAATGGCCACCAACGGCAGCAGCACCTTCAAGAACTGTACCATGCGGGAATAGCGGTCCACAGTTGCCACCTTTCAGCCCAACCCGACGCGCAGGCAATCGTGAATGTGCAAAATGCCTTCAGCCCGCCCGCCCGAGGCCGGATCGACCACAAACAGGCAGGTGATCTTGGGCGTCTGCATCGTCATCAGAGCCACGGCGCTCTCGGCCAGTTCACCCGGTCCGATGGTACGCGGGTTCGCGGTCATCACCTGATCGACGGTCAGGTCAAGGAGACCCTGCATATGCCGCCGCAGGTCGCCATCGGTTACGATGCCCAGCAACTGCCCTTCGGCATCACTAACGCCGACAACGCCAAAACCCTTCTGGCTCATGACCAGCAACGCCTCGCTCATCGGCGTGCCCGAGGAAACGATCGGCGTGTCGGTATGCATCAGATCGCGAACCTTGCTGAGCTGCGCACCGAGCTTGCCGCCGGGGTGGAAGTCACGGAAGTTTTCAGGCCGGAAATCGCGGTACTTCATCAAGGCGATCGCCAGCGCGTCCCCCATTGCAAGCGTCAGTGTCGTCGAAATCGAAGGCACCATGCCAAAGCCGCAGGCCTCACCCATCGACGGGATCAGCAAATGCACGTCCGCCTGTTTCATCAACGTGCTTTCGGGCTTGCTGGACAGACCGATCAGCGGAATGCCGAACCGCCGGGTAAAGGCCAGAAGATTGGCCAGTTCCGGTGCCTCGCCCGAGTTCGAAATCGCCAGAACCACATCGCCCTTCGACACCATGCCCAGATCGCCGTGACTTGCCTCGGCCGGGTGCACGAAATAGGCGGGTGTCCCGGTACTCGCCAGCGTTGCCGCGATCTTGTGACCGATATGGCCCGATTTGCCGATCCCGCTGACAATGATCCGACCGGTTGCCTGCAGGATCATCTGCACGGCAGTGGCGAAATTCTCATCCAGGCCGTCCGCCAGAACGTCAAGCGCACGGGCTTCGTCAGTGATGACCTGCCGCGCAGTTTTCAGAAAGGATTCGTTGTCAGTCATGAGTGCGCAAAAATGTCCGTTTCAGGCCAGCCGGCGAGGTCCAGCTTGGCACGCATCGGCAGGAAATCAAAACAGGCCTGCGCCATCTCGGTCCGGCCCTCGCGTGCCAGACGCCCGTTCAGCGCATCGCGCAACTGATGCAGGTACAGAACGTCCGAGGCGGCATAGTCCAGCTGAGCCTCGGTCAGGGTTTCCGCACCCCAGTCGCTCATTTGCTGCTGTTTCGAGATGTCGACGCCGATCAGTTCCTGGCACAGGTTCTTCAGACCGTGTCGGTCTGTATAGGTGCGTACCAGTCGGCTGGCGATCTTGGTGCAATAGACCGGCGCCGCCAGCGCACCGAATGTGTGGTACATGGCCGCGATGTCAAATCGCCCGAAATGAAACAGCTTCAGCACATCGGGATTTTCCAGCATGGCACACAGGTTCGGCGCTGATGTCTGCCCTTTTTTGACCTGAACGATATGGCTGTGCCCATCGCCACCCGACATCTGGATGACGCACAACCTGTCCCGATGTGGATTCAAACCCATGGTTTCACAGTCGATCGCCACGACCGGGCCCAGATCCAGCCCATCCGGCAGGTCGTTTTTGTACAAGTGGTTCGCCACAGATTTTTCCTTTGTTCGGTCTCAAACCACGAGATAGGAGGTTTGGTCCGCAAACTCAACGCCATCCATCGGGCGTCATTGTGACCAGGCGCTGCCGGGACGGGATTTTGCCGCGACACAAATGAGGTCAGCAGGAACTTGAGCATCTGTATGCTAATGCTCTAAACCTTGGCCACCATGGACAAACTTGATCGAAATATCGTTGCCGCACTTCAGCAGAACGCGCGTGAATCAACTACCCGGATCGCAGCAAAGCTGGGCGTGGCGCGCACCACCGTTCACGAGCGTATCAGCCGCATGGAAGATCGCGGTGTAATTGCAGGGTACTCCGTGGTTTTGCACAGCCCGCAAGACACACCGCGTGTACAAGTCATCGTTCTGCTGGAAGTGCAGCAAAAAGAAACGGCCCGCATCATCAAACGTCTTGAAGCCTATCCCGAGGTCAAACTGTGCCTGTCCATTAACGGAGAATTCGACCTGCTGCTGAGTGCCGAAGCACCGCATATCGAAGATCTGGACATCCTCGTCGACGAACTCGCCAAGATCCCGGGCGTCATGCGAACCAACACAAGCGTTGTGTTTGGCCGCCGGATCGACCGGAACTGATGCTGCGATAACCCTATGTAAACCGATGCGCGGCTAGCCTGCCCCGGACTGATCAAGATCCCGGACCGGCAGAATGCCCCATCGAATATTCACCTTTCTTCTGATTCTGCTTCTTGCCGGGCGTTCGCTGCATGCACAACCTGACGCAAGAACCGCCGATCTGTGTGATCAGGCCATGAGGCAAGCCGCTTTGTCGGAAGGGGTTCCTCTGGATGTTCTACGGGCCATCGCGCGCGTGGAATCCGGTCTTAATGTCGCTGGCACCCTGCGTCCATGGCCGTGGGCGATCAATGTCGAGGGGCAAGGTCTTTGGTTTGACACCGAGGTCGAGGCAAAATCCCATGTTTTCCAAATCTTCAAGGCGGGCGCACGCAGTTTCGACATCGGCTGCTTCCAGATCAACTATCGCTGGCACGGGCAGGCATTCCGGTCGATTGACGAAATGTTCGACCCGGATCAGAACGCCAGATATGCCGCCCGTTTTCTGAAGGGCCTGTTTGCAGAGTTTGCATCGTGGCCCGCAGCGGCCGGAGCTTATCACTCTCGCACTCCCGCTCTGGCCCAGACCTATTCCGAGCGTTTTCAGACCGAGTTGGCGCGCCTCAACGAGGACGAGCCGACAAGGTATGCGGCAGTTGCCCGCGATCCTTTTACACAGTCCTCTGCTCCACTGCTTCCATCGCGATCTGCCGCGCCAAAACGGGTAATGCTGGGGTCTCTGGTTCCGGTAGCGGATAGTGCCCCCGCCTTTATCGTCTTCAACTAAGGGGGTGATCGTGTTCAGGTTCGATGCCCGCTCTGTGTTCTCGCCGACCGTCTTGCTGGCGCTGGCCCTGATGACGGTCATCGTGATGATGATCCTGCCAATGCCCGCCTGGGTTCTGGATGTGGGGCTGGCAGCGTCGTTTGCGCTGGCTATTCTGATCTTCACCTTGACCCTGTTTATCGAACGCCCGCTGGATTTCTCCTCTTTTCCAACGATCCTGCTGGCATCCCTGATGCTACGATTGTCGCTGAATGTTTCGTCCACCAAGCTGATCATCGGTCAGGGACATTCGGGCACCAACGCCGCAGGTGATGTGATCGAGGGGTTTGCCCAATTCGTCATGGGCGGAAGCATCTTTCTGGGTCTCGTCGTGTTTGGCGTTTTGCTGATCGTGAATTTCATGGTGATCACCAAGGGCGCCGCCCGCATGGCCGAGGTCGGAGCCAGGTTTGCGCTGGATGGGATGCCGGGCAAACAACTTGCAATTGACAGCGACATGTCCGCAGGGGCCATCGACCATCAGCAAGCCAAGGAACGGCGCGAAAGAGAACAGCAGGAAACGACTTTCTTCGGCTCGCTGGACGGTGCGTCCAAATTCGTCAAGGGCGACGCCGTTGCCGGGTTGCTGATCACCTTGCTGAATCTTGTGATGGGTTTGATCATGGGCGTGATCGTGCATGGTATGCCGGTTGCATCCGCCTTCGAAACCTATGCGATCCTGACGGTTGGTGATGGGCTGGTCTCACAAATCCCTGCGGTCATTATCTCAATCGCGTCCGCCCTGCTGCTGGCGCGGGGCGGCACGCAGGGGGCAACCGACAGCGCCATCTTCTCGCAGTTGGGGCGGCACCCGGCTGCGCTGGGCACAGTCTCGCTGCTGATGGCCCTGTTTGCGTTGGTGCCAGGCCTGCCGTTTCTGCCCTTCATTCTAGGCGCGGGGGTTTTGGGATACTCAGCCTACAGCGTTTACAGCAAACAAAAATCCGAGCTGACAAAAGCGCACTCACCGGCACCCGAGACCGATGCCCCGACCCCGCAGGCCATCGGAGACATCCTGGACCTGGACGACGTTCATCTGGAATTCGCGCCGGATCTGGTCAGCATGGTTCTAAACCCAGGCACCGGTCTGGACGCGCGGATCGCCAATATGCGGACATATGTCGCCTCTGGCTTTGGTCTGATCCTGCCCGAAATTCGGTTGACCGATCGCGCCGATCTTCCAACCGGCACTTACGTTATCAAAGTTCAGGGCGTCGAACAGGCGCGCGGTGTTCTGAACCCCGACCTTGTATTGGCGCTGGTTCAGGAAGGGCCGGACATTCTGCCGGACGGAAATGATGTGACCGAACCCGTCTACGGCGCACCTGCCCGTTGGATCCTGCCCAAAGATCGGGAGGCTGCGGCCCTGAGCGGCGCAACGATCGTCTCGCCCCCCGAAATCCTGGCGACCCATCTGCTCGAAATCATCAAGCAGAACTTCTCCCGACTGCTGACACTCAAGTCGCTGCGGCGTCTTTTGTCCGAAATGACTCGGCTGAGCGATCCGGTCCGGGCCGAGGCCAACCGCAAGTTGCTGGACGAACTGATCCCGGACAAGGTCCCGATCGATACATTACATTCCGTTCTGCGGCTGCTGCTGAACGAACGGGTGTCCATCCGAAACATGGCCCTGATCCTGGAAACCGTGGCCGAGGCTCGGCTGACCACAACTCTGCCCGAAGGGATTTGCGAACTGGTGCGCCAACGTCTCGGGTTCCAGCTGGTCGCCGACATGAAGCGCGAAGATGGGTCGATCCCACTGATCCAACTGGCACCGGAGTGGGAGGACACGTTCGCCACTTACCAAATCGACGCCCAAAGCGCAGGTCTCGACGTCGCGCTTCCGCCCAACCTGTTCAACAAGCTTGCAGACGGTGTCGTGCAAAGCGTTGCGCAAACCGCGGATCGGGGCGTGTTTGCGGCCGTTGTGACTTCGACCCGTCGACGCAGGTTGCTGCGCACGATCCTGCACGCACGCGGCATCTCGAACCCGGTTCTGTCATTTGAAGAAATCGGCCTGGAAGCCAGGCCGGCACTTGTCGGTACGGTGCCCGCGTGATCGACCTGCCCCCCGACTTGCTGCCGTTTATCAGTAGCGAGCTTGAGCACTTGTTCGCCGTTTTCCTGCGGGTTTCCGCTTTGGTTTCCCTTCTGCCTGCCTTCGGAGAGCGCAGCATTCCGGCCCGCGTAAAGCTGGCGATAGCAGTGGCATTTACGCTCGTGGTTTCTTCCGCAATTGACCCGTCCGAGGCGATGTCTGGACTGTTTCCCGTAGTGCGGCTGATCGGCACCGAAATCCTGACGGGTCTGGCACTTGGCTTAAGCTTGAGGCTTTTCGTGCTTGCCCTTCAGACAGCAGGATCAATTGCCGCTCAGGCGACATCGCTATCCCAGCTTCTGGGCGGGGCGGCAGCAGACCCAGTGCCGGCCATGGGATATCTGCTGACCCTGGCCGGAATCACTCTGGCAGTTCTTATGGGGTTGCACATTCGTGCGGCGCAGTTTTTGATTGATAGCTACACCCTGATTCCAATGGGACAGCCCCCTGCGGCTGCGGATCTGTCCCATTGGGGTGTGCGACGAATTGCGCACAGCTTTGCGCTGGCTTTTGCGCTGGCAATGCCCTTCGTCATCGCCTCGCTGATCTACAATCTTGCGCTTGGGGTCATAAACCGGGCGATGCCTCAATTAATGGTCGCCTTTGTCGGTGCCCCGGCAATCACCTTTGCCGGTCTCTTTCTTTTGTTCGCCGGAGCACCCTTGGTCCTGTCCGCCTGGTCGGACGCACTCAACAGTTTTCTAACCAACCCGATTGGAACCAACTGATGAGCGCGGCAGACGACGACAGCGACAAGTCTTTTGACCCGACACCGCAGAAACTGAAGAAAGCCCGTGAAAAGGGCGAAGTGGCCAAGTCCGCCGATCTGTCGGTGGTTGCGGGTTATTCCGGGTTGCTCGTCGCGCTGGTAACAGTCGGTCACCACGGCGTGGAAAAGCTTGGTACGCTTTTTCTTGTAATGATCGATCAGGCCGACGACCTGTCCCGCCTTATGATCGATGGCCCGTCTGCAGGCCCGGTCGGCGGCGTTCTAAAAGCGACCCTGGTCGCCATCGGGATTCTCTTTGCTATTCCGGCGGCTGCGGTCCTGCTCAGCCTCATGGCGCAGCGAGCACTTGTCTTTGCGCCGTCCAAACTCAAACCCAAGCTGTCGCGTGTTTCCGTTGTGTCGAACGCCAAGAACAAGTTCGGCCGGGGTGGATTGTTCGAATTCCTTAAGGCCTTTGTCAAACTGACAATCTATTGCACATGCCTTGCCGTTTTCCTGCGCGCCAATCTGGCGGAAATCCTGTCTGCCGGTACGGCACCACCCCAATCTTCAATCCTGTTGATGATGAACCTGTTGTTTCGCTTCTTGTTTATCGTGATTGTCATCGCTCTGGCCATCGGCGCAGCGGACTACCTTTGGCAAAACTCCGAGCACATGCGCAAAAACCGTATGTCGCGCAAAGAGATTCAGGACGAAACCAAGGATGCTGAAGGCGACCCTCATGTCAAACAACAGCGCAGGCAGCGCGCACAGGACATTGCGGCAAACCAGATGATGGCGGCGGTTCCTGAAGCAGACGTTGTCATAGTCAATCCGACGCATTTTGCGGTCGCGTTGAAATGGTCGCGGGCGGTCGGTACCGCACCGGTTTGCGTCGCGAAGGGCGTGGACGAAATCGCCGCCACGATCCGGTCGGCAGCCGGGCAGGCAGGGGTTCCGATCCATTCCGATCCGCCGACCGCGCGGGCGCTTCACGGCACCGTCGATATCGGGCAGGAGATCCAGGAAGAGCACTATCGATCCGTTGCCGCCGCTATCCGGTTCGCCGAAGCCATGCGTAAACGAGCAAAGAAGCAGGTATAATGCGACAAACGCAGATCAAAGCATTGGTGCGGGTGACGGAGGCCGCGTTCCAAAAGGAATTTCAGGCCATTCGCCCCTTGGTCGAGGCCGAGACATTGGTTCTGAGGAAGCTGAGGAAGCTGGACACGCAGGTTAAAGCGGCGCGCCACGACAGTGCGCAGTCCCAAGGCTACAAAATCACAGGAACCGATATCTTGTGGAACGGCTGGGAAGCCGCAACACGCCGCCAGTTGAACATGGAACTGGCGCGCATCCGAGTGCAGAAGCTGAGCGCTCTGGACGCGCTGCGCCTTTCGTTCGGGCGCAAACGTGCTGTTGAAAGCCTGTCGGAGTCGCTTATGGCTGATCAGTTTTGCAACCAGTCAAAGGGCTTCTGATCCACAACCGACTGAGTCGTCAGGTGTTCTGACGATTGACACTCATAATCAGAACCTGAGAAACGTCTTCGCCCAAATCCTTACGCGCAACGTCCAGCAACGCTTTGCGCAACGCATTCAAGTTGCCGGACTCTGTAAAGGCACCGTCAAAGCCGCCGATATTGGCATGGTCAAACAGCACCTGCAGGAACCTGTCGCGCAGTTTCGGTTCAATCGCATAAAACGTTTCCGAAAGCCCAGGCGTGGTTTCCAAACTCAAGGACACCGTCACCAGAGCTGATATCTGGTCCTTCTTAACCACCGGAACCACGAATTGCTTGGTGAGCTTGAGATATTCGAACTCTCCCTCACCCTCCTTCTGACTTGCTTTCGTTTCTTTTGGCTTTTCAGCCTCTGCTGTCGCGGCCTTGCTGTTGTCGCTTTCTTTCGGTCCGAGGAAGACCCCGGCCCCGATACCTGCGGCCAGCCCCAAGACAAGACAAATCAGCGGTACAAGTTTCCTGACCACAGCGGCACCTCAGAACGGCAGAAGCGAATCGAGGATCTGCTGGCCGTAACGTGGTTGCTGCACATCCGTGATTTGCCCCCGGCCCCCGTAAGAAACCCGCGCCGAGGCGATCTTGTCATAAGTGATCTCGTTCTGGCGGGAGATATCCTGCAGTCGAACATAGCCGGTGACCAGCAGTTCCCGCAGTTCGAAATTGACACGCAATTCCTGTGAACCGGAAATCGACAAAACACCGTTGGGCAGAACATCAATCACCGTAGCAGCCACCCGCAGGGTCAGTTTTTCCTTACGCTTGACCGAGCCTTTTCCCGAACTGTCCGATGAGGAATCGATGGACACGGCGTCATCCATCGAGGCACCTTCAGGCAACTTGTCTGCCACGCGCTGGGGCAGGCCGAACAATCCCGGAACGGCCAGACTTTCAGATCCGGCGCGCGATCGTTTCGTATCATTCGAAATCTCGGCTTTTTCGTCCAGCTCGATCACAACCGTCATGATGTCACCTTTTTTGATCGCTCTTTGGTCTCCCAGCAGCGACTGTTGCCCACCGCTCCAAAGCGAGGCGCGATCCACACTCCGCTGCGGCTGAGTGTGTGTTGGCAGGCCTGGCCACAGCATGGCCACCTGTTCCGGAGACTCATCAGTGGGCGTAAAGCTCGGCGGTTTGCCCAGGTGGTCCACGCGCCCGCACGCGGACAGGGCAATCAAAGTGACAAGCAGTTTGTAAGGCTCTACGGGCATTATCTTACCTCAATTTGACCGTCGGGCCGGATATGCCCGGTTACAGTCGTTCTGGACGACAAATTCATGACCCGAATGCGGTCACCTGCAGCCCCGCGTCCCAGTGCGCGGCCTTCTGCCGTGATCGACAGCGGCTGGCGGTTGAATACCAGGACAACCAGATCGTTCCGGTCCACAATGGCCGGATGACCGACGTCCGTTTCCCGTATAGGGCGACCCGGATACAGCGCAACACGGGCTTCCTGGCCGATCAAAAGACCGGGATCCATGACAACGCCGTCAACCTCGGTGTTTGTCAGCTCGAGATCCGAGGCCACAATGATCTCCTTCGCACGAATGGTTCTGGTCGGCACGACTATCTCGGCCTGAACAGCCATGGGAGACATCACTATCAGCACCCAAAGAACACTGCGCATCATCGCACCTGAGTTGTCGCGCCCATCATCTGATCGACGGCGGATATGACCTTGGCGTTCATTTCGTAACCACGCTGAGCTTCGATCAGTTCCGTGACCTGTCGCACGGCATCAACCGAACTGTCCTCCAGGTACCCTTGACGCAAAGTTCCCAACCCGTCCTCACCCGGCGGACCCGTCACCGGTGCACCAGAGGCTTCGGTTTCCTTGAACAGGTTGCTGCCGGTCGCCTCCAGCCCCTTGGCATTCGAGAAGCTGGCCAAGGTGAATTCTCCCAGCAACTGACCCTCGGCTGTGTCATCGAAATAGGCGTATACTTCGCCGGATGCGTTGATGGATATCGACCGCGCATCATCGGGGATGGTAATCTCGGGAGCGACGGTAAAACCGTCCGAAGTCACGATCAGGCCTTCGGGCGATCGTTTCAGGCTACCATCGCGGGTATAGGCGGACTGGCCGCCCGGCAGGGTCACTTCCAGATAGCCTCGCCCCTCGATAGCGACATCCAGATCGTTGCCAGTTGCGGACAAGGCACCTTGCGCCAGTTGGACGGTGACGGCTGCGGGCCGAACGCCCAAACCTAACTGGACACCGGTTGGCAAGACCGTGCCGTCAGAGGCATTCACCGCGCCCGCGCGGGTCATCTGCTGATAGTGCAGGTCCGCAAATTCGGCCCGCCGCGCATTGTAACCGGTTGTGTTCATGTTCGCGAGGTTGTTCGAGATGGTCTCGACCCGCATCTGTTGTGCCGTCATTCCGGTGGCGGCAACCTTCAAAGCGCGCATTTCAAAATCTCCCCTGGTTAATAATCAGCGCATCAAGGCCTTGAGAGCCCCACGAACCCGCTCGTCTTCTGCCTCAAGAAAGCTCTGTCCCAGCTCATAGGCCCGTTGAATTTCGACCAGCCGAGTGACCTGATCTATCGCGTTGACATTTGAACCTTCCAGGAACCGATGCAGGACTACGGGTTCGTAAACCGGCTCAACGTCGCCCGCCGGGCGAAACCGGGTGCTGCCTTCGCGAATAAGCCCCCCTGTGTCGGCCACCTGATACACCCCGATCTGCCCCAGTAGCTGGCCATTGACGCTCAGAGTGCCGTCGCCGCCGACATCGAGTGTTGCGGCATCCGGCGGAATAAACAGGGGGGCGCCGTTGCTGTCCAGTACCCGCAGCCCGTCCATCGTCACCAGATCGCCATCCGCGTTGGGCGAAAAGCTCCCGGCCCGGGTCAGGCGATTGCCGTCGGGCGTTTCGATCATGAAGAACCCGTCACCTTCGATTGCAAAGTCGAACTGCCCGCCGGTCTCGGTCAGAACGCCTTGTTGCAGCGATGTATTGCGGACTTCGGCCCTGCTCATGGAGAGGGAAGGATCGTTTGACATGTCCCTCACGTACTCGGAAAACACCAGGCCTTGCTGCCTGTAGCCGGTCGTGTTTGCGTTGGCGATATTGTTGGCCACCAGCCGCATCTCGTTCATCAGCCCGGATTGGCGGGACAGGGTGACATAGGCGGTATCCATCAGCGGGCTCCTGCGATCAGAGGGATGAGTGTCGACGAGAAGAACGTCACGAGGGTTTGGGTCATGAAGCCCATGGAAATCCAGAACACGACGACTATCGCGATCAGCTTGGGGACAAAGGTCAGTGTCATCTCCTGCACCGATGTCAGTGCCTGAAACAGGCCCACGACCAGCCCCGATACCAGCGCCACCGCCAGAATCGGCACAGACGTGATAACCGCAACCCACAGTGCCTGCCGCAGGATGTCGTAGAACTGCCCCTCGCTCAGCATCGATCAGACCGGCATCCGCAGGATTTCCTGATAGGCTTCGACGACTTTGTTACGCACGATAACCGCCGTTTCCACGGCAAGCTCGGTCTGCGCAAGGGCCTGCACCAGCGCGTGCGGGTCGGCCTGCCCGACCATCGAAGCCTCTGCCACCTGCTCGCTATGTTTCAGGGTTTCCGCAAAATCTTGAAACGTTGACCGCAAGCCTTGCGCCATTCCAACGTGGTCTGTGGCAGCCTGAGTGGCTGGGCGCGCAACGGCGTAGTTCTGGGCGGCGGTTATTGAGCGGACATCCATTCTGGCTTCCTTTATTTTCTGAGTAGTTCCATCAGGCTCGACGACATCTGACGGGTCTGGTCGAACATCTTGAGGTTGGCTTCGTAGCTGCGCTGCGCCTCGCGCGCGTCGGCTATTTCGATCATCAGATCGACGTTCGACCCCCGGTAGTGCCCGGTCTCGTCCGCCATCGGATGGCCAGGATCGTAGATCCGGCTAAGGTCGCGACGGTCGAGCCTGACGCGCCCGGCCTGAACCGTTTCCCCGCCGCCTTGCGCAACCGCTTCGAACGGAACCGTCTTGCGGCGATACCCCGGAGTATCCGCGTTGGATATGTTTTCCGAAACATGGCGCAAACGAGCCGCCTGTGCTCGCAATGCGCTGGCCGAGGCTGTCAGGGAATGTGAAAAATCACTCATGTCTTCGCCCCTTTACGACCGGCCCAGGCTGGCGCGCAGGACATTCATCGAGGATCTGTAGATCGCCAGCGCGCGGTCATGCTGGCGCTTGACCTCGACGGCTTTCAGCATCTCCTCCTCCAGCGAGACACCGTTGCCGTTGGGGTCGCCGGTCGGTTCTGCCTTGTACTCTGACCAGAGGTGATCACCGGTGGTCGTTCCGTGCAAATGGCCCGGACGGGTCGCAGACATGACCGATTCACGGTCTGTGTTGTCATACGCTGTGTGAAAGGCCTCAATGTCGCGGGGCTGGAATCCCGGCGTATCCGCGTTGGCCATATTGCGCGAGATGACAGCCTGCCTTTGCCCGGCATGGGTTGCCATTGCGTACGCTGTCTTAAAGACGTTCAGGTCATAGAACATCGGGGCTTCTCCCTCGATCCGTTTCAATCAAGGCTTAACCCCGATTCCTTTAGAAAGCGTTTTCAGAACCAGGATGGAGGCCGGCCATGCCCGAGATCGAACCAACGCTTCTGAAATGTGAATTCGACCGGATGTCGGCCGTCCGAAACGTCGGGCTTGTCAGAGGCGTCTCTGGCGGTGTGATCGAAGTCGCCGGTCTGACGGGTCACGCCCGGATCGGAGACACCCTGACATTGCAGCGCCGGCCAGGTCCGGATCTGGCGGGTGAAGTACTGCGTGTGGATGCCGACCATATTTACATGCTGCCCGAATCGGCACCGGACGGGGTCAGCCTTGGGGATCGGGTGCAGCTTGAACCGTCACCAGTTTTCGCGCCGGACACGCACTGGCTGGGCCGGGTTGTCGATCCGTTCGGCAAGCCGCTGGACGGCAAGCCCTTGCTGAGCGGTTCGCAGGAGAGGAACATTGTTCAATCTCCCCCTCCCGCCGTTGAACGCCGGGGATTGGGGCAGCGACTGGAAACCGGGCTGTCGATGCTGAACACGGTTCTTCCCATCGTGCAGGGCCAGAGAATCGGGTTGTTCGCCGGTTCCGGGGTCGGAAAATCCACATTGCTGGCGACGCTTGCCAAATCAGTGCAGGCAGATGTGGTTGTAGTCGCTCTGGCCGGGGAACGGGGCCGTGAAGTGAACGCGTTTGTCGCCAAAGCTCTGGGTCCTGAGACGATGAAAAGGTCTGTTGTCGTCGCAGCCACTTCTGATCAGTCCGCCCTTGCTCGACGGCGTTGCCTTTGGGCAGCGATGTCGGTTGCCGAATACATGCGCGATCAGGGGTTGCACGTTCTGTTCTTGGCGGATTCCATTACGCGATTTGCCGAGGCTCATCGTGAAATCGCCGTCACCACGGGCGAATCGCCATCGTTGCGCGGGTTTCCACCATCCGTCACACCACTGATTGCCGGTCTGTGCGAACGGGCCGGGCCCGGCACTGCCGGGCAAGGAGATATCACCGCGGTTTTCAGCGTGTTGGTTGCCGGGTCCGACATGGACGAACCGGTTGCCGACATTCTGCGCGGTGTTCTGGACGGGCATATCGTCCTAAGCCGAGACATCGCGGAACGTGGCCGGTTTCCGGCAATCGACCTCAGCCGGTCGGTTTCGCGCTGCCTGCCCGAAGCCGCGTCAGAAGACGAAAACAGGCTGATCTCGGAAACCCGCAAGCTCGTCGGCAGCTATGAGCAATCCGAGATCATGATCAAAGCTGGGCTTTATACCGAAGGCACCGACCCGCTGCTGGATCAGGCCGTTCGCGCGCATGAAGATCTGGATGCGTTTTTCGCAAGACCCGATCCCGAAGGGATAGAGAACAGCTTTAACCGTCTTTCCCTGATCCTACGCCGCGCCGCTGGCGGATTGATGCGTTGAACGACGCCAGATTTCGGAACAGTTTTAAGTGTTAAGCGGCCATTAAGACCTGCCCTGATAACCCGGTTGTGGGTGATAAAAGGTGGTGAAGATGGGTGCGCAATCCAATGCGGCGCCAGTCATCATCAAGAAGAAACGTGTTTCGGGTGGCGATGGCCATCACGGTGGCGCGTGGAAAGTCGCATATGCCGACTTTGTCACGGCCATGATGGCGTTCTTCATGTTGATGTGGCTGCTGAATGCAACAACAGAAAAACAACGCAAAGGGTTGGCGGATTATTTTTCGCCCACAATACCGGTGAATCCGGTTTCTGGCGGTGGCGACGGCGCTTTTGGCGGCAACAACATGTTCTCGGAAAAGACCATGGTAATGGACGGCTCGGGTGCCAGCAGCCGACAGCCTACCATTGCCAGACAGGCCCGCGGCGCAAGCGGCGTGGATGCCCGCGGCGGAAGCAAGGGCGCATTCGAGGATTTCACCTCGCTCGAAGCGAAACTGCTTGGACGCACCGGCGAAAGCCTGGTCTCGGACGAGGTCCTCAAACATATCGTGACCCACGTCACGGATGAAGGGTTGGTGGTGGAGCTGTTCGATACTGACGACCAGACCCTGTTCGAAACGGGAACGGACAATCCAACACCCGTCCTGCGAGCCCTGATGCTGCTGGTGGCCAGATCCTCGGACCTTGTGACCAATGCAATTGCTGCCGAAGGCCATGTCGCGTCGTCGCCGGTGGTGCTGGCACATAACCCCGCCTGGGAATTGTCCACGACACGTGCTCAAGCCGTGCGCAGGATGCTGCAGGACAAGGGCGTGGCAACGCACCGGCTGGATCGCGTTACTGGCCACGCGGACCGCGAACTGGTCAGCGAAAACCCCATGGCCACGCGCAACAACCGCGTTGAAATCATATTCCTTCGCAGGTCATGACCGCAAAAGGATAGGTCGCATTTTACCTGTTAGCGCGCTGTTAAGAGGCCGCGCGCTAGGTGTTGCATCAACGGTTGACGCAACAGAAGGGCGTTTCAATGTCAATTTCTTCATCCCTGAACGCCGGTGTGGCTGCATTGAAGGCGAATGCGAACAGATTGGCCACTATTTCGGACAACATCGCCAATTCTTCCACCTTCGGATACAAGCGGGTCGAGACGGACTTTCACTCGATGGTCACATCCGGTCGGGGCGGCAGTTATTCAGCAGGCGGCGTCAGAACCACCAGTCAGCGCCTGATTGATCAGCGCGGCTCGCTGGTGACAACGAACAATTCAACCGATCTGGCCGTCCGAGGCCGTGGCATGCTGCCCGTGCGCTCCAGTTCACAGATCGGGTCGAGTTCAAATGAGATGCTGCTGACAACCACAGGATCCTTTCGAACGAACGATCAGGGATATCTGGTCACGGAATCCGGCCTTGTCCTGCTGGGCTGGCGTGCCGGACCCGATGGTTCGATCCCCAGTGTTCCCCGCGACACCCCCGCTGCGCTGGAACCCATCCAGCTTAGCGTCAATCAGCTTTCGGGGGCGCCTACCACGCAGATGAACCTGCGCATGAACCTGCCCGCAACCGCGACGGATGCAGGGGCACCAGGCGATACCCAGCCCCTGTCGGTCGAGTATTTTGACAATCTGGGTAAGTCTGAAAACGTGGATATCGAACTTGCCCCGACTGTTCCAGCGACCGGGTCCAGCAACGAATGGACCATGACCTTGCGCGATACCGCGTCCGGCGGAACCATTATCGGAGAGTACACGCTGACCTTTACCGACAGTCGCACGGCCGGCGGAACGCTGGCCAGTGTCACGGCGGTTTCAGGAGGCGCCTATGATCCCGCAACGGGCAGCGTTGTCGTCAACGTTGCGGGCGGTCCAATGGAGATCAATATCGGACGGATTGGCGATACGGACGGCATCACGCAGTTGTCCGACACGTTTGCCCCGGTATCGATAACACGGGACGGTTCCGCTGTCGGCACGATGACCAGCGTTCAGGTTGACGAAAATGGATATGTCTACGCTTTCTACGACACAGGCGTCAGTCGCCGCATGTTTCAGATCCCGCTGGTCGACGTCCCGAACCCCAACGGATTGACCGCCCTGGACAGCCAGACCTACGCGCCTTCCCGCGATAGCGGCACCTTTTTCCTCTGGAACGCAGGCGAAGGGCCGACGGGCGATCTGGTCTCATTCGCGCGTGAGGAATCGACGACGGATGTGGCAACCGAACTGACCTCTATGATCCAGACGCAGCGTGCCTATTCCTCCAGCGCCAAGGTGATCCAGACCGTGGATGAAATGCTTCAGGAGACCACGAATATCAAACGCTGATCCCTGTAACGGCTGATTGAAAGGACCTGCCAGATGAATATGTCGACCGCTTTGAACAACGCCCTTGGCGGGTTGACGGCCGCAAGCCGCGGGGCCGCAGTCGTGTCGGGAAACATCGCAAACGCGTTGACACCGGGATACGCACGCAGAACCCTTGAACTGACGACCAGCCCGGTTTCAGGAAATGGCGTCCGAACAGTTGGCGTTGTCCGCCACCATGATCCCGTGATCACTGCGAACCGCCGCGTCACGGATGCCGATCTTGCGCGCCAAACCGCGATTTCGGACTTTCACGCAAGGCTCGAAACCTTTGTCGGAAAGCCCCACAACATGTCTTCCTTAACCGCTCGTCTTGCAACGTTTGAAGGCAGCCTTATCACTGCCGCCAGCCTGCCGGACTCTGCCGAAAGACTGGACCAGGTCGCCCGGGCCGGACGGGATCTTGCCGCAGGGCTTAACGCAGCGTCGGAAGGGTTTCAGCAACTTCGGTCGGATGCAGATCGCACGATCGGCAGTCATGTAAGTAAGCTGAACCAGATGCTTGCAGATATCGAGGCCCTGAACGCCAAAATCCCTGCAATTCGATATTCAGGCGGCGATATCGGGGCGCTGCTGGATCAAAGACAGGTTCTGGTCGATCAGGTCAATCAACTGGTCCCCGTCAACTCTGTTCCCCGGGAGAACGGTCAAATCTCGCTTTATTCCGGAGGTGGTCTGATCCTGCTGGAAGGAAGCGCGGCAATATTCTCGTTTGCAACGACGGGTGATACCAAGCCGCACATGACGGTGGCGAACGGACTGTTGTCAGGCCTTCAAATGAATGGAAATCCTGTACGCACCAGCGGTGACTCGGCGCAAATTCGGGGCGGTGCGCTGATGGCGCAATTCCAGATCCGCGATGAACTGTCGATCGACGCACAGAATGATCTGGACACCGTCGCGCGCGACCTTGTCGAGCGTTTCGAAACCCCGGGCCTGGATCCAACCGTGCTGCCGACAGATCCCGGCCTGTTCACCGATGACGGCGTGCGTCTGAACCCAGCGCTCACCATAGGCCTCGCGTCCCGCGTAGGGTTCAATACTATCGCTGACCCTGACGCGGGTGGTGCAAGTTGGAAACTGCGCGCCGGTTTGGGCGCCACCCTTCCGGGTGCTCCCGGGGATTCCACTCAACTACAGGCTTTTGGAGCGATTCTGGAAACCGCGCGCCCGGTCGCAGGTTCACCGTTCGGAACCGGAAACATGCGGGCCACCGAGATTTCCGAAGCGATGACCTCTCGTGTCGGTGCCAAAGCACACACAGCCAGCGCACGCCTGGTCTTTGCAACAAACGCACAGCTTGAGATGGCAAAGATCGAGGCTGAACAAGGCGTAGACACAGATCAGGAACTGCAACGCCTGATGCAGATCGAACAGGCCTACGCCGCGAACGCCCGGTTGATTTCGGTCGTGGACGAATTGATGGACACATTGCTGAGGTTGTAATCATGAATTTGACTGCCATTGGCGATTTGGCGCGGGGCATGACGCTTCGCTCTCGTGCGACGGAAATCAAAACCCAGATCGAAAATCTTTCATATGAGATGTCGAGTGGAAAAGTGCAGAACATGTCGCACCGACTGGGCGGTGACTATTCACACTTACTGGATCTTGAGAACAAACTGACCCGGCTTGACGCTTACAAAGTCGCAACTGCCGAAGCTGGCCTTTTTGCGGATGCCATGCAGAAAAGCCTGACCATGTTCAGCAACTCGGTCGGAGAAATGTCCAACGCGCTGCTGGCGTTCGGCAGCGCAAGTCACACTGTGACGCATGAACAGGCTTCGGTTCAGGCCCAGAACGAACTGGACACGATGATTTCGGCGCTGAATACAAGGATTGGTGGACGCAGCCTGTTTTCAGGGACCGCTACGGACACTTCTCCGCTGCCGTCGGCTGAAACGTTGCTGGCAGCGCTTCGCACGGAAGTGGCCGGTCAGGTCACGGCATCTGACATCATGTTGGCGGCCGAGAACTGGTTCAACGACCCTCTCGGCTTCGACGCCGTCATTTTTCAGGGCTCCGCAACACCCCTTGCGCCCATGCAAATTTCGGAAAACGAACGTATTTCCCTGCCCGTAACAGCAACGGACCCATCCTTGAAAACCGCTTTGAAAGACATTGCGCTTGCGGCGCTGGCTACGGATGCTTCATTGGCACTGGCACCCGATCAACGCACTGCGCTGTTCACGCAATTGGGTGTCAATTTGGCCAATACACGTGACGACGCCGTGACGCTTCGCGCGCAGGTGGGCGCAGCCGAGGCCCGCGTCGACCAGGCGTCATCGCGCAACGCTGCCGCAAGGACAAGCCTGGAATACAGCCGGAATCAACTGATAGCTGCCGATCCCTATGAAACCGCAGCGCGATTACAGACCGTACAGTTTCAGCTCGAAAGCCTCTATTCCGTTACGGTTCGCAACGCCAACCTGTCGCTGGTGAACTTCCTGCGATGAAAACTCTGGTTCTCCTTTTGCTTCTGTTGCCGGGCATGGTTTCCGCAGGTGCAATACGATTGAAAGATCTTGTCAATTTCGATGGGGTCCGCGGCAATGACCTTGTCGGCTATGGCCTTGTCGTCGGCCTGAACGGAACCGGTGACGGGCTGAGAAATGCGCCTTTCACAGAAGAGATCATGTCCAACATTCTAGAACGGCTGGGCGTCAACGTTACCGGAGAAGACTTTCGCCCCAAAAACGTCGCCGCTGTTCTCGTCACCGCCAGCCTGCCCCCATTTGCACGAGTCGGTGGACAGATTGACGTGACCGTATCCGCCATCGGGGATTCAAAAAGCCTGCTTGGGGGGACATTGATCATGACACCGCTTAACGCGGCGGACGGTCAGATCTATGCAGTGGCTCAAGGCACGGTACTGGCCGGCGGCGCTGTGGTAGAGGGCGAGGCCGCATCCGTTGTGCGCGGAGTTCCGACGTCTGGCGTCATTCCGTCCGGCGCCCGGGTTGAACGTGAAATCGAATTTGATCTGTCGTCGCTCAGTCAAATCCGCCTGGCCCTGCGAGAACCGGATTTCACAACGGCTGAACGAATCGAAACTGCAGTCAATTCAGAATTCCGAAAGGCCGTGGCCATCATGAGAGATTCCGGCACGGTGGAACTGAGCATTCCTGCCACCGGCGCACGATCAGCTGCGCATGCACTTCGGCGCATCGAAAACATCCTGGTAGAGCCGGAAACCAAGGCTCGTGTCGTGGTTGATCAACGTTCGGGCACCATCGTGATGGGTCAGGAGGTGCGTATCTCGAGGGTGGCGGTATCCCAAGGCAATCTGATTCTCACCGTCGAAGAGGCTCCGATCGCAATCCAACCCAACCCGTTCGCGCGTGGCGAAACGGTGGTCGTTCCCAGAACCGTCGCCGGTATTGACGAAGAAGAAGGCACCGGGCTGGCAGAAATACCCGAAGCGACAACCTTGTCAGAAGTGGTGGCAGGTTTGAACGCATTGGGCGTTTCTCCACGGGACATGATCGACATATTGAAGACGATCAAAGCCGCCGGTGCGCTGCATGCTGAATTCATTGTTCGCTGACACCAAGGCCGGCCCAGTCATATTCGGCCCCTACTTTGACTTCCAACTGTTCAGCCACCTGCGAAACCTGCTGCTGCGTTCCTCGATCGCGTCGCCTGCGGCATACAGGCCGTCTTCCACATTCTCCATCATTGGGTCGATGCGGGCTTCTCGGAACCTGCGCCAGCGCACCCAGATGGCCCAAACAAGGGCGAAGAAAACAGTCAGGAAGATGATGTTGAACCATGGAATGATCCGCACATCCGGGCTGTCGACCTGCCATATCTTAACGGCGTTCGGAAAGATCGAAAGGAATTCACTGCGCCAGCCGTAGTGACGTACCACCACCCAACGCGGCGCCTCGGTTGTTGATTTCAGGTCTGCCGCTTCTGCCTGCAGGTTCGAGGAGTTCAGCTTGAAGTAAGGCGGCCAGCCCCAGCCTGTATCCTCGTTCCGATAGACCATGACCTTGCCGTTGGTCTTGCGGGTCTGGATGAAGAACACATCACGGTTCGGTGTGGTCGGGTCGCTGCCGACATCATGAACCGACCAGAAGATGCTGTTCTCACCGGGGTCGATCCGTTTTTCATAGGTGTCCGAGATCCGAACCACGTCATGCTGCGGCAGGGTGTAGTTCAACACCGCCGCGATCGTACCCCAGAACAGGATGATGATGGCCCATTTGACATAACGCATTAGTCAAACCCTCACATGAAATTCGAAACATAAATCAGGATCGCGATCAGGCCCAGCGGCACGACATAGATCCCAAGGATCAGTTTGCGGCGAAACGATCCGTCGTACTTTTTCAACCCGCGCTGGACAAAGGCGTCCCTGTCGCCTGTCATGCCCTTTTTCTCCCAATGTGCGATCAGTTTACTGCGTCGCACCCGGCGGGAATAGATCGACACGCCAACGTAAAGGACGGTCAGAACGATCAGCAACGGGATCAGAAAGCGGAGTGCGACCAACATTTAACTTCTCCCTACTGCGCCCCAGGGACCAACGCGCGCGATGATATCATCGCTGACCCGATCACTGCCACTCATGTCCGGCTCATGCCCAAACAGCGCGGCCCGGGCGCCTGCCTTGTCCACCTGATACTCTCGCGCAAGGAACTCGGCAACATAGGCTTTTTTGGTTTCCGGCCATGTCGAATAAGTGCGGTAGAACAGCTCTTTGTGGCAAATGAACATCTGGCGAGGATCCAGCGGGGCCAGTTCGGCCAACAGCATATTCACCAGATCGCGGTGCAGCGTATCGGCGGCGCGCAAAGTATAGAAATAGGCCGGATGATCCGAAGTTATACGCGGCCAGGGCCCGCCGTCCGTCGCCCAGCGCAGCAACTGCGCCAGACCGTGGTAAGCCTCGGGCAGACGGTCCGAATTGTTGCGCGCCAGACGTCGCATGTCGCTGCGGTCCAGCCCGGTCAGATCGACATCGGCATCCGCAGCAGCATCGATGGTCAGGAAATCCATCTTCTGCTGCAGGATTGCGGCGGCATCCACGCCGCGCGCCTTGACGATGGGTTCGACCAGATCATTGTAGTCGAGAAATTTTGCAATCTGGTTCCGCTGCGACGGACCAAAGATGTACTTGATCGGCAGGCCATCCGGCCTGTCCCCCATGCAAATCGCCGCCGGGTGGTCCAGATCCGGGAACAGATACAGCCCGCCGAAATGCGCCGTCCAGAAGTTGCGCTGCTCGAATGCGGTGTGGCGCAGGCGGACGGGATTGCGCGTGACGTCCCCCGTCTCCTTGGCTGTCTCGATCATCTTCGCGATCAGAACATCATCGAACCAGGCATCCTCTTCGGTTTTGAACCGTTCGACCATCCCCGCCAGTTGCTGTGCCTTGCGCAGAGTGCCGCCTGCGGTGTCGGCCTCAATCTCGATCTTGCGCAGGTTCAGCAGATCGCGCGGCGTTGTGAGTTTGATGACCGAGTTCACCAGCTCTCCGGCCACCGCATCGGTGGCGGTCAGAGCGAACAGCTGCGCCTCGTTCATCTCGATGAATTCACGCAGGATATCGCGCGAGGTCGAGAATTTGACGTTCAGCAAAGGCGCGCGTTTCTGCTCGGTCGTCAGCAGGATAAACTGCCGGTTGACCCCGTTGGGGTTGAGGTAGAGCTCATCCTCCAGCTCAATCCCAACCTCGGGCGAATACCCCGAGATATCGACATGAAAATCCGTCAGCTCCGTGGTCTTGCCCGCCAGATGCTGCAGCGCGCGGTTATACCGCTCGACCAGAGCCGGGCTGGAGATGTGGACGAGATTGCCGAACATCAGGCCTTTTTCGATGAGGCGGATCATTATTTGAGTTTCTTTCGGAGAAAGTCCTCAATGGGGGTCATTGCTCTCTCATAGTCCTTACGGAATTCATCGTCTTCGGCCAATGTATCATACATAATATCTCGTTTTTTTCTGAGGCTCCTCTCGGCAGCACTTCGTGCTCCTTCGCTCAGAGAAGGGTTTGAAGCACGGAGGAAATTTTGAACAATTATTCTCAACTCCGTTTCTAGCTCAAAAAGGGGATTTAGTAGATCTCGAGAACTGGACCCCCAAATAGCTTCAGCTTCCAGAAGAAGTGGATAGAGGTCAGATCGAACGTCCACGATCTTTTCCCATCTCTTTTCGTAGACTGCGGCGGTTTCAAAAAATCTTTTCTTTTCAAAGTCGCTTTCATCCGGCTCTTCTTTACCTTCAATTGCTGCTTCAGTTTCTGCACCCCAGATCGCCGGATGACGTACCGTTGCGACAGCATCTTTGTGCCTAAAAATCAGTTTCAGAATATCTGTCGCGAGCTTGTGATCTGTTTGAAAAGAAATCTGTGCTTTCCAAGTTCGCAAACCCACCCACGCTGCCATTGCTGCAAAGATTGCCGCAATTGCCATAATGACATTCGCAAGTGCCATCCACCCGTCTGCGCCCATTAGTCTTTCCCCTCCAGATACCGCCGCTTGGCCTCCTCCATCCGGCCCATCTCGCGGACGGCGTTCTCGATGGCGACCTCGTCGCTCTTGTCGGCATAGCGGAACTCGCTGTCGGCGTAGCGGTTGATTTCCTGCATCACCATCTCGACCGTGATCGGCTGGCGCAGGTCCTCGATCATCGCTTTCTTGGTGTCGTAGTCGCGGAACAGGAACAGGTCGGGGTTCTCCATCCACTCGTCAGGCAGTTCGAAATCCATCGCGCGGACCTTGACCGCGTCGGTGATGTTCTTGATCGCACGACCGGTAAAGCGCTCATCCGCCTGCTGGATCGCCTTGAGGTAGGTGCCCAGCTTGGCAATCGTATCCATCTGGCCGATTTCACCGGACACCCGGTCATAGACCTGCAGCAGAGCGTCCTCATGC
The DNA here is from genome assembly GCF_056536425.1 of Ruegeria sp. D1(2025). Lineage (NCBI taxonomy): Bacteria > Pseudomonadati > Pseudomonadota > Alphaproteobacteria > Rhodobacterales > Roseobacteraceae > Ruegeria > Ruegeria sp. D1(2025). Next base: position 124,246 of record NZ_JBQFPO010000002.1, on the reverse strand, counting down.
GGGCGGGAGTGGCTTTCGAAACTGGCGGCGACAGCCTTTTTGATTTCCTGCGCGGCATAAGCTTCGTGTTCGCCCAGCGGGATGTCGTGGTTGCGGCCCATCAGCAGATGCAGGATGTCGATGTAATCCTCGCGCGTCTGCGGCCCGTCCACCAGGAACCGCGCGCCTGCTCGCTGGCGCAATGCGTCGTCCACATTCTCGGGGTAGTTCGAGAACATGCCAAAGGTGCAGTTGCCGCGCACGACGGTGTTGGCACCCGCAAAGCTCTCCATCAGCACGGCAGTGATTTCCAGTTGACCGGCTGACGACTGCCGGTCGCCGCGTTTGCCCGCCAGCTGGTCGATGTCGTCGATGGTGCCAAAACCGATAACCGAGGGGTCGATGATCGTGTTGATAAACGCCTTGGCGTTCTGACCGGATTTGCCCTGATAGCTGTCGATATTGTCGGTGCTCAGGTTCTGATAGCGGAACGGATAGCCCGCGTTCTGGCAATAATCGTTGATCAGCCCGGCGATCATCTGGATCAGGGTTGTCTTGCCGGTGCCTGGTTTGCCATCACCCATGAAGGTAAAGATGAACCCGCCAAGCTCGGCAAACGGGTTCAGGCGGCGGTCGAAGTCATAGGCCATCAGCATCTTGGCCAGCTTCATCGCCTGATATTTGGCGATATGGTTGCCGACCACTTCGTTCGGTTTCTTGAAGGTCATGGTCAGGGTGGTGGATTTGGCCTTCGAGGCTGGCTCAAACCCCCGGATCGTCAGGTCGTCAGACTCGATATGCCAGGCAGCGTTCTGGAACGGGGCCAGATGGCCAGCCGATTGCGCGCGCAGGGCGGCCTTCTCCATCAGTTGCTCGGCATAGGCGCTGGTTGCGGCGATCAAATGCGCATCATCGGGAGCGTGTTTGGCAAAGGTCTGGTCCAGTTCCCACAACGCGCCATGCAGAGCGAGTTGGCCGTTGTCAGTCAGAACTTCCTCAATCTCGCCGATATCAACCGTGGTCTCACCCAGATGCGATGACATGAGGTAAGCCAAAGCATTGCCGAATACGTGCGACGTGATCAGAGCCTCCGCCGTCAGCAGTTCCGAGAACTCGGTCTTGCGTGCAGCGGGCAAATCCCCGGTCAAATTCGCACGCTTTAGATCGGCTAACGGGGTCTGTTCCGCGTAGGCCTCGGCCACGGCCAAAGCGATGGCAATCGCCCGTCGAATAGCTTGTTGCGTTGTAGCCTGCGGTGGCGAGACCAATGCATCGCCATCATCCGAGGCTTCGATCCGTTCAACCAGATGCACCCCGTCGGCGCGCACCGTGCGCCGCGTCACCAAACCCGGTGTCGTCGACCGAAACCGTCGCCCTGTCGATACACCCGGAGACCGCTCAACTGCCGCCCCTACCACATTGGCAATCCGAGGCGCGTGTTCGAAACCGTTCAGCAAAGCGGTCGCCGCCGGATAATGCTTGCGAATATCCGCCTCACGCAATTCAATCTGATCTGATGTCAAACTCATCTCAAAAACCGCCCTTGCTTCATCTTTTCAAAAGTATTCCCGCCGGAGGCACAGAATCTAATACCTCAACACCTGCCCGGCTTTACTGACGACGAACTTGCGCACATCGGCAAAGCCTGGCGGGTTGCGCTCGGCCAGCACTTGAAACGGGCGCTGGGGCAGGATGATGGAACGTTGGGTACGCGTGGCCCCGGTCTCGGCCCCCTGCCCGCCGAACGGGTCCAGCGCAAAAACCTCGCGCTCGACGGTAGAAAACCACCCGGCGCGTTCTTCGATGACCTCTTCGCTTTCCAGCTCTTCCGTGGTCCAGGCCAGTGCCCAGTCATGACCTTCGGGCGCCTGCGCGTCCTCCAACACCTGCCGAAGGGGGCCTGATTGCTCGGTATAGGCCGAGGAATACATCGGTCCCACATGGATGCGGCGCAGGTGTTTGGGGTGGAGGTCGTCAAAGTCCTGATCAAATCCCTTGGCAATGGTCACCAGTTTCAACCCGCCTAAGGACTGCGCCATCAGATGAGCCTGCACTTCGGGCCAGCGGCGTTGGTCCTTGGGCAGGGCGGTTTTGCCGCTATCCTCTAACTGCATCAGGTAGATAACCGGCAGGTTGATCTGGCTGTCATAGACCGCCCAGTGGATCATGAACCTGCGCCGATCCCCCTCATTCCCGATCCAGTGGCATTCGGGATCGTTGCGGGCCCAGAACAGCTGACCTTTCAGCAATTCCTCGTAATAGAGCCTTTGGGACAGCGCGAATTGCAGCTTGGTGGGGATTTCCTGATCCCCGATGATGGTCCGCACCATGTCGGTTTTCAGGTCATCTTCCGAGGGCATATTCGCCAGATGCACCTGCGCCTGCTGCGCGTCATTGGCCATGGTTAGCAACTCGGCCGCCACAGGAAATCCGCTGTCGCGTTTGTCCATGGCGAGGCTGCCAAAGAACCGCCCGGTATCGCGCCCGACCAGCAGGTATTTCATGGAAAGCGCCCGGAAGGTGTAGAGCAGCCCCGAGAGGTAGCGCGACACGATCCGCACCTCTTGCTTGCTGATCGCGCCCTCCGCCTCCATCGTCGCGGCCACGCGCAGGAGGTGGACGGTGATCACCTCGAATTTGCGGAAATAGCGGCGCGAGGCGAAGGTATCGGTCAAGCCAACATGGTCTTGGGTGGGGTTAGTCATTTTCTTCTCGACCCAAAGTCGTGGATACCAAACAAATCCCTCAAGGATCGGGGCCAACTAGCCGTCATTCTGTCCAAGATTTTTTGGAAGGTAACAAACAGCCAAACCATCCCAAACCAAGTCTGTACAAACAAATAAGCAAAACCGATCGTCCAGATCGCTGCGGGAATGTACCAAAGGTACTGGGCAGAACCCTCAAGTTGGAACGCTGGAATGTCCTTGGCCAAGTACGCAAAGTAAAGCGACAAGCCTAAGGCAGCCAAAACTCCGACGTATTTGATTACGGGGTTTCTGAGCATTACCCACCATACAAATTCTTATCATGCTTCTCGACAATCGAGGCGAACCGGCGGGCAAAGCGTTCATCCGCCTTGGCCTTTTTCTCCAGCACGTCGCGGGCAAAGACCATGTGGTCCTCATGCGCCTCAAGCATGTCGGCCATTTTCTGGTTGGTCGCGGTGCCGATGGCGGCCATGGCGGTTTGCGCCTCTTGATCGGTCTGCACGCCGATCTCGTTGATGCGGTGGGCTACGTCCTGCTGCTGCGCGGTTTTCAGAGATTTGGTCAGCGCGTCATACAGAACCACGCGCTGTTGCGTGTCTGTCTGCAGCTTGTTGATCAGCACCATCTGCGTCGCCGCCTGGTTCTGCAGTGAATCGACCCAAGTCTTGCCCTTTTCGATATAGCGCTCCAGCGTTTGCGACTTGGCCAGCTTGACCTGTTCTTCCTGAACCTTGGCGTTGTATTGCTTGTTCAGCTCGGCCAGTTCGGTTTCCAGCTGGGTGCGCGCGGCGGCGTCCTGTTCGACCGAAATCTTGTTCTCCAGCGTGATAATCGTCGGGTCCATATTCTGAATTTCAGCGCGCAAGGCTTCCAGTTCGGCAACAGTCGCCTCACGGTCATCCAATGTACCGGTCAGGTTGTTCTCGACCTTGACGCGCTGTTCCTCCAGCACAGATAGCTGCCCTTCCAGCAATTTCACGATCACGTCGGATTTGGCGATCAGGTCCTGCAGCTTGTCGTCGATATTGGCCGTGCGCATCCTCTCTTGCCGCATCGACTCGGACTTGGCCTTGGCAAAGATGCCGACAAAGCTCTCCCACCCGGTTTTCGAGCGCATCTCGTCGAAATCCTTGGAAAAGGCGTTGGTCACGTCGTCCAGGCCCATGATCAGCTCGGCGATATTCGCATTCATCACCTCAGTATGGGCGTGCACGAACTCAAGCGTCGCGTTCTCGATGTCGATATCCGCCTCGGCAGTGCCGATCTTGGCGCGCGCGGCCTCAATCCGCGAGGTCAGCCCTTCGATCTGTGACTGACTTTCACGCACTTTGGTCTGAGTTTCCTGAATCAATGCCTCGAACTGTTGGTTCGACATCTGTCCTATCCTTGTTTTTTCTTATCTACCCAATGAGATAGTGGATGTTATGACAATTTACATCCCCATGGGTCTCGAAATCACCAGAACTTTGGCAAAATCAATCAGAAAAAGATAGGCGCGGCGATACAATCCAAAGCTGTATTATCAGCCGACCCTGACGTTCTGTTGTCCATATTCTGGATTGATCCGTCCTCCGGAGTGGCCATGGACAAAACCCGCGGCACATGGTTGGGTGCGCGCAAATCTTTTCCTGCCGGAGACTGACTCATGCTGGACGCAACAACCGACCTCAAATCAATCCTGAAAAACCCCGATCTGCTGGTGACCAAAGCCTATGTTGGCGGCCAGTGGGTGGACGGTGACAATGGCACCTTTGCAGTGACCAACCCCGCGCGCGGCGATGTGGTCGCCGAGGTTGCGGATCTCAGCCGCGCTCAGGTCGCTGGTGCGATTGCACAGGCGGAGGCCGCGCAGAAAGAGTGGGCCAAGCTGACCGGCAAGGAGCGCGCCGTGATCCTGCGCCGCTGGTACGACCTGATGATGGAAAACTCCGAGGATCTGGGCAAAATCCTGACCGCCGAGCAAGGCAAGCCACTGGCCGAGGCCGTTGGCGAGATCGCCTATGGTGCATCCTTCATCGAGTTCTTCGGCGAAGAGGCCAAGCGCGTTTACGGTGAGACGATCCCCGGCCATCAGCGCGACAAGCGGATCATGGTTCTGAAACAGCCGATCGGCGTTGCAGCCTCGATCACGCCCTGGAACTTCCCCAACGCGATGATCACCCGCAAGGCAGGACCCGCGCTGGCCGCTGGCTGCGCGTTTGTCGCCCGCCCTGCAGCCGAAACACCGCTATCCGCGCTGGTTCTTGGCCTTCTGGCCGAAAAGGCCGGCATCCCTGCGGGTGTGTTCAACGTCGTGCCGTCCTCGCGTGCCAGCGAGATCGGCAAGGAGTTCTGCGAAAACCCGGGTGTGCGTAAGCTGACCTTTACCGGCTCGACCGAGGTGGGACGCATCCTGCTGCGCCAAGCCGCCGATCAGGTCATGAAGTGCTCGATGGAGCTGGGCGGCAACGCGCCTTTCATCGTGTTCGACGACGCCGATCTGGATGCAGCCGTCGAAGGTGCCATGCTGTGCAAGTTCCGCAATAACGGCCAGACCTGTGTCTGCGCCAACCGGATTTACGTACAGGCCGGTGTCTACGATGAGTTTGCAGCCAAGCTAAAAGCAGCGGTCGAAGCGTTGAAAGTCGGCGACGGTCTGACCGCGGGCACCACGACCGGTCCGCTGATCAACGCCGAAGCTGTCGCCAAGGTTGAGGAACACATCAAGGATGTCACCGACAAGGGCGGTGCAGTTCTGACCGGCGGTCTGCCGCATGACCTGGGTGGCACCTTCTTCCAGCCGACAATCGTGACCGGTGTGACGCAGGACATGATGGTCGCGCAGGACGAGACATTCGGGCCGCTCGCGCCGCTGTTCAAGTTCGAGGACGAGGACGATGTGATCGCCATGGCCAACGACACGATCTTTGGTCTGGCCTCCTACTTCTACGCCAAAGACCTGAGCCGCGTCTACAAAGTGGCCGAGGCGCTTGAATACGGCATCGTCGGCGTTAACACCGGCATCATCTCGACCGAGCTTGGCCCGTTCGGCGGAGTCAAGCAATCCGGCCTGGGCCGCGAAGGCAGCCACCACGGCATGGAAGACTATCTGGAGATGAAATACGTCTGCCTGTCGGTTTGATACGGCGCGGTCTGGTATTTGGGTGCGCTTGCCACAATAGCGCACCCAAAGCGTCATCTTCCTTCAATAGGCGTTGCTGATTTCCAACGCGACCTGCTGCCTTTCCTGGCCTCGACCGGCGGTTAGCTTCTGGAAAAGATCGAAGGACAGGCCATCCTGCCCGCGGGCGACACGGTGTTCTAGTCGATCGGGTTGGTGGTCGAGGATCCAACTTTCAAACACTGAGTAAGATGTGCTTCGTGCGAAATTTGCGCGGGGCTTTTCTTTTTTTGTCGGCCTTGAGCCAATTCTACTAAATGCTGCACGGAGCACGAATGTCCGATGGTGGGTGAAGCTTCACCAGCCGCACGGGGCCCGTTGGATCAAATCTCCCACTTGAAGCCTGTTTCTTGTTCAGTCACGTCCCAAAGCCTTGTCATGACGTGTTTGTCATACGCGTGTGGGTTCAATGTACCCTTGCCGACCGGGCCAACGGCTTCAAAGCGGCCTGTTGGTCCGTAGAGCGCGCGTTGTTCGGTCAAATTCTCTTCGGTGGCGCACATGACTTCGGGATAGGACCCTTGCTCGGCCGTTTGAACCATCGGCGTCATGGTCATAAGCCACCAGATGAACCGCATCGTCCGGCTGCCACTTGTACTGATCAGTGACGTTGCCGACGAGCCGGGATGGCAGACATAGACCTCGACCTTGGTTCGCCCTGCGGCTGCAAGCCTGTCCTGTAGTTCATAGGCGAACATCATTTGCGCGAGCTTGCTTTGTGAGTATGCGGTATTAGGCCCGTAACCCTCTTCCCAGTTTATGTCGTCGAAATTGATCGTCTTCAATCCCATGTTGTAGCCAAGACTGGCAACAACAACGATCCGACCTTTCGAGGCTTCGATCCGCTCGAACAGAAGACCACAGAGTAGGAAGTGACCGTAATGGTTGGTGCCAAGCTGGCTCTCGAACCCATCCACGGTCAGTTTACGGGTTGGCACCTGCGCGATCGCAGCATTGCAGATGAGCGCGTCAATCCGGGGAACGGAATTCAGAACCTCGTCCGCAGCTTCACGCACGCTTGCGAGCGAAGCCAGGTCCATTCGTATGAAGATCACTTCTGCTTCACTGCCGAACTCACTCTTCAGGTCTGCAACAGCTGCCTGAGACTTCTCAGCCGAGCGGTTCAACATCACGACCTTAGCTTTCTTCTTTAGAAGCGTCCGCGCGGCTTGGAACCCGGCACCGGCGTTGGCACCCGTGATGAGATAGGTCTTGCCGGAGAGGTCGCCGAGGCGCGCGGGCATCCAGCCTTTGGGTCCGAATGTGGTATCTGGCATCTTTTGTCTCCTATCTGCGTTGGCACAGGGGCCGAGCGAATTGTGTTTCAACTTGGAGATGCAGATAATTCTCGCTAGAACGCGGAAACAGGCGAAATCATCACAAATACTTGCCCGATTGTATCAAAGTAGTTGCCAGCATCGATCTGGAGCCATTACATCCCTCTTATGAGCAAGGATCAGATCAAGCAAATCATTGCAGACCGAACCGAAATGGACGGCCTGACCGAGACGGGCATCAAGGGTGTACGGCTGTTTCGCGCCACGCTTTCAATTCCTTGTGTTCCCGCTGTTTATGAGCCCTGTGTCGTGGCCATTGTCAGCGGGGTGAAAGAAGCCGTCCTGGATGGCCGAAGATACGAATACGACAGCAGCCAGTATCTCTGCTGTCCGATGTCGATGCCGGTCAAGGCGGGGACGCCTTTGGCTTCGCATGACAACCCGCTCTACGGGGTTATGATCTCACTGGAACAACGTGTTATGGCCGAGCTGGCGATGGAGATGGAAAATGCCGGGGGCGTTCTGCCTTCGGTCAAAAGAGAACTGCGGGAGCCCGGAATTAGACTCGCGCGATGGGACGATGGTTTTACTGATGCGCTGCTGCGGCTACTGCGCCTCGGATACAGCGAGACGGATACAGCGGTTCTCGGCGAGGCGCGATTGCGTGAGGTGCTCTATTCGATCCTGAAGGGAGAAGCTGGCACCTTCGCCCGACAGGCATTCGGTGCTGGCAACGCCATCGCACGTTCCATTGCGCACGTGTCGTCAAATCTGGATGCGCCGATCTCGATTGACGATATGGCAAGCCGAGCGGGTATGAGCCGGGCCGTCTTCCATCGCAAATTCAAGCAGGTTACGACGATGGCCCCAATCCAGTTCGTTAAGTCGATGCGGCTCAACAACGCCGCCATGAAGATCGCGGGCGGGATGCCTGTGAACGAAGCCGCGATGGACGTTGGCTATGTCAGCCCGTCCCAGTTCAGTCGCGAGTTCAAGCGCACGTATGGGCAATCGCCGAGGCAATGGGGAGAGGCAAATCAACTTCCGGTCGATGTTGCATGAAGCTGACTTGCGGGAGCGGAGCGGACCTTGGAGCCACCGCAGCGAACGGAAGCTTTGTCCGCATTACGGCCACTCACTGACCCCCCAAAAAAACAACGCCCCGCGTCTGGAGGAACGCGGGGCGGGTGTTGCGACGGTCCGGGAGGAGGAGACCGTCGCAGGATCTTAAAGCGCGTTAGTTCACGGCCTTGGCGTCAACCACATCCTTCTCGATGGCTTTCGCCGAAGAAATCTCGATCCGGCGCGGTTTCAGTGCTTCAGGCACTTCGCGCTTCAGGTCGATGTTCAGCATGCCGTTTTCATGGCTGGCACCGGTGACACGGACATGGTCGGCCAGCGCAAAGCGGCGCTCGAACGCGCGCGTGGCGATGCCGCGGTGCAGGTAGCTGCGCTGTTTGTCTTCGGCGGCTTTCTTACCGGCGACGATCAGCGCGTTTTCCTTCACTTCGACCGACAGGTCATCTTCCGAAAAACCGGCGACAGCGACGGAAATCCGATAGGTGTCGGCATCGGTTTTTTCGATGTTATAGGGCGGGTAGCTGGGCTGAGCCACGTCGTTGGTCAGAACGCGGTCCATCATGTCGGCGATCTGGTCGAAACCGATGGTGGCGCGGTGCAGCGGTGCAAAATCAAATGTACGCATGTGTCGTATCCTCATGTTTGAGCGATTCACGATTTGTTGCCCTCCGTTCGGACGGGCGGTGATGTTTTCCGAACCCCGTTGTGGCGATCCGGTACAATTCACATGGGTAGCGATTTCGCCGAGTTCAAGACCCGCCAGCACCGATGAATTTCGCACCCGAGCTGGACTTGCCCGATCCCACCTGCAACCGGCGGATCGAGGCCTTGGGTTGCGGCGCATCCCGCCGCATGATCGCCTTGAGTTCGGACACGACGCCGGCCAGTTCCATACCAAATCCGACCTTTTTTCCGTCATAGACTCCGACGGCGGACACCACGGACAGGATCTGCCAGCGCGGGCCATTTTTCGCCAGTATGGCCGAACCGGATGACCCGAAGGTAATATCGCAATCAAAGGTAATCAGACCCAGACGTCGTTCCAGAATTCGGCACGAACGCTCGCGCATGATCGCCTCGGACCGGCCCAACCCGTATGAGGCAATGGTGATTTCCTTGTTCAGAATTTGCCCGCCATGCAAGGCGAAGGGATCGGCAATCGTGTAAGGGATTGGCTTTTCCAGACGCATGAGCGCGACATCGGCGCGAACCGCTTCAGGCGAAAGCGGTTCATTCGCGCCATAGGCGGGATGGGCGGCGATCTGCACCACGTTGCGTTCGGCCAACGCCTTGCCGTTGCTCAGCCCGGCGCGGAAAACCACCTCGCCAGACCGGTAAGGTTTGCCGGTTTTCTTGTCCAGGGCGCAATGCGCTGCCGTCAGCACCAGGTCCTGCGCAATCAGCGTTCCGGTACAAAACGACCGCGACCCCACATCCAATCGTCCGACCGCTTCCCATCCATACAGATCATCGCGGTCCACCAGCGTGCGTTTGCTTGATGTCTGGGCGGATGCTGCACCGATCAGAACGGACTGACAAAACAGGAAGAACAGCAGAAACCTGATCATGGCCTTACGAACCTAGCCCCGATGTTTTTGCCTGAATCACCGGTTTTAGAGCCGTATCCGCGCCCCGCCGACAGTTCTGCACGCAACAATTGCAGCGCATCCTCAACCGCCGTACCGATCGCGACACTCTTGCCGCCCATCATCGCCTTGGCCGCAACGACCGAGACAATGCGGGGACGATTACCAGCAAAGGAAAACACCGGCGCGCCTGAAGCGCCAAAATCCACGTCGCAGGACATCACCAGAACACCCCCCTGCCCGGTCACGACAGAACAGACCTCCTGCAGGGATGGTGCCTCGGCCCTGTCCTGTGCGTAGGACACAACACCCACTTCTTCGCCCTGCACAGGGCGTTCACCAGTTTCGAAAGGAATGACCGTTGTGTTCCGGACCGGCTGCCACAACTCGATCAGCGCGATATCATGCCGGACACGTTCTGACGGGGTTCCGCCGTCAAAACGGTATTCTGGGTGGATTACGACCTGCCGGGCAGCGCGGTACGCCGATGCGCGGCCCAGGCGCCAACCAGCGAGAAACTCGATCAACGCGGGGTCAATCCGACGGCGCGTCGATTTGTCGAAAAGGCAATGCGCTGCAGTCAGAACCAGTCCGGGTGCAATCAGTGTCCCGGTGCAAAAACCGGTACCGGCGATATCCAACCGCCCGACGGCCATCCACTCGCGCCCGGAATCCGAAGTCTCAAGGCTTTTCAGCCCCGTGTCCTGCGCCATGGCTGCCATTGGCAACACAGCAAACGCTATGGCCCTGATCCAGTTTCGCACGCATGTCTCCGGCATTGCTAAAGACAGTTTGTTACGCAAACGGTGCGGCGAAAATAGGGCGCAGGCCCAGCCGGGGTTTTTCCATCACAATTGAGGCAGCGTTGCATCAACCGCGACTACTTCAGAATGGGTACGTCACCGCCGTCGGCTGTTCGGCTTTGTTGCAAGGCCCTGGGCATTGGGCCGCCAGTCGCCCAGTCCAGCAACTCGACCGTGTGCAGGACGGGCGTACCTGTTCCCGAACCGATCTGCATCATGCACCCAATATTTCCGGCGGCGATCACGTCGGGCTTTTTCGCTTCCAGTGTCCGCACTTTGCGTTGTCTGAGTTGGGCCGAAATTTCAGGCTGCAACAAGTTATAGGTTCCGGCGCTGCCACAGCACAGATGACTGTCAGCCGGCTCGGACACGGTGAAACCTGCGCGCTTCAGCAAATCCTTGGGATAGGTTTTGATCTTTTGCCCGTGCTGCAGCGAACAGGCCGCGTGATAAGCCACACTCATGCCCCGGCCTTCACTTTCGGGAAGTTCCAGCTGCATCAGAAGCTCGCTGACATCCATGGCAATTGCAGATACACGTTCCGCATCCGCAGCCAGCGCGTCGTTGCGGAACATGTGACCGTAATCCTTCACGGTTGTCCCGCAGCCCGATGTATTGATGACGATGGCATCCAGTCCCTTGCTGTCCATCTCGCGCGTCCAGGCCCGGATGTTGGTCGCGGCAGAAGCGTGACTTTCGCGCGTCTTGCCCATGTGATGGGTCAACGCTCCACAGCAACCGGCGCCATCTGCGACCACGACCTCGCACCCCAATCTGGTCAACAGGCGGATTGTGGCGTCATTGATATCGGTGTTCAGCGCCTTTTGTGCGCAACCTGTCATCAACGCCACGCGCTTTTTGCGTTCGCCCTTGGGCTCAAAGCACTGCGGATCATCGTTTCGGCTAACTGGCGGGATGTGTTTTGGTGCCATATCCAGCATTGCACGCAAACGCGCATCAGGCATCAGAAAGCGAAATGGCCGCCCCAGCTTTGCCCCGATCAAAGCCCACCTGAACCGCATCGGGTAAGGCAGGATCTGCGCCAGCATCCAGCGCAGTGCACGATCCATGAAGGGGCGCTTGTAGTTCGTATCGATATACTCGCGCGCGTGATCGACCAAATGCATGTAATGCACGCCCGACGGGCAGGTGGTCATGCAAGCCAGACAGGACAGACAACGGTCAATGTGTTTGACGGTCTTTTCGTCCGGAACGCGATTGTTCTCCAACATGTCCTTGATCAGGTAGATACGCCCGCGCGGGCTGTCCAGTTCATCCCCCAGAACCTGATAGGTCGGGCAGGTCGCAGTGCAAAAACCGCAATGCACGCAACTCCGCAGGATGTCGTTGGACCTTCGGATCGCGGGATCCTGCAACTGTTCTTCGGAAAAGGTTGTCTGCATTACCCTACCCCATCAGGCCCGGATTGAATAAACCCTTCGGGTCAAACCGCTGTCGCAATCCCTGCGTCAGCGCGGCCACCCCTGCAGGTTCGGGCTGAAAACGACCAAACTGTGCGATTTCAGCATCGCGGCCCCGAACAAGCGTGGAATGTCCCGGAACCCCCTCCAGCGCGGCCCGAAGATCGAACCCTTCGGGCGCAAGCGTCCAGATCAGCCCTCCGCCCCAATCCAGAAGATGAGTGCAGCCCGGCTGGTCTACGACGCGCAGCATGTCTGTCGGTTTGACGGACGTTTTCCAGACATTTCCCGCAGTGTCTGCGAAGGGCTCGACATCACGAACAGCCTTCCAGATCGCCTCGTTTTCCGCAGCGTCGGTCACTATTCGGTCGGGCTTTTGATGGTTGAACATTTCTGCCAGTTTGCCAACCCGATACGCAACTGAATCGCTGAACCCTTCAATACGAATGACCGTCTCGGACGTTGTTTGTTTCATCTGTGATCCGCCCGGCAGTCGCGCGGCACCCGTGACTTCGAAAGGGGACGCCAGCGCCTCGCTGAACAGTTTCAGGGATTGTGACCAGTCGCACCCGCTCCACACCAGAGTTGCCGAACTTTCCGAGCGCGGCAAAACTTTCAGCGAGACCTCGGTCAACACGCCAAGCGTCCCCCACGACCCGGCCAACAGCTTGACCAGATCGTATCCGGTGACGTTTTTCATCACCCGGCCACCGTTTCGGATCACTTGCCCCAAACCGTCGACATAGCGCACGCCCAAAAGAAAATCCCGACACGCCCCCGCCTGCACGCGGCGCGGCCCCGAGACATTGGCGGCAACCACGCCCCCTATTGTCGGCTCGCCTGTTGTGCCCATCAGCGCGCGATGATCCATCGGCTCGAACGCAAGCCTCTGGCCTTCGGCATCAAGCGCGGCATTGATATCCGCTACCGAAGTTCCGGCCCGGGCGACCAATGTCAGCGCGCCCGGCTCATAAAGGGTGATCCCGCGCAAACCCGACACCTTCAGGTCCGCATCCGGCCCGGTCACACCGCGGGTACCTCCCCCGGCAATTCGCACTGGCTGCGCCAGCCCGGCCACCATTTCGGCCAATTCGGCCTCTGTTTCAGGTCTCATGTCTCTTCTTCTGTTCCAAAATCCTCGGGGCGATCGCGCGACGAGGGCAGTGCCCCCTACTCTGCAGCAATTCGGCGCGTTGCCGAAACATCCAGTGGAAACACTTTGGCCGGGTTCAGCAGCCAGTTCGGATCGAACACATCCTTGACCGCCATCTGCGCTTCAAGATCCTGCGCCCCGTACTGATGCGTCATCAGATCGCGCTTTTCGATTCCGACCCCGTGTTCGCCGGTCAGACATCCCCCGACATCGACGCATAGCTTCAGTATTTCGGCACCGAACGCTTCGCATTTCTCAAGATCGCCCGGCTTGTTGGCATCGAACAGGATCAGCGGATGCATGTTGCCGTCGCCTGCATGAAACACGTTGCCGACAGGAAGTCCGAATTCCTTACTCATCTCGCCGATACGTCGCAGCACTTTTGGAAGCGATGAAACCGGGATCGTGCCGTCGAGACACATATAATCGTTCATCTGCCCCATCGCGCCAAAGGCCGATTTGCGCCCCAGCCAAATTCGGGCGCTTTCCTCGGCGGACTGGCTTTCGCGCAGTTCGACCGGGTTGTGACGTTTGGCGATCTCGACGATCTTGGACAACTGGCTGTCGATTTCTGCCTCGGATCCTTCGACCTCGACAATCAGCAGGGCTTCGCAATCCGGATACCCGGCTTTGGCAAAGTTCTCACAGGCCTGAATGCACAGACGGTCCATGAATTCGATTGCCACCGGCAGAATGCCTGACTTTATTATGTCGGACACGCACTGCCCGGCGACTTCGTTATCGTCAAAACCCATCAGAACAGGCCGGGCGCCTTCCGGTTTGCGCAGGATGCGCAGCGTTGCCTCGGTCACGACACCCAATTGCCCTTCCGAGCCGCAGATGACGCCAAGCAGGTCCAGTCGGCCTGAATCCAGATGCGCCCCGCCGATTTCGACAACGCTGCCGTCCATCATTACCATCTTCACGCCCAGCAGGTTGTTGGTCGTCACCCCATATTTCAGGCAATGCGCCCCACCCGAATTCATTGCGATATTACCGGCAATCGCGCAGGCCAGTTGCGATGAGGGGTCCGGGGCATAGAAGAAATCATTGGCTTCGACTGCACCGGTAACACTCAGGTTCGTTCGGCCCGTCTGCACCCGGATGAAACGGTTGTCGTAGTCTACCTCCAGCACATCGTTCATACGTGCGACGCCCAGAATGACACAGTCGGCGGTTGGCAGGGCGCCTCCGGCCAGAGACGTCCCCGCGCCACGCGGGACAACCGGCGCGCCTTCCTGATGGCAAATACGCAGAACCTCCGATACCTCCTGAGTGGTTGATGGCAGAACCACCAGCATCGGAGGGCACCTGTATGCCGTCAGGGCGTCGCATTCATAGGCCCGGGTTTCAGCCTGATCGTGAATGATCGCATCGCTTGGCAAAACCTGTTGCAGACGCATTGTGATCCTGTGCTTTCGTGAAATCACGTCCGGATCAGGCAGTGGCATTTCCATGGCGAACCCTCTCTTTTGGTAAAATAATATTACCAAAAGGGAGAGCTGACAAGCATTCATCTGGTGGCAGCTTCGGCCCCACATGAACAGTACCGCCCAAACGCACCGTCACACCGATCAGCTCTTCACATTGCGCTGACAACCGGTCGGACAGACACACAGACGTGATTAACAATCCGCTTACAAAACCGTAGCTTCGGACCATGCGATACCTGATTCTCAACCTTCTCCTGGCTGCGCCAGCCCTCGCCGACCCGCCCGTGATCGAAAATGTCTCGACCAGCAGCAACGGAGATACGTGGCGTTTTGATGTCACCATCCGTCACCCTGACACCGGCTGGGATCACTACGCGGATGGCTGGCGTATTCTCAACATGAACGGCGAACAGATTGGCATTCGCGTTCTGCACCATCCACACGAGACCGAGCAGCCTTTCACGCGATCCCTGAGCGGCATCACGATACCGGCGGGCACGTCGCAGGTTCAGGTGCAGGCCCGTTGCAGCGTAGACGGCTGGAACGCCGAGACGACAATCGTCCAGTTGAAGTGACGATCAGAACACACCCAGACTGATGCCGGCGGCCATGGCTGCCCCAACCTCGGAACATTTGTCCAGTTGGTCGGCCGGGATGGTCTTTTCGGCCAGTATAGCCTCGGACGTCTGGGCATGGGTGCAAACAATCAAATGGGGCTGCACCTCTTTCAATCGCCATCCCGTTGCGATCCTTGCGATCTGACGGGCGGCATTTTGGCCATCGGACCCGGCGCATATCATTTGTGCATACGGACGGCCTTCGATTTTTCCCAGAACCGGATAGTAGCTGCGGTCGAAGAATTCTTTCATCTGACCCGAAATCGCCGCCAGATTCTCGGGTCCGCAGAAGATGTATCCATCGGCGCGCAGCAGGTCCTCAGGCACAGCCTGACAGGCGGTTTTCAACACCACATCTGCCTCAGCCCGCCCCGCCTCTGCCGCAGCCTCGGCCATCTGGCGGCTACCGCCGGTGCGTGAATGATAAACGATCAGAAGCTGTGCCATGTCAGACCCGGTGATAGGGGCCGCCCGACAGAATAGTTGCGGCCCGGTAGAGTTGTTCGGCCAACATCACACGGACCAACATGTGAGGCCAGACCATCGCCCCAAAGGAAATGGAAAAGTCGGCCTCGGCGCGCAGACCCGGATCTATTCCGTCCGCCCCGCCAATAATTAGCGCCAGATCCTGTCGCCCGGCATCCCGCCAGTTGCCCAACTTCCGCGCAAAATCGGGAGAGGACAACACCTGCCCCCGCTCATCCAGCGTACAGTTTACAGCCCCTTTGGGCAGTGCCTTGCGCAGAAGCGCGCCCTCGGCGCCCATACCGGCGTTTTTCTTGTCTTCAACTTCGATCACCCGCACAGGACCAAGGCCCAGCGCGCGGCCGGTCCGGTCAAATCGGGTCAGATAATCGTCAAGCAGGGTCTTCTCCGGTCCGGCGCGCAATCGCCCGACCGCAACTATGCTGATACGCATGTCTCTCTCGCCTCCGGCCCGTTAATGCGGGCCGGGATGGCGCCTCAGTTCGCCGAGGCGCTGCCGCCCTGAGGCAGCCACATCTTTTCCAGCTGGTAGAATTCACGCACTTCGGGACGGAAGATATGGACGATCACGTCGCCCGTATCGATCAGCACCCAGTCGCCGGCATCCTTGCCTTCGACCTTCGAGGTGAAACCGAATTCCTGCTTGATGCGATCCGTCAGCTTTTCCGCCATGGCCGAGACCTGACGGGTCGACCGACCCGAGGCAATCACCATGTGATCCGCAACCGACGATTTGCCCTGCAGGTTGATCTGCACGACGTCTTCGGCCTTGTCATCGGAAAGTGAGGAAAGGATGCGTTCAAGCAGCTTGTCGCTGATTGACTGAGAGTGGGCCATTACGCTGGCACCATCATCGGCGGGCAAACCCGCCTGTGTATGTAGAGACAGGACATAGTCCTCCTTTGCTGCGCGCCGCCAAAACCCCGGCGCTGGGGTACTATTAAGGTAACAAGGGGAATGCAACATTTCAATGAATGGGCGATTTCAGGACGCCCGGCCCTTTCACTCTTTCGAGAGTTGTTGCGCGTCTGCGTCGTCGGGAAGCAAGCGCACCTCACGCTGTGGGAAGGGTATTGATATCCCCTCATCCTTGAACGCGTCCCACAGCGCCAGGTAGACATTGCCCCGGATATTCGTCAGCCCCTTGGTCGGGTCGCTGATCCAGAACCGCAGCACGTAGTCCACGCTGCTGTCGCCGAAACCGGTGATGTGGCAGACAGGTTCGTGCGAGCCGCCGCTCAGCACCCGGGCCACCGTTTTCACGGACCGGATGGCCGTGGCACGTACCTTGTGGGGGTCATCGCCATAGCTGGTGCCGAACTTCAGATCCAGCCGAACGAACTTGTCAGAATGCGACCAGTTCACCACCTGATTGGTGATCAGATCCTCATTCGGGATCAGGTATTCGCGCCCATCTCGGGTGACGACCGAAACATAACGCGCGCCCAGCGCATTGATCCAGCCGAACGTGTCGCCCAGCGATATGACATCGCCGGGTTTGATCGAGCGGTCCATCAGGATGATGATCCCGGAAATCAGGTTCGACACCACTTTCTGAAGCCCGAAACCGATACCCACACCGATCGCACCTGAC
Organism: Ruegeria sp. D1(2025); assembly: GCF_056536425.1. Classification (NCBI taxonomy): domain Bacteria; kingdom Pseudomonadati; phylum Pseudomonadota; class Alphaproteobacteria; order Rhodobacterales; family Roseobacteraceae; genus Ruegeria; species Ruegeria sp. D1(2025). Next base: position 106,949 of record NZ_JBQFPO010000002.1, on the reverse strand, counting down.
AATAACGCGATCCCCGTCAGGTCGAAGCCAAGCGTGCGGATCGCGGCCATGAAAACCGCGCCGTAAAGCAGCACCTGAATGCCCTTGGCCAGCAGCACCTGCATCGAGGGCGTAATGTCGTCGTTGCTTTTCAGCCCGCGCTCGGCCGCGCGTGTTCCAAGCCGGGCCAGCGTCAGCAGGATGCCGATCAGCAGGACAGCCTTGATAATCCCCAGCGCCGAGATATGCAGATCGCCGATGGAAATCGCCACACCGTCCAGGAACCCGGCCACATCATCGGTCAACCCCAGGGCAATCAGCGTTGCGTAGACCCACATAGACCACTTAAAAATCTGCCGCAGCGTGCGGTTCCGCACCAGCCGCGAGACCAGCGCGATGGCCAGCCAAGCCAGGCCCAATGTGGCAAAAACACCGATGATGTAACTGCGCGAGGGCCATGTCGCCTGCTGCATCCCCCAGTAAAGTCCCCAGGACAGCAGCGTGAAGTACACAAGCGTCAGGCGCCGCATCAGTTGGACCAGAATGCGCAGTCGCCATTTCGGCCAGCCGGAGCGCGCGCGGGCCCAGGCCTCCCACCGGCTCTGTGTCAGCAGTTTCAGCAGAAACGCCAACAACCACAGGAACAGGATGATGACGAGTTGGTACTGCCTCCAGCCCGGCGTGACGATCAATTCGATCAGATTTTCAAGCTGTTCTGAAAAAGCCGCCGTCATGTTCGCGTAAAGCTCGGACAGCGTTTCCGGTAGCAAATCCTGGTTCATGCCCGCCAGATTGGCGATCTGTGCGAGGCGATGCAAGCCCGCACGCGAACTGCACCGGTATTGAACCTTGATTGACGTGAGTGGCCGTTATATCTGAACCGCATGAGACTCAATGTGGCCCAACTTCAGAATCTGGAAGACCGCGCGCGTCTGCGTGAACGGTTCTACGGGGCTGCCCGCACGGTCCTGGCGCGCCTATCGGCCGCCTGAGCCAACTCGCCAGCTATTTCTCATTACTTACGGGAGAGGACCGATGTCCCCCAAAACACTCTATGACAAGATCTGGGATGCCCATGTCGCGCACGAAGCCGATGATGGCACCAGCCTGCTGTATATCGACCGCCACCTGGTGCACGAAGTCACCAGCCCGCAGGCGTTCGAAGGCCTGCGCATGGCAGGCCGCAAGGTCCGCGCGCCGGAAAAGACCATTGCCGTGCCGGATCACAACGTTCCCACCACGCCGGATCGCGTAAACGGGATCGAAAACCCCGAATCGCGCATTCAGGTCGAAGCGCTGGACAAGAACGCCAAGGATTTCGGCATTCACTACTACCCGGTGAATGACGTTCGTCAGGGCATCGTGCACATCGTTGGCCCGGAACAGGGCTGGACCCTGCCCGGCATGACCGTCGTCTGTGGCGACAGCCACACCGCCACCCATGGCGCATTTGGCGCGCTGGCTCACGGCATCGGCACGTCTGAGGTCGAGCATGTTCTGGCCACGCAGACGCTGATCCAGAAGAAATCCAAGAACATGAAGGTGGAAATCACCGGCAAATTGCAGCCGGGCGTGACCGCCAAGGACATCACGCTGGCCGTGATCGGTGAGACCGGCACCGCCGGCGGCACCGGCTATGTCATCGAATATTGCGGCGAAGCGATCCGCGATCTGTCGATGGAAGGCCGCATGACCGTCTGCAACATGGCCATCGAAGGCGGTGCCCGTGCTGGCCTGATCGCACCTGATGAGACCACCTTTGAATATGTCAAAGGCCGCCCGCACGCCCCTAAAGGCGCGCAGTGGGAAGCCGCGATGGACTGGTGGAAGACGCTCTACACCGATGAAGGCGCGCATTTCGACAAGGTCGTCACCCTGCGTGGCGAAGACATCGCGCCGGTCGTGACCTGGGGCACCAGCCCCGAGGACGTTCTGCCGATCACCGCAACCGTGCCCCACCCCGAGGATTTCGAGGGCGGCAAGGTCGATGCAGCCCGCCGTTCGATCGAGTACATGGGCCTGACAGCCGGTCAGAAACTGAGCGATGTGGAAATCGACACCGTCTTCATCGGCTCGTGCACCAATGGCCGAATCGAAGATCTGCGGGCCGCCGCCGCGATCCTGAAAGGCAAGAAGATCAAGGACGGCATGCGCGCGATGGTCGTGCCCGGCTCGGGTCTGGTCCGTGCTCAGGCCGAGGAAGAAGGTCTGGCAGACATCTTCAAAGAGGCCGGTTTCGAATGGCGTCTGGCGGGATGCTCGATGTGTCTGGCGATGAACCCCGATCAATTGCAACCGGGCGAGCGCTGCGCCGCGACTTCGAACCGCAATTTCGAGGGTCGTCAGGGCCGTGGTGGGCGCACCCATCTGCTGAGCCCGGCAATGGCTGCCGCAGCGGCAATCACAGGACGGCTGACAGACGTCCGTGAACTGATGTAAGCTACCCTCATATCTAGATATTTGAGGGAGAGACTGAAATGAGTGATTGGGTCAAATGGCTCCTGCTGGGGCTGCTGTCCATAGCGTTCGGCGTCTTTGTGCTGGGCGCGCCTTATGTGGCGTCGATTGCCGTCACTTTGGTTACGGGTGTGCTGTTGCTGATCTCCGGCGTGCTGCAGGTTGCCGGGGGGTTTTCGGTCGAAGGAACGGGTAACAAGATCCTGTCCTTCATCATGGGGGCCGTGATGCTGTTCCTGGGTTGGTCCTTTCTGGGCAACCCGCTGGAAGGTACGCTGACGCTAGCAACGGTTGTTCTGATCCTGTTCATGGCAGGCGGGATTGCCCGAATCATCCTTTCATTTCAGATGCGCGGAACGTCATTTTTCTGGCCGACCCTGATTTCGGGGATCTTGTCGATCATCCTGGCAGGCATCATCTGGTCTTATGCGGCTGCGGAACCAACGGTTCTGCTGCGGTTGCTGGGCATCCTGCTTGGCATCGAGATGCTGTTCAACGGGTTCGGTCTGGTCTTCATGGCGCTCTTCGTCAAAGGCGCACCTAACGAAACGACAGAAGCGAAAGAAGCTTAAACGCGGGGCATGGGCGCGGCCCTCTCCCGCAGGAGTGTGAACATGGAAAAGTTTGAAAAAGTCCACGGGGTGGCCGCCCCAATGCCGCTGATCAATATCGACACCGATATGATCATTCCGAAAGTACATCTGAAAACCATCAAACGGTCCGGCCTTGGCGTCGTGCTGTTTGACGAGATGCGTTATCACGATCATGGCGGCGAGAACGAAGACTTCGTCCTGAACAAGCCCGCCTACCGCAACACCGAAATTCTGGTAGCCGGTGACAATTTCGGCTGCGGCTCGTCGCGTGAACATGCGCCCTGGGCGATCAGGGATTTCGGCATCAAGGTCGTGATCTCGACCAGCTTCGCCGACATCTTTTTCAACAACTGCTTCAAGAACGGCATTCTGCCCATCGTGGTCGAGGCAGAGCATCACTCGATCCTGATGGAAGACGCACACAAGGGCGAAAACGCCCGCATGACCGTGCATCTGGAAGATCAGCAGATCACCACCTCTGACGGCGTTGTCATCGAGTTTGAAATCGACCCGCACCGCAAGCATTGCCTGCTGAACGGTCTGGACGATATCGGCCTGACGATGGAAAAAGACCATCACATCGACAGATTCGAGGAACATGCCAGCCAGTCCCGCCCCTGGGTCTGATTCTGGAAACGAATCTGGGGATACTCAACCTGACGGGGTCGCCAAGGCGGCCCCGCTCGCATTCTTGGGGTTGAAAACGCGCGGCCCACAACATGTAGGTATCAATTTGACATACACGTCGGATTTGCGTCAAAAATGATGCAATCCCGCACCAGTTGCGCCATCATTTTGCCTGAAAGCACGTGTTTTCTGCCCCTTGGCTTGAGCTGATTGACCGGTTTTGTTCATCTTGCATCAAAACAGGCATCCGCCGATGACTCACTCGGCAGGCACAAGTTGGAATGAAGTCGGCACAGAACTGACTGGTCCAGTTTGAAAGGGTTCGGAATATTGATTGCGCGCACAACCGGGGCGGCGATACGTGGAATACTGGTGGCACTGATGGTGCTTACCCCTGCGTTATATCTGCCGATATCTTCGACGAACGGAACCGAGATTGTCGTCTTTCTCGCGATCCTCGCGTTTTTCCTGACCTTTGCAGAATACAACTCTGCCTTCCCCAGTTTCATTGAATTCCGTGATGCACCGCCGGTAAACCGGCTGCGCTTTGTCGGATTGCTGTCGATGGTCACGTTTCTGACGCTGATCTGCAAAAACATGTATGCTCCGACCGAGCTGACACGCGCGGTCTATTCCATGGGCCTCGCTGTAGCCAACGTGGCTGACTTTCCATATTCACCGGTTCGGCTGATCGTTCTGATGCTTCCTGCTGACGCCGGGCAGTCGATGATCGAACTGGTACGGGCAACCGCCAGTGTGGCCTATGTCGCGGCCCTGGTAACAATTGCAAGTTTTGCTTATGCCGTGAAGCTGCGCGGCTGGCCGACAGGAAACGGCGCGTTCAATGTCTGGACCAATCTGCCGCTGTTCGACCCGACCAAGGGCGGTGACGTCGTCACCCGCCTGCAGCGCGATGGTCGTCTGAATATCTCGATCGGTATCCTTCTGCCGTTCCTGATTCCCGCGCTGATCAAGCTATTGACCGATTTTGCCAATCCCATCTCGCTCAGCAATCCGCAGACGCTGATCTGGACCATGTGTGCGTGGGCCTTCCTGCCCGCCAGTATGATCATGCGGGGGATGGCGACCCTGCGCATCGCCGGGCTGATCGTCGAAAAGCGCCGCGCATACTCCACAGCCGAGTCAACGCAGACTGCATGATCCGCGCCCTTGTCCTGTTGTTGCTGCCCTTCGCAGCGCAGGCAGAGACGGTACGCGTCGCGACTTTCAACACAGAACTCAGCCGGGAAGGTCCGGGCCTTTTGCTGCGCGACATAGAGCGGGGTGACGATCAGGTTCAGGCAGTGGTCGAGGTTCTGGGCGCGGTTCGCCCCGACATCGTGGCTTTGCAAGGTATCGACTGGGATCTGGACGGCCTGACCCTGACTGCGTTCACCGAACAATTGCGCATCCAAGGCCTCGACTACCCCCATAGTTATTCGGTACTGCCCAATTCCGGACTGGAAGCGGAGGTCGATCTGGATGGAGATGGCGAAACGCAAGGACCCGGCGATGCACAAGGCTGGGGGCGTTTCACGGGGCACGGCGGGCTCGCAGTCTTGTCACGATACAAGATCATTCAGTCCGAGACGCTGGATTTCTCTGCGCTGATGTGGCGCGATTTGCCAGGGGCGCAACTGCCACAACAGGCAGGAAGGCCATTTCCCTCAGCTCAGGCGCAAGACGTGCAACGCCTGTCATCAACCGGTCACTGGGTCGTGCCAGTCGACACCCCGATCGGCAAACTGCGCCTTTTCACGTTTCATGCCACGCCACCTGTCTTCGACGGCCCTGAAGACCGCAACGGATTGCGCAACCGCGATGAGCTTCGGTTCTGGTCACTGCTTCTGGACGGGCATTTGGGACCGGCACCGACCGCCCCGTTTGTCATTGCCGGGGACGCCAATCTGGACCCCGGAGGTGGCGAGGGTCATCGCGACGAAATCCGGAAACTGCTGGCCGATCCACGCTTGCAGGACCCGATCCCTCGCAATAGTGAGGGTGACACCAACACAGTTCGCTGGAAAGGGGTCGGCGAACTGCGGGTAGACTATGTGTTGCCATCCTCGGATCTGACGGTTGCAGGGTCGGGGATGTTCTGGCCACCAGAAGACTCGGCCCTTCGCAAAACCGCAGAACGCGCCAGCAGGCACAGGTTGGTCTGGGTCGACCTGACTGCGCCCTGAGGCGTGCGCCCGTCAGGCGCCGACTGCGTGCGATGACGGGGATTGCGATACACGAAACTCTGGCGATGCATTACGCAATGCAACATCCAGATCAGTTTGCGGAATCCGCCCAAGCAAGTCGCGCAGCGCAGTTCCATCCAGACTGTGCGGCACATTCCAAAGATACCGCATCTCAATCAGATGCGGCGCAAGCCGCCAGAACGGGCGGGCCAAATATATGGGCCACCACCGCATCGGCTTCACAAGGACTTGGGCTCCGGTCACACGCGACAGTGCCTTCGCCAGTTCCGAGCCGGTCAGCGTATACCCCGCAAAGGAAACATCGCAGAACCTGGGCAGGCTGGCCCTGCGTTCCGCCAGCTCTACCGCGGTTCTTGCAAGATCCGGCAGATAGGCCCAGGAATGCGGAATGTCCGGATCACCCGGATAGGTGATCCAACCCCTTTGCAATGGCTTGGCGATAACCTGATCGAACCAGTTTCCGGAGGCACAGGTATCTATGAAATCACCTGCCCGCAGGATGATCGTGCGAACCGGCGAAGAACGGTACGCGTCTTCCATCTCGACCCGAATACGACCCAAGGGGTTCGTTGCCTCATGCGGTGTGTCCGCAGACCATGGCCCTGGCGCGTTGGCGTCAAAAACATAGACGTTTCCGGGCACGATAACTGTGGCGCCTGTTTCCGTTGCGGCGGAAATCACCTGTTTGTGCAGTTTTGGAACCTGTCTTTCCCAATCCGGATATTTCGGGTTCCACGCGTTGACGATCACATCCACGCCTTGGGCTTCCGCCTGCAAACTCTGCGTTTTGCGGTCGAAGGTGCGGACCTGCCAGCCCGCATCTTGAAACGCTGCCTTTGCATTTCGGCCGAACCGGCCTGTGGACCCCAGAATGAGAACGGTTTTTGTCATGGCTTTCTCCTGTCAGAGCCAAGATATCCATTCACATCACATGGGGAATTGCCGAAAACAGCAGATCATGTATTCATCTGTGAATGGATAAATCCCTCACCCACTCAGACTGGTCGCTGATTCAAAGCTTTTTGTCAGTGGCGGAAACCGGCTCTCTCTCGGCTGCGGCGCGTCAGCTCAATCGCAGTCAGCCAACGCTCGGACGGCAGATACAGACCCTGGAAGCCGATTTGGGTGTTTCCTTGTTCGAACGGCATGCAAGAGGCCTGCGCCTCAGCGATGCAGGTGCTCAGCTTTTGCCGATGGCCCAGCAGATGCATGCGGCCATGAATGCCTTCAATCTGACTGCGGCCGGGCAATCGACGCAATTGGAAGGGTCGGTCCGCGTTACGGCTTCGGTCTTTGCCTCGCATCACCTTCTGCCGCCGATTCTGGCCCAGATCCGCATACAGGAGCCATCCATACAGCTTGAGCTGGTTGCCACGGACGCCAGCGAAAACCTGCTGTATCGCGAGGCAGACATCGCTGTGCGCATGTACAGGCCCGAACAGGTGGACATTGTATCCCGCTATCTCGGGGACGTGCCGCTTTGTTTCTGTGCTGCCCGCTCGTATCTGGATCGGGCTGGCCGCCCTCAAACCCCCGAGGACCTGTTCCGGCATGATCTGGTCGGATTTGACGCCAACGAACAGATCATCACCGAGATGCGCAACAAGGGTTGGCCCGCCAATCGGGACAACTTTGCCACAAGATGCGATCTGCAAAGCGCCTATTGGGAATTGATCCGCGCCGGCTGCGGCATCGGTTTCAGCCAGGTGCAGGTGGCTGAAGCGGATCCGGATGTCGAGATTCTGCCGCTGGACGTGGAGATTCCGGTATTGCCGGTGTGGCTGGCCGCCCCTCAGGCGATGCGACAGACACCGCGCATTCGCAGGGTCTGGGACCTGTTGGCCGAAGGTTTGCGGGCCAGCCTGTAAGCGATCAGAGCGCCCCTGTGTAGGTACCGCGCGGCGGATAGTTGTTGTCGAGCGCGTATTTGATACCGCCTTTCATGTCCGCAACCGACGGCCGGCCAAATGGGGTCGATTGCAGCCATGCGAAATACAGCGTCCGGTCCGGGGCAATATAGAAATGCCCGGGCTCGGCGAAAAATGCGGCCTCGGCGGTGCCTTCGCGCCCTTTGGACATATACAAACCCCAGTCATCTCGTGCCGCAGGCAGCGGCAGACTGTGCCCGACCCTTAGCCGCGAGGTGCCTGCTTTTCCAACAGTTTCAGCCGCCCGCTCGGCCGTGTCTGTGCTCAGCATGATCACTTCGACACCAAGCGCAGCGAAGTCATCCAGCGCAGCTTCCACCTCGCCCATCCGCCGGATACAGATCGGGCAATGCAAACCGCGATACTGAATCACCAGTGTCCCGTTTTCGCCCTTGTCGGCATCCAGATCGAACGTTCCGTGCTCCACGGTCTGGATTTTCAGTTCAGGAACGGCGTTTCCCGGTATCAACATGTGTTTTCCTTCTGATTTGGCGGGTTCGTCTCATTGACCCGATGCGGCGCAGACGCTAGGGCCATTGCGACAAAACGCAAGGAGACCCTTCATGTCCAACCCCTCGCTCCTCATCCTGCCCGGAGACGGAATTGGCCCGGAAGTTATGGCCGAAGTGCGCAGAATCATCGACTGGTTCGGCGAAAACCGCGGCCTTCACTTTGACGTGAGCGAGGATCTGGTCGGCGGCGCGGCCTTTGATGCGCACGGCAAGCCCCTGTCGGATGAGACTATGGCCAAGGCGCAGGAGGTCGACGCAGTTCTTCTGGGTGCCGTGGGTGGTCCGAAATACGATGATCTGGACTTCAGCCTGAAACCCGAACGCGGTCTGCTGCGCCTGCGCAAGGAGATGGACCTGTATTCCAACCTGCGCCCGGCACAATGCTTTGACGCATTGGCGGATTTCTCATCGCTGAAAAAGGACGTGGTCGCAGGCCTCGACATCATGATCGTGCGCGAGCTGACCTCGGGCGTCTACTTCGGCGAGCCGCGCGGCATTTTCGAAGAAGGCAACGAGCGTGTGGGCATCAACACCCAGCGCTACACCGAATCCGAAATCGAACGCGCCGCACGTTCGGCCTTTGAGCTGGCCATGCGCCGGAACAAGAAACTGTGCTCGATGGAGAAAGCCAACGTGATGGAATCGGGCATTCTGTGGCGCGAGGTCGTGACCCGCGTCGGCCAGGAATACCCCGAAGTCGAACTGAGCCATATGTATGCCGATAACGGTGCGATGCAGTTGGTTCGCGCACCCAAGCAGTTCGATGTAATCGTCACCGACAACCTGTTCGGCGACGTGCTGTCCGATTGCGCCGCGATGCTGACCGGTTCGCTGGGGATGCTGCCGTCGGCTAGCCTTGGTGCGCCGATGGCGAATGGCCGCCCCAAGGCGATGTATGAACCCGTGCATGGGTCAGCCCCGGACATCACCGGTCAGGGCAAAGCCAACCCGATTGCCTGTATCCTCAGCTTTGCCATGGCGCTGCGCTACAGCTTTGATCAAGGCGCCGAGGCCGACCGCCTTGAAGCCGCGATCGAGAAAGTTCTGGCCGACGGCGTGCGCACAGCCGATCTGCTGGCCGAAGAAGGGGTCGAGCCGGTCTCGACCACCGAAATGGGCGACGCCATTCTGGCCGCGCTGGACGCCAGCGTCTGAAAAACACCGAAGGCGGCGCGTAGGTCGCCGCCTTCCCCTAATTTGGCGCGGGTCAGTTCCCGCCAAAAATATCCTTCAGCAAGTTATCCACCGCTTTGGCAAAACCACCGGGTTTGCGTTTGGGATTTCTGGGTTTTGCCACCTGCTTGGGTTGCTCCGGCAGCATCATCGGCAATGGCGTCGGCGTCATCCCCTCGGTCACGCGCAGCATGGTTTCCCGCCATATCTCTGCGGGCAGACCGCCACCTGTCACTCCGGACAACGGCGTGTTGTCGTCATATCCCATCCAGACACCCGCCACATAATCCGCCGTAAAGCCAATGAACCATGCGTCACGCGCTGCCTGAGTCGTGCCGGTCTTGCCTGCCACCTGCCAACCCGGCAGCTTGGCGCGTTGGCCGGTGCCTTCGGAAACGACACGCTCCATCATCCAGGTCAGTTGCCGGGCCGCGTCATCGCGGATCACACGCTCACCAATCCCTGTCGTCGTTACCATCACCGGCGTTTCATCACCCAGCAGCTTGAGTTCCGTCAGACCGTACGGTTCAACTGCCGAGCCACCGTTCAGGATACCGGCATATGCTCCCGTCATCTCGATCAGCGTGCTTTCCGACGCGCCCAGCGCCAGTGCAGGGCCTTGCGCCAGATCGCTGGCGATACCGAAACCGCTGGCAACCGTGCGAACGTTTTCCAGCCCGGAAATCTCGGCGACTTTCACTGCTGGAATATTCAGAGAGTTCTTCAGCGCATCCGCCAGCGTGACCCGGCCATAATACTTCTTGGTATAGTTCTTGGGGCACCACTGCCCGGAACCGGGGATGTCGATGCAGTAGGGCTCGTCCACGACGATATCCAACGGGGAATACCCCAGTTCCAGCGCCGTCGCATAAACGAAGGGCTTGAACGAGGAACCGGTCTGGCGCAGCGCCTGGGTCGCCCGGTTGAACGCGCCCGATACACGGGTCTTGCGACCACCGACCATCGCGCGCACGGCGCCATCGGCGGACATCACAACGATCGCGGCTTGCGCCTTGGACCCGTCGCGCACTTTTTCCTGAAAAATGTACTGCAGCGCCTCTTCAGCCGATTTCTGCAGGCGCTGATCCAGGGTGGTGCGGATTACCACGTCCTCGGTCGTATTGCGCGTAAAGAACTCGGGCCCGCTGGCCATGACCCAGTCGGCGAAGTACCCGCCTGCCCGCGCGGCGGCGGCTTCGGAAAGCTCTGCCGGGTTATTTCGCGCTACTGATGCCTGAGAGGCCGTCAGGTAGCCCTGCGCCTCCATCAACCCGACCAAAAGCCGAGCCCGGTCCTGCGAGCGTTGGAGATCGTTGGTGGGTGCAAACCGCGTCGGGGCGACCAGCAACCCGGCCAGCATCGCAGCCTGGGACGGATTGACCTCGGCCGCCGATATCCCGAAATACCGCTGACTTGCGGCCTCGAACCCGCGCGCACCGGCGCCAAGGAAAGCGCGGTTCAGATAGATCGTGAGAATCTCATCCTTGGAGTATTTGACTTCCATCGCCATCGCGTAGATGGCTTCCTTGGCCTTTCGCCAGAGTGACCCCTGCCGGCAATCAGCTTCATATGCGGCCTCTGATTCCCATTCGCTTGGCACATAAGGCACACCCAGGCACAACAGCTTGGCCGTCTGCTGCGTGATGGTCGACCCACCGTGGCCCGACAAGGGGCCGCGCCCTTCACTCAGATTGATGCGAACCGCGCTGGCCACACCCCGTGGGCTGACACCGAAATGGCGATAGAACCGCTTGTCCTCGGTCGCCACAACGGCGTTTTTGAGATGGGGAGAGACAGTGCTGGCCGTTATCACCCCGCCAAACTGATCACCGCGCCAGGCGAACACCTTGCCGTTGCGATCCAGCAGCGTGACCGAGCCACGCGCGCGACCGTCCAGCAGCGCATCAACATCCGGAAGCGTAGAATAGACCACGCCCACGGCCAACATCAGCAACAGCCCGACGATTGCGCCGACACGCCACGTCAGCCCCCAGAGCAGGCGGAAAACCCACCGGAACATGCGACGGAACACGCCGCCGCCACCACCGCCGGTGCGCCGGGTTTTCTTTCGCCCAGTCCTGCGCGTCGCCGTCTTGCGGGCGCTTGATTTCTTGCCAGCGGGTTTTGCAGCCCGCTTGGTCGCCGTGGGCTTACGGCCCTTCGACGGATACCTTTTTTCTGCGACCAGTGGCGGCTTTCGGCGCTTGGACTCAGTCATGCTCAAACTCTGCCCGATTGTGCTTTTGCGTCACCTTACCTTGGCAACGCGGTCATGTAGAGGTGTGAAATTCCGGTAATTTCCCTCTCAGATGCGCCCAAAAATTAAACATACCGGAAATTTTGTGCAAAAAATGTGCAACTTTGCCCTGATTTCCCTCGCGTCCGGGTTATCAGACCGTTTCCTATGACGCCCGCTCAGGCTCTTTTTCTGCAGGTGCAAACAAACCGGCCTGCCCGGGAAGCAGAGGGGAAAGACGTGAAACTGATCATTGCGACAATCAAGCCGTTCAAGCTTGAGGAGGTGCGCGAGGCACTGACCGAAGCGGGCGTGCGCGGCATGATGGTAACCGAGATCAAGGGCTTTGGTTCGCAGTCGGGCCACACGGAAATCTATCGCGGCGCCGAGTACGCGGTGAACTTCGTGCCCAAGATCAAACTGGAAATCGTGGTTCCCGCCACGATGACCGACCAGATCGTAGAAACCATCACCAAAACAGCCAAAACCGGCAAGATCGGCGATGGCAAGGTTTTCGTCCTCGATGTCGAGCAGGCCCTGCGCGTGCGGACCGGGGAAACCAACGAAGAGGCGCTGTAAGGCGTCCCCACTCATAGTCATTCGAGGAAGTCACATGAACCTGATGAAATCTCTCATCCCTGCTGCCGCGCTTGTCGTGCTGCCGCAGATGGGCCTTGCGCAAGAGGCCGCCGCTGGCGAGACCGCGCAGCACACGCAATACATCCTGACCTCGCTGCTGTTCCTGGTTGGCGGGTTCCTGGTGTTCTGGATGGCCGCTGGTTTTGCCATGCTCGAGGCCGGTCTGGTGCGCTCCAAGAACGTGGCGATGCAGCTGATCAAAAACATGGGCCTGTTTTCGTTTGCCGCCATCATGTACTGGCTGGTCGGCTTCAACCTGATGTATCCGGGTGATGGCTGGATGATCCCTGGCTTCCTGGGCGCGATCGCACCCACATCGCTAGAACCCGTCGGTCTTGCCGGAGTGGAAACCGACCTGTCTTATGCCTCCGTCGGTTCGGACTTCTTCTTCCAGCTGATGTTCTGCGCCACCACTGCGTCGATTGTCTCGGGCACCATGGCGGAACGCGTCAAACTGTGGCCGTTCTTCGCCTTTGTAATCGTGCTGACCGGCATCATCTACCCGATCGAAGCATCCTGGCAGTGGGGCGGCGGCTGGCTGTCCGAGATGGGCTTCAGTGACTTCGCTGGCTCGACTCTGGTCCATGCCGCAGGTGGCTTCGCGGCGCTGGCAGGTGCCATCGTGCTGGGCCCACGTATCGGCAAGTACAACAAGGACGGCAAGGTTGTTCCGATCCCCGGTTCGAACCTGGCGCTGGCCACTTTGGGCACGTTCATCCTTTGGCTGGGTTGGTTCGGCTTCAACGGTGGTTCACAGCTGGCAATGGGCACCATTGGAGACATGGCCGACATCAGCCGCATCTTTGCCAACACCAACATGGCTGCTGCAGCGGGTGCCGTCGCCACGCTGATACTGACGCAACTGATGTATGGCAAGGTCGATCTGACGATGGTACTGAACGGCGCGCTGGCTGGTCTGGTGTCGATCACCGCCGAACCGCTGGCCCCGTCGCTGTTCCAGGCGCTGATCATCGGCGCAATCGGTGGCGTCATCGTCGTCCTGACCGTCCCGATGCTGGACCGCATGAAGATCGACGACGTGGTCGGCGCAATTCCGGTTCACCTGATCGCAGGCTTCTGGGGAACGTTCATCGTGGCATGGACCAACAGTGACGCCAGCTTTGTGACCCAGATCATCGGCTTTGCCGCCATCGGCATCTTCGTCTTCGTGGTCAGCTATGTCCTCTTCTCGGTTCTCAAGGCCACGGTCGGCCTGCGGGTTGGCGAAGAAGAAGAGATCAACGGGCTCGACATGGGCGAGCTGGGTATGGAAGCCTATCCGGAATTCTCCAAAGGCTAAGCTGCAAGACGGAACAAAAAAACCCGGGCAGTTCTGCCCGGGTTTTCTTATTAAAACCAAGCGAACTCAAGCTCCAACGTCGACAATCGCCTTGGCCAGAATCGGCACGGTTGTTGCGTTCAGTCCGGCGATATTCAGACGGCTGTCACCAACCATGTAGATACCGTGGTCGACCCGCAGTTTTTCAACCAGTTCCGGCGAGGCGCCGAGTCGCGAGAACATGCCGCGGTGCTGAGCGATGAAACCGAACCGGTCCGATCCGCTCAGGCGTTGCAGCTCGTCCGCCAGTTGCTTGCGCAATCCCAGCATGGACAGACGGGTTTCTTCCAGTTCGGTCTGCCATTCAGCACGCAACGCTTCGTCCATCAGGATGGTCGTCACAACCCGCGCACCGTGGTCGGGCGGGAAGGAATAGTTCTGGCGATTCAGGAAGGCCAGAGTGGCTTGGTTCAAAGCGGTCTGCCCCGCGTCCGCGCTGACGGCCATCAACAGGCCAGTACGCTCGCGATAGACACCGAAGTTCTTGGAGCAGGACGCCGCGATCAGGCATTCCTTGACCGATGACGCCACCAACCGGACCGCCTGCGCGTCTTCTTCCAGACCGTCGCCAAACCCCTGGTAGGCAATGTCGATCATCGCCACCAGACCACGCTCGTTGATCAGGTTTACGACGTCCTGCCACTGCACCATGTTCAGATTGGCACCGGTCGGGTTGTGGCAGCAGCCATGCAGCAAAACAACGTCGCCCGCATTGGCGGTTTTCAGATCCTCGATCATGCCGTCGAAATCAACGCCGCGGGTATCGCCGTCGAAATAGCGATACTGAACCGTCTCCATGCCCAGATAATTCAGAATGGACAGGTGGTTCGGCCATGTCGGGTTCGACACGAAGACGCGCGCCGAGGGGTTGGCCATGCGGATCAACTCGAACGCCTGACGGCAGGCACCGGTCCCACCAGGGGTCGCAACGGCCGCAATGTTACCGCGCGGTACAGACGTTCCCAAGATCAGGCCAATCATCACATCTGCAAAGGCCGGATCGCCAGCCAGCCCTGTATAGGCTTTGGATTCCTGCTCTTCCAGTATGCGCTGCTCGGCGGCCTTGACCGAGCGCATCACCGGCGTCACACCCTCGGCATTTTTGTAGACGCCCACGCCCAGATCAATCTTCTGATCACGCGGGTCCTCGCGGTACATCTGCATCAGCATCAGGATTTTATCCGCAGGCTGCGGCTTGAGGAATTCGAACATCAGTTCTCTCCGGTTGCGACGGGCAGGGTCGGGAAGGCGCCCCATTCAGCCCAGGAGCCGTCATAAAGCGAGTGATCTTTCTTGCCCATGCGTTCAAGCGCAAGGCTGAGGATTGCAGCGGTAACGCCAGATCCGCAGGACGTGATCGCCGGTTTCGACAGATCAACGCCGGCGGCCTCGAAAACGGCACGGCAATCCTCAGGCGATTTCATTGTGCCATTGGCGTTCAACAACTGGCCAAACGGGACATTGCGCGACCCCGGAATATGACCGGAACGCAGGCCTTCCCGCGGCTCGACCTCAGTTCCGGCGAAACGGGCGGCAGAACGGGCATCAATGATCTCGTGATCTGCCAGTTTCGCTGCCGCAGACACTTGCGTGACGTCCCGAACCAGATGGTTCTGCACCCGGACTGTCATGTGGCGGTCGCGGATGACGGGCGGCAGATCCTCGAGATCGCGCCCTTCCGCGTTCCATTTCGGCAATCCCCCATCCAGAATGGCGATGTTTTCCTGACCCATAAGCCGAAAAAGCCACCAGACCCGAGCCGCCGACATAAGACCGGCCCCGTCGTAGACGACGACCTGATGACCATCACCCACGCCCATCGCCCGCAGGCGCGACATGAATTTCTCGACCGGAGGGGCCATGTGCGGCAGGTCCGAACGGTGGTCTGAAATCTCATCGATATCGAAGAACCGCGCCCCGGGAATGTGACCCGCGTCATATTCAGCCCTGGCATCGCGGTTTTGCGAAGGCAAATACCACGACCCGTCCAGAATCCGCAGATCCGGGTCCTTGATATGTGCGGCCAGCCATTCGGTAGATACGAGGGTTTTCGGATCGTCCTGCATCAATGCCTCCCCTGAGCGAGCTTGATTTTTCCCTATACCCGGCAGCATAGGGGTTCAAGGCTGGATAGGGCTATTCCGCCGCGCGGCGCAGGCGAAAATGCTGAATAATTCCGATGAAACTGATCAAAATCCAGAACCCTTCGATCAGCATCGAAGCCAGATTGAAATTGTGCACCAGAGAATAGACGATCAGCACCGAGCCCAGAAGGTTGATCACCGGAAAGGCCAGATCGTCGGAATTCATCATTCGCATTTGCGTTGCGAAATACGCGGCGACCACGATCAAGGCGCCAAACGAACCGATTGCATCCACGATCGTGAGGGTGTTCAGAATATCGGTCATCAATGAGCCATGCCGTTTTCAGAATTGTCAGAGAGCTGTCCGTAATGGTGCATATTCAAAAACGCAGCACCCTGCGCCCCCGCGCGATACCCATGAGGCACGTCGGCTGCAAAACGCAATCCCTGTCCGGCATGTAAGGGCACCCATTCCTCACCACGCAGAATTTCAAGTGTTCCGCCCAGAACAAAGACTTCCTCGGTAACACCAACCGCATGTCCAGGCGATTCGTGGCTCTGGTTCGGGTTCAGATTGACGTGGAATGTCTCAGCCCCCAATGCGGGATCGAAAGGGAACACGATCTTGACCTCTATACTGCCGGGAAACGTGACCGTCTGAAAGACGGATGGATCGCCGATCGCCGTGTCGATCAGAGCACTCAGCGGCACTTGAAACCCTTTGGCGATTTTCCAGAGCGTAGCGATCGTCGGGCTGGATTCGCCGCGTTCGATCTGACCCAACATTGCTTTGCTGACGCCTGTCATTTCGGCCACTTTGGACAGGCTGAGGCCGGATGCTGCGCGCACATCCCTCAGCTTCAGTGTAATATCGTCAGAGTTCATGTCAGCGTCCCGCGAATCCTCTTGTGCGTTATAGCGCACATGTGATACGTGCGCTATAACGCACGAAACCCGATCTATGCAACCCGAGGCAACAGGGAAACAGCATCATGCCATTGTACCGATCCAGAACCTCCACTCATGGCCGCAACATGGCGGGCGCACGCGGCTTGTGGCGCGCCACTGGCATGGAGGATGACGATTTTGGCAAACCGATCATCGCCATCGTCAATTCGTTCACCCAATTCGTGCCCGGGCATGTGCACCTGAAGGATCTGGGCCAGATGGTTGCGCGCGAGGTCGAGGCCGCAGGCGGTGTTGCGAAAGAGTTCAACACCATCGCGGTAGATGACGGCATCGCCATGGGCCACGACGGCATGCTCTATTCGCTGCCCTCGCGCGAGGTGATCGCGGATTCGGTTGAATACATGGTCAACGCCCATTGTGCAGATGCGATGGTCTGCATCTCGAACTGCGACAAGATCACCCCCGGCATGCTGATGGCTGCGATGCGCCTGAACATCCCGGCGATCTTTGTCTCAGGTGGACCGATGGAGGCCGGCAAGATCGACATCGCGGATCTGGACGTCAAGAAAATCGACCTCGTGGACGCGATGGTTGCCGCCGCGGACGACAAGTACACCGACGAACAGGTTCAGCACATCGAGGAAAACGCCTGCCCGACCTGCGGGTCGTGTTCGGGCATGTTCACCGCGAACTCGATGAATTGTCTGGCCGAGGCGCTGGGTCTGGCGCTGCCGGGCAATGGCTCGACCCTGGCGACCCATGCGGATCGCAAGGATCTGTTCCTGGAAGCCGGCCGCCGCATCGTCGAGATCACCAAACGCCACTATGATCTGGACGAAAAAGGTTTCCTGCCCCGCGAGATCGCCACGTTCGACGCGTTTGAAAACGCCATGAGCCTTGATATCGCCATGGGTGGATCGACCAACACGGTTCTGCACCTGCTGGCCATCGCGCATGAGGGCGAGGTGCATTTCACCATGTCCGACATGGACCGCCTCAGCCGCAAGGTGCCGTGTTTGTGCAAGGTCGCGCCCAACACCGAGAATGTGCATATGGAAGACGTTCACCGCGCTGGTGGCATCTTCTCGATCCTGGGCGAGTTGAGCCGTGCAGGCCTGTTGCACGAAGAATGCAGCACGGTCCATTCCGCCACGATGGGCGAAGCGATTGCCAATTGGGACATCAAGATCGCCAACAACCCCAAGGCGCAGGAGCTGTTCAAGGCTGCCCCCGGCGGCGTGCGCACCACCCAGGCATTCAGCCAGTCGAACCGGTACAAGGAACTGGACACCGACCGCGAAGGTGGTGTGATCCGCTCGAAAGAACATGCGTTCAGCCAGGACGGCGGTCTGGCGGTTCTGTTCGGAAACATCGCGCGCGACGGCTGCATCGTGAAAACTGCCGGGGTGGATGCAGACATCCTGAAGTTCACCGGGTCGGCCTATGTCTGCGAAAGCCAGGATCAGGCGGTGAACGATATCCTCACCGGCAAGGTCAAGGAAGGTGACGTGGTGGTCATCCGCTACGAAGGTCCGCGCGGCGGGCCGGGGATGCAGGAAATGCTCTACCCGACTTCGTATCTGAAATCCAAGGGTCTGGGTAAAGCCTGCGCATTGCTGACAGACGGGCGCTTCTCGGGCGGCACGTCGGGGTTGTCCATCGGTCACGTCTCGCCTGAAGCCGCCGAGGGCGGCGAGATCGGCCTGGTGCAGAACGGCGATACAATCGAGATCGACATTCCAAACCGCTCCATCCATCTGGCCGTGTCGGACGAAGAACTTGCCGCCCGTCGCGAGGAACAGGACGAGAATGGCTGGGTGCCCACGCAGCCGCGCAAGCGCAAAGTTTCAACCGCGCTGAAAGCCTACGCAAAGCTGACTACCAGTGCAGCCAAAGGGGCCGTTCGCCAGGTTTGACCCCGAAACGGGCCGGTTCTTTTCACGAAGAACCGGCGGGACTACCTACTCAACAAAAGCTCCCGCACCCTATCGCATCATCGGCGTTGCCGATGCCACGTTCGGATTTGGGCCCGGCGCCGCGCATTGCGCGGCGCCGGGCCCAACCAAAGGAGGTGTTTCGCAAGAAGCACTGACGATGGGCAGGAGCGTTTGCGGTTTGGTCAATCACCAAGTTTGGCGTGAACCTCGTCCAGATCGATTTCACCGATCGGCATCTTGTTTGCCGGGTTTTCGAAATCGTATTTGAATAGATCGAAATCCTGTTTGTAGATCTCATAGACCAGATGCATCGACAGGTCGTCGAAATAAGCCTCGACCGGATGCGCGCGCTTGGGCCCGTGTCCTTCGGATTCGTTGAACCGGGGAATATCCGACAATGCTATGGCGTGAGGGGTCTGGATGTGATCCAGAACATCCTGCATCCCGTCGTTGAAACGTTCGGTCCAGAAAATCCGGTCATACCGGCCGCCATTCACGATGAAGGTCGAGACATGCCCGGACATCGCCGACCAGTGAATGTCCGGATCCATCGGGCGCCGCCAGCGAATCGTATCACGCACAAAAAGCAGGAACCGGCGAAAGCTGGCGATCTGGTCGAACTCTCCCTTGCCGTCGTCGCCGCCAACCTCGATGCCGTAATTGTACACCAGCGTCGGCACAAGGTTGCCGCGATACCGTTTCCCATTGCGCTGAATGCCGCAGATCTTGTCGAAAAACGAGCTCAGAACGCGGGTGTACGGGTTGCGCACGCAGGTAAAGGAGTAAGATGCGTGCGAGCGGACATTGGTTGAAATCGGGTCCTGACTCGGGCCAAAAGCCCATTTATGCATGCCATCTTTGGCATCATGTATGTCGCCATCAAAGAACCTGCCATGATCGGAATAATACATGATCTGCCCGATGGTCGAGCAGGCACATTTGGGCACAACACGGTAAACCATGCTTTCACTTTCGGTCATCCAGGTGCCGGGAAAACCCATCTGCTGTGCCTCCTTATCCGATCGGGTCTCAGATTGACGCGTCGGCTTTGGACCCCAAAGAAGCAAAAAAATTCTGTTTATTCAATCGCTCATCCTCAGTATCACGGTTGCGAACAGGCAAAAACGGAAATCGCGTAACTCAGATGGCAAAGATTGCCTATATTTTGCTGTGCCACAAAGACCCCGACGCGATCATCGCGCAGGCCCGGCAACTGACTGCGGCCGGTGACTGCATGGCGATCCATTTCGATGCGCGTGCAAAGGCTGAAGATTACGCCAGAATACAAACGGCCCTGAAGGACAACCCGAACGTCGCATTCGCGGTCAAACGGATCAAATGCGGCTGGGGTGCCTGGTCGCTGGTTGAGGCAACGCTCCACGCGCTTTCGGCAGCGGTCGAAAGTTTTCCGCGCGCAACGCATTTCTACATGCTGTCAGGCGACTGCATGGCGATCAAGACAGCCGAATACGTTCACGATTTCCTGAACCGCAACGATTTGGATTTCATCGAAAGCCACGACTTTTTCGAAAGCAACTGGATCAAGACCGGCATGAAGGAGGACCGGCTGATCTATCGACACTATTTCAATGAACGTACGCAAAGCGGGCGGTTCTATGCGTCATACGAAATACAAAAACGTATGGGCCTGACCCGTGAAATACCGCAAGACCTGCAGGTCATGATCGGTAGCCAATGGTGGTGCCTGCGACGCCAGACCGTGGAAAAGATCCTGGATTTCCTGCGCCAGAGACGCGATGTTGTCCGGTTCTTCGCGACAACCTGGATTCCCGACGAGACCTTTTTTCAAACGCTTGTTCGCCATCTGATCCCAAGACAGGAAATCGAAAACCGGACGCTGACCTTTCTGATGTTCTCGGATTACGGTATGCCGGTGACGTTCTATAACGACCATTATGACATGCTGCTAGGTCAGGATTATCTGTTCGCCCGCAAGATCAGCCCCGAAGCGCTTGAGCTCAAGGAAAGACTGGGCAGGCTCTATGCCAGCGACGGCATTGACTTCCAGATTTCGAATGAAGGGCGCAGCCTTTATGACTTTCTGGCCGGGCGCGGGCGCGTTGGCCGGCGTTATGCCCCGCGTTTTTGGGAAGCTGGAAACACGCTGGACCCCGGACGCGAAATCTACCTGATCGCCTGCAAGAAGTGGCACGTCGCCAAGCGGCTGGTCGATCAGATCATGTCGGAAACAGACATTCCCTGCGTTGAATACCTGTTCAACGAACAGGATTCGCCTTTGCCGGACCTGGGAGGTATTGAAACCACCCTGGTCAAACGTGGACGTCATCGGCGCGCCGTGGTGCGCATGCTTTTCGAATGTTTTGAAACTGACAGGCTGGCCCTTTGCGTGGACCCTGCAAACCTTGAGATCATTCAGGATTTTTGTGCGGATCAGGCCCGGACGCGTGTTCTGGAGATCGAATGCGATTACTCGGATGAGTACCTGATCGGCCACGCACGCCGGGTCGGACTGGCCGGGGAAAACACGCCGACGCAGCGGGTCGCCCACCTGTTGCCCGCGCTCAGAAACTCATTGGCTTACGAATCCGAACTGATCCGCGGTGCAGGGCTTGAGGGCCATTTTCGCCTTCGCGAATCCGCCGAACGCGAAGAAAACGAAGCGGCGATCGCCGCGTTTCTGAGGATTTCGCGAGAAAAGGCGCGGTCGGTCATGCAGTTGGACTATCTGTTTCTGGACTGAGCCACGGCAGCTTGACGACCGTATCCGGGTGACGTCGAGACAGGTCTTCAGGCAATCAATCAATCGCACCCACGCCCGGTTTCCTTTTGTTGCAGAAAATGTCAGCCAACTTTTTCGCCGGAGACCTGCTGACCCCGATAGCACGTAGCCGAAACAATCCACATCAAACTCAATATTGAAACGCACCGCGCTGGGATTATTCGATGCGCAGATCCTTCTGAGCCTTGGTGTCTATTCGGTGCGTTGCCATCGAAGAAAAAAGCCCACCGAACGGCGGGCTTTTTTTGGGGCGTTTAGACTTAGTCGTACAATACGGCGGCGATTGCCGGATCTTCCATATTGGACGCGTCATAGTAGTAAAACCCGGTATCAATCAGGGCTGGTACAATTTCACCCTTTGATGCGGCCACCGCCGCCTTTACCGTTTCGTATCCGATACCGACGGGGTTCTGGGTAATGGCCCCTGCCATCAGGCCGCTCTTGATCGCGTCCTTCTGGGCCTTGCCGCTGTCATAGCCAATAATGACCAGACCTTCGGTGCCCAGTTCCTGCACACCGTTCACAACGCCAATCGCCGATCCTTCGTTGGTTCCGAAAATGCCGTTCAGATCTGGATTGGCTGTCAGGATCGCCTTTGTCACCTCGGTGGATTTCAGATGGTCGCCCTGTCCGTACTGAACGGTTACGACCTCGATATCGGGATACTTCTCGGCAATGCGATTGACGAACCCATCGCGACGGTCGATGCCCGTGCGGCTGGTCTGGTCATGAGCCACGACGGCAACCTTTCCTTTGCCACCCAGCATTTCAGCCATCTTGTCAGCGGCCAGACCCGCAGCAGCCAGATTGTCTGTGGTCGCAGTGGACACCGGAATGTCACTGTCTACCCCGCTGTCGAATGCGATGATCGGAATGCCCTTGTCATTGGCCTGTTTCAGCAGCGGGATCGCCGCCTGGCTGTCCAGAGCGGCAAAGCCGATGGCCTTGGGGTTGTTGGCCAGCGCAGCGGCCAGCATATCGATCTGGCGATCCACCATGGTTTCGTTGTCAGGCCCTTCGAACGTGATGGTGACATTGTATTCGTTCGCCGCCTGCTCGGCACCGGCCTTCACGGCCTGCCAGAACTGGTGCTGGAACCCTTTGGACACCAGCGGGATATAGACGTCCTCGGCCACGGCCATCGAGGCCGGAACGGAAAGGCTGGCAGCACTGAGCGCCCCCAGAATGAAACGACGTGTAAACATGATTTTCTCCTCCAGTTGGTCGTTTTTTTTCGTTTCTGAAATGATCAGCCGGTTTTCTTGCGCCGGGCCATGTCGGCATAGACGGCAAGGATGATGATTGCTCCGGTCACGACGGTCTGCCATTCCTGCGCGACCGACAGCACCCGCAGACCATTGGTCAGAACCGCCATGATCAGCGCGCCGATCAGCGTGCCCAGGATGGTGCCGCGCCCGCCGGACAGGGATGTGCCGCCGATCACCACGGCTGCAATCGCCTCCAGCTCGTACCCGAGACCCAATGCCGGTTGCGCCGAATTGAGCCGCGAGGCGATCAGGATTCCCGCAATGCCGCAGATCGCGCCGGCCAGCGCATAGATGCGCATCTTCCACATGTCGGTGTTTACACCGGACAGGCGCACCGCCTCTTCGTTCGAGCCCAGCGCGAAAGTATAACGGCCCAGAACGGTGCGCCCCAAGATGTACGAGGCGGCGATGGCCACGAGAAACAGGATCAGAACGCCGTTGGGGATCGGCAGCGCCGGAATGACCTCACCGATCAGGGACCCGCGCGAGATCTGGTCGAAACCCGGCGTGTCGTTGAAGTAGATCGGCCGCGTGCCCGATATCACCAGCGACAGGCCCTTGAGGATCAACATCATGCCCAGCGTGGCGATGAAGGGTGGGATTTTCATCTTGGCAACAAACGTGCCCGAGCACAGCCCGCACAGCGCCCCTGCCGCAATGGCCGCGGCAACACCCAACAACAAAGGCATACCCAGATAGGTCAGAACCACCCCTGCGATCACCGCGCAGAACGTCATCAGCGTGCCCAGCGACAGGTCAATCCCGCCAGTGATGATGATCAAAGTTGCGGCCACCGCCAGCACCCCGTTGACCGAGGTTGCCTGCAAAATGGCGATCATGTTCGAGGTCTGCATGAAATTCGGCGAGGCAATCGAGAACCCGATCAGCAAGGCAATCAAACTGGCAAACGCCAGCAACTTTTGATAAGCGCCGCTCTCCGACAGACCCGCAAGGGGTTTCTTTTTGTCGATATCCGTGGCTGTGGTCATTGCATTGTCCCTGTTACCTGCATCGCCGCCTTGCGTTGGGTGGCCAGATGCATGATGTCTTCCTGAGTGGTGTCTTTCCCGCCGGGCAGAATGCCGGTTAGTCGGCCTTCGCACATCACGGCGATGCGGTGGCTGAGGCGCATGATCTCGGGCAGTTCGGACGAGATCACGATGATCGTCTTGCCCTGCCCTGCCAGTTCTTCGAGCAGCTTGTAAATCTCAGATTTTGCGCCCACGTCGATGCCGCGGGTGGGTTCGTCAAAGATCAGGATATCGCAGTCGCGCAGAAGCCATTTGGCGATAACGACCTTTTGCTGATTGCCGCCAGATAACAACCGGACCTCCTGCACGTCCGAAGGGGTGCGTATGCCCAACTGATTGATATAGCTTGTGGCTGTGGTGCTGATTTCACTGTCGTTCAGAACGCCCCCGGTGCCGGTGAACAAATCCATCGAGGCCAAAGCGATATTGTCTCGCACGTTCATGCCCGTCGCCAGACCGAAGTGCTTGCGGTCTTCCGACAGATACCCGATCCCCGCGTGCACCGCGTCCTTGGGGGATTTGATCGACACGGGTTTTCCATGCACTCGGATTTCCCCGCTATCCTTGGGGTCGGCACCGAAAATGGCGCGCGCCACTTCGGTGCGCCCTGCCCCCATCAACCCGGCAAAGCCCAGGATTTCGCCCTTCTGAACCGAGAAGCTGACCTCGCGGATGTCCTTGCCCCGTGTCAGGTTCGAAACTTGCAGCGACACTTCGGCATCGCCCAGATCCGGCACGACCAGCGGTTCCTCGTTCACCTCGCGCCCCACCATCATCGCAATGATCCGGCTGATCGGAGTTCCCGCCGCGTCCACGGTGCCAACATACTCCCCGTCCCGCATGACGGTGACGCGGTCTGCGATCTGTTTCAGCTCATCCATCTTGTGACTGATATAGACGATGCCCACGCCTTCGGCCTTGAGGCGGCGGATAATCACGAACAGCTCGGCAATCTCAGCGTCGTTCAATGCCGCCGTGGGTTCATCCATGATCAGCACCCTGGACCGATAGGACAGCGCCTTGGCGATCTCGACCATTTGTTGTTTGGCAATGGTCAGGCGGCCAACCAAAGTCTTCGGGTCCAGAGACAGGTTCATCGAGGCGAAAATCTCGGCGGTCTGCGTGTTAAGCGCGGCCTCGTCCAGACGGCCAAAGCTTTTGCGGGGTTCGCGTCCGATAAAGATGTTCTGTGCAACGGTCAGGTCGTTCATCAGGCTCAGTTCCTGATGGATTATGCCGATACCCAGATCCTGCGCCTCGCGTGGGGTGGTCGGGCTGACCGAACGACCTTCGATCACCAGATCGCCACCGTCCCGCTGATAGATGCCCGAAAGGATTTTCATCAGCGTGCTTTTCCCGGCACCGTTCTCGCCCATCAGCGCGTGAACCTCGCCGGGCACCAGATCGAACTGCACGGATTTCAGCGCGTGCACGCCGGGGAAGTGCTTTTCAATCCCCGTCATTTCGACCAGTTTCGTCATTTCTCCTCCCATTTATCCCTCAGTCCCCGTGTCGCATCCGGTTCACATCACCGCTCCGATCTGCCACGGAACAAACTCGACCCCTCCGAAGCCAAGCTGCTCGCTTTTCGTCTGTTCGCCCGATGCGACGCGGATCAGAATCTCGAACAGTTCCTCGCCCTTGGCTTCGATGCTGACGCCCTCGGTGACGATGTCGCCGCAGTTCAGGTCCATGTCGTCGGACATGCGGGCATACATTTCGGAATTGGTGGCCAGCTTGATGCAGGGTGTCGGCTGATAGCCGGAAACCGAGCCCCGCCCGGTGGTGAACACAATCAGGTTCGACCCTGACGCCACCTGACCTGTGACCGAGCAGGGATCAAACCCCGGACTGTCCATGAAAACAAACCCGTGTTTGTCGACGATCTGGCCAAACTCGTACACATCGCGCAGAGGCGCCGTACCGCCCTTGGCGACCGCACCCAGCGATTTTTCCAGAATCGTCGTCAGCCCGCCGCGCTTGTTGCCGGGGCTGGGGTTATTGTCCATCTCGCCGCCGTTTCGTTCGGTGTAGTCCTCCCACCAGCGGATTCGGGCGATCAGCTTTTCTCCAACTTCGACGGTTTCGGCACGACGGGTCAAAAGATGTTCCGCACCGTAGATTTCGGAAGTCTCCGACAGAATGGTCGTGCCACCGTGGCGAACCAGCAGGTCCGAGGCGTAGCCAAGCGCCGGGTTTGCCGTGATGCCGGAATACCCGTCTGAACCGCCGCATTGCATTCCAACGGTGATTGCACTGACGGGCGCGGGTTGCCGGGTGGCCTGATTGGCCAGTTCGGCAATTCCGCGCAACTCTTCCAGCCCCCGCTCGATGGTTCGGCGCGTGCCGCCCTCGTTCTGGATCGTCATGTAGCGCAGTGCGCCATCGGGACGGATCGGACGCCCCCCGACCAGATCGGACACCTGCATGACTTCGCAACCCAGACCGATCAGAAGAATGCCACCAAAATTCGGGTGCTGCGCATAGCCTGCCAATGTGCGGAACAGGGCGGCATAGCCTTCGTTCTTGCCGGACATTCCGCAACCGGTGCCATGAACAATCGGCACAATGCCGTCGACGTTGGGGTAAGCATCCAGAAGGCCCGATTTTTCGGCCGCCTCGGAAATGAAACGCGCGACCGAGCCGGAACAGTTCACAGTGGTCAAAATGCCGATGTAATTCCGCGTGCCCACTTTACCGTCCGCCCGGTGAAACCCCTGAAAGGTCCGGGTGCGATGTATTTCGGGCAATGGCACGCAGGCAGACGCATGCGCATAGTCCTGCTGATGCTCTCCCATCCCAAGGTTGTGGACATGGACATGCGCGCCCGGCGCAATATCTGACTTGGCCTGCCCGATGATCTGGCCATACCGGATGACATTCGCTCCTGCGGGGATATGCACCACGGCAATCTTGTGACCGCGCCCGATTGAACCCGGCAAAGGCGCAGGCACTCCTGTCGGGCAGTCGCCAGCCGAAAGATCCCGCAGCGCAATGACCACATTGTCATCCGGGTTCAGCCTGACGGTGTCCTGCGCCTTGCCCTGAAGGCCCTTGTTTTTCTGCTGTGCTTGCATTGTTTTCCCACTTGCCTGCACAAATTGCTAATGAGCGAACCCACACTTGTCAACTAACATGTTAGTATGCTAGATCGAAAATCATGAACCGACCTCAAGACATCGACGCAACCTTGCTGCCTGAAATTGCCGTGACAGAAGGCTCGCTGGCGCACCGTGTTTATCTTGCGATCAAGCAGGCCATCCTGTCCCTGGATTTCCTGCCGGGCGCAAATCTGAAGAAGGCGCCGATCTGTGAGCGGCTTGGCGTCTCTCGTGCGCCCGTGGCCGAGGCGATTGCCCGGCTGGCGGCCGAAGGACTGGTGGATGTGGTTCCGCAATCGGGAACGCGTGTATCCTATTTCTCGATGTCGGAAATCCGCGAGGGCGTCTTTCTGCGCGAAGCCCTTGAACTGGCTACCGTCGCCAAGGTCGCCCGTGATTTTACCGAAGACCAGCGTAAGCGCCTGAGTCGCAACATGCGGCTGCAGGAACTGCTGATCGAGGATGAGGACATCCCCGGGTTCTATCAGGCCGACGAGGAATTTCACGCCCTGCTGATGGCCTTTACCGGCTTTGTCCGGCTACCGGACGTGGCGCAAACGGTTTCACTGCAGGTCAGCCGTGCACGCATGCTGCTGTTGCCTACCCCGGGCCGCGTTGCGGAAACGCTGCAGGAACACCGCGCGATATTCGACGCGGTTCAGGACCGCAACGAACAAGCCGCACAGGAGGCGATGCGCCATCACCTGGGACAGCTGATGCCGCGCATCGAGGTTCTGGAACGCGAAAAGCCGCACCTGTTCAACATCAGCTCCCACCCAGAACGAGACGCAGGATGACCGTTTCTCAGACCGAACTCCTCAATAACCGAACTTCTCGCCCTGTTCCTTTGACCCGCATGGGTTTCGGGGGCGCACCTTTGGGAAATCTCTATCGCAAGGTGTCCGATGCCGACGCACAGGCCGCGCTGCATGCGGCCTTCGATGCTGGGATCCGTTTCTTTGACACCGCACCGCAATACGGGCTGGGCCGGTCTGAAGAGCGTTTCGGAGAGGCCATCCCGGTCTTTGGACGTGACAACATTCAGCTTTCCACAAAGATCGGGCGCCTTCTTGTGGACTGCGAACCGCACGAGGTCACACCCGAAGCTTTCGTGGATGTTCCCCGGAAACGAATCGTATTCGACTACACCTATGACGGTGTCATGCGATCCTACGAAGCCAGCCGCGAACGGATCGGTGTCGCCAATGCCGACATTCTTCTGGTGCATGATGTTTGCGTGTTCAGCCAGGGCAGTCAGGAAGCATCCGACGCGAAGGTCCGAGAGCTTTTTGACGGCGGCGGCTACCGCGCACTGACTGAATTGCGTGAGGCGGGCGAAATCGCCGCGATCGGCGCCGGGATCAATGAATGGCAGGTGTGCGAGAAATTGCTGGGTCTGGGTGATTTCGACGGCTTCCTTCTGGCTGGACGATACACGCTGCTGGAACAGGAGGCGTTGGACAGCTTTCTGCCGCTCTGCGAAAAGCGCGATGTCGGCATCATTCTGGGCGGTCCCTACAACTCGGGCATTCTGGCGACCGGCGCGGTTCCCGGAGCAAAGTACAATTACGTGGATGCGCCACCGGACATCATGGACAAAGTGCGCAAAATCGAGGCCGTGTGTGACGCTCACGGCACCCCGTTGATTGCGGCCGCCCTGCAGTTCGTTCTTGGGCATCCATGTGTCAAAACTGTTGTACCCGGGGCGGTCAGTGCGGCCGAGGTGAATGCGAATGTCGCCTTGCTGGAGCGCAATATTCCCGCTTCGCTGTGGTCGGACCTGAAATCCGAAGGCCTGATCCGCGCGGATGCCCCCCTGCCATCGGAGACGGCCCATGCTGCGTAACATCGATCCACTGCTTTCCCCTGACCTACTACATGCCTTGCGATCCATGGGTCACGGGGATGACATCGTTATCGCTGACGCCAATTTTCCCGGCTCCAGCGTAGGCCCCGAATGCCTGAGGGCGGATGGATCCTCGGCCAGTGATATTCTTCGGGCCGTTCTCTCGGTCATGCCGCTGGATAATTTTGTCCCTGACCCCGCCCTGACCATGCAGGTGGTGGGAAACCCCGAGGCGATCCCCGAGGCGGTGGCCGACTTTCAATCCATCATTCACCAGACAGCCGACAACCCCGTCGAAATACAAAGCCTTGAGCGCTTTGCATTCTATGAACGCGCATCCCAAGCTTTCGTCATCGTCCAGACCGGCGAGCGCAGGCTTTACGGCAATATCATCCTGAAAAAAGGCGTGATTGGATGAGAATTGATGCTCATCAGCATTTCTGGTCTCTGGATCGGGGTGATTACGGCTGGCTGACAGCCGAGATCGGGCCGATCTACAGGGATTTTCTGCCCGCCGATCTGCTGCCCCTGATTGAACGTGCCGGAATCGATGGCACTGTTCTGGTTCAGGCTGCCCCGACAGTTGCCGAAACTGAGTTCATGTTGTCGTTGGCGGACAAAACTTCCTTTGTCAAAGGCGTCGTGGGCTGGGTTGATTTCGAAGCATCCGATGCCCCACAACAGATTAAGGCGCTGGCACAAAACCCACTCCTCGTCGGTTTGCGCCCGATGATTCAGGATATCGAGAATCCTGAATGGATGCTGCGGGAGTCTCTGCACCCGGCCTTTGCGGCGCTCATCGATCACGAACTGACCTTTGATGCGCTGACCTTGCCCAAGCATCTTGGGCCGTTGCGCCGTTTGCTGGCCAGATACCCGCAGATGCGGGTTATCGTGGATCACGCATCAAAACCGGCAATCCGGGACGGTCAA
The DNA here is from genome assembly GCF_056536425.1 of Ruegeria sp. D1(2025). Taxonomy (NCBI): domain Bacteria; kingdom Pseudomonadati; phylum Pseudomonadota; class Alphaproteobacteria; order Rhodobacterales; family Roseobacteraceae; genus Ruegeria; species Ruegeria sp. D1(2025). The sequence goes on along the minus strand of NZ_JBQFPO010000002.1, from coordinate 77,389 downwards.
CTATCTGACTGGGCCGATGACATTACCGCAATCGCCAGCAACAGCCATGCGTTTTGCAAGCTGTCCGGACTTGTGACCGAAGCGCAGCCCGACTGGGACATCGGCGACCTGCGCCCCGTCGTGGATCATCTGCTGAACGTGTTCGGACCCGAACGCCTGATCTGGGGCAGCGACTGGCCGGTTTGCACTCTTGCCAGCAGGTATGAACGTTGGGTCGAGGTTACCGACATACTGCTTTCGGGTCTGACCCCTGAAGAACGTTCGGCAATTCTGGGCGGCAATGCGCTGCGCGCCTACAGCCTGAGGGATTGAAATGAACCTGTCTGAATTTGACCGCGACGGAGTGTGGCTGGGTCGTGTCGAACGGGCCGGCATTGGACCGTGCGTTGTCACCTTGCGCGGCGAAAGCCTGATGGACATCACATCAAGAACCGCGCCCACGGTCCGGGATGTCCTCGAACGCGAAGATGCGGCGGAATATGTCCGCACTGCCGACGGTGAGGTGCTGGACCCTGTCCGCGATACATTTGCCTGGCTTGCCCCTTGTGATCTGCAGGCCGTCAAAGCCTGCGGCGTCACTTTTGCCGGCTCCATGGTCGAACGCGTGATCGAAGAAAAGGCCGGTGGCGACCCGGCCCGTGCCGACAGCATTCGCAACCGGATCGGTGTCCGCATCGGCAAGAAACTGAGCGATATCGTCCCCGGATCGGACGCCGCTGCAAAGGCAAAACAAGCCCTGATCGAAGAAGGTTTGTGGAGCCAGTACCTTGAGGTGGGCATCGGACCCGACGCCGAGGTCTTTTCCAAGGCGCAGGTCCTGTCGTCGGTGGGGTATGGGGCCGAGATTGGCCTGCACCCGATTTCGGAATGGAACAACCCAGAACCCGAAATCGTGCTTGCCGTGAATTCGCAAGGCGTGATCATGGGTGCGACATTGGGCAATGACGTCAATCTGCGCGACGTCGAGGGGCGCTCGGCCTTGTTGCTGAGCAAGGCCAAGGACAACAATGCGTCCTGCGCGATCGGTCCGCTGATCCGGCTGTTCGATGACCATTATTCGCTGGACGATGTGCGGCAGGCCGAACTGACACTGACTGTAAACGGTCCCGAAGGTTTCAACCTGAACGGAAGCTCCTCCATGTCCCAGATCAGCCGCGATCCTGCAGATCTTGTTTGCCAGACGATCGGGCGGCATCACCAGTATCCGGACGGCCTGATGCTGTTCCTCGGGACCCTGTTCGCCCCGACGCAGGATCGGGAAACACCCGGAGGAGGGTTTACACACAAGCTGGGAGACGTTGTAACCATCGCCAGTGAAAAGCTGGGCACACTGACCAACACGGTGCGTCTGGCGACTGAGTGCCCCGAATGGCGTTTCGGGGCGTCCCACCTGATGCGAAACCTGGCCCGGCGCGGCCTGCTGTAAGAAAGAACCACAATATGCTCACCGGAAAACACCTGATCGCTGGCGAATGGATTGGCGCGGACACTGTCTTTGCTTCGCAGCCGGCAGAAGGCCCCGCCCATGACTTTGCGGCAGGAAAGGCATCTCACGTCGACGCCGCCGTCGACGCCGCCGAAGAGGCGTTTGCAACCTACGGCTGGTCCTCGCGCGCCGAACGGGCAGAGCTGTTACGCCGGGTCGCCGACGAAATCGATGCCCGGGGGGATGCAATCACCGAAATTGGCAGCCAGGAAACCGGCCTTCCCGCAGCCCGCCTGCAAGGAGAGCGCGGGCGGACAGTGGGACAGTTGCGCCTGTTCGCCGATTACATCCTTCAGGGTGACTATCTGGACATGTGCCATGACCCAGCTATGCCCGACCGCGCGCCCCTGCCGCGCCCGGACCTGAGGATGATTCAGCGCCCTCTGGGTCCGGTTGCCGTATTCGGGGCGTCCAATTTCCCGCTGGCGTTTTCGGTTGCGGGCGGTGACACTGCCGCGGCGCTGGCCGCCGGATGCCCGGTTGTCGTCAAGGGGCACCCGGCACATCCGGGCACTGGCGAGATCGTCGCACAGGCCATCGACGCCGCCGTCAAGGCTCGCGGGGTCCACCCGGGTGTCTTCTCGCTGGTTCAGGGTGACGCACGTGAAGTCGGCGAACGGCTGGTTCAGCACCCATTGATCCGCGCAGTTGGCTTCACCGGCAGCCTGGCCGGGGGGCGGGCGCTGTTCGATCTGTGCGCGCAACGGGACGAGCCTATTCCGTTCTTCGGTGAACTCGGGTCGGTCAACCCGATGTTTATCCTGCCTCATGCGGCAGCTGCCCGCGCCGCGGAGATCGGTGTGGGCTGGGCCGGTTCGCTCACCATGGGTGCAGGTCAGTTTTGCACAAATCCCGGCATCGCCGTGGTGATCGATGGTCCGGATGCGGACGCGCTGGAAGCCGCCACAGCAAATGCGCTGCAGGAGGTTGCTGCCCAAACCATGCTGACCGACGGAATCGCGAACGCATACCGGCAAGGGTCAGATCGCGTGGCGGCCTGCAACGGTGTTACCCGGATCCTGGGCGAAAGCTGCGAGACACGCTCGGCCAGGCCTTGGCTGTTCAGTGTTTCCGGCAAAGACTGGCAATCGGACCATCGATTGCAGGAAGAGGTGTTTGGCCCGCTCGGCATCATCGTGCGCGTTCAGGACATCAGCGAAATGCGCGATATCGCCCGTACGATCGAAGGCCAGTTGACTTGCACCGTTCACATGGATGCGGGCGACGCGCAGGATGCCGGTTCGCTCCTGCCTCTGCTGGAGCGCAAGGCCGGGCGCATTCTGGCCAACGGGTTCCCCACCGGGGTCGAAGTTTGCGATGCGATGGTCCATGGCGGGCCCTACCCGGCCTCGACCAACTTTGGCGCAACTTCTGTGGGAACGCTTTCGATCCGGCGCTTCCTGCGTCCCGTTTGCTATCAGAATATTCCAGCCGAATTGCTGCCGGAACAGGGATGAGGTCCAGTATGCCGAACGAAGGAACACCAGCGCGACTGGCCGGGAAAACCGCCCTGGTCACAGCGGCAGGCCAAGGCATCGGCCGAGCGTCAGTCGAACTTTTTGCCGCCGAAGGGGCGCAGGTCATTGCATGCGACATCAACTCTGATGCGTTGGCCTCGCTTGATGGAACAGCGGGCGTGACAACGCTGCAACTGGATGTGACGGATGCCAATGCTGTGCAGGCCGCTGTCGCGAATCTGCCGGCACTGGACGTGCTGTTCAATTGCGCGGGCTATGTTGCAAACGGGTCCATTCTGGAATGCGAGGAACGCGACTGGGATTTCAGTTTCGACCTGAACGTCAAGGCCATGTATCGGCTGACCCGGCTGATCTTGCCGAACATGCTGGAAAACGGCGGCGGCTCGATCATCAATATGTCGTCGGTTGCCTCGTCGATCAAGGGCGTGCCGAACCGCTTTGCCTATTGCGCCTCGAAGGCGGCAGTCATTGGCCTCACCAAATCAGTCGCGGCGGATTTCGTCACACAAGGGGTTCGCTGCAACGCGATCTGTCCAGGGACTGTGGACAGCCCCTCTCTGCATGACCGCCTGCGCGAAACCGGCGACTATCAGCAGGCGATGACGGATTTCATCGCGCGCCAGCCCATGGGGCGCATCGGAACCGCTGAAGAGATCGCGGAACTCGCACTCTACCTGGCCAGCGACGCCAGCAAATACACCACCGGACAGCCCTTTGCCATCGATGGCGGCTGGACGATCTGAACGAATGAGGGAAACAGGATGAAACTTCTGCGCTTTGGGCCTGTCGGTCAGGAAAAACCGGGCCTTCTGGATGATACCGGAGTAATTCGGGACCTGTCGGGGGTTGTGGATGACATTGCCGGCGAAACGCTGGGCGATGAAAGCCTGCAAAAACTCCGCGCGCTGGACCCCGCTCAATTGCCGCAAGCCGATGCGAACCCCCGGATCGGTGCCTGTGTCGGGCAGGTCGGCAAGTTCATCTGCATCGGCCTGAACTATGCCGACCACGCTGAAGAAAGCGGTATGGAACTGCCACAGGAGCCGGTCGTCTTTTTCAAGGCAACATCGGCCATTATGGGGCCGAATGACAACGTGGAAATCCCCCGCGGTTCGGTCAAAACCGATTGGGAGGTCGAACTGGGCGTGGTTATCGGCAAAGCCGCAAAATACGTGTCAGAAGCCGAAGCGTTAGACCACGTGGCGGGCTATTGCGTGATCAACGACCTGTCTGAACGCGATTTTCAACTGCATCGCTCGGGCCAGTGGGTCAAGGGCAAGTCGGCGGATACGTTTGGTCCGATTGGCCCGTGGCTGGTGACGCGGGACGAGGTTTCGGACCCGCAAAACATGGCGATGTTTCTAGAGGTGAACGGGCATCGTTATCAGGACGGATCGACCCGGACGATGCATTTCGCCGTTGCGACAGTAGTTTCATACCTTTCCCAGTTCATGTCCCTGCAGCCGGGCGATGTGATCGCCACCGGAACACCGCCGGGTGTCGGGATGGGTCAGACACCGCAGACCTATCTGAAGCCCGGTGACAAAATCGAACTGGGCATCGAACGTCTGGGCGTGCAGAAACAGAACGTCGTTGCTGGCTGATCCGGGCAACCGTGAACTTGACCATGTCCGGGTGCGGCGCTAAGGCCCGGATATGGACAAGCAAAAGAAACCCTCTCGCCAGCAGGTCTATACGCTGCTGGTTCAGATCGGACGGAAAGAAGGTGACGGTCTGCCCGAGGGCGCGACCGGTGCTGCACTGATGTGTTTTGCCAGCGGCGTGGACGAGGCGGAAGCGGTACGGGAAACCGTGGCCATTCTGAAACAGGCCGATACCGCTCCGCTGGATGTTACCGGCTATGGCACACTGGCCGAGCGTGAGGCGCAGGGTCATGACATCGAATCTGACGAACGTGCTCTGATGCAACGGGCGCTGGATGAAAACGCGGTCATCGTCGCGCAGATGACGCCATTTTTCGGCGATCAGGAACAGTCCTAGTTCCGCGCCCCGAACCATTTGCGGTAGATTTCGGAATACGTACCGTCTTCACGCAGGGACAGCAGCGCCTGGTTGACTTCCTCGACCAAAGGCGAGCCGGTCGGAAAGGCGATCCCATAGGTTTCGCGCAGGAAAATTCCGCCTGTCACCGAGGCGATTTTCCGGCCTTCATGCGAAGCGTAATAGGACAGGATCGGTGCATCGAAGACGACCGCGTCCAGTTCCTCTTTCTCGAAGGATGTCAGCATCTCTTCCAGTCCGGGATAGCCGGTAAACTCAATTTCGCGACGGTTCAGAAAGTTGGCGGCGGTCGAGCCCGAGATCGTGCCCACCTGCTTGCCATAGAGGTCGTTGACCGAGTTTACGCTGCCGGTGATCGCGTCCACTGTCATGACCGATGTAATCCGGGCCGTGAAAACGGACACGATGAACAGTGAAGAAACAACCAGAATGACCCCCAGTAAACGGCCAAAAGGCGTGCGGGGCATGCGTTCTTCGAAGCCGCCATTGACCACGAGATTCAACGCCCACCAGAAAGACGGGAACCATGCCTCGTTCAGCTTGCGGTCAAAATAGGGTTGCGCACGTCGTTCGAAACTCCACATCAGCATCCCGCCGCCCAGCAGGATCGCAAAAGCCAGCCCGATCGCTATGAACAGTTCGCGCGACAACAGCGCCTGCAGCAGGGATGGCCGGCGCATTGCTTCGGACGGAACCATGATCTGCAAACCGGATTCGAAAATCGGCTGGCTGAAATCCATACTCGTTTCGCGTGACGCGGTGATCGAGATATTGGCGATCGCAAGATCGGCTGTCCCGTCCTGCACCGAATTCAGCATGTCCCCAAAGGCATCCAACCGGTTGACCGAATACTCCCAACCCAGCGCGCTGGACAGGGCTTCCAGCAAGTCCATGGAAAAACCGCTCTGGTCCCCGTCCTCGACATAGGAAAACGGGGGGCGAGTTACGGTCGAGACCGTAAGCGATTGCGCCTGGCTTTGCTGTGCAAGAACGGCGAAAGTCAGGCAGATCACTGCGAAGAATAGGCGTTTCATCGACAAGATACCTGTTTCGCGGCCCTCTAACTTAGTTTTGGACCGGGCGGCAAGGTGATCGCGGGGTAAAGCGCCATGTTTTCCGGACGTCTCAACCAGACATGCGTGGGCAAAACAGTTGGAAAATTTGCGCCCTGGGGTTGGCAATCGGGCCAATTCGTTGAATCTGTGCACGAACCTGCCCAGCAATACAGACAAGAGGCCCGCGATGACAGACCCGGTACAATTGACGGCAGACCTGATCCGTTGCCCATCGGTCACACCCGAGGAAGGCGGCGCGCTGGTTCTGTTGCAGAAAGTCCTGTCGGACGCGGGCTTTGAATGCACCCGGGCGGATCGCGGCGGGATCAGCAATCTGTTTGCGCGCTGGGGCAGCAAGGGCCATGCGCGCAGCTTCGGCTTCAACGGGCATACCGACGTCGTTCCTGTAGGTGATGAGGCAGCATGGACCATGCCGCCCTTCGGGGCCGAAATACGCGACGGGATCATGTATGGCCGGGGCGCCACGGACATGAAGTCCGGCGTCGCTGCGTTTGCAGCCGCAGCCATTGATTTTGTACGGGACACTCCGCCGGACGGAGCCATCATCCTGACCATCACCGGGGATGAGGAAGCCGATGCGCTGGATGGCACAACCGCATTGCTGGATTACATGGACGCTGCGGACGAACGTATGTCGGTCTGTCTGGTTGGCGAACCCACCTGCCCGAACCGCATGGGTGATATGATCAAGATCGGGCGGCGCGGCTCGATGACCGCTTGGTTCACTGTCAGTGGGGTACAAGGCCATTCGGCCTATCCTCATCGCGCGAAGAACCCGGTGCCCGCCATCGCCCGGCTGATGGATCGGCTGGCCAGCCACGAGCTGGATCAGGGCTCGGATCATTTCGATGCATCGACCCTTGCGGTCGTCACAATCGATACCGGCAATCCGGCCACGAACGTGATTCCTGCGCAATGTCGTGGGGCAGTGAACATCCGCTTCAACGACTTTCATTCCGGGCAAAACCTGAGTGACTGGCTGCACGCCGAAGCGGACCGGGTTGCCGAAGAGTTTGGCGTCACAATCGATACCCGCATCAAAATCTCCGGCGAAAGCTTTCTGACGCCGCCGGGGGCCCTGTCGGATCTGGTTTCGCGCGCGATCGAAGCCGAAACCGGAATCGCTCCCGAGTTGTCCACAACCGGCGGCACATCGGATGCGCGCTTCGTCAAGAACCATTGCCCCGTCGTCGAGTTTGGACTTGTCGGGCGCACCATGCATCAGGTCGACGAATGCGTCGAAGTCGCGCAAATCGAACAGCTCAAGGCGATTTATACGCGCATTCTCGGGGATTACTTCGCCTGATCCATGCAACGCACTTTGATTATCATGATCAAGGAACCACGCCCGGGTCGGGTCAAGACGCGACTGGGTCGGGATATCGGCATGGTTGGTGCAGCGTGGTGGTTTCGGCATCAGGCAAGGGCTCTGATCCGGCGGCTACGCGATCCTCGGTGGCAGATCATGCTGGCGGTTTCACCCGATCGGGAGGGTCTGGCCAGCCGGATCTGGCCCGCCGATTTGCCGCGTGTCGCGCAAGGGCAAGGCGATCTGGGTGTCCGCATGGCCCGGATGCTACGCAGCGCTCCGGACGGGCCCGTCTGCCTGATCGGTGCCGACATACCGGGCATTACCCGAAACCACATCGCAAGCGCCTTTCGCGCCCTGGGGGCGACGCAAATGGTATTTGGACCTGCGACAGATGGCGGGTACTGGCTGGTTGGTGCGCAAGGCGTAGCGGCGCTGCCACCCGGATTGTTCAACAACGTGCGTTGGTCGACGGAACACGCGCTGGCGGACACGCTCGCCTCGATCCCCGATCGCAGCTTCGCGCTGCTGGATTATCTGAACGACGTGGATACCGTCGCAGATCTGCAAACCTGATCCACACGACTGCTTTTTTGGTCATGACGCGGTCGCATCCCCGTGCTAGGCCGAATTCATGACTCGCATCCCCACCAAGCAGGAGGTCCTGGACTGGATCTCGGCGAACCCCACCCTGACCTCGAAACGCGATATCGCCAAGGCCTTTGGCATCAAGGGCGCGGACCGAATTGACCTCAAGCGTATACTCAAGGAGCTAGAGGCCGAGGGTCATCTGGAAAAGCGCAAGCGCAGCTATCGCGATCCAGACCGGTTGCCGCCGGTCAGTGTGTTGCAGGTGAAGGCTCCGAACGCGGATGGCGATCTGTTTGCCCGTCCGCTGGAATGGCATGGCGAAGGCGTTGAACCCATTGTCCTGATCATTGCCCGCGCCAGCGATCCGGCGCTGGGCGAAGGGGACCGCATCCTGGCCCGCCTGACGGTGGTACATGAGGAAGACCACAATTACGAGGCGCGACTGATCCGCCGAATCGGAACCAACCCGCGCAAAATCGTCGGCATCTTCCGCAAAGGGGCCGAGGGCGGGCGGATCGTTCCCATCGACAAGACCGGCCAGACCGAATGGCTGGTTCACGATGGCGCGGTGCTGGGCGCCAAAGACGGCGAACTGGTCGAGGCCGAGCAGGCCGGGCCAAAGAACCGCATGGGCCTGCCCCGTGCGCGGATCGTGGAACGGCTGGGTGATCCGTCTGCGCCCAAGGCCGTGTCGCTGATCGCCATCCATCAGCACGGCATCCCTGATGATTTTCCGGACAAGGTGATTGATGAGGCTGACAAGGCCAAACCCGTCGGCCTGAAAGGGCGCGAAGACCTGCGGGACATGCCGTTGCTGACCATCGACCCGTCGGACGCACGGGACCATGACGACGCCTGCTATGCGCATGCCGACGACGATCCCAAGAACCCCGGCGGCCATGTCATCTGGGTCGCGATTGCAGACGTGGCAGCTTACGTGCAACCAGGTACAGCATTGGATCGCGAGGCACGCAAACGCGGCAACTCCAGTTATTTCCCCGACCGTGTGGTGCCGATGCTGCCGGATCGTTTGTCGGGTGATCTGTGTTCGCTGCACGAAGGTGTTCCGCGCGCCTGTATCGCCGTTCGAATGCAGATCGACGCGGATGGCAACAAGATCGGCCACCGCTTCGTTCGGGCGCTGATGCGCTCGGCCGCTTCGCTGAATTACACCGAAGTGCAGGAGGCCATCGACGGTAATCCCAATGACCGTACCGGACCCCTGTTGGAACCGGTTCTGAAACCGCTCTATGCTGCGTATACCGCGCTGAAAAAGGCGCGCTCGGTACGGCAACCACTGGAACTTGACCTGCCCGAACGCAAGATCGTCCTCAGCGACACCGGCGAGGTGCTGAGCGTGGCCTTCCGCGAACGTCTGGACGCACACAAACTGATCGAGGAGTTCATGATCCTCGCCAATGTCGCCGCCGCCGAGACGCTGATCGCCCAGCGCCAGCCGCTATTGTTCCGGGTGCATGAAGAACCTGCCCCCGAAAAGCTGGAAAGCCTGCGCGAAACGGCTCAGGCCGCGGGCCTCAACCTGGCCAAGGGACAAGTGTTGCAAACACGCCACCTGAACGCGCTGCTAAACGCCGCTGCCGGAACCGAGGATGCAGAACTGATCAACCTCACCACCCTCAGGTCTATGGCGCAGGCGTATTATAACCCTGAGAATTTCGGCCACTTCGGTTTGGCGTTGCGGAACTATGCGCATTTCACTTCGCCCATCCGTCGCTATTCCGACCTGATCGTGCATCGCGGGCTGATCTCGGCCCATGGCTGGGGCAAGGACGGTTTGACCGAGGATGACATCGATCGCCTGGAAGAGACCGCGACCCAGATCTCGGACACCGAACGTCGTTCGATGATGGCGGAACGGGACACAACCGACCGCTATCTTGCCGCCTATCTCAGCGAGCGGGTGGGCAATGAGTTCACCGGTCGCATAAGCGGCATCGCCCGGTTCGGCGCCTTCGTGAAGATGGATGAAACCGGCGCGGACGGGCTGGTGCCGGTGCGCTCACTGGGTCGGGAGTTCTTCCACTTCGACCGCGAGGCCGGAACCCTGATGGGGTCGGACTCCGGCCTGATCATCGCCATAGGTCAGCGTGTCACTGTTCGTCTGATTGAAGCGACGCCTGTGACCGGCGGGCTGGAGCTGGAGTTGTTGTCGATTGACGATCAGGCCCTGCCGCGCGGACGGGGGCCTGCAAAGCGGGCAACCCGGCGCAAGGCGGTCAGTACCAAGCGCAAGAAGGACAAGATCAAGCGCAAGGTCGAACGCAAACGCCGTCAGAGGTGATAAGTCAGCGCCCGCGCGATCAGCCACCCATGACGGGTTTCGTCGATCTGGCCAATGTCATCGAACAACACGGCCCGATTGCCATCGATCCGGTCCTTACCGGGAAAGGCCGAGGTGAAATCGCCCATCAACCGGCTCTGGCAATGCACGAACAGGGCGAAGCTGGCGGATTTGTGGCTACCAAGCCGGACCGTTGATCCCTTGGGCGCCAGGTAGGCAGGCTGGCCCCAGCGCAACGCCTCAGCCAACGGCTGCGCGGCTTCCAGATCGCTTGCGGTCTCAAAGACCAGCTCTCGCAGAATCAGGGCACCCTTTCGAGTGCCCTGGGGCAGTTCCTCGAAAGCCTGTGCAACTGCCGGATTCTCAAAAGGTCTCATACCAGTGGGATCGCCTGTTCCATGCGGTCAATATAGCTGTTCAGCAGTTTATCCTGTTTGATCCGCCGCGTCAGCGGAGTGTTCGCCGGTGTCGCTCGCATCGCCGCGAGAATTGGACCAACACTCATATCCGCCGATGTCGGGTGTTCCGCCAGCAGGAACGGAGATTGCCAAAGAAATGCGGCGATGGATTCCAGATCCCGCTCGATCCGTTCCATCCGTTCAGCAACCGAAAATCGGCCAACCCCCTGCGCCTGCAGTCCTTTCAGAACGGATTTTCGGATGGCATTTGAAACCGGCTTGCGGATCAAAGCCGGTACAGAGGTAAAGAACGTGTTACGCAGGATCGGCCAGACCTCGTCATTGCCCCAGCGGTCCAGAACGATCTGAAAATACAAGTGTTCTTCAGCCATTCGCACCAAAGCCCGCGATTGCGCCTTTTGAATGTCGCTCAGGCCCCGGTCGAATTCGGCGCCCTGCGCCTCCAGCCAGTCCCGGATCAGGTCACTGTCCGGCACCAACCGGTCGGGTGTGCGCAACACCGGAAGCTTGTGGTGCGGCATCTTTCGGGGATCCAGCAGATCCGACCGCTGCCACGACTGGCCGGAGTGCTGCAGCATGAGAGCCGTTTTCACGCAAAAGGGGCTGGCGCTGTATTGGCCAAAGGCGGATGGGAAGGTGAGAAGGGTCAGCATCAAAATCGCTCCTAAGTGGGATGGTCGATGCATAACTCCGACTGATGACAGAAACTGACATCAGGTTTAGGCTAAGTTGCATCATGGCCCGAACCACCCGACTGTTCCAACTGATGCAGGCCCTGCGCTCGGGCCCGTCTCCCAGAACGTCCTCACAACTGGCGCAGGATCTTGGTGTCTCGGCCCGTACGGTTCACCGCGACATCGACACATTGCGCGGCCTTGGCGCGGTCATCGACGGAGAGGCCGGATTTGGGTTCACCCTGATCGAAGACGCGACCCTGCCCCCGCTCGGTTTTACCGATGATGAACTTGAAGCCCTTGTTCTTGGCCTGCGCGAAGTGCAGCAGATCGGGGACCCTGCCCTGTCCGACGCAGCCAGCGCGGCGCTGCGCAAATTGCAGGGCCGCCTGCCACAGCGCCAGTCCCACAGGCTAAGTCATGCGGTGCTGACAGCAACACGTTTTGACCGCCCGGCCACGCCCACGATTCATGTCCCTGATCTGCGGCAGGCCACGTGGGATGAACGCACGGTCGAGTTCGCCTATACCGATGCAAAAGGCGATGCCACCACGCGGCGCGTCAATCCGCTGAGCATCGTCTATATGGATCGGGCCAGTATTCTGCTGAGCTGGTGCCACCTGCGCCGGGATTTCCGGTTTTTCCGCTTGGACCGGATGCAGGACATGAAGATCACGGAAGAAAGCTTTCGCCCCAATCGCGTTCCCTTGCTGCGGCAAGCACTGGCCCGAATCCGAGAAGACCGTGAGGCGCATAGCCGGGAAAACCAGAACGGCGAGTCCTAACAGCCACTTAAGCAACGCGCGGTCACCAAACCGGAAATTAACCACGGGTTTGTACCCCATTCGTTCCTGCACAGGACGACGAGGGGAACAAGTCATGTTGCGTTATGTATATGCTGACGAACTGCATAAATTTCCAAAACTGGCCAAGGGGATGTTTCTGGACCGCGCCGATCAGTTCAAGACCCGGCTGGGGTGGGATGTTGATGTCGACGAAAACGGCGAAGAACGGGATCGGTATGACGATCTGAACCCGCTTTATGTCATCTGGGAAGAACCCGATGGCAGCCATGGCGGTTCGATGCGGATACTGCCGACAACCGGCCCGGTCATGGTAAACGATGTCTTTGGTCATCTGACGGGCGGCAGTCCTATCCGCAGCCCGCTGATCTGGGAGGTTACGCGGTTCTGCCTGTCGCGCAATGCCAGCCCGCACACGGCAGGTGCCATAATGCTGAGCGGTGGCGAAGTGATGGAAGGATTTGGCCTGACCCATATTGCCGGTGTCTTCGACGCAAGGATGATCCGGATCTACCGTCTGATAGGGTCTTCGCCGGTGGTGCTGGGGTCGCAGGGCAAGGGCCGGGATCAGATCTCGGTCGGGCTGTGGCCCTATTCAGCCGAGGACTGCAACCGGGTGGCTGAACGGGCGGGGGTTTCCCGAGACCTGTCCCGGCTGTGGTTTCGTGCAGCGTTCGGGGGCAGTGCGCAACATCGGTTCGCGCTTTCGGCCTGAATTCGTGAAAAGCGGACTCCGCGTCTGGTGGTGACTGACGCGGCCCTGTAGGGTCGCGCCATGTCCTTGCCTCTTGTTACCTTTTCCGATGATCAGGCCGCCGCCTATGACAGCATTTCCGAGATGCTGAAATCGGCGGGCGTTGACCTTGACGATGACGCGCTGCTCAGGCCGCCCGGAGGTGGAAAGACAGAAACGATGGCCGTGATCGGCAAGGCCGGGTCAGGCAAAACACTGCTGTTGGCTGAATTGTTCAAGGCGCTGGCCGAAACCGGTGTTCAGATCGTGTCCGGCGACTTTGAAAGCCGTAAGTCAAAGGACAAGCGCAGCCTTGCCATTCTGGCCCCGACCAACAAGGCGGCCAGCGTTCTGCGCCTGCGCGGGGTTCCCGCAACAACCATCCACCGCATCCTTTACACGCCTGTATACGACCCGGAATATGAGCGTATTGCCGAATGGCTGGCAGGCAATGACGAACGCCCCGAAATCGAGGGGCTGACGGATGAGGCGCTGGATCGGGCAGCGGCATTCTATGCCAACAACAAATCCATCCCCGGGGCGCTAGCCGCTGCCGGGCTCCGGGGTTCGGATTTCATTACCGGGTGGAAACGCCGGGACGAACCGCTCGATATCGGGTTTGTGGACGAAGCCTCGATGCTGGATGACCGGCAGTTCGAGGACCTGAAAGAGATTTTTCCCACCCTGCTGCTGTTCGGAGATCCGGCCCAGCTTGCGCCTGTGAACCAGTCCGGCAGCATGGTATTCGAAGCTCTGCCCGAGCCTCGGAAGCTGACACTACACCGGGTGCACCGGCAGGATGCGGATAACCCGATTCTGGATCTTGCCCATGCCTTGGCGGACCCGGCGATGGGGTTCGAGGATTTCGAAAGGCTGGTCGAGCAGACCGCCCGGCAGGATGACCGCGTCGTCTGGGGGCAGCGGGTCGAGGTTGACCTGATGGCGCGCAGCCCGGTTCTGGTCTGGCGCAACGCCACGCGCATTCGCCTGATCAACGCCTTCCGGCATGTTCACGGCGCCCCCGACACCGAGTTGCTCGAAGGTGAACCCCTGATCTGCGACGGTTTGGAACTGCCGCTGAAACACCGCAAGAAGCGGCTGGATCTGGAAGCGCGCGGCCTAATCAAGGGCGCACAGGTCATCTATCTGGGTCCGGGGCGCAAACCGGGTTTTTCACGTCTGCATGTGATGGGGGCTGAAGACCCACAGGTCAGCGCCGCCTCGATCGTCAAGATCGAGAAACCGGACGAGGAAGAACCGTTTATCCCCTATGCCGCCCGCATGGGGGCAACCTTCCTGCATGGTGCTGCCGTGACGATTCACAAAGCGCAGGGGTCGCAATGGGACACGGTGCAGGTTTTTGCGCCCGATATCTACGCTGCCGCCAGAATGGGTCGTACCGAGGCGGGACAACCCCTGTGGAAGCGCCTGGCTTATGTGGCCATTACCCGCGCGCAGGAACGGCTGATCTGGGTCGTGCGCAACCGCTTGTCCAAGCCGACTCATCCGCTGCGCGTTGATGACCTGCGCACAGCGCCCGCGGCTTCTCTGGTTCTGGAGGCTGAAGACACATGAAGACCATCATCGTAACCGGCGCAAGTTCCGGTATCGGCCGGGCAACCGCCGAGTTGTTTCTGGAAGAAGGCTGGCGCGTCGGCCTTCTGGCGCGCAGTGCCGATGTTCTGACGGCATTGTCAGAGGCTTACGAAAACGCTGTCCCATTGGTTGCCGATGTAACGAACGCGGACGCAGTCGACGCCGCCTTCGATGCCTTCACCAAACAGGCTGGCCGTCTGGACGTGCTGTTCAACAACGCGGGCATCTTCGCGCCTGGCGGAACCATTGACGAGATCGCGCTGGACGACTGGTACAACTCGGTCAACGTGAACCTCAACGGGATGTTCCTGTGTGCCCGGGCGGCCTTTGGCATCATGCGCCATCAGTCGCCGCAAGGCGGGCGTATCATCAACAACGGTTCGATAGCGGCCCATGTCCCGCGTCCCAACTCGGTCCACTACTCGGCGACGAAGCACGCGATCACCGGATTGACCCGCAGCCTGTCATTGGACGGGCGAAGCTTTGGAATTGCCTGCGGCCAGATCGACATCGGCAACGCGCGCACGCAAATAGTGCAGGGCCTGGTCGACACGGCGATGGCAGAAGGCACGACCCCGGACCCGACTATGTCTGTCGAGGATGCGGCACGCTCTGTGTTGCATATGGCTTCGCTGCCGCCCGAGGCGAATGTTCAGTTCATGACGGTGATGGCCACCACGATGCCTTACATCGGCCGGGGCTAAAGGTTTACTTCTCGCGCAGCAATCTGAACGCGGTCGAGGCGCCCCACCCGGCCGAGATCGCGATGACAAGCGACATCAGACCGTACCAGACCGGCTGTTGGCGGGACATGTTGAACAGAAACCGTTCAAGTCCAACCTTGCGCACGTCGATCACCGTCTCGAATTGGGAAACAACCTCTCCGCCGCGTGTCAGCAGAATGCGCGCGACATAGTCGCCCTCGGTCAAGTCTGCAGGCATGTCGATCGAGGTTCTGAACAGGGTCTGCTCATCCACAGCCACGGTGTTTTCTCGGATCGAGTAAAGTCCCTCATGCTCGCGAATTCGAACAACCGCATCCGCAAAGTCCTGCGCGCCGCGAATATGCATCGCGGCACCCACCGACCGGATGGCACGTTCGATCGAAACCCGGTGGCGCAGGTCTTCTACGTCCGACAGGATGGAATTCAGCGGTGAACTGGTTGCAACGGCATAAAAGCTGGGTGCCAGATCGACCAACACGCTGTCGGTGTTCACCCAGATACCCAGCCGCTTTTCTTTTCTTCGCACCGTTACAGGGCTGGATGGCCCGGCAACCGCAACAATCACTTCCAGCGGCGGGCCCGGCGGGATCGGCGCTTCGCGCTTGACCGCCCCGAATATCAGAATTTCGGAACCGTCAAAGTTTGCTGTGATTGCAACCCGGTCCTGGCTGAGGCCAAGAACAACCTGCTCATCCTCTGCATGCGCGGGCAGGCAGATAAGGCACAGAACGGCGATCAGATAACGCATCATGATCAGTGTCCTCCCGCATCGCCCAACGAGTACAACTCGGAGGGTTGAAGCAACAGGTCCAGCGCAAGTTTTCCACATACGGCAAGCACCAGGGCCGCCAGCAGAACACGCAACTGCTCGGCCGGCATGCGCGATCCGATAACAGTGCCGATCTGCGCCCCGATAACGCCACCAACCAGCAGAAGCACCGCCAGGACCACATCAACGGTGTAGTTCGTGGTGGCATGCAGCATTGTTGTAAACGCCGTCACGAAAATGATCTGAAACAGCGATGTTCCCACAACGACCTTGGTCGGCATACCCAGCAGGTAGATCATCGCAGGCACCATGATGAACCCGCCGCCCACGCCCATGATGGCGGACAGCACGCCGACGCACAGACCGACCAGCGCCGGCGGAATGACCGAAATATACAGGCCCGAAGTCCGAAAGCGCATCTTGAGCGGCATGGCGTGAACCCAGCCGCGCTGACGTCGCTTGGGAGGCGAACCTCCGGCCTTCTTCGACTTGCGCAGCGCGTTGAGGCTTTCGATGAACATCAGGCTACCGACGACACCCAGAAACACGACGTAACACAGGGTAACCAGCAAATCGACCTGACCCAGGCTTTTGAGGTAGTTGAACACCACAACGCCCAGCGCCGCGCCGATCAGACCTCCGGTCAGCAACACGGTGCCCATTCGAAAGTCCACGGTCCTTCGCCGGAAATGCGCCAACACGCCAGAGAACGACGACGCCACGATCTGGTTGGCCTCGGTCGCAACTGCCACAGCGGGAGGGATGCCGATGAAGAACAGCAGCGGGGTCATAAGGAACCCGCCGCCAACTCCGAACATGCCGGAAAGAATGCCCACCATTCCGCCCAGACCCAACAGCAGAAAGGCGTTCACGGATACTTCGGCGATTGGAAGATAAATCTGCATGATGTTCTCTAAACGGGCTGGGTGTGTTCGTGTAATGTGACAAAGCCCGTCTTATTGCAATGGGTCTGGCCGCAAGTGCGACGCACCGGCACGGTCTTGGCAGCGTTCTGGGCGAACAATCTCTGTTTATGACCCACCTGCGGCAAAGACAGACCGACCCGCACAACAATCCCGGAGCCAGAGTCCGAGGATTCGGAAAGCGAAAAAAGCCTGTCTGCAGACCGGGTTATGAAAGGGGGCGTTTGCATACCCCTTTAGAGCGGGTGCGACATGCAAAATCAACTCTGCATGCCGCTCTGCAGCGAACAGGACTGAGATACTAGTCCGAACTGGACCTATCAGCGTTCCTTTACGTAGGGTTCGCCCCCGGCGCGTGGCGGCACGGCCTTGCCCACGAACCCGGCAAGGATCACCACGGTCAGGATATAGGGCAACGCGTCCATGACTTGCACCGGTATGACAACCCCACCCAGATCGATGTTCTGGAATCGCAGGGCGATGGCCTGAAGCAGACCGAACAGAAGGCAGGCCCCCATCGCGTGCCAGGGTCTCCATTTCGCAAAGATCAGGGCCGCCAGCGCGATAAAGCCACGCCCGGCCGTCATGTCCTTGACGAACCCCGCCTGAAGCGCGGTGGCCAGATAGGCACCGGCGATCCCGCAAAGCAGGCCGCAGATGGCAACAGCGGCATAGCGAAGCCCCACAACGGAAACACCGGCCGTATCCACCGCCGCGGGGTTTTCACCCACGGCGCGCAGTCGCAGGCCGAACCGGGTGCGGAACAGGATCCACCAAGTGGCAGGCACCATCAGAAAGGCGACGTAGACGAGAATCGAATGGCCAGACAGCAACTCGGAATAAATCGGGCCAATGAACGGAACACCGCTTAGTGCTTCGGCAAAGGGAAATTCGATCGGTCCAAACCGTCCGCCGCCGATCAGTGAAGGTGTTCGCCCCCCCTGCTGGAACCAGCTTTGCGCCACAAGAACGGTCATCCCCGCCGCCAGAAAATTGATCGCCACGCCCGAGATCAACTGATTGCCCCGGAATGTGATCGACGCAACGCCGTGCAGGGCGGACAAAACCAAAGATGCGGCAACACCTGCCAACAAGCCCAGCCAGACCGACCCGGTCACGGCTGCCACGGCGGCGGAAAAGAAAGCCGCCATCAGCATCTTGCCTTCTAGTCCGATGTCAAAGACGCCCGCCCGTTCGGAATAGAGCCCGGCCAGACAGGCCAGCAGCAGCGGTGTTGCAAGGCGGATGGTTGAATCCAGGACCTGGATGATGATCAGGAATGTGTCCATCACTCAGCTCCTTTCCGCATACCCAGGAACAGTTTTTCAAGCGGCATGCGAACCATGTTGTCCAGCGCGCCGGTGAACAGGATCACCAGCGCCTGAATCACAACGATCAACTCGCGCGGAATACTGGTCCAGAACGCCAACTCGGCCCCGCCCTGATACAGGAAGCCAAAAAGAATCGCCGCCAGAAACACCCCGAACGGATGAGAGCGCCCCATGAGCGCCACCGCGATACCGATGAAACCCGCACCCTCGGTCGAGTTCAGAACCAGCCGCTCTGCCTCGCCCATGACGTTGTTGATGGCCATCAGACCCGCCAGCCCGCCCGAGATCAGCATGGCGATGATGGTTATGCGCACGGGTGAGATGCCTGCGTAGACAGCCCCGGTTTCCGAATGACCATAGGCCCGGATTTCATAGCCAAGTCGAGTGCGCCAGATCAGCGCCCAAACCACGAAACAGGCCAGAACGGCCACAAAGAAGGTGATGTTGGCCGGGGCACCTTTGAACAGAACGTTTTCGGCCGTCGAGAACATGGACTGGAACGTAGGCAGATGAACGGCTTCGGGGAACCGGGCGGTCGCCGGATCCTGCGCCCCCGGGGGGCGCATCACATTGACCAGAACATAGTTCAGAACCGCCGCTGCGATAAAATTGAACATGATCGTGGTAATCACGATATGGCTGCCGCGCTTGGCCTGCAGATAGGCCGGGATCGCAGCCCATGCCGCACCGAAAACCATTGACGCGGCGCAGGCGGCCAGAAGGGCAATGCTCCAGTGTGGCCAGGGGACATAGAGGCAGACGATGGCAACCCCAAGGCCGCCCAGCATGGCCTGTCCTTCGCCGCCGATGTTGAACATGCGCGCATGAAAGGCGACGGCCACCGCCAGCCCCGTGAACATGAAGTTCGTCGCGTAATACAGGGTGTAACCCCAGCCATAGGTCGACCCAAGCGCGCCGGAAACCATGAGCTTCACGGCCTCGACTGGGTTTTCACCGATGGCCAGGATGACCAGTGCCGAGAGGATTGCGGCCAATATCAGACTGATCAGCGGGATCAGGACGACATCGGCCCATTTGGGCATTTTTTCCATACTACGCGGCCTCTCCCGCCACACCGGCCATCAACAGGCCCAGTTCTTTTTCATCTGTCTCATGGGGCAGACGTTCGCCCATGATATGTCCGTCAAACATCACCGCAATCCGGTCGGACAAAGAGAAGATCTCTTCCAGCTCGACCGAGACCAGCAGGATTGCCTTACCCTGATCGCGCAGGGCGACGATCTGTTTGTGAATGAATTCGATCGCACCAATATCCACACCGCGTGTGGGCTGGCCGACCAGCAGCAGGTCGGGGTTGCGCTCGATCTCGCGGGCAACGACGATTTTCTGCTGGTTTCCGCCCGAGAAGCTTTTGGCTGTCAGCCACGGGTTCGGTGGGCGAACGTCGAATTTCTCGATCTTGGCCTCGGTATCTGCCCGAAGGGCAGCGTTGTCCATGAAAATGCCGCGCTTGTAGGCGGGGTCACGGTGATAGCCGAAGGCGACGTTTTCCCAAGCGTGGAAATTCATGATCAGACCTTCGCGCTGCCGGTCTTCGGGGACATGCGCGATGTGCTGATCGCGGCGCGCGCGCCCGTCCGAACCCGGCCCGCTCAGCGCCAGCGGGGTGCCGTTCAGCTTGATGGACCCCTGCCCCGGTCGCATTCCGCCCAGAACTTCCAGCAATTCGGACTGACCATTGCCAGCAACACCGGCGATGCCGACGATCTCACCGGCACGGATCGTCAGATCAATACCTTTGACGCGCTCGACACCCGCCTGATCGCTCACCCGCAGATTCTCGATCTCCAGCACCGGTTTGCCGGGCTGGGCGGGCACTTTATCGACTTGCAGCAGGACCTTCCGGCCAACCATCAGCTCGGCCAGTTCCTCGGGGCTGGTGTCGGCAGTCTTGACCGTCGCAGTCATCTGCCCGCGGCGCATGACCGAGACCGTATCGGTGTTCTCCATGATCTCACGCAGCTTGTGCGTGATCACGATGATGGTCTTCCCCTCGGCCCGCAGACGGTCAAGGATGCGGAACAGCTGATCGGCCTCAGCCGGGGTCAGAACGCCGGTCGGCTCGTCCAGAATCAAAATCTCGGCCTTGCGATACAGGGCTTTCAGGATTTCGACACGCTGTTGCATGCCCACGCCGATCTCGTCGATGCGTTTGTCCGGATCCACGAACAGTTCGTACTCTTCTTCCAGCGCTTTCAGTTCCTTGCGCGCCTTGGACAAAGACGGGGCCAGCAGCCCGCCGTCTTCAGCGCCCAGAACAATGTTCTCCAGAACGGTGAAATTCTCGACCAGTTTGAAGTGCTGGAACACCATCCCGATCCCCGAGGCAATCGCGGCCTGGCTGTCAGGGATTTCGGTCTTTGTCCCGTTGATCCAGATCTCGCCTTTGTCGGCTTTGTAAAACCCGTATAGGATGCTCATCAGCGTGGATTTGCCCGCACCGTTTTCACCGATGATCCCGTGGATCGTGCCGGGGGCGACGCTGATGGAAATGTCTTTGTTGGCCTGAACCGGCCCAAAGGCTTTGGAAATCCCTTTGAGCTCAATGGCGGGGACGGTCATGTCTTGCCCTCAATTGCCGAAGGGCCGCGTAGTCAAACAGCGGCAGAGTGAGTTGGGACGGGAGATAAAATCCCCCGTCCCATGCGATATCAGAACTGCAGCGCCGGGCAGCTGTCGTTCTCGTAGTAGCTGACAACAGAGATGTCCCCGTCGATGATGCCACGACGTGCAGCTTCTACGGCATCAGCCATCTGGGGGTGTACCAGTTCGCGGTTGTTATCGTCGATTGCGACACCAACTCCGTCTTCGGCCAGACCCATGGCGAATACGCCGGTTTCAAGGTCTTCACCCGCTTTCATCGCTTCATAAACAGCAACGTCCACGCGTTTCAGCATCGATGTCAGAACCTTGCCCGGGTGCAGGTGGTTCTGATTGCTGTCCACACCGATCGACAGGATGCCTTCGTCCGCCGCAGTTTGCAGAACACCAACACCGGTGCCGCCGGCAGCCGCATAGATCACATCAGCGCCCTGGCTGATCTGGGCTTTGGTCAGTTCCGAACCCTTTACAGGGTCGTTCCAGGCGGCCGGGGTGGTGCCGGTCATGTTGGCTACCACGTTGATGTCCGGGTTCACAGCCTTGGCGCCCTGTGCATAGCCGCAACCGAAGTGGCGGATCAGCGGAATGTCCATGCCGCCGATAAAGCCGACGGTGCCGGACTTGGACGCCATCGCGGCCATCATGCCGACCAGATACGAGCCTTCATGTTCGGCAAAGCCGATCTGACGGATGTTCGGCGCGTCCAGCCAGGTTACGTCAACCGCGACGAACTTGGTGTCCGGATAGTCGCCTGCAACAGCAGACAGCGGATCGGCCATTGCAAAACCCATGGTGATGATCGGGTTGGCACCGGCTTCGGCAAAGCGGCGCAGGGCCTGCTCGCGCTGGGCTTCGGACTGAAGCTCGATCTCGCGGTAGGTACCGCCGGTCTGATTGGCCCAACGTGACGCGCCGTTATGGGCCGCTTCGTTGAACGATTTGTCGAACTTACCACCCAGGTCAAAGATCAGGGCCGGTTCTGCAATTGCGGCACCCGCTGTCATCGCGACTGCGGCTGCGGCACCCATCAAGGATTTCATCAGGGTCATTGGTTACTCCCGTTTTGTTTTTTTGTCGGCTGGAGCCAAGATAGCCCCCTTTACCCACTCAGAGCGAGCATAACTGTTGTGATGGCGGGAATTAAGGCCGTTTGCAACAGCCATGGTCAACCGCTAATTTGACCAATCGGTAAAAAACTTGCCTGCCTTCAGATCAGGCGGCATTCCATTTGGATTGCATCGAGCTTCTGATTGTTTTCATGAAGGTAATACCCCTTACGCAGGCCGCAGACCTTGTAACCACAGCTCTGATAAAGGGAAATTGCCGGCAAATTGTCGGCCGCTACGTCTAGAAAAGTATGAGTGGCACCCAGTTTTTTTGCCTTGTTGTGCCAGTCTTTCATGCATTGCCTTGCAAGCCCCTGCCTTTGATAGGCCGGGTGAGTTGCAATCGTCAAAAGCTCCGCCTGATCGGCAATAACCTGAATGACGGCAAATGATCGTTCATTTCCAACAACATGCGTGAATCTGTTTTCCAGAAGATCACAAAACTCCTGGGCGCTCCACGGGCGGGCTCGGGTAAAAGCCGCGGCATGCGTCCTTGCAAGATCCTGCGGTTTCATTCGTCCAGCAACACCGGAGGCAGATCTTTCGACGGGGCCGCATCGGCCGCACGGATATAGAGCGGCGCTGGTGCCCCTGATACAGACTGCCAGCGACGCGACGTAATCCGGGCAATCGCGCGGGCTTGCAAATCCGCGTTGTCGTTCAGAACCAGGGCTCCAAACGTTTCTGCCGTCTCTTGGCCGATCAGTTCCGGGCCAGAATCATGCAAGGAAACATAAACCTGCTCTCGCGGCGCGCGAATCGCAGGGATGCTGCCCTGAGGCGCAAATTCGGCCAGAGCATCGAATCCCGTCACGCCGACAGCCGGAATTCCCAGGCCCAGCGCCAAACCGCGCGCGGCAGAAACCGAGATTCGGATTCCGGTGAAATTGCCCGGACCTATGCCAACGCCGATCGCATCCAAATCCGCCCAAGTACACCCGCCCAGGGCCAGAACCTCGTGCAGCAGCGGCATCAGGCGTTCCGCCTGGCCGCGCGTCATGGGTTCAGCGCAGGAGGTCACGATTTCGCCGTCCCGCAACAAAGCGGCCGCGCAATGCGCGGCCGATGTGTCGAATGCCAGTATGGTCGGATCAGACGGCAACCGGGCGCACCTCGGTCACTTCGGGGATGTAGTGACGCAGCAGGTTCTCGATCCCCATTTTCAGGGTAAGTGTCGACGATGGGCAGCCCGCACAGGCGCCTTGCATATGCAGATATACGACCCCACGGTCAAAGCCGTGAAAGGTGATGTCCCCACCATCCTGCGCCACGGCCGGACGCACGCGGCTGTCCAGCAGGTCTTTGATCTGATTGACGATTTCCGCGTCCTCGCCGGTATGTTCGGCGTGCCCCGAAGCGGTTGCGGCGTCTGCGCCCATAACCGGCTGACCGGACTGGTAGTGTTCCATCACCGCGCCCAGAATTGCGGGCTTGATGTGATCCCACTGCACGTCGTCAGACTTCGTGACTGTTACAAAATCATTGCCGAAGAAAACTCCGGTAACGCCGTTCACCTCAAAGATCCGCTTGGCCAAGGGTGACTTCTGGGCAGCTTCGGCCGTTGGGAAGTCTGCCGTACCCGCTTCCAGAACGGTTTGGCCGGGCAGGAATTTCAATGTTGCAGGGTTGGGCGTCGATTCGGTTTGAATGAACATGGCGCGGCTCCGGTTGGGTTGTACCTGATATGCGGGCAGGCGCCGTGGAAGTCAAGATTTGGAACGATTCTAAATCGTACTGGCAAAATCGACCGCATCCTCCAGCCGGTCATCCCCCCAGAACAGCTCGTCGCCTGCTACAAAACTGGGCGCCCCGAACAGGTCCAGGGCCTGAGCGCGCTTGGACTGCTCGAACAAAGCTTCCTTGATAGCCGGATCCTTTGATCGCGCAATCATATCGCTGCGCAACCCGGCAACGACAAGACAATCAGCCAGCACGCTTTCGTCCGAGATTGTGCGCCCGTCGGCAAATTCTGCTTGGTACACAGCGCGCACAAATGCCGCTTTTTGGTCCTGATCCTCGATGGCCAGAACCAGCCGGGCGGCCAGAACTCCGTTTTGGGGAAAAGGGTTCGGATGCACGAAAGCCAACCGGCGCTTTTTGCACAGACGTTCCATGTCACGCCACATGTAGCGCCCTTTGGCGGGATAGATATTGAACGGAGAATTGTCCCATCCCTGCGCGGCGAAAATCGGGCCCAGAAGAAAGGGCTGCCAATCCACGGCAACCCCTTTTTGCGCCGCCACCTGTTCAACCCGCATCGCACTGAGATAGGAATAGGTCGAAGCAAATTCGAACCAGAATTGGATACGGCGGGTCATGTTGGGGCCTCAGGTAATAGCTTCCAGCTTTTCCTTGCTCAGATCCCCGGGCACGATGGTGATCGGGATCGGAAGACTGCCGGAATTGCGTGTCAGTTGCGTCACCAGCGGACCGGGCCCTTTCTTTTCGACGCCCGCACCCAGAACAAGTACCCCGATTTCAGGGTCCGACTGGACATGTTCAATGATCTGCGGCACCGGATCGCCTTCGCGGATGGCCAGTTCGGGTTCGATACCCTGCTTGTCGCGCATCCATTTCGCAAACACCTCGAAATGTGCGTGAATGCGCTCGCGCGCTTCTTCCCGCATGACTTCCGCCACACCGATCCAGTGGTTGAACTCATCCGGAGGGATGACCGACAGAACCGTTACCCCTCCGCCGGTATGCGCCGCACGCATTGCCGCGAAACGCATGGCATTCAGGCATTCGCGGCTGTCGTCAAGTATGACCAGGAACTTACGCATTTGTATCCTCTTTTGTTTCCGGGATCATGCCCGACAGTGGGGATACTGGCAACTCGGAAGCGCGCCGCATTGACGTGTTAGCGGTTGCTGGTGGCCCAATCCCAATACAACTCACGGGCGCGGCGGGAAATCGGGCCGACCTGATACCGGGTATCTTCCAGTGCCGTGACCGGTGTGACCTTGTTCATGTTCCCGGTCATGAACACTTCGTCAGCGTTGTGGAAGTCATCAAAGCTCAGGATGGCTTCGTGCACAGTGACGCCGTCCGCCCTCAGGTTCTTGATATGACGGGCGCGCGTGATCCCGGCCAAAAAGGTTCCATTTGGGGTGGGTGTGAACACCTCGCCGTCGCGAACCATGAAAATGTTGGCCGTTGCGGTTTCCGCCACATGTCCAAGGGCGTCGGTGACAAGCGCATTTGAAAACCCTTTTCCGCGCACCTCCTGCAACATCCGGGCGTTGTTGGGGTAAAGACAGCCGGCCTTGGCGTTCACGACTGCGGATTCCAAAACCGGGCGACGGAATCGTGTGGTGCCCAGCGTTGCCGACGCGGTCTCGGGCGCCATTGGAATTTCTTCCAGACAGACCGCAAAACCGGTGCTGTTTTCCTGCGGTACGATCGCGGTCGCGTCGCCATCGATACCCCAGTACATCGGACGGATATAGACAGCGGCATCGGGGCTGTAGCTTTTCAAGCCTTCGCGGACGATCCCGATCATTTGATCAGTGGTTACGAATGGCGTCAGCATAAGCGCCTCGGCCGAGCGATTCACGCGGGCACAATGCGCCTCAAGATCCGGGGCCATGCCATCAAAATACCGCGCCCCGTCAAAAACGGACGATCCCAGCCACGCACCGTGATCGGCCGCGCGCATGATCGGGGCATCCCCGTCATGCCACTGACCCTCGAAATAGGTACGGATATTCTTGCCGACTGCCATGGCGCCCTCCCTAGCTTTTGGCAAACCTAGGAAGGCGTTGAGGCAACGTCCAGCGTAATCAGCCCTGTTTGGCGCCGACCATGCCCACGATTTCGTAGGTCTGCTGCAGGATCGGAGATGCAATCGCGCGGGCCTTCTCGGCGCCCCGTGCCAAAATCTGGTCGATCTCGGCCTCTTCGCCCATCAGTCGGGCCATCTCGGACGAGATCGGCGCCAGCTTCGACACCGCCAGTTCGGCCAGCATCGGTTTGAACTCGCCAAACTGCTTGCCGCCTGCTTCGGCCAGAACCTGCTCGGCAGTCTGGTCGCTGAGGGCGGCATAGATGTTTACCAGATTGCGCGCCTCCGGGCGTTCTGCCAGCCCGTCGATCTCGGACGGCAGCGCATCCGGGTCTGTCTTGGCCTTGCGAATCTTCTTGGCGATCGCGTCGGCGTCATCGGTCATGTTGATCCGGGTCATGTCGGACGGATCCGAAGACGACATCTTGCGCGTTCCGTCGCGCAGGTTCATCACGCGCGGCGCAGCACCACCGATGACCGGTTCGGTCACAGGGAAGAAATCCACTCCATAGTCGTGATTGAACTTGATCGCGATGTCACGGGTCAGTTCCAGATGCTGTTTCTGATCCTCTCCCACAGGCACATGGGTTGCGTGATAGGTCAGAATGTCCGCCGCCATCAGCGCAGGATAGGCAAACAGACCCAGCGAGGCGTTTTGCGCATTCTTACCCGCCTTGTCCTTGAACTGCGTCATCCGCTGCATCCAGCCCATCCGGGCGATACAGTTGAAGATCCACGCAAGCTGCGTGTGTTCGGCCACCTGGCTCTGGTTGAAAAGGATCGACTTTTCCGGATCAAGACCGGCGGCGATGAAACCCGCGCAGACTTCGCGGGTCTTTTCGCGCAGACGCTCCGGGTCTTGCCAGACGGTGATCGCGTGCAGGTCGACCATGCAATAGATGGTCTCGAACTCAGGGCCCTGCATATCCACAAAACGCTTGAGCGCACCGAGGTAGTTGCCAAGGTGCAGGTTTCCCGAAGGCTGGATGCCGGAAAACACGCGCGGCGTGAATTGAGTTTCGGTCATCGAAGGGAACTCCCGTCTGGAAAAATCGGCCCCCGTCGCTTACCCATGAGGTCAAGGGACGTCAACAGCCGCGAAAGGCCCGCCCAATGAGCAGCGAACAATATACACCTGCCGTGAACCCTCTGCCGCCTGTCGTTGTGGCGCTGGTGTTGTTCATCATGGGGATTGAACTGGCGTTTTCCCTTGGTACGCGCGGGATCGTCGGCGGACCTTCGGCTGTCGGATGGCGGCTGGACGCGCTGCAAAGCTATGCCTTCTCGCCGGACATATTCGACTGGATGGTTCAAAACGGGCGGTGGCCCTTCGAACATGTTGTCCGGTTCGTGACCTATCCCTTTGTCTCGGCCAATTTCACGCAGGCCATTTTTGTCTGCGTGTTCGTGCTGGCCATGGGCAAAATGGTGGCTGAGGTGTTTGGCGGCTTTCCCATGCTGTTGATCTTTGTGCTGTCAGGTGTCGGCGGTGCACTGGCCTATGCGCTGATCCTGGATCCACGCTACCCGCTGGTCGGCGGGTTCCCACCGGTCTACGGTCTGATCGGCGCGTTCACATGGCTGCTGTGGCGCAAACTGTCGCTGGTCGGCGAAAACCAGTCACGCGCTTTCAGCCTGATTGCCGTGCTGATGGGCATCCAACTGCTGTTCGGCCTGCTGTTTGGCGGCACGTCCGACTGGGTCGCCGATCTGGGCGGGTTTGCCACCGGCTTTGGCCTGTCATTCTTTTTGGCCCCGGGCGGATGGGCCCGGATTGTCGGGCGCATCCGGCGCGACTGACGGATCAGGACCGGCGCAAGGCGCGCCTGAATTCCGATACTTCAAAAGCCCGCAACAGGTGGCCCAGCGCGAAATAGGTGATCGCGGCAATCGCAATCAGCAGGAACAGGGCCGGATAACGCCATCCTGGCAGGGCAAAGACCCAGCCGAACAGGTGCAGCGCAACAAACAACACAACGCCCATTCCAACCGAAGCCGCGACGATTCGCCAAGCACGGCGCTTGAAGCGGGCGTCAAAGCGGGCCTCTTCCCCCATCCGGCGTGCGCCGATGGCCAGAAGCGCCACCATCGCCCACCCGGCAGCCGAAGCCGCAATGGCGGGCGCGATCCAGCCCACAACCGGATACAGGCCAAAGGCCAGGGCAGCATTCACGATCATGGCCACCACAGCGTAGTGAAACGGCGTGCGGGTGTCTTCACGGGCAAAAAACAGCGGTTGCAGCAGTTTTTGCAGCATGAAGGCTGGCAGGCCGACCCCGTAAATCGCAACGGCCAGCGCCGTGGCGGCTGTGTCTTCGGGGCCGAACTGGCCCCGTTCGAACAGCACCGACACCAGCGGCGTGGGCATGATCACAAACGCCACGGTCGATGGAATGGTCAGCAGCAGCGTGAATTCGCCCGCACGGGAGAAGGCGTTGCGCGCGCCGTCCTTGTCGTCCGCGCGCAAGCGGCGCGAAAGATCGGGCAGCAAAACGATGCCCACCGCAATGCCCACGACGCCCAGCGGCAGCTGATACAGCCGGTCCGCGGCAAACAACCAGCTGACGGCTTTTTCGGTTTTCGACGCCACCAACTGGCCCACCACCAGGTTGACCTGCGTCACGCCCATCGCCAATGCAGCAGGAACCGCGACACGGACCAGATTGCGCATCTCAGGGCTGAGCTTGGGAAGCCCGGGACGAATACGGATACCTGCGCGCTCGGTTGCGACCCAGACCAGCGCCAACTGTGCGACACCGGCCGCCGGAATGACCGCCAGCAGCCAGCGGATGACTTCGCCCCCGGATACAGCACCAAGAATAAGGGCCGAACAGGCAAAGATGTTCAGCAACACCGGCGCGGCCGCAGCGGCGGCAAACCGGCCCGTCGCGTTCAGGACGCCAGAAAACAAGGCCGCCAGCGACATGAACAGGATGTAGGGGAAGACGATATACCCATAATCCACCGCCAGATCGAAACGTTCGTCGCCATAGAAGCCCTCGGCCGTGACCCAGACCAGCGCGGGCATGAAGACCATGGCGAGGCCGACCAGCGCCAACACAGCCAACGCCAGCAGGTTGAAGGCGTCCTGCGCAAACTCTTGTGCGTTCTCGCCGCCCTCAAGGCGCTTTGAGAACATCGGAACAAACGCTGCGTTGAACGCGCCTTCGGCGAAGAAGCGGCGGAACATGTTGGGCAGGCGGAAGGCCGCGACAAATGCATCCATGACCGGTCCCGGACCAATATAGGCCGCCAGAAGGATTTCGCGCAGAAATCCAAGGATGCGGCTGGCAAGCGTCCAGAAGCCGACCGTGAACAGGCCCGAAAACAGGCGGATCTGCTTCATGAGGCCGCGCGCTCGGCGCCTTCGGAGATCGCTTTGCGCAGCTTGGCTTCCAGCCCGCGCTGTTTGCTTTCCGAATAGTATTTCAACCCGAACATATCCTTGACATAGAAGGTGTCGACCACCTGTTCGCCGTAGGTCGCGATCACAGCATTGGCGATATACACGTTGGATGCCGCTAGGGTTCGGGTCAGGTCGAACAGCAAACCGGGGCGGTCGCGGGTATCGACCTCGATGATCGTGTAAATTTCAGACCCGTCATTGTCGAACATGATGTGGGTCGGAACGTTGAAGGCGCGTTCGCGTTTCTTGATCTTGTCCCGCGATTTCAGCGCATCGCGCGCCACCACCTCACCCTTGAGGGTTTTGTGGATCATCTGGGTCAGGCGCGGCAGGCGGCTGGCTTCGAATGGGTGGCCTTCGGCATCCTGTATCCAGAACGCATCGGTCACATAGCCGTCCTTGGTCGTATAACTGCGTGCATCCACGACGTTGGCCCCGACCAGCGCCAGCGCGCCGGCGATCCGCGCGAAAATTCCGGGGTGATCGCCCATGGCGAAACAGGCGCGGGTGGCATCGCGGTCTTCGTCCGGGTGCAGGCGGATTTCCATCGCTCCGGGGTCGCCGCTGGTTTCCAAAGCCTGCAGCATCTCGGCAAATTCGATGTGGGTCGAAAGATTGAGACCCTGCCAGTAAGGATCGTAGTGCCGTCCGGTTTCGGTTTTCAGGTCGGCCTTGGACCAGTCGTCCAGCGCAACCCGCAGTGCCTTCTTGGCCTCGGCCCCGCGGTTGGCCCGGTTCAGATCCTCCATCCCCGTTTCCAGCGCGCGTTTTGTTTCGGCATGCAGCGCGCGCAACAGGGTAGCCTTCCAGTTGTTCCATGTATCTGGGCCGACGCCGCGAATGTCACAAACCGTCAGCACCGTCAGAAGGTCCAGCCGTTTGACTGTCTGCACCGCCTTGGCAAAATCGCGCACCGTGCGCGGGTCGGAGATATCGCGTTTTTGTGCCATGTCCGACATCAGCAGGTGATAACGCACAAGCCATTCGACCGTTTCGGTGTCTGACTTGTTCAACCCGAGACGCGGCGCAATCTTGCGGGCCATCTGGGCGCCGAGAATCGAGTGATCTTCAGGCCGCCCCTTGGCAATGTCATGCAACAGCAGCGCCACATACAGAACCTTGCGATTGACGCCCCCTTTCAGGATCGACGAGGCGAGCGGCAGCGATTCAACCAACTCTCCGCGTTCGATCTGCGCCAGGTTGACGATGCACTGTATGGTGTGCTCGTCCACCGTATAGCTGTGATACATATTGAACTGCATCATCGCCACGATAGGCTCGAACTCGGGCAGGAAGGCCGACAACACACCAAGCTCATTCATCCGGCGCAGGGCGCGTTCCGGGTTGCCGTGTTTCAGCATCAGATCGAGGAAGATGCGCTGCGCCTCTTTGTCATTGCGCATTTCATCGTCGATCAGATGCAGGTTGGCCGTGACCAGGCGCATTGCATCCGGGTGGATCAGCATCCCGGTCCGCAACCCCTCCTCAAACAGACGCAGCAGGTTCAGTTTGTCAGACAGAAACTTGTCCGGGTCACCAACATCCAGCCGGCCATGCACCACCGTGTAGCCTGATTTGACACGGCGGCGGCGGCGAAAGATGCGTTCCAGCAGCGGCGCACCTTTTACGTGCGCTGCCTCCAGCTTGGTCAGAAAGATCCGCGTCAGTTCTCCGACCCGCGTTGCTTCGCGGAAATATCGCTGCATGAACACCTCGACCGCACGCCGACCGGCGCGGTCCTGATAGCCCATGCGGTCGGCAACCTCGACCTGCAGATCAAAGGTCAGCTGCTCGGTCGCGCGACCCGTGATCAGATGCAGATGCGACCGGACAGCCCACAGGAACTCCTCGGCCTCGACAAAGCCCTTGAATTCATCAGGTGTAAACAAGCCAAGCGGAACAAGCTCGGCCACGTCGTGAACGCCATAGATGTACTTGGCGATCCAGTACAATGACTGCAAATCGCGCAGACCCCCTTTACCCTCTTTCACATTGGGCTCGACCATATATCGCTGGCCCTGCTTGAGGTGTCGTGCGTCCCGCTCTTGCAACTTGGCTTCGATGAATTCACGCTCGCTGCCCTTGAACAGGTCGGCTTTCAGGCGCTCTTCCAGCCCCGTCGCCAATTCCCTGTCCCCGGCAAGGTACCGCTGCTCGAGCATCGAAGTGCGGATCGTGAAATCATCCGCCCCCAAACGCAGGCAATCCCGGATCGTGCGCGATGAATGCCCGACCTTCAATCGCAGATCCCAAAGGATGTAGAGCATGGATTCGATCACGCTCTCGGCCCACGCGGTGATCTTGTAGGGGGTCAGAAACAGCAGATCGACATCGGATGAAGGGGCCATCTCGCCCCGGCCATACCCTCCGACCGCCAGAACCGCGATCTTTTCACCCTGGGTCGGATTGGCCAACGGGTGAAGATATCTGCCGGAGACCAGCATCGCGGTTCCGACCAACTGGTCCGTCAGGTAGGTGTACGATCGCGTCAGTGGTCGCGCGGCAAAGGGTTGCTCCGCAAACGCATTGGCGATGGCCGTGCGTCCGGCCTTCTGCGCATCACGCAAAACGCGCACGGTTTCCGCGCGCATTTCAGCATTGTCATTGCAGTTATCGAAGGCTTCGGACAAACGGGCACTGACGCCCTCGCTGTCAAAAATCTCGTTTGCCGGGCAGATCAGGCTGCCTTCAGGCTCAGAGACCGGCGCCTGCAAAGCTTTGTGGAGCAGGGTCAATCACAACCACCTGTTTGTTCTGGATCGTGGCAACCGCCAGACCACGTTCATTTGTTCCGTTCGATCGCAGACGGAAGATGCCGCCAACGCCCTGAAACCCAGCGTTCTGGGTCAGGGCGGCACCTGTCAGCGCGTCCGATTTCCCCTGCCCGACCAATGCGCCGATGGCCGCGATGCCATCATAGGCCAAACCGCTGATCGGGTGCGGTGCCTCGCCATAGGTCGCATTGTACCGCTGGCGATAGGCTTGTGCCTTTGCCGGATCCGGCAAGGCAAACCAGCCGCCCTGCACACCCGGCAATTCCAGTGTTTGCGGCGGAATATCCCAGCGTGTCAGCCCGATGAATTGCGTCGTGGCCGGGGAAATGCCGGCTTCGGGCAGCAGCTGGCTGAACAGCGGCAAGGCACCGGCGGTGGTCGCCGTCAGAAAGATCGAATCGGCCCCAGTTGCATCGACCGTCGCCTTAATCGTGGGAACCGAGCCGATGACGCCCTGCTGCGAGCGGTCAAATCCAACCGAACCCGCATTGTTGACCCGGCTTGTGCTGAGGGCCGAAATAATGGCGGTTTGGCCCTGCTGACCTGCCCCATCGTTACTGTGAACGACGACCATTCCGGTTTTGCCCTGCTGGGCCGCGTAATTCACCAGCCGACCAGCCGTGTTTTCAAAGGTCGGTCCCAGCACAAACACGTTTCCACCGGCGACGCTGGTGTTGTTGGAAAAGGACAGAACATTGATGCTTTTGTCCAGAACGGCCAAACCGGCGGCATTGGCTGCCTGCGCGTAAACCGGGCCGATGATGATCTTCGCACCGTCATCCACGGCCTGTTTGGCCACCGTGCCGGCGATACCCGCGTTTCCTGCAGTGTCATAAACCCGAAGATCAATCTGCACATTCTGAAGATCAGCCATGGCCAGACGGGCGGCGTTTTCAAGGCTTTGGGCCAATGCCGCATCCCCCGATTGCGCCGATCCGCGTGGAACCAGTAGGGCGACAGGCACCGGTTTGGATGCGTTGATCGAAGGACCCCCGCCCAGACCGCCGGGCTCACAAGCGGCCAGAAGCGCGGCAGTGGCGAGGACTACGGCGGATTTCGCCAACTTGCGAACGGGCTTGCAAACGGTAAACATCTAAATGAAAACTCCCTGATCCGGCGGCTTGGAACGCTGCTATTCTATTGAGCCGCGATAATAAACGTCATGCAGTGAGGGTCCAGCTTTGAATTTCCAGAAGGTCAGATTAGGCGCGGGATTGTATTTTGTTGCCACTCCGATCGGAACGGCGCGCGACATCACGCTCAGGGCGCTGGATGTACTGGCCTCGGCTGACATGATCGCCGCCGAAGACACCCGCAGCCTGCGGCGCCTGATGGAAATTCATGGAATCCCCTTGGAAGGGCGGCGCATTCAGGCCTACCACGACCACAGCAGTGCAGGCGCGCGCCAGAAAATCCTGGACGCGCTGGCGCAGGGATTGTCGGTGGCCTACGCATCCGAAGCCGGGATGCCGCTGATTGCCGACCCCGGCTACGATCTTGGACGACAGGCGGCCGAGGCCGGGCATTCCGTGACCTGTGCCCCCGGACCTTCTGCGGCTCTGATGGCCTTGACGCTTGCCGGTTTGCCCACGGATGCGTTCTTTTTTGCAGGCTTTCTTCCCAATGCCTCGGGCGCGCGCCGCAGCCGGATCGAGGCGCTGCGCGACATACCCGGTACGCTGGTGTTCTACGAATCACCAAAGCGCGTCGCCGCCAGCCTGTCCGATCTCGCAGAGGGTCTTGGACCCGACCGTCAGGCCGCGCTGTGCCGCGAACTGACCAAGAAATTTGAAGAGGTCCGGCGCGGCACGCTTGGGGATCTGGCCGAAGCCTATCGCGGCGAAACCGTAAAGGGCGAAGTTGTCTTGCTGGTTGATCGCGGCCATTCGCAAAACATTAAGGACTCTGACGTAGAAGAGGCTCTGAAAAGAGCCTTGGAAACCCATTCGGTTCGGGACGCGGCTGATCTTGTCTCGCAGATGTTCAAACTGCCGCGCCGCCCCCTCTATCAGAAGGCTCTGAAACTCGGGAAGGAGTGAAATGGCCAGTCGTTCGGTCAGGGGGTCAGTTTCCTACCACGCGGGTCAGTCTGCGGAACTGTGCGTCGCGGCTGATTATGAGCGGCGTGGTTTCACAATCACTCACCGTCGCTGGCGCGGGGCCGGTGGTGAGATCGACCTGATTGCACGCGATGCGGACGGTATCGTCTTCATAGAAGTCAAGAAAAGCAGCAGTTTTGAAAAGGCCGCAGCGCGGATCAGCCCCCGCCAGATCAGCCGAATCTACACCTCCGCAGCCCAGTTTCTGGAGCATGAACCCAATGGGCAACTGACGAATGTCCGCTTTGACGCGGCTCTGGTCGACGCGAGCGGAGCGGTTCAAATCATCGAAAACGCCTTCGGTCAGGTTTGATCGCCATTGAACCCCCTGCCCCTCTGCGCCATGTATCAGGCGAGAAAACGAGGGATACGCCATGAAAATCGCCTTTCAGATGGACCCAATCGGGACCGTGGACATCAATGCAGACAGTTCGTTCAGGCTGGCGGAAGAGGCACAGGCCCGCGGACATCAGTTGTTTTTCTACGGACCCGATCAACTGGCTTATCAGGAAGGTCGCATTACAGCCCTTGGCCGGGACATGACGGTACAGCGCGTTCCCGGCGATCCTGCGGTTCTGGGGCCAGAACGCGAAGTGGATCTGGCCGAATTCGACGTGATCTGGCTGCGTCAGGACCCACCGTTCGACATGCACTACATCACCTCCACGCACCTGTTGGACCGCCTGAACGGGCACGCCCTTGTGGTGAATGATCCCTTCTGGGTGCGCAACTACCCGGAAAAACTTCTGGTTCTGGATTTTCCTGACCTGACCCCGCCAACCACAATCGCGCGGGATCTGGAGACAATCAAAACCTTCAAGGAAAAACATGGCGACATCATCCTGAAGCCGCTCTACGGCAACGGCGGCGCCGGTGTGTTCCGCCTGGATACCAATGACCGCAACCTGACCTCGCTGCATGAACTTTTCACGGGCTTTTCGCGTGAACCTCTGATCGTGCAGAAATTCCTGCCCGATGTCCAAAACGGCGACAAACGCGTGATTCTGGTGGACGGGGAACCGGTTGGTGCCATCAACCGCGTTCCAGCAAAGGGCGAGACACGGTCCAACATGCATGTTGGCGGCCGGCCAGAAAAGATCGGCTTGTCCGACCGGGATCTTGAAATCTGCGCCAAGATCGGTCCGCTGCTGAAGGAAAAAGGCCAGGTGTTTGTCGGCATCGACGTGATCGGCGACTACCTGACTGAGATCAACGTCACCTCGCCCACCGGTATTCAGGAACTGGAACGGTTCGACGGGGTCAACGTCGCAGGCAAAATCTGGGACGCAATTGAGGCAAAGCTCTAGGCCATCGTCCGGGCGCTGATGCGAAAGCTCAGCGCTTCGGCCACATGGGGTTTGCGGATGTCAGGCGCGCCGTCGAGATCCGCAATCGTGCGCGCAACGCGCAGGATACGGTGGAACGCGCGGGCTGACAGTCCAAACCGTTCGGCCGCTTTCAACAGCAACTCCCTGCCTTCGGCGTCCGGCGCAGCAACTTCCTCCAGCAGCGCCCCC
This sequence comes from Ruegeria sp. D1(2025), assembly GCF_056536425.1. Taxonomy (NCBI): domain Bacteria; kingdom Pseudomonadati; phylum Pseudomonadota; class Alphaproteobacteria; order Rhodobacterales; family Roseobacteraceae; genus Ruegeria; species Ruegeria sp. D1(2025). Next base: position 41,844 of record NZ_JBQFPO010000002.1, on the reverse strand, counting down.
TCGATATCAGCGTTTTGACGCACCGACGGGTTTCCCTGAAATCGCGCTGCCTGAATGCCACGCGCCCGTTCCACGCGCGCTGCAACCACAGCCGAACAGTCACCTGACGGCGGCAGATCCAGATCGGTAAACCCGACCGGAGGAACTTCGATTCGCAGGTCAAAACGATCCATCAAAGGACCAGAAATGCGCCCCAGGTAGTCCTCGCCACACATCGGAACCCGCGAACAGGCACGCGCAGGATCGCTCAGATAGCCGCATTTGCATGGGTTTGCGGCCGCTACTAGCATGAACCGGCAAGGGTATTTCACATGGGCATTCGCGCGGGCGACCATGACCTCGCCGGTTTCGATTGGCTGGCGCAAAGTTTCCAGCACGGTGCGCGGAAACTCGGGGAACTCATCCATGAACAGCACCCCGTTATGGGCCAGCGAAATCTCACCGGGTTTGGCACCCTTTCCGCCGCCGACGATGGCCGCCATCGAAGCGGTGTGGTGCGGTTCGCGAAAGGGGCGGCTGCGGTTGATGCCGCCTTCGTCCAGCAAGCCGCACAGGGACTGAATCATTGAGGTTTCCAGTGCTTCGACCGCTGTCAGCGGTGGCAGGATACCGGGCAACCGGGCGGCCAGCATTGATTTGCCCGATCCCGGTGTGCCGATCATGATCAGGTGGTGTCGCCCCGCCGCAGCAATTTCCAGCGCCCGTTTGGCGCGTTCCTGCCCCTTCACATCGCGCAGGTCTCGCGTAATGGGCGCAAGTGTCACTTCGCCGGGCTGCGCGACCTGCAATGGCGACTGACCCGAGAAATGCCGGACCACATCGCCCAGAGATTCGGCGCCGATCACTTGCGTAGCATCAACCCAGGCCGCTTCGGCGCTTGAGGCTTTGGGGCACAACAGGGAACGATCCTCGGCAGCGGCGGTCATGGCTGCGGGCAAGGCGCCGACGACGGGGACCAGCGATCCATCCAGGGACAGCTCGCCCAGCGCAACTGTGCCTTCCGCGGCATCGGCAGGAATGATCTCCAGCGCCGACAGCAGGGCTACGGCAATGGGCAGGTCGAAATGGCTGCCCTCTTTCGGTAGATCGGCGGGGGACAGGTTGATCGTGATCCGTTTGGACGGCAGGGCGATGGCCATTGAACTGAGGGCGCTGCGCACACGATCGCGCGCTTCGGACACGGCTTTGTCCGGCAGGCCTACGATCGAAAAGGCTGGTAACCCCGGTGAAACGGCGCACTGGACTTCGACCGGACGGGCATCAACCCCTTGAAATGCGACAGTGTGGGAGCGGGCAACCATTGTCTTCCTGTTGTTGGTTAACAGGACGTTGCTGCCATGGGTGCGGTTTAGGAATGGTTAACGGCAGTGTTCATTTCCCGACCATCGCCTTGAATTTCGGCCATGCTTCGGGGTCGGCGACCGTCTTGTCCCGACAAAACGCGTTGCAGAACCCCCAACTTGCGCCGTCAAGCTCCAGGAAGTGGGTGGCTACTTTACCGGAATAGGGACAGTTTTTATTGGCGGAGGGGCCGCTTGCAACTGGCCTGGCCTGTGAAACCCCGCCGATGGGCCACGGGATTGAAGAAAGGTCCTGCGCGTAAGGAAAAGGATCGTATTGCACGGTCAACCCCATGGCCCGCCATTGCCTTACGCAAGGGTCCGAGAGCAACTCCAGGCAATAGTCGCGGCTCGCCGAGGACACCGGCAGCCCATAGCCAATGATGCGGGCCGCAACTGGTGTATAGAATACATCTGCCAGAGAATACGCGCCGAACAACGGACCCGAAGCCGCACCGGACACCGAACGGGCGTGATCCCACAATGTTTCGATGCGCTTCAGGTCTGACAGGGTTTCGGGCGAAGGGTCAAAACCCACCCAGCAGTGAAGCAGTTGCATCGGGCATTGGCTGCGTAACGCCGAAAAACCCGACACCATTTCTGTGCAAAGCCAGCGCGCGGTTGCGCGGGCCGCCGGTTCGTTGGGCCACAAGCCTGCCTCGGGGTGCCGTTCAACCAGCGTCTCGGCCATGGCCAGGCTTTCACCAACCACAGTTCCGTCCGGCAAACGCAAGGCCGGCACAAGCCGTGCCGGAGCCAGAGATTTCATGTCTTCGTCCATTGTGCCGGAATACAGACCGATCAAATGGCTTCGATAAGGCAGGCCGAACTTTTCCAGCATCAGCCATCCACGCATGGACCAGCTGGAAAACAGGCGGTCCCCGATATACAGGTCATAAGTCATGCGGCAACGATGCCGCAGGGCTTTGCATCAGTAAATCAGAGAATTGTGGGCACTCTTATCACGGAATGTGATTAATAGACCCAACCGACCATGTGCTGCCGTCCCGCGAAATCCGCGTCACCGACAGATTGTCGATCCGGTGTGAAAATGCCTGTTGCGCATCCAGATCAAGCGCGCGTTGCACCTGTGTCAGGATAACGCCGAAATGGGCGACAATGACCAGATCCGCGCCCGTGTGCGCTGCGATCAGCCGATCAATGGCCCGGTCCACCCTCAGGCGCACGTCGTTCCAGCTTTCGCCACCGGGCGGGCGTATGTCGCCGGGATTGTCCCAATAGGCAAATGCAAGTTCGGGATCTTCCGCCTCGATTTCGGCAAAGGCGCGCATCTCCCAGCGGCCAAAGTTGATTTCCCGCAATTCACGGTGATGCGGCAACCGTCTCCGCGCGCCCTGAATGGCCGTCGCCGTATCCGCCGCACGGGACAAGTCGGATGACACGATCAGAGCATCTGATGGCAGGTGCTCGTGCAACCGGTCAATCGCGGCCTGATCGCTCAGATCAGCAGGCAGATCCGACCAGCCGACCATGGTTTTAGCATGTGTGGGCCCGTGCCTGACAAGAAACAAACGTGTCATGGCAAATGCCCCTTGAGGACCAGCGGCAACCCGGCTGTCACCTGCACGACCAAATCGGCCTGCGCGGCCAGCGCAATGTTCAGACGCCCCTGCGCTTCGCGGAACCGGCGGGCCAGTGCGTTTTCGGGCACGATGCCATGACCGACTTCGTTGGACACGACAACCAGCCGGGCCGGGCAATCGCGCAATGCGTTCAGCAAATCCTCCTGCGCAGATTGCAGATCGGATTCTGCAAGCAAATGGTTGGTCAGCCACATGGTGGCGCAATCGATCAGACAGATCTGATCCGCTGCCAGTTCGGCCAGAACCGGGGCCAGATCCATGGGCGCCTCAATCGTGGTCCAGCCTTCCCCGCGCTGATCCAGATGGCGCTGAACCTTGGCGTGCATCTCGCCATCAAGCACTTGTGAAGTTGCAAGATAAACCCGGCTTTTTGCAGTTGAAACAACCAGTTGTTCCGCAAAGGCCGATTTCCCCGAGGCGGCCCCGCCCAGTACAAAGGTTAAATCGGAGCTCACGGTCCCTACCTTTCAAATGATCCATCTGGTCTTTCTGTGCGTATCGACACCAGGTCGGCATGGCAAGCCCGGCCCGCGCCTGTGAAAGGGGAGATTTGCATGGCACTGGATAACGCAAAAGATTTTTCGATGTCCCGGCAGGCAATGAAAGCCGAGCTGCTGGACGCTGAAACCGAACTTCGGCTGGCTTATGCATGGCGGGATGAACGAGATGAGCAGGCGCTGCATCGCCTGATCACCGCCTATATGCGTTTGGCGATTTCAATGGCCGCCAAGTTCAAGCGCTATGGCGCGCCGATGAATGATCTGATTCAGGAGGCCGGGCTGGGCCTGATGAAAGCCGCCGACAAGTTTGATCCGGACCGCGGCGTGCGCTTTTCGACCTATGCGGTTTGGTGGATCAAGGCCAGCGTGCAGGATTACGTGATGCGAAACTGGTCGATGGTGCGGACCGGATCGACCTCTTCGCAGAAATCTCTGTTCTTCAACATGCGGCGGGTTCAGGCCCGGTTGGAACGTGAAGCAGCGACCGAGGGTATGGAACTGGATCGCCATCAGCTTCACCAGATGATCGCGGCCGAAATCGGTGTCCCGCTGCGCGACGTCGAAATGATGGAGGGGCGTCTGTCCGGTTCAGATTTCTCGCTCAATGCGGTGCAGTCAGCCGATGAAGACGGGCGCGAATGGATCGACGCCCTTGAGGACGATCGCGAGCAGGCCGCTGAAACCGTGGAAAGCCGTCATGACACCGAACAGCTGCGTGAATGGTTGCTGAAAGCGATGCAATCGCTGAATGAGCGCGAGCGTTTCATCGTGCGCGAGCGCAAACTGCGTGAACCTTCCCGGACATTGGAAAGCCTCGGGCAGGAACTGGGATTGTCAAAGGAACGGGTGCGTCAGCTTGAAGCCGCCGCCTTTGTTAAAATGCGTAAGAACCTTGAAGGCCAATCGCGCGAGGTGCAACACTTCATCGCATGAAACATTTTGCGATTCTTGTTTGGGCCCTGATCCTTACCTCTGGGTTGGCGCGACCCGGGCAGGCCGATAGCCTGATCCCCGATGATGTGACGTCCGCCATGCAGGCGGCGGATGTGGTCATACTGGGTGAAATCCACGACAACCCGCGCCATCACATGGTTCAGACCCAGGCGCTTGAGGCAGTTTCGCCTTCTGCCGTAGTTTGGGAAATGGTGACGGAAGAGGGTGCCAAACGTCTGGCTCAGACGGCAGCCTCCGACCCCGAGGAATTGTCACGTATTCTGCAATGGGCCGAGTCTGGCTGGCCGCCGCTCAGCATGTATTACCCCGTCTTCGAGGCAACGGATGCGCCAGTTTACGGGGCGATGGTTCCACGAAAGGCCGCCCGAACTGCCATGGAACGAGGTGCCGCCACGACGTTCGGCGCCGATGCGGCGCGCTACGGTCTGACCGTTCCCCTGTCAGCCGATGATCAGGCCGCGCGCGAGGCCGATCAGCTTGCCGCGCATTGCAATGCGGTTCCGACCGAGATGTTGCCCCAGATGGTTGCGATTCAAAGGTTGCGGGATGCGGTCCTGACCCGAGCGATCCTGCGCGCAAAGGATGAAACCGGCGGGCCGGTCGCGGTTATCACCGGCAACGGCCACGCTCGCAAGGATCGCGGTATTCCGACCTTCCTGTCGCGCCTGAGCCCCGGTCTGAAGGTTTATGTACTGGGCCAGTCCGAAGATGGCGTTATCGATGGCACGTTTGACGCCGTAATCGACAGCCCCGCTGCCGAGCGGGAAGATCCGTGCGAAGCCTTTGGTGTGCAGAATTAACAACTGGAACAACCTGCCTGCGTTGCCTAATGTCGGGGCCGACCGGGACGGGAAGGGCATATGATGCTGGCATCCAAACGCATATTGCTGATCATTGGCGGCGGGATTGCGGCTTACAAGTCGCTGGACCTGATCCGGCGGCTGAAGGAACGTGGTGCGGCGGTGACTCCGGTCCTGACGGGCGCAGCAGAAGAATTCGTGACGCCCTTGTCCGTGTCCGCGCTGGCCGGAGAAAAACTCTACCGAGATCTGTTCGATCTGACGGATGAGGCCGAGATGGGCCATATCCAGCTGTCCCGTTCTGCTGACCTGATCGTAGTGGCTCCGGCTACGGCGGATCTGATGGGCAAGATGGCTGCTGGGCTCGCCAATGATTTGGCCTCGACCCTGTTGATGGCAACGGATACGCCCGTGCTGTGCGCACCCGCCATGAATGTGCGTATGTGGGATCATCCCGCGACGCAACGAAACCTAAGGCAATTGCAGGCCGATGGCGTCCGGTTCGTCGGTCCGAACGAAGGCGATATGGCTTGCGGCGAGTTCGGACCGGGCCGCATGTCGGAACCTCTGGAGATCGTGGCCGCGATCCAGGCCGCATTGGGCAATGGCCCCCTGTCCGGCAAGCGTATTCTGGTGACGTCGGGACCGACCCACGAACCCATCGACCCGGTGCGCTATATCGCCAACCGGTCGTCTGGCGCGCAAGGCACGGCCGTGGCCCGCGCGCTGGCATCCTTGGGGGCCGAAGTGATCTTTGTAACCGGCCCAGCAGATGTACCTCCGCCCGATGGCGTGCAGGTCATCCCAGTGGAAACCGCGCGCCAGATGTCCGAGGCGGTCGATGCAGCCTTGCCTGTCGATGCCGGCGTGTTTGCCGCAGCCGTGGCTGACTGGCGCGTGGCCAGCGCGTCTGATCGGAAGCTGAAGAAAAGCCGCGACGGCCTGCCCGCGCTGGAGTTTGCCGAAAACCCTGACATCCTGAAACGTGTGTCGCACATGACGGAAGGGCGGCCCAGACTGGTTGTCGGCTTTGCCGCCGAAACCAATGACGTAGTCGAAAATGCGACGGCCAAACGCACGCGCAAAGGATGCGACTGGATCGTCGCGAACGATGTCAGCCCCGCCACGGGCATTATGGGCGGTTCGGAAAACGCCGTGACCCTCATCTCGCAAGATGGGGCCGAAAGCTGGCCTCGCATGGGCAAGGATGAAGTCGCCCGGAAACTGGCCGCCAAAATCGCCGACGCTTTGAAAGAATAAGATACCGGCCCCGCGTGGCACGGCAAGAGGTGCAGCTATGGTAGCAATTCGTGTAATCCGTGAAGATGGAGCGGACCCTTCGGTTCCCCTGCCCTCGTATGAAACATCGGGCGCGGCGGGCGCGGACGTGCGGGCCAATCTGCCGGGTGGCGCGCCGATACGGCTTGAACCCGGTCAGCGTGTGCTGGTGCCGACCGGGCTGCGGATCGAAATTCCCAACGGGTATGAGGTGCAGGTGCGCCCCCGTTCCGGGCTTGCGCTGAAACACGGAATTACCTTGCCAAACACGCCCGGCACCATCGACAGCGACTATCGCGGCCCGTTGGGTGTGATCGTTCTGAATGCTGGGCAGGATGTGTTCGAGATCACGCATGGGGAACGCATTGCGCAACTTGTGGTGGCCCCGGTTGTGCAGGCCGTGTTCGAGGCCGCGGTTGCCCTGTCCGACACCGAACGCGGGGCAGGTGGCTTCGGTTCGACCGGGCGCGGCTGATGATACTGGTTCTTGGGCTTGCCGCTGGGCTTTGGGGCATCGGGTATTTTGCCGGAGTTTCGCGCGGGGCGCGGAATGTATCCGTTGCCGTATTGTTGGCCGGGGTCATCATTGCCCAACTGGTGCTGCCGGATGGAAACCCGCTAAGGCAGGCGACCGGCGGATCGGCGGCAGTCTGGCTGATCCTGGGTGGCGCTGCCGGTCTTGCTCTGATTTATGGCAGGTTGTTGAGGATGCTGCGCGCTCGCGCAGTGCCTGCCAAGGAGCCTGCCATGCCATCCGATCAATTCAGCGAAACCGAACTTGACCGCTACGCCCGCCACATCGTTCTGCGCGAACTGGGCGGACCCGGACAGAAACGGCTGAAAAAGGCGCGGGTGCTGGTCATTGGTGCCGGCGGGCTTGGCGCCCCGGCCCTGCAATATCTGGCAGCGGCAGGTGTCGGCACAATCGGCGTGATCGACGATGATGAGGTCGAAAACGCCAACCTGCAGCGGCAGGTAATCCATCGGGACGCGGATATCGGCATGCCCAAGGTGTTTTCCGCCCAACAGGCAATGGAGGCGCAGAACCCGAATGTTGTGGTCCTGCCCTATCATCGTCGCCTGACGGACGACATCGCCGAAGAGCTGTTCCGCGACTTTGATCTGATACTGGACGGTACCGACAATTTCGGCACTCGTTATCTGGCCAACCGAACGGCAGTGGCGCTTGGCAAGCCTCTGATCTCAGGCGCGCTGTCGCAATGGGAGGGGCAACTGAGCGTCTTTGATCCGGCCACGGATGGCCCCTGCTATCAATGCATTTTCCCCGAAGCCCCGCCCCCCGGGCTGGCTCCTTCCTGTGCCGAAGCAGGTGTCGTTGGCCCCCTACCCGGTGTGGTCGGTTCCATGATGGCGGTGGAAGCCATCAAGGTCATCATCGACGCGGGGCAGGCTTTGCGCGGCGAAATGCTGATCTATGACGCGCTTTACGGCGAAAGCCGCAAGATCACCCTGTCCAAACGCGACGATTGCCCGATCTGCGCAAGCGCCGGGGTTTAACCCAATCCGCCGCGCGCCAGCGGCGCGCGGCCCGGCCCAACCCCGCCAGGGCACGTCTTTGATGTGTCCCGCGAGGGCGGGAGCCTAACGATGGCCCAATGCGCGATCCAGATCGGCGATCAGGTCTTTGGCGTCTTCCAGCCCGACAGACAGGCGGAAAATCCCGTCGCCGGCATAGGCGCGGTAGTCCTCAAGCTGCGCACCACTCAGCCGGAAGGACGTTTCCATCAGGCCATCGGTTCCCATCCAGAAAATCAGGCTGCGATGATGCCCCAGCGACACCGCGTAGTGAATCACCTCAAGCCGCTCGATCATCTCCTGCGCGATACGTTCACCATCAGCGGCGCGGCCGACCTGAAATGCGATCATGCCGGATTTGTTCGACATCTGCCGTGCCGCCAGATCCGCCTGCGGATGCGAGCCCAGACCCGGATAGATGACTTTCGTGACACGTGGGTCGCCTTCCAGCCATTGCGCTACGGCCATTGCGCCAGCCTCGTGCGCTTTCATCCGCAACGGCAGAGTCGAAGCCCCGCGCGCGATCAGCCAGGCGTTGAAGGGGGACAAAACGCCTCCATGATGAATACCTGCCTCGATCCGCATTTTCGCGATCAGCTCGGCGGACCCGGCAACGGCGCCGCCAATCGCATCACCATGGCCGCCGATATATTTGGTAATCGAATGCATCGTCAGATCAACGCCAAGACCCACCGTGTCCATGCCCAAAGGCGATGCAAAGGTCGCATCACAGCTGAGCAACGCCCCGGCGTCACGCGCCAGTTTCGAGACGGCGGCCAGATCGGTCAGGCGACCGATCGGGTTCACCGGCGTTTCCGTGTGGATCAGGCGGGTGTTGGGGCGAATTGCGGCCGCCACCGAGGCCGGATCGGACATGTTGACCGCCGAGACTTCGATCCCCATCCGCGGCAAAGTCTCGCGCGCCAGTTCCGCGACCCCTGCATAAGAAACATCCGACACGATCAGATGATCTCCGGCGGACAGAAAGGTGAAAAAGATCGCTGACGCCGAAGCCATCCCGGACGCGCTTGCCAGACAGGCTTCAGTCCCCTGCAACGCGGCAATCTTGGCCTCCAGACCCGCGACCGTCGGGTTCGCCCAGCGCGAATAGACAAACGGGCTGTCCGGCGTCAGGTCATGGGCCGAAAAACCCGCCAGATCCTCGGTCACATAGGTCGAGCTCATGTGGATCGGCGGGGCAGACGCGTTGGTCGAGGCATCCGGCGGATCGCCTGCGTGGATAGCCCTGGTCATGATCCCGGCGGGACGGTTCGGCTTGGTCATATCCTGTCTCCCTTTGCCGACGACCCTGCGTGCGCCACACTGCCGATGCAAGCCGGATTGCGACTTTTTCAGGCGACTTGCGCGCCCGCCCTCTGGACCATCACACCCCGGCTGCCTACCTTGTCGGACAAAGGAGATCTGAATGACCAACCCGATCCTGTCCGACTGGAACACCCCCTTTGCAATCGCCCCATTTGCCGAGATTTCGGACGATGATTTTGCCCCGGCGCTGGATCAGGCATTGGACGCGCACACCGCCCAGATCGATACCATCGCGACAAATCCGAACGCCCCGACATTCGCCAATACAATCGAGGCACTCGAAGCCGCCGGGGAACAGATGGACAAGGTTCTGGCGGTCTTTTTTACCGTCGCAGGTGCGGACAGCAACCCTGCACGCGAAGCCCTGCAGCGCGATTTTTCACCCAAACTGGCGGCCCATTTTTCCGCGATCTCATCCAACAAACCTCTGTTTCAGCGGGTCGCCGATCTTTGGGCGCGGCGCGGTGGATTGGGCCTGACCGACGAACAGGCGCGTGTCCTGATGCTGACCCATCGCGGTTTTGTGCGCGCGGGTGCGGCGTTGCAGGGTGATGACGATACCCGCATGCAGGAAATCAAATCCCGTCTGGCCACGTTGGGCACATCCTTCACCCAGAACCTGCTGGCGGATGAAAGAGACTGGTTCATGGAGTTGACCGAGGGTGATCTGGCCGGTCTGCCCGGTTTTGCCACCGATGCCGCCCGTGCGGCCGGCAAGGAGAAAGGGCTGGATGGCCCGGTTGTGACCCTGTCACGGTCCTTGATCGTGCCGTTTCTGCAATTCTCGCCCCGCCGCGATCTGCGCGAAAAGGCGTATCTCGCGTGGGCGGCGCGTGGTGCGAAAGGCGGGGAAACCGACAACCGCGAGATTGCCGCTGAAATCCTTTCGTTGCGCGAAGAACGCGCTACGCTGCTGGGTTATGGCAGCTTTGCCGATTACAAACTGGAAACGGAAATGGCCCGGACGCCGGATAGAGTGCGGGACCTGCTGATGCAGGTTTGGAAGCCTGCTAAGGCGCGCGCAGATGCCGATGCCGAAACCCTGACGCAAATGATGCAGGAGGACGGGGTCAACGGGCCGCTGGAAGCCTGGGACTGGCGATATTACGCGGAAAAACGGCGCAAGGCCGAGCATGATCTGGATGAGGCCGCGCTCAAGCCGTATCTGCAGTTGGAACGTATGATCGAGGCGTCCTTTGCCTGCGCCAATCGGCTGTTCGGGCTGGAATTCAAGCCGCTGGATGTCCCGCTCTATCACCCCGATTGCCGCGCGTGGGAGGTGACGCGCGATGGCAAGCATATCGCGGTGTTCATCGGGGACTACTTCGCGCGCGGTTCCAAACGGTCCGGTGCCTGGTGCAGCGCAATGCGCGCGCAGGCGAAATTCCCCAAGGAACAGGCGCCAGTTGTCATTAATGTCTGCAACTTCGCCAAAGGCGACCCGGCGCTGCTGTCCTACGACGACGCGCGCACCCTGTTTCACGAATTTGGCCATGCCCTTCATCAGATGCTGTCGAATGTGACCTATGAAAGCATCTCGGGCACAAGCGTTGCGCGGGACTTTGTGGAACTGCCCAGCCAGCTTTACGAACACTGGCTGGAAGTGCCCGAGGTACTGGCAGAATACGCAACGCATGCAGAAACCGGCGAACCAATGCCGCAGGACATGTTGGAGAAGGTACTGAAAGCGGCCAATTTCGATCAGGGCTTTCAGACCGTGGAATATGTCGCCTCGGCTCTGGTCGATCTGGCATTCCACGACGGCGCGGCCCCAGCCGACCCGATGGCGAAACAGGCCGAAGTTCTGGCCGAAATCGGAATGCCGCGAGCCATCGGAATGCGCCACGCCACTCCGCATTTCGCGCATGTCTTTTCCGGGGACGGATACAGTTCCGGCTACTACAGCTACATGTGGTCCGAGGTCATGGATGCCGACGCCTTTGCGGCATTTGAGGAGGCGGGCAGCGCCTTCGATCCCGATCGCGCCCAGGCGCTTGAGGACAACATCCTGTCCACCGGAGGCTCACGCGAGGCCGAAGATCTGTATCTGGCCTTTCGCGGCCGTCTGCCGGGTGTCGAGGCACTGCTGAAAGGGCGGGGCCTGATCGCCGCCTGAACTGGATGGGTCGTCAGTACCCCAACTGGCGATCCACCAGATGCAGGAAGGGCTCACCTGCCTCGCCGCGCCGGATGTTTTCACAGATAACCTGCGCGGCAGTGATCTCGCGGGTTTCGGACGCGATATGAGGTGTCACAGTCACGTTGGGATGTGCCCAGTACGGATGCTCGGGCGGCAGTGGTTCGGTCCGGAACACGTCCAGTGTGGCATGGCCCACCTGCCCGGAATTCAACGCATCCAGCAGGGCATCATCGTCGATCAACGGCCCGCGACCCGGATTGAGGATCCGTGCACCTTTGGGCAACAGGGCCAGCGTTTCCGCGTTCAGCGTGTTTTCCGTCGCTGCCGTATCGGGCAGCAGCAGAACCACGATTTCTGCCTGTGACAGCGCCCTTTCCAATCCCTTCTGCCCATGCAGACAAGTCACGCCGTCGACGTCCTTGGGCGTGCGGCTCCAACCGGTAACATTGAAATTCAGCGCGGCCAGTGCCTTGGCGCAGGCCAGCCCCAAAGCGCCCAGACCCAAAACCGTTACATGCCGTTGCTGCGCGAGCGGCGGTGCTTCGGGCGTCCAGACGCCGTCCTGGACGGTGATGTGACGATCCATCCCCAGATGGTAGCGCAGCACATGCCCGACGACCCATTCTGTCATGCCTTGTGTCAGCCCGTGATCGACCATCCGGGCCAGCGGCACGGTCAGGGTTTCATTGTCCGCGATACTCTCGATCCCGGCCCACAGGCTGAGTACAGCCTTGAGCCGACTGAAGGGCCCGAAATCCCGCAATCCGCCCGTCGGTCCGTAAACCACGTAGTCGACCTGTTCCGGTGAAATCTCTGGCGACAACTCAAACTCCAGCCCGGCTTCGGACAGGCCCTGGCGCAGCAACGGCTCATAAACCGGCCAAAGCCCGGGACGTGCGGAAAACAGGACATTCACTGTCATGGATTGCCTTTCAGATTAACGAGGACGATGGATATGCGCGCTTTGAACGATGCCGAACGCGGCCATCAGAACCAGCATGGCCGAGCCGCCATAGCTGACCATGGGCAGCGGAACGCCGACAACCGGGGCAAGACCCATGACCATGGACATGTTGACGGCAAAGAACAGGAAGAAGTTCAGTGCAATGCCCAAAGTCACAAGCGATGAGAAACGGTCTTTGGTCGTCAGCGCGGTAACCATGCAGAAAATCAGGATCAGAGCATACAGGATCAACAGCGTGATGCCGCCGACGAACCCGAACTCTTCGGCCAGTGTGGTAAAGATGAAATCGGTATGTTTCTCGGGTAGGAAGTTCAACCGCGACTGAGTGCCCTGCATAAACCCGCGTCCGTTCCAGCCCCCGGATCCCAGGGCAATCTTGGACTGTGTAATGTGGTAACCCGCGCCAAGCGGATCGGTGGAAGGATCGAGAAACGTATCGATGCGCCTGAACTGGTAGTCCTTGAGCAATTGCCAGTCTGTCCCACGGCTGTTGAACACTGTGGCGATCAGCCCGACACCTGCTGCTATTACGGCGGCGAAATAGGCCCAGTGGACACCAGCCAGAAACATCAGGCCACCGCCAGCGGCCAGCAACAGGATCGACGTACCCAGGTCAGGCTGTTTGAGCACCATGAAGGTTGGGATCAGGATCAGGGCAACAGGGATAAGCACCCAAAGCGGGCGCGAGGTCTTGTGAGACGGCAACCAGTCGTAATAGGCGGCCAGCACCATGACCAGGGCAACCTTCATGACCTCGGACGGTTGAAGCCGCATGAACCCAAGGTCGATCCAGCGCTGCGCGCCCATGCCGACCGTGCCGAAAAGCTCGACAAAGATCAGCAGAACGATCGAGCCGAGATAGGCCAGAACCGACATGTTGCGCCAGAACCAGATCGGAACAAGCGCCACAATGAACATGGCCGCCAGACCCATCCCGAACCGCTCCATCTGCGGTTCGGCCCACGGGGTCCACGAACCGCCCGCCACCGAATACAGCATCAGGAACCCGGCACTGGCCGTGCTGATCAACAGCAGGGTCAGCGGCCAGTTCATATACAGAAACTTGCGAAACCCCGACGGCGTGGATTTGACGGCATATTCAAGATAGCTCATGCGCGGTCCTTTTCATCCGGACGCGCTTTGGGGCGGCGGTCGCCCTCCAACCTTTTTTGCTGTTCCTTGATGCGCTCGCGGTCGGCAACCGGATACGCCTCAAGCGGGGGCGTACCGTTGTAGAGCGCCTGAAGCATGATGTCCCGCGCGACAGGGGCGGCCGCCTTGGACCCGCCACCGCCATGTTCAACGACGACGGCTATGGCGTATTTCGGATTATCGTACGGGGCGAAGCTGACGAACAGCGCGTGGTCACGCCGTTCCCAAGGCAGATCTTCGTTTCGGATCACACCAGCAGCGCGTTCAGCCTTGGTAATGTTGCGGACCTGACTGGTACCCGTCTTGCCCGCCATGCGAAACTCATCTGCGATGATACGGCTGCGGTAGGCCGTTCCACGCCGGTCATTGGAGACCGAGAACATCGCTTTGCGCACCTGTGACAGGTTCCGCTGATTGACCGCAAGTGGCTCACCCGCGCCCGAGGGCTGTTCGACCCCGTTGACCGACCGGACCAGGCGCGGCGTCACGGCGCGGCCTGTGGCGATCCGCGCGGTCATGACGGCAAGCTGCATGGGCGAGGCCAACATGAAGCCCTGACCGATCGAGGCGTTCGCGGTGTCCCCGACCAGCCATTCCTGCCCGTGGACCCGCTGTTTCCATTCCTGATTTGGCGCCAGCCCCCCTGCCACGGCCGACATCGGGATATCGTGCTTGATGCCCAGCCCGAAGGTTCGGGCCATGTCGGATATCCTGTCGATGCCCACGCGCAGGGCAACATCATAGTAGTAGACGTCGCAACTGCGTTTGAGAGAGGTTTCCAGATCGACCGTACCGTGCCCGCCGCGCTTCCAGCAATGGAACCTGCGGCTGCCGACTTTCAGATGACCGGGGCAATATACCGTATTGCCGGGTCCGATCACACCGGCCTCAAGCGCAGCCATGGCCGTGATCATTTTGAACGTCGACCCCGGTGGATAGGTACCCTGTACCGTCTTGTTGGCCAGCGGGCGATATTTGTCCTGTGTCAGCGACCTGTAATCGGCGACCGAGATACCGCGTACAAACAGGTTGGGATCAAAGCTGGGGGCCGAGGCAATCGCGCGCAGATCGCCGGTTTCGCAATCAATCACAACGGCTGCCGCGCTTTCTCCGGCCAATCGGGCTTGCGCGTATTGCTGCAGATCGGCGTCGATCGACAATTGCAGGTCGGCCCCGGCTTCACCCTCTTGGCGGTCCAGTTCCCGCATCACGCGACCGGTCGCGTTGACCTCGACCCGCTTGGCCCCGGCCTTGCCGCGCAGAGTGGCTTCCTGCTTGGCCTCCAGCCCGACCTTGCCGATCTGGAACCGGGGGATGCGCAAAACCGGCTCAGGGTCTTCCATCTGGCTCAGGTCGTAGTCGCTGACCGGGCCGACATAACCGACGATATGGGCGAAATCCTCATACCGGGGATATTGGCGGGTCAGACCGACTTCGGGCGTCACGCCAGGCAAGGCCGGCGCGTTCACCGCCACTTTCGAGATGTCCTCCCACGTGACCTGATCTGCCAACGTGACCGGCAGGAAGGGTGCGGACCGGCGCATTTCCGTGCGGGCACGCTCGATCTCATCCTCGTTCAGGGGGATCAGTTCCGAAAGCTTGGCAATGACCGTGTCGATATCACCCGCGTCTTCGCGCACGATCACGATTCGGTAGGACGGCGAGTTCTGGCCAATGACCTGCCCGTTCCGGTCATAGATGCGCCCGCGTGTCGGCGGGATCAGGCGGATGTTGATCCGGTTTTCCTCGGCCAGCAGCCGGTACTGATCGGCCTGATCAACCTGCATAAACCGCATCCGCGCGGCCAGACCACCGATAAAGACCGCCTGCAAACCACCCAGAACCAACGCCCGGCGCGGCAGTCGTTTATAGGCAAGACCCTGGGATTTGGTGCGTTTCTGCTTCATGCCCGCGCCCCGACAATACCGGCATCCGCGGCTGAAATACGGCGGACGCCCATACCATTCTGACTGATCAGCACAATCAAGGGATAGATGGCGATGGTCACAATCAGTTGAACAACTGTCGGCCAAAAGGCGGCCTGTTGGACCGACAGAACCGACAGAATGAAACGGTTCAGCACAAAGATACCGGTCATCACCGCCGCGACCGAGCTCCATTCGCCAAAAAATCCGATATCCCGCATTCCCGGCGCTGCCGAGCGCAAATAGTTTGTTGCCACAACGACCAGTGCCGCCAGCAACCCCGGCGGCCGTTGCAGAAGCAGGTCGGCTATCAGCATGACAACGGCCACAATTGCGATGGGCGTGTATTCGGGGCGCCGAAGCACCCAGGCGAATGTGAGGGCGATCAGAACATCCGGAAACGGCCAGCGGTCCGGCTGCGTGTTCAGCGGCAACAGGTGCAGAAACAGCACAAGAACCACCAGAAAAACATAGAGGCAGCGCATGGCCCAGAGATGGGAAACCGCCTTATCCATCAGCGGCCTCGTCGGGGGTCAGGGATGCTTCGGGTCGCAGCGGACCAACAATATCCCCGGAATCACGAATGGCGGGCGCCGACTGGTAGCGCAGCACGCGCAGAAACTCGAGCCGCTCGAAATCGGCGGACAGACGCACGCGCAACCTGCCACCCGGATCGGCGGTGATCTGACCGATCAGCAATCCTGCCGGGAAAACGCCACCGTCGCCCGACGTAATGACCCGGTCGCCGGGTCGGACGAGTTCACGGTTTTCCAGAAACTCGACCAATGGCACCGCTGTATTGTCCCCCTTGATCAAAGCGGTCTGCCCGGACGGCTGGATAGTGGCAGGGATAGCGCTCGAGGCGTCTGTCATCAGGATGACACGCGCGGTGTCGGCGCCGACGCCGGAGATGCGCCCAACCAGCCCGATCCCGTCCATGGCGGCCCAGCCATCGACTATACCGTCCCGCTGTCCCACGTTCAGAAGGACAGACTGCCGGAAGGGGGAGCCGCTGTCGGCCATGACAACACCGGTGATATAGGTCAGGCGCGGATCCAGCCGGACGTTGTTCAGGTCCAGCAGCCGGGCGTTTTCCTGTTCCAGCTGCAGCGCCGCCTCTTTCCAGGCACGCATCCGGCGCAGTTCACTGCGCAATTCCCGGTTCTGCTCGCTCAGCCGCTGATAGCTCTGGAAATCGCGGACCAGGTTGACCGTGGCCGTGACCGGCACCATGGCCCATTCCATCGAGGGCACCACGGCATCCACGACCTGAGCGCGAAACCTCTCGACCCGTGGGCTGTCAATGCGCCAGACCAGAAAGATACCCAGCAGGCACAAAACAACGATCCCCAGCAACAAGCGGCGTAAGGGGGTGGTGTATTCGTCGCGCTGTGATCGGTCCTTTGCCACAGGACTCCTTCCCGTGCTGCTCGCGCCCGATTGTTAACCCTGTATTGGAAGGGTGCGCGCCTTAGCTTTCGTAGTCAATCGCGTGGCGCAGTTGTTTTTCGTATTCCAGCGCCTTGCCGGTGCCCAAAGCCACACAATTCAGGCTTTCATCGGCAATCGACACGGCCAGACCGGTTTGTTCGCGCAGCGCCAGGTCCAAATCACCCAACAGAGCGCCACCGCCGGTCAGCATGACGCCCCGGTCCACAATGTCCGCTGCCAGATCGGGCGGCGTGGTTTCCAGCGCGGTCATCACCGCCTCGCAAATCTGCTGGACTGGTTCGGACAGCGCCTCGGCCACCTGAGCCTGGCTGATCTCGATTTCTTTCGGGACACCGTTCAGCAGGTCACGGCCGCGGATATGCATCGACTGGCCACGGCCGTCATCGGGCATCCGGGCAGTGCCGATGGTGGTTTTGATACGCTCGGCGGTCGATTCACCTACCAGCAGGTTCTGCTGACGGCGCAGGTACGAGATGATGGCCTCGTCCATCCGGTCCCCACCGACGCGAACCGAGCGGGCATAAACGATGTCGCCCAGCGACAGAACCGCAACTTCGGTTGTACCGCCACCGATATCGACAACCATGTTTCCGGTCGGATCGGTGATCGGCATTCCCGCGCCAATGGCGGCCGCAATGGGTTCAGCGATCAGACCCGCGCGACGGGCCCCTGCGGACAGAACCGACTGTCGGATTGCGCGCTTTTCGACCGGAGTCGCACCATGCGGAACACAGACTATGATTTTCGGTTTCGAGAAGGTCGAGCGCTTGTGCACCTTGCGGATGAAATGCTTGATCATTTCCTCGGCGGTGTCGAAGTCGGCAATGACCCCTTCGCGCATCGGGCGGATGGCCTCGATGGAACCGGGGGTCCGGCCCAGCATCAGCTTGGCGTCTTCGCCCACAGCCAGCACTTTCTTCACGCCATCCTTGACGTGATAGGCGACCACAGAGGGTTCGGACAGAATGACGCCGCGCCCTTTGACATAAACCAGCGTGTTCGCCGTCCCAAGGTCAATGGCCATGTCCGCTGTGAACAGGCCGCCCAGATTGCCAAAGATCCCCATGTTTCCCCTGATCCTGTCTGTCAGAATTTTCTACTGCCCGCGACTCGACGGTTCCGGGACGGATGACTTATAGGGTGCCAACACGCCCGATTAAAGGCCTGATTCCGTGACAATCAGCGCCTTTTCGCCTCATTGATAGGGACTTTAGAAGGCAAAATGCTTTCATATCAACATATTTACCACGCCGGGAATCTGGCGGACGTGCAAAAGCACGCTTTGCTGGCCTGGACGCTGCGTTATCTGACGCAAAAAGACAAACCGCTGAGCTACATCGAAACCCACGCCGGACGCGGGCTATACCATCTGGACTCGGAGGAGGCCCGCAAAACCGGCGAAGCGGACGCGGGCATCGAAAGGGCGCGGCGAGAGGCCTGGTTCGATCCGGAACACCCGCTGGCCCGGGCAATCTCGGACATACAGGCCCGGTATGGACCGGCCTGTTACCCGGGTTCTCCCATGATCGCAGCCAGCCTGTTACGCCCACAGGACAATTTGCATTTCGCGGAACTGCACCCAAAGGAATACGCGGCCCTTTCAGGCGCGCTAACGGCCCGAAACGCACGGGTGTATCGGCAGGATGGCTACGAACTGGCGCAATCCCTGCTGCCGCCCACGCCGCGTCGTGGAATGTTGCTGATCGATCCCAGCTACGAGGTGAAGGCCGAATATGGTCGTTTACCGGGGATCGTCGCCAAACTGCACCGCAAGTGGAATGTCGGGGTGATCGCGCTGTGGTACCCGATTCTGGCCGATGACCGTCATAAGCCTATGCTGGCAGCCCTGACCAATCAGGCATTGCCAAAGGTGATGCGCCACGAAGTGATCTTCCCGCCTGCCCGGGAAGGGCACAACATGATCGGTTCAGGGATGTTCATAATCAACGCTCCGTACGGTTTCGAAGATGAAACCGCGCGGCTTACGGCCCTGTTCGACAGGATCTGAGAGACGTTCGCGCAAACAACGGGGGAACCCCCGCCCCGTTTGCCGGCATCAAAGATGCAGTCAATTGGTTTGGGCCCGGCACCGCGCCAAAGCGCGGCGCCGGGCCCAAAGCCGCAAGGTGGTTCTGCGCAGCCGAACCGCCGCGGGTGCGGGAGCATTCGCGCCCTTCAGGTCAGGTCCTTGTAGCTGATCTCACGCGTGTCCGCCCCGGGCCCGGCTTTTGCACGGCGCACGACCAGACGGTTGAGAGCATGGATATAAGCCTTGGCCGAGGCCACAACAGTGTCGGTATTCGCCGACTGGCCGGTTGCAATCATGCCATCCTCTTCCAGCCGCACCGATACTGTGGCCTGGGCGTCCGTCCCTTCGGTGACGGCATGCACCTGATAGAGCTGCAGATGAGCCTCGTTCGGGAAAATCGCGCGGATTGCCCTGAACGTCGCATCAACCGGGCCGTCACCGTATTCCGTGGCGATGACATCCTTTCCGTCAACCTCAAGCTCAACCGTCGATTCTGCCTGACCTCCGGTGCCGCAGGTGACTTTCATCGACACCAGTTGCAGAAAATCGTTGGCTTCGTCATCGTCCAGCGTCATCAGCGCGATGATGTCGTCGTCAAAGACCTCTTTCTTGCGGTCAGCCAGATCCTTGAACCGAACAAAGATGTCCTTGAGCTGGTTGTCACCGACCTCATAGCCCAGCGTGTTCAGCTTGTCCCGCAATGCCGCGCGGCCCGAGTGCTTGCCCAAGGGCAGCGAAGTGCCGGACAATCCCACATCCTCGGGGCGCATGATCTCAAAATTGTCGCGGTTTTTCAACATCCCGTCCTGATGGATACCGCTTTCATGGGCAAAGGCGTTCTTGCCGACAATGGCCTTGTTGAACTGCACGTTGAAGCCCGACACCGTGGCGACCCGGCGCGAGATATGCATGATCTTGGTGGTATCGATCCCGGTGCGGAACGGCATGATGTCGTTGCGGGTCCGCATGGCCATCACAACTTCTTCCAGCGCGGTATTGCCCGCACGTTCGCCAAGGCCGTTGATGGTGCATTCGATCTGACGCGCCCCGCCGATCACGGCCGCCAGAGAGTTCGCGGTCGCCATCCCCAGGTCGTTGTGACAGTGGGTCGCGAACACGACTTCATCTGCGCCGGGAACGGTTTCGATCAGACGCTTGATCAGATCGGCGGATTCCAGTGGTGCCGTATAACCGACAGTGTCGGGTATGTTGATCGTGGTCGCGCCTGCCTTGATCGCGATCTCGATAACGCGGCACAGGTAATCCCATTCCGTCCGGGTCGCGTCCATTGGCGACCACTGCACATTCTCGCACAGGTTGCGGGCATGGCTGACCGTTTCATGGATCTTTTCCGCCATTTCGTCCTGCGTGAGGTTCGGAATGGCGCGATGCAGCGGAGAGGTGCCGATGAATGTATGAATGCGGTTCTGTTCGGCGTGTTTGATCGCCTCCCAGCAGCGGTCGATATCCGCGAAATTTGCGCGGGCCAGACCGCAAATGCGACTGTTTTTTGAACGTTGGGCGATTTCGGAAACCGCTTTGAAGTCACCCTCAGAGGCGATTGGGAAACCGGCCTCGATGATGTCGACGCCCATGTCGTCCAGCAGCTCGGCGATCTCAAGCTTTTCGTCGTGGGTCATGGTGGCGCCGGGGCTTTGCTCGCCGTCGCGCAAAGTGGTGTCAAAGATCAAGACGCGGTCTTGGTCGGTCACGTTGGTCATGGGATTCTCTTTCTTCTTCTGTCCTAAAGCCTATGGCGCGCGGGCGTCCTCCTCTGAGCGGGCGCGCCGAATGGCACGCTCAGAGGCGGATTAGGATCAGTAGGCCACGCAGCGACGCACCGCAAAAAGCGGTGTCGGCATAAGGGATATCTGCGCGGTTGATCATGACTGTGAGGTTATACAGAGCCCGCAAGGAATGAAAAGAACCAATTTGCGATCCTCTGACCGGACCCGGCCTTTACAGCCGGGCATTGATTCAGACGGGTATCCTTCTAGGTTGGCGCACATGAAATCAGCATTGATCATCGGCTCAAGCGGAGGAATTGGACGCGCCGTTTGCAGGCAGCTGGACCTGAAACAGGTCAGCGTGACCGGGTTGTCCCGCTCGGCCGGTGGATTTGACATGACGAAACCCGATACTGTTCACTCCGCGCTGGACAAGCTTCAGGGCCCGTTTGATCTGGTGCTGGTCGCCACGGGCGCGCTTGAGATCGATGGCCACGGGCCGGAAAAGACCATCCGGTCGCTGTCTTCAACGGCGATGATGGACCAGTTCGCGTTGAACGCGGTTGGGCCAGCCCTTGTGCTTAGCCACGCAAATCGGTTGCTGCCCCGGGATCGGCGTTCCGTATTTGCCATCTTGTCCGCGCGCGTCGGTTCCATCGGGGACAACCGGCTTGGGGGATGGATCAGCTACCGCGCCGCAAAGGCAGCAGTCAATCAGATCACGCGCACCGCTGCAATTGAACTGGATCGCACGCATACACAGGCGATTTGCGTGGCGCTGCACCCCGGTACGGTCAAAACCGAGTTTACGCGGAAATATCTGGGGAGGCACCCGGCAGTCGAACCGGATGAAGCTGCCCGCAATCTGCTGTCCGTCATCGAAGGATTAATGCCTGCGGATAGCGGCGGCTTTTTTGACTGGGCCGGTGAACGGATACCCTGGTAGGTAAGGGTCACCCATCCGAAGCGGCCGGTTCCTCTGCGTTTTCCTGCGTTGGTTCATCCGCATCCGTGGCGTCCTGGGATTCGTCAGCCTTTTCCGCCAGCGCACCATTTTCCCAGACACCGGTTTCTTCCAGACCGTTGGCATATTTCATGGTGCCGTTGCCTTGCCGTTTGTTGTCAACAAAGCTGCCTTCATAAACGTCGCCAGTCGCATAGGTGGCAATACCGTCACCACTGATCTTGCCGTCAATCCAGCCGCCCGTGTAGCTGAACCCGTTTGGCGCTGTGATCGTTCCTTCACCGTGGCGCTCACCGTTCCGGAAATCACCCTCGTAAACGGTGCCGTCGGCGAAACTGGCCTTGCCCTTGCCGTGCCGTTCGCCGTCAACCCATTCGCCCTCGTATCTGTAGCCGTTGGCAAATGTCAGAACGCCCTGGCCATGGCTGCGGGCATTCTTGAATTGTCCGGTGTAGACGACGCCGCTGGGATAGGTCGCCTTGCCGTTGCCTTCGAACACGCCGGCGATCCAATCGCCTTCGTAGATCGTACCGTCCGCAAAAGTGTTCATACCCTTGCCGTGCGGCAGGTCAGCCTGAAAGTCCCCGACATAGGTTGATCCATCCGGATAGATCAACTCACCAAATCCCTCAATCTGGCCTTCGGACCACTCGCCGTTATAGTCGAACCCGTCCGCGCCGAGAAACCGGCCTTTGCCGTGGCGGCGATCATCCACATAGTCGCCTTCATATGTCGCGCCATTCTTGTAGGTCGCCTTGCCTTTGCCTTCACGCCGACCTTCGACCATGTCCCCTTCGTAGACATCGCCGTTGGCCTGGGTGAGACGGCCCTTGCCGGTGATCAGATCCTGTGACCAGTCCCCCGTATAGATCATCCCGTCAGAAAGCGTCAGCGTACCCTGGCCATGACGCAGCCCGTTTTCGATATCGCCTTCATAGACGCCGCCTTCGGCGTAAGTTATCCGGCCTTTGCCCTGCTTCACGCCGTCGACCCAATCACCGTCATAGACATAGCCGGCAGGATCCTTGATCATGCCCTTGCCGTGATGGCGGTCATCCTTGAACTCGCCTTCATACCGCATTCCGTTTGCGTATTCGGCGATACCTGTCCCGTTGATGGATCCGCCGGCCCAATCGCCTTCGTAGCTGCCGCCATCGGCAAAAACGATCTTGCCGCGCCCCTCGGGCTGGCCTTTTGCAAACATCCCTTCATAGACCGAGCCATTGGCGTAGCGCGCGATGCCCTTGCCCTTGATCTCGCCTTCGAACCATTCACCGGAATACTCGAAGCCGTCAGGCAGGCGATACGTGCCGGTCCCATGACGTAGCCCGTTTTCAAACGTGCCCTCGTACACGCCGCCAACCTCGTCATCGGCAATGATGACTTCGTCACCCTGCGCGGCCACGTTGACCGCCGTCAGGGCCAAAAGTGAAACGGCTATAGATATGCGAAACAAGTTCATGGGTTTTCACGCCTGGCCGGTCATGCTTTGAATGCGTTCTGTTGCGCAAAACTAAGGCACCACTCAGGGCAGGGCAACGGCTTTTGCCGCATTTGTCTTTTCCTCACGGTGCGATCTGGTAAATGGCAATAGGACAGTCGAGGGCAAGAGGGCAGTATGGCCGACCGTTTCCGCATCACTCTGGCGCAACTCAACCCCGTTGTCGGGGATATCGACGGCAATGCTGACAAAGCCCTTGCCGCCTGGGCACAGGGGCGCGATGCCAAGGCCGATCTGGTGGCGTTGCCCGAAATGTTCATCACCGGGTACAACACGCAGGATCTGATCCTGAAGCCGGTGTTTCACCAAGCGGCCATGGCTGCGGTCGAATCGCTTGCTGAACGCTGCGCCGATGGGCCGGCGCTGGCAATTGGCGGTCCGTGGGTCGAGGATGGCAAACTGTTCAACGCCTATCTGATCCTCAAGGGTGGGCGGATTTCCAGCAAAGTCCTGAAACATCACCTGCCCAATGAAACGGTTTTCGACGAAGTCCGCCTTTATGACGCCGGACCGCTGGGTGGCCCCTATTCGGTGGGCAACACCCGCATCGGCAGCCCGATTTGCGAAGACAGCTGGCACGAGGATGTAACCGAAACGCTGGCAGAAACCGGCGCCGAGTTTCTGCTGATCCCCAACGGATCACCGTATTTCCGCGACAAATACGACATACGCCTGAACCACATGGTGGCGCGCGTTATCGAAACCGGACTGCCGCTGATCTACCTCAACATGGTGGGCGGTCAGGACGATCAGGTTTTTGACGGCGGAACATTCGGCCTGAATCCGGGAGGAGAGCTGGCGTTCCGGATGCCCGTGTTTGATGAAGCGATCTCACATATCGATCTGGAACGTAGCGAAGATGGCTGGCGCATTGCACCGGCAGAAATCGTGCCGCAACCGGATGAATGGGAACAGGATTATCGCGCAATGGTGCAGTCCTTGCGCGATTACATGGGGAAAACCGGGTTCGGCAAAGCCCTGCTTGGCCTGTCCGGCGGCATCGATTCCGCGCTGGTGGCGGCAATAGCGGTGGATGCGCTCGGGTCGGAAAACGTGCGCTGCGTGATGTTGCCGTCGGAATATACCAGCCAGGCCTCGCTGGACGACGCCGAGGCCGTCGCAAGGGCGTTGGGCGTTCACTACGATTTTGTTCCGATCTCGGAAAGCCGCGCCGCTGTCACCAATTCGCTCGCCCCATTGTTTGAAGGTCGAAACGAAGACCTGACCGAAGAGAATGTTCAGTCTCGCCTGCGTGGACTTCTGCTGATGGCGATTTCGAATAAGTTTGGCGAGATTCTGCTGACAACCGGCAACAAATCCGAGGTCGCGGTGGGATATGCCACCATTTATGGCGACATGAACGGCGGTTACAATCCGATCAAGGATCTGTACAAGACCCGCGTGTTCGAGACCTGCCGCTGGCGCAATGCCAATCATCGCGACTGGATGATGGGACCAGCGGGTGAGGTCATCCGCCCGTCAGTTATCGACAAGCCCCCAAGCGCAGAGCTGCGCGAGGACCAGAAGGACAGTGACAGCCTGCCCGACTATCCGGTTCTGGATGCCATCCTGGAGATCCTGGTCGACCAGGACGGCTCGATCGCCGATTGTGTGGCGGCAGGTTTTGACGAGGCCGAGGCCCGTCGGGTCGAACATCTGATCTACATCAGCGAGTACAAGCGGTTTCAGTCTGCGCCGGGAACAAGGCTGACCAAACGCGCCTTCTGGTTGGATCGCCGGTATCCCATCGTGAATCGGTGGCGTGACACCGATTGAGTATCGGAACTGACCGTCGCGATTATGGGCAAAAATCGTTCCCATAATGGAGCAACGGGAAACAGTCCCGCCAAAACCTACCCCTTTGTTTGCTAAGCTGGTCAGTTTGAACGGTTTTTTCCGTCCGGTGCCGCTCCTAGCTTGCCCGATTGACAATGTTTTGCCACATTTAAGCTGCAATGCCGCCGCATGTGGGGCGAGTGTGACGCATTCCTGGCAGAACAAGTTTTCAGGCGATGTGTTGGATTCAAGTGTGGCGCATTGATCTGCGAATGTCTGAGTTAACGGTTTGGTGTTACAATGCATGAGGAATATGAAAGGCCGTATTACCCGTATCTGCGTCTAAGGACGATGGAGTCCCCGGCACAGGAATTGGACGAGGCCGAATTGGAGGCCGCAATTGCCGCGGTCATGTGTGAGGAGCTCTCGCAGAGCACTCCGTCGCTTCAAACAGTACGCTCCGAGTTTCCGGTGCTGGCTTCGGCTGAAGAGATTTCGAAGCAGGCTGAACCTCAGCCAACCGGCCTGACGGCGACACTTCGCCAGAAGTGGGCCGAGTTTTCGGGCGCGGCGTAGTCCAGCTCATAGCTTTTCGCTGGAAATTTAGATCGCATTGCTTTCAATTGCGGCTCGAGTTTGAGGGCGCAATTGAAACCTGCTGCGCCACGCCCCCGGATCGCCCCTGATACACCGCGCCCAGAAGGCCTTCGGCTGTTTGAGCCCTTCGTGATTTCAACGTCATGTCAATTTGCAACCCTCGTTACGTGCCACGGTGCTTTGCAACCGACCTACCGAACTGACAAAAATTCCGTCATTTTGACGTCATCTAGGTGCAATTCGTCAGATTGGTCCCTATGAAGCGTAACCCCTTTCAGCCATTTTCCACGCAAGACAGTTTTATGGAGAAACTGATGTCCTGGAATATTTGTGTCATCGGGGCCGGCAAGATCGGGCAGATGATCGCGACGCTTTTGAAAGGGTCGCCGAATTACAGTGTTACGGTTGCGGATCATGACCTGAAAGCTTTGGGCGATATCGCGAAAATGGGCGTTGGCACCAAACAGATCGACGCCACTGACGCGGACGGCATGGCCAAAGAGCTAACCGGATTTGATGCCGTCATTTCGGCAGCACCGTTCTTTCTGACCCCGACCATTGCCAAGGCAGCCAAGGTTGCGGGCGCGCATTACTTCGACCTGACCGAAGATGTCGCCGCAACCCAGGCAGTGCGTGAGCTTGCCGAGGGCAGCCAGACGGCGTTCATGCCGCAATGTGGCCTGGCACCTGGCTTTGTCGGGATTGCCGGCGCTTCGCTGGCGGCGGAGTTTGACGAGATCGACAGCCTGCATATGCGGGTGGGTGCGTTGCCGCTGTATCCGACGAATGCGCTGAAATACAATCTGACATGGTCAACCGACGGGCTGATCAACGAATACTGCAACCCGTGCGATGCCATCGTGAACGGCAAGCTGGTCAAGACTGCACCGCTGGAAGATTACGAGGTTCTGGGCCATGACGGCGTGGAATACGAGTGCTTCAACACTTCGGGTGGCTTGGGCACATTGCCGGAAACGCTGGAAGGCAAAGCGCGGGCCGTGTCCTATCGCTCGATCCGCTATCCGGGCCATTGCGACATTCTGAAATTGCTTCTGAACGATCTGGGGCTGGAACGCCGCCGCGATCTGCTGAAAGAGATTTTCGAGGCCGCATTGCCCCGCACCGACCAGGACGTCGTTCTGGTTTACTGCACCGCCAAGGGCAGGATTGACGGGGTGCTGCGCGAGAAGTCCCTGATCAACAAGTCCTTTGCCCGCACCATCAACGGACAGGTCTGGAGCGCCATTCAGGTCACCACCGCCGCAGGTGTTCTGGGCGTGGTTGACCTGATGCGCATCGGCGCACTGCCCGCGAAGGGGTTTGTCCGGCAGGAACAGGTCAAGCTTGATGACTTCCTCAACACCGAATTCGGCCAGCTTTATCGCGCTGGTGACGTCACCAAACAGAACAAGGCAGCCTGAGATATGAAAGACATTGTGATGACAGCCCAAACCACGCTTGCGAATTTGGATCTGACCGAGGCCGAACTGAACGGCGGCACGCTCAAGGTGACGTCTCCGATCGATGGCAGCCTGCTGGCACAAGTGCACGAGACACCGGTTGCAGAGATGGACGCTGTCTTTGCCCGCGCGCAATCGGCTTTCAAAGCCTGGCGTGTCGTTCCGGCACCGCGCCGCGGCGAGTTGATCCGCCTGCTTGGCGAGGAGCTGCGGGCCGCCAAGGATGATCTGGGCGCTCTGGTCAGCTGGGAAGCTGGCAAGATCACCTCGGAAGGTCTGGGCGAAGTGCAGGAGATGATCGATATCTGCGATTTTGCTGTCGGCCTGTCGCGTCAGCTTTACGGTCTGACTATCGCCTCCGAGCGCCCCGGTCACCGGATGATGGAGACATGGCATCCGGCAGGTCCGGTCGGCGTGATCTCGGCCTTCAACTTCCCGGTCGCGGTCTGGTCCTGGAACGCGGCGCTGGCCCTGGTCTGTGGCGATCCGGTGATCTGGAAGCCGTCCGAGAAGACGCCGCTGACCGCCATGGCCTGCCAGAGGATTTTTGAGCGCGCGCTCGCCCGGTTCGGCGATGCGCCTGACGGCCTGCTGCAAACCCTGATCGGGGGCGCCGCCCTGGGTGAAGCGCTGGTGGCCAGCGCGGATGTTCCGGTGATCTCGGCAACAGGTTCGACCCGCATGGGCCGCGCGGTGGCCCCCATCGTGGCGCAACGTTTCGGCAAGTGCATTCTGGAGCTGGGCGGAAACAACGCTATGATCGTTGGCCCTTCGGCCGATCTGGAAATGGCGGTTCGTGCCATCGTGTTCTCTGCTGTTGGCACCGCCGGTCAGCGCTGCACCACCCTGCGTCGCCTGATCGCGCACAACTCGATCCGCGAGGAACTGGTGAGCCGTCTGAAGAAGGCCTATGCCGGTCTGCCCATCGGCAATCCGCTGGCCGAAGGCACCTTGGTCGGCCCGCTGGTGGATGAAGCCTCGGGCGCGGCCATGACCGCAGCGTTGGAGGCCGCAAAAGCCGAGGGCGGAACTGTCTTTGGCGGTAATCGGGTGACCGAAAAAGTGCCGGCCGGCGTCTACATGGAACCTGCTATCGTCGAAATGCCCGGTCAAAGCGCGGTGGTGAAGACCGAAACCTTTGCGCCGATCCTTTATGTCATGGGATATGACGACTTTGCCGAAGCGCTGGACATTCAGAATGATGTGCCGCAGGGCCTGTCATCCTGCGTGTTCACCCTGAACATGCGCGAGGCCGAGCAATTCCTGACTGCGGCAGGATCGGATTGTGGCATCGCCAATGTCAACATCGGACCGTCCGGCGCCGAGATTGGTGGCGCGTTTGGCGGTGAAAAAGAAACCGGCGGCGGGCGCGAAAGTGGCTCGGATGCCTGGAAGGCATACATGCGCCGCCAGACCAACACCGTGAACTACTCGGCCGAACTGCCGTTGGCGCAGGGCGTCAAGTTCGACATTTAGGCTTTCGTCCATTGAGATTGGCCGATCAGCCGATCTGACAGGTCAAAGATACAGAACTGAAATTCCCCCGGGTGCAGATGCTTGGGGGAATTTTGTTTCGAATGGGTTTTGCGAGCTTCTGCTCCAATATGCCTGTAATGCGCTTCCGCTACATTCCGGAAAGCCCCGCATTGGTGTTCAACAGAAACTGGCGAAAGATCGGACTGCTCGCAGCGCCAATGCCGCGCGCGTTTTCCCCGACCGCTGCACTTTCAACGACCGGCGGGATCAACCCGCGCTTGTCCTGGTTGGCCAGATAGCGACGCACCCTTGAAACCAGTTCTTCCCTGACCTCCGGCGGGAATGCCCCATCTATGAAGATTGCCTCGAAATCAATGACAGCACAGATCGAAAGCGCGGCTTTGGCCAATTCCTGAGCTGTCGTGCCAATCCACGGCTCAACATAACGGGAAATGCTGCTCCAATCCTGCGGCTTCTTCCAGAGAATGCCCGGATCGACGCCCGCTTCGACCAGCCTGTCCTCAAGCAAAAACAGCGAGGCTGTATCGATCAGCTGCTGGCTTTCGCCCAGGGGGCCGGTGGTGCGCATCGCGCCCAGGGCCCCGGCGTTGCCCTGGTTGCCCTCGAACACCGTGCCATTCAAAGCGACCCCGCCGCCGATCATCGAGCCGATGAAAAAGTAGAAATAGTCGCGGTATTCCGCGCCGCGACCGTAGAGATGTTCGGCGTGACACGCTGCTGTCGCATCGTTGACGACAAAAACAGGCAAACTGCTGAACCTGGCCACTTCGGTAAAGAAGTTTACGTTCTTCCAGGACCGGAACTGTTTGGCCGCCAGCCCCGTCAGGTCGTGCCACTTCCAAAGCTCGAACGGGGTGCCAATTCCAATCCCGCAAACGCGGTCCCGCAGTTTCCGGGGCTCATGCGCCAAAAGCGTTTCCAGGCCAGCCTCCAGAAACCCGAATACGGCTTCTGGCAGCGGGTAGTCATAAGTGGTGGAAAGCTGGCGGCGCGGCTTGCCTGTAAAGTCGATCAAAAGCAGGTCTGCACTGCGCCGCCCAATCTTCATTCCAACAGAAAGTATGCCTTCCGGGTTCAACTCCATCGGGACCGAAGGCTTGCCAACTTTCCCACGTAAAGGGGTTCCACGTTTGAGAATCTCATCCTTTTCAAGTTTGCGAAGGATGATTGAAACGGTCTGAGGAGAAAGGCCGGTCAACCGGGCAACATCCGCACCCGCTGCCGGTCCATGGCGTTGTAAAACCGTCAAAATCAGGCGCTCGTTATGATCGCGAACACCGCTTTGACTTACCCCGCCGGTCAGCATTTTAAGTGCTTCTTTCTCCATAATCCCGAACATAACCACCTTGTTTTCTTATGAAAAGATATCTGATCGAATTAATAAATAAACTTTATTTACTTATTGACATCGAGGCTCGAATCGCGGTTTGTTGAATACGACCTGCATTGGAGGATGGAGGTAGGTCTCGCTGGCGCGCCATGCGGGACGACGATGATTTTATGGGAGGACAACATGAGAAATTTACTCAAGCTTGCCGCATCGGCGACTGCACTCACACTGGCTGCCGCATCTGCGCAAGCGGCCGGTGAGACCGTCTGCCTGATCACCAAGACCGACACCAATCCATTTTTTGTAAAAATGAAGGAGGGTGCGACCGCGAAGGCGGAAGAGCTTGGCATGACCCTGAAGGCTTTTGCTGGCAAAATCGACGGCGACCACGAAACTCAGGTCCAGGCGATTGAAACCTGCATCCTCGATGGCGCCAAGGGAATTCTGCTGACAGCGTCTGACACAAGTTCGATTGTCCCCGCGGTTCAGCAGGCTCGGGACGCTGGTGTTCTTGTGATCGCATTGGATACGCCGCTCAGCCCGATTGACTCGGCGGACGCGACATTTGCGACAGATAACTACAAGGCAGGTCTGCTGATCGGGCAATGGGCGAAGGCCAAAATGGGTGATGCAGCAGCGGACGCCAAAATCGCGACGCTTGATCTGAATGTCAGCCAGCCGACCGTGGACGTTCTGCGCAATCAGGGCTTCCTCGACGGGTTCGGAGTGGAATTGGCGGATCCAAATGTTATCGGCGATGAAACAGACGCACGGCTGGTCGGCAGCGACGTAACCGACGGAAACGAAGAAGGTGGACGCCGTGCCATGGAAAACCTTCTGGCCAAGGATTCAACGATTAACGTGGTTCACACGATCAATGAACCGGCGGCCGCGGGTGCCTATGAGGCTCTGAAATCCATCGGGCGTGAAAACGACGTGTTGATCGTTTCGGTCGATGGCGGCTGCCCCGGCGTACAAAACGTTGAGGCCGGAGTGATTGGCGCCACAAGCCAGCAATACCCCCTGCTGATGGCGTCGCTTGGCGTTGAGGCCGTGAAGAAATGGGCCGACGAGGGCGTGAAGCCAGAAAACACACCCGGTAAAGACTTCTACGATACCGGCGTTGCGCTGATTACCGATCAGCCCGTTGATGGTGTGGAATCGATTTCGGTCGCTGAAGGCTTGGAGCTCTGCTGGGGCTAAGCGCAGGCCTGTTGGATGAGGCGCGCCGAAGCGCCTCATCATTCCTTTCGCCAGCAAACCGAAACTTCCTGTACACTAATCTCGTGGGCGGCATAACGCCCACGAAAAGGGGGAGATATGTCCGAAGCAAACCAAAGCGCCCAGGGATTTGAATCCGCAGCCAGCAAAACAGAAACTGTTGCGACTTTTGAGGACCATCGCCACGGCGTTCTGGGGAAGTTGCAGCATCTTCTGCATGTTAACCCGTCCTTTGTGCCGCTAATCGTCCTGGTCGGTGCGATTTTGATTTTCGGACTGCTTTTGGGCTCAAAGTTCTTTTCGCCCTTCGCGATGACCCTGATCCTTCAGCAGGTGCAGATCGTCGGCATCGTGGCCGCAGCGCAAAGCCTGGTCATTCTGACCGCTGGCATCGATCTGAGCGTTGGCGCGATCATGGTGTTTTCTTCTGTCATCATGGGGCAGTTTTCCTTCCGATACGGCATTCCGGTGCCAATTGCCGTTATGTGCGGACTAGCCGCCGGAACCATGATCGGAGCGCTCAATGGCTGGCTTGTCAGTCGCGTCAAGCTTCCCCCCTTCATCGTCACGCTTGGAATGTGGCAGATCGTTCTGGCCACGAACTTCCTCTATTCCGCGAACGAAACCATTCGCAGTCAGGACATCGAGGCAAACGCCCCCTTCCTTCAGTTCTTCGGCACCAAGTTCAGCATCGGTGGAGCAACCTTCACCGTTGGCGTCATATTCATGCTCGTGCTGATCTTTGTGTTGGCCTACGCGCTCAAACACACGGCCTGGGGCCGACATGTCTACGCAGTGGGGGACGATCCAGAAGCCGCAGAACTATCAGGGGTCAATGTCCACAGAACATTGATGTCGGTCTACATGTTGTCCGGTCTGATCTGTGCTTTCGCTGGCTGGGCTCTGATCGGGCGTATCGGATCGGTCTCGCCGACATCCGGGCAATTGGCCAACATCGAAAGCATCACCGCGGTTGTGATCGGGGGTATCTCGCTTTTCGGGGGGCGCGGTTCAATTCTGGGATCCCTGTTTGGTGCCCTGATCGTCGGCGTCTTCACGCTTGGCCTCAGGCTACTGGGCGCGGACGCACAGTGGACCTTCCTGCTTATCGGACTTCTCATCATCGCGGCGGTCGCGGTTG
This sequence comes from Ruegeria sp. D1(2025), assembly GCF_056536425.1. Taxonomy (NCBI): domain Bacteria; kingdom Pseudomonadati; phylum Pseudomonadota; class Alphaproteobacteria; order Rhodobacterales; family Roseobacteraceae; genus Ruegeria; species Ruegeria sp. D1(2025). The sequence goes on along the minus strand of NZ_JBQFPO010000002.1, from coordinate 9,630 downwards.
ACCAGTGGATCAGAAAGGTATCGGGCTGATGTCAGACACAACTCCAGTCGTCCAGGGCCGCGGGATCGTAAAACGCTATGGCCATGTAACCGCCATCGACCATTCCGATTTTGAGCTGCGTCAGGGCGAAATCCTGGCGGTCATCGGGGATAACGGCGCGGGCAAATCATCCATCGTCAAAGCAATCTGCGGCGCCACGATCCCGGATGAGGGCGAGATCCTGATTGAGGGGAAGAAGGTCAACTTCACCTCTCCGATTGACGCGAGGAACATGGGGATCGAGATCGTCTACCAACAACTTGCGATGTCCCCTGCCCTTTCGATTGCGGATAACATGTTCATGGGCCGCGAGATCCGCAAACAGGGCTTCATGGGAAAATACCTGCGCCAGCTCGACCGGCCAGCCATGGAGAAGTTCGCGCGTGACAAGCTGACCGAGCTTGGTTTGATGACCGTTCAATCGATCAATCAGGCAGTCGAAACCCTGTCCGGAGGCCAGCGCCAGGGCGTGGCCGTTGCCCGTGCCGCTGCGTTTGCGACCAAGTTCATCATCATGGACGAACCAACAGCCGCACTGGGCGTGAAAGAAAGCCGCAAGGTGCTTGAACTCATCCAGGATGTTCGGGCGCGGGGCATTCCGATCATCCTAATCAGCCACAATATGCCCCATGTCTTCGAAGTCGCCGATCGTATTCACGTACACAGGTTGGGCAAACGGCTCTGCACAATCGATCCCAAGGACTACACGATGTCCGACGCTGTGGCTTTCATGACCGGCGCCAAGGAACCCCCGAAAGAGGACGCCGCGTGATCGAGCAGGACGTAAAACACGTTTGCGACCTGATTGCCGCCCGACGGCAGGCCGGTGCCCGGATGATTGTCGCAATCGCCGGCCCCCCTGCATCCGGAAAATCGACCCTGGCGGAGGCCGTCGTTCAATCGCTCAACACTGATCAGGGCTCGGGGGTTCCACAGGCAACGCTGGTGCCCATGGACGGTTATCATCTGGACAACCGCGTCCTTGAAGCACGGGGACTACTGGCAAAAAAAGGTGCCCCGGGAACCTTCGATGCGGTTGGGTTCTGTAAGGCGATCAAGGGCCTGCAATCCGCGCAGCATGAAGTCTTTCACCCAAAGTTCGACAGACAGATGGATCTGGCGATTGCAAACGCGATTGCCGTTCATCCAGAAACTCCGATTGTCGTCGTTGAGGGGAACTACCTTCTGATGGACAGTGATCCCTGGAATGCATTGGCGGATGTCTTTGCTCTGACGGTTTTTGTCAGCCCGACATTGGAAGAACTCGAAAGCAGACTGCAACAACGGTGGATCAAACACGGCCTCGACCCCGTAACGGCACTGCAACGCGCAACCGGGAACGACCTGCCCAACGCCGAACTGGTTCTTGGAAAAAGTCGGAAGGCCGATCTGGTCCTAAATCAGAACTACACCGAATTCGGCGTGCGCTACGCGTTCTGAACCGGTGCGATGAGTAGTTGTGCCATCCGGTGACATCACTCGCAAGAAAGCGCGCGGCTTCTCAGGAGGCATCGATTTAGTGCGTTTCCTTTTGCGTCAATCGCCTCCATCGACCAACTGTCTCCAACCTCTCTGGTCAACATCAGGAAGCCGAAATCACTGTTGTTGACCACGAGACTTGCCAGGCTTCCGGCGACTTCAACATTGGTCAAAGCACCTGTTGGCATTGGATCCAGCTGTGTCCCGCCGTTGCCGCTTATCCCCTGCACCGGCCCATCTGCCAAATCGATTGCCTGAAACGCGTGAATATGGCCAGACAGGACAAGGTTCAATGGTCCTGGCATGGCCTCGCCAAACGCCGCGCGCTGTGTGTCGTCGCCATCGATCAGTTCACCGAAGGCACGCATGTTTGCCCAAAGTGGGCGATGAGTGAGAAACCAGGTTTCGCCACTGATGTTTGCAAACATATCCCCGGCCATTCGACCATATTCGGGCAACAGATCGGGGCTGCTTTTTGGGGCAGGACCGGCGGACGAGTCGAATGCGATCAGATCAAACCCGTCGACAGAGGCTACCCAGGGTTCAGTCACAGCCGGACAATCATCCGGAACGAGACCAGGTGCAAAATACCGGAACCACCCTTTGTCGCCGCGCCCGCAACTTTCATGATTGCCTCTGACAAATATGAAGGGGGCAAGAGCGAACAGGGTTTCGGCCGGGTCCAACCAATCTGCAGACCAGGCCCGGAAATTGTCACCAAAAGGGGAACCACCGCACTTTTCCGGGTCTGGGCACTCACTTGACCGGTACAGGTAATCGCCAACGTGGATGATCAGATCCGGTGATCTGGATGCAATTTCTGCCGCGATCGATTCCAATGGCCAGGCAACCGGGTCATTGCAGGCCTGAGCCCTGCCGCCCCGAATGCGGCAGCCGGTATCTCCAATCACGACAATCCGCTGGACGCTTGGATTTAGAATTGGCAGCGCGTTTCCCTCAAGCATTATCTGTTGCGCCCTTTTTGGCGCGCGATGCTCGCAGACGATTTCCGGAAACTGGCTGTCTGGTATCGCCCTTTTGTTCATGGCGACCAAATGGCCATCGACTTGCAAGTTGGGGCAGTCAGGCGATGTAGAGGTTGCGCGTACAACAACTTCGTCATCGGGCCCAAGCTGGACCCAACGGTGCACTACATCAGCGACAGAAGACGCAGCGCCGAAACAAAACAAACACCATACCCAGAAAACGAGTGAACCGATCCTGACCAACACGCGGGCACCTCTTTCGAAGAATGTCACAAATCTACGATCGACCTTTCGAAAGTCCAGTGAATTGAAATCCGGTTGATGCTGGCCGGAAGGAGCAGCTGCAAAGCGGTATTAGGGTTGGTGACCAAGTCCAATAGCTGTCAACGAAGAGTTTAATCCTAATCAGGACAACTGATCTATAGAATTGGATGACTGCCGTGTCCGCGAAGCGGGCTCTCACAATGCTTCGGTTGATGGTCGCAATGACCCCGGAATGGACTATTGGCAATGCGCCCTTTCCCCGAGCTTGGAAACTTGGAAATAACTCACTGTGCGCGTCAGGATTCAATTGGCGCATAGCTTCCGTCCTCGCGATGAACCTCCCTCCCGGTGAGGGGCGGGTTGAAGACGCAGACGAGCCGGAGGTGACCGTCCAGAGCTTGTACCAGGTGTCTGTCGTTTTGATCCAAAGCGTATAGCGTGAAAGGTTCCAGTGCGTACCATTTCGCTTCGCCAAATCGCCTGATCTGACCTCTGCCTTCGATACAGTAGCAGGCTTCCAGGTGATGGGTGTATTCAAGCTCGAGGATCGCATCCTTTTCGATGATTGTATCGGTCATCGAAAATCCCATGCCATCGGACGCGAGCAAAAGCCGTCTGCTGTTCCATCCCGGGCCGGTAATATCCCGCTCTGTCCCGACAATACCTTCGAGCGATCTTACGATCATGCCTTTACCTTCCCAAAGTCATCGAACCGCACGGTTCATCCCTCCATCCGACAGGATGTTCTGCCCGTTAATGTAACGCGCTCCTTCCGAGGCAAGGAATACACAGGCTTGGCCGATCTCGGCGAATGTTGCCGGGCGTTGCGCGGGGATGGACCGTCTTGCAATATCGGACAGATTCACGTTCTCGCAAAAACCGGGCATCAGGTTGTTCATGTTGATGTTGTGGCGGGCATACCGATCTCCGAACAGCTTGGCGAAACTATGCAGCGCACCGCGCAGCATGCTCATCGGGTAGGGCGCGCGCGGTTCAACCGTGTTCATGGACGAGATGTTCACGAATGAACCGCCGCCTTGTTCAATCATGATCGGGGTCACAATGCGCGCCAGCTTGACCACGTTCAGAACATACATGTCGAGACTTTCGTGCCACAACTCATCCGGCAATTCCAGCAACGGCCCGTCGAATTCCGGATCAAAGCCAACCGTCTTGATTGCCTCTGGTACGCCGCCACCATGGCCCATGTTACTGACGACGGCATCGATCCTTCCGTACTTATCGAGTGTGGCGTCCACCATCGCTTGCAGATCATCGGTGTCGAGGACCGAACCCTGGCGTCCAATCCCGCCCAATTCCTCTGCCAGGTCTTTGGATCGCGTCGATGGGGACATCAGCGAGACCTTGTAGCCCGCTTTCGCCATCTCGACGGCGCACCCCTTTCCAATGCCCTGGCCAGTTCCGGTCATCAGGGCCACTCTGACACCAGTCATTTCACTTTCTCCGCTATGATTTTTCTGCCTTGGCTTGACTAAGGTATGCGGTATCTAGCCTAAAATAAAACGACTTTACGACACATAGATGTGAGATAAAATCACAGTCATGACGATCATCAGACATCTTCGAGCATTACAAGCCTTCGACGCAGCCGCATCACGCTTGAACATCAGCAAAGCAGCCGATGACCTTGGTGTGACGCATGGCGCGGTAAGCCGCCAGATCAAGCAACTTGAGCAATACTTGGATGTTCGGTTGCTGCGAAGACTGCCGGGCGGTGTCGAACTCACTGATGCAGGGTCACGTCTGCATCTGGCGACACAGGACTCATTCGCAACGTTGCAACAAGGGATTGGGGCGATTAAGCGTTCGAAAACACGGCGTTCGGTCACGGTATCGCTTTCGTCTTCCCTGGCGATCAAATGGCTTGTGCCGAGGCTTCCGGAGTTCCGCAAGCGCCACCCCGGCATCTCCATTCGTCTGGATACCGATGATCAAATCATCGATTTCTTTGACAGCGAGGTCGATGTGTCGCTGCGGTATGGCGGCAATCCGCCGAGTGGGCTTTACCGCGAGCGCCTTTGGAAGGAACGCCTCGTCGTTGTTGCCGCGCCTTCCTTGGTGGCGGAAGGTCCGGTTGCCGCTGACACCATAATTCAGCTTCCTCTTTTGCATGATCAGTTTCATCCGCACTGGGATGCATGGGCGATACAGGCCGGAATACGCCACCCGGATGCTCAATCAAAAAGCTCGGCTTTCCCAAATTCTGCCGTTTTGATTGCGGCTGCCATCGATGGGCAGGGTGCCATCCTTGTGCGTCAGATTCTGGTCGCTGATGACCTGGCGGCAGGACGGCTGGTCTACCTCAGTGATGTCAGCGTTGAAGACGAGAACGCCCTGTGCTTCGTTTGCCGGGACGGAGACCAACGGTCTCCTCCCGTCAGTACGCTACGCTCCTGGCTCATTGAGATCGGCTCGCCGCCGTGACCAAAGAACTAAGTGGACCGGGTATTCTGCGTGGCAGCCGATATTTCATCACCAAGATTTCTCGCACCAAGCTTTCGCGCCGCAGCCGCAAGGTGTTTTCTAAAGAATGCTGGCTTTGTTGATAACAACCAAACGCGGCTAATACTTTCGCGGGACGAGCGACAGAAACTCTGCAACGCGAATGATCACTTAAAAAGAAAATATCGGATCGGTCGATCCGCACCGGATCGCCGGACCTCGCCCCGGGTTTGGTCGAACGTATCTTGGTCCGGCAAGTGAGGGACGGCGTGCAGATCAAGTGGGGGCGGATCGACAGTGACAATAATCTGGCTGGAAATGAACAAACCCGTCCTGAAGTGGCTCGTTTGGCGCAGAGTTCCCTACGAGAGGCTGCGAACACGCATTCGGTTTTGCCGATATGTCAGAATTTGACAGAACTCTCTCTCGATGCTTACCTGTCAGCGACATAGCGGTATGAGTTTAAATCTATTGTCTTTTCAATGTGCTGAGACGTCATAAGCAGTGCCGGCTCGAGCAGTGTAGAAACCCAGGGGTTTGATGATGGAATTGATCACTGAACAACTACGCGCCTTTCCAATAATGGCGCTTTTTTTGTGTCTGGGTCTGGGTTACGGAGTCGGGAAATTCAGGGTTGGCAAGTTTGAGCTGGGCGGCATCGCGGGTACTTTGCTTGTGGCCGTATTTGTCGGTCAGATTGGCGGCATAAACCTGAGCGCGGATGTTCAGAACGTCTTTTTTTCATTGTTTATCTTCATGGTGGGCTACAACGGTGGCCCTCAGTTTTTCGCTGCATTGAACCGCACGGCGCTGACCAAGCTTCTGGCCGCCTTTATGATGACCTTGTGGGGATTGTTCTTTGTTGTCGTCGTGGCCAGACTGGCGGGACTGGACAAAGGACTGGCGGCAGGTCTGGCGGCTGGCGGCCTGACTCAATCGGCCATTATCGGAACCGCAGGAAACGCTATCGATCTGCTGGGTCTGGCCTCGGATGAAGCCGAAAAGCTTAAGACGAACATCGCTGTGGGCTACTCGGTTACCTATATCTTTGGCTCAATCGGTCCAATTCTGGCCGTCAGTGTCATCCCGATCATAATGCGCGTTGATCTGCGACAAGAAGCTATCAAGCTGGCTCAGAAACTCAGCGGTGGTGGTCACAGGCTGGAAGAAGGCGAGTTCCTTCCGATGAACCGCTTTGAAGCCCGGGCGTACCAGGTGAACGACGATGCGGCGATAGTTGGAAAACCGGTTAAGGACATTGAGAGCGGTTACCAGGGCGATCTTGTGGTCGAACGGTTGCTGCAAAACGGTGCTCCCGTCGATCCAACGCCGCAGACGTCGGTCAATGCCGGGGACGTCATCGTTGTCTCAGGCCTTGTCGCAACTCTCACTCAATTCGAAGGCACTGTCAGTGGTGAAATCGGTGAGTATCCGCCGGAACTGACAGTTGTGGAAGAGCGTCGCAACGTTGTGGTCACCAACCGCAAACTGACCGGCAAAACCCTTGCCGAACTGCGCGCGGCGCTTACAGCGGATCAACGGCGCGGTGTCCATATCTCGAAAATCACCCGAATGGGCCATGACATACCGGTTCTGCAAAAAACCGAAATCCATGCGGGTGACGAGATCAGCATCGTCGGCCACAAGGACGATCTGAATCGGGTTTCGAAGCTTGCGGGTTATGTGCCTCCGTCGGCCTCGGTCACGAATTTCGTGGCGTTGGGGATCGGTGTGGCGATTGGTTATCTGATCGGCGAGATCAGCTTTAACATCGCGGGTACCAAAGTGGCACTGGGCTCGGGGCTCGGATGCCTCGTAACGGGGCTGATCATCGGCTATTTGCGCATCAGACGACCCAAGATTGGCGGCATTAATCGGGGTGCGGCGAATTTCCTTCAAAGTTTCGGATTGGCCGTTTTTGTGGGTGTCGTCGGTCTGAATGCCGGGCAACCCGCGCTGGAAGCGATTCAGGAGTACGGCATCACCCTCCTGCTTCTGGGAATCCTGGTGACGCTGATGCCGATGATCGTACAGTTCCCGATCAACTATTTTGTCCTGCGCATCAAGAACCCGGTCGAGGCCTGCGCCGTTGTAACCGGTTCACGTTCGGGAAATCCGGGTTTTGCAACGCTGCTGGAAAAGACGGGCAATGCGACCCCAACGCCCGCCTTTACAATGACCTACGCCGTGGCAAACATCTTCCTGACCCTCTGGGGACCGCTGGTCGTGGCATTTGTTCCCTAGGCCGATCCTTAGGAACACGGCCCCCAAGCGCGGCGACACATAGCTTTTGGGTAGGCTGCAAAGTATCGTCGGGCAGGGAGATGGCCAATGCTTTGCCCGATCAGCTTCTTGCGCTCGCACCTAGCCGTGCAACGGCAACCCTTTCGACGCGCGGTAAGCTTGCACATAGCCAACGGCCACGGCCCGGACCGCGCGACCAATCTGCCGATACGCGCTGTCGTCCAGGTTGGCAAAGGACACCCGCGCCGACCAGTTGGGGGCATCAAAACCCGATCCGTTCAGCAGAACAATCCCGTGATCCTGGGCCAGCTTGAAGGAAATATCGAGGGGGTGGACGTTGTCTTTGATCCAGGCAACCACCTCTTCGCCCACGTATTTCCGAAGCCAGAATTCGAAATCGATGATGCCGTAGTATTTGTCGAACAACGGGTTGTCAGGCACTTCAATGCCCAGGCCTTCGACCAACTCATCAAAGCGGTGTTTCAGGATACCCCAGCAGAATTGCTGATAACCTTTCTGTTCATCCATCAGTTCGACCAACGAGAACAGTGTCATCATCACTTGCTGTGGCAATGACAGCCCCGCTGTGTGGTTCAGTGCCACATCGCGACTGTCGGCCACAATGCGGTCGATAAACTTGAAGGACGAAGGATCCGGGGTCAGGGTCTCATACCGTGCGTTGACCACGGCCTTTGTCTCGGCCGGCGCCTCGGCAATCATCCTGTCGAAGATGTTGTTCTCAGCCACCAGGATTGCGCCAAGACGCCAGCCGGTGCAGCCGAAATACTTTGAGTAGGAATAGACCCCGATCGTGTTCTCGGGCAGATGCCCCATCACCGACTGGAAGTTCGGAACGAATGTACCATAGACGTCATCCGTAAGGATGATCAGATCCGGGCGACGGGTTTTGACGAATTCGACCAACCGGGCCATGACCTCGGAACTGATCGCGACCGAAGACGGGTTGCCCGGATTGACCAGAAACAGAGCCTTGACCTTCGGATCGGCCAGTTGCTCGAGGTCGTCATCGGTCAGTTGAAAGTGATCTTTCTCGGCCGAGGATACATCCACGACATTCAGCCCATAGTCCTCGAGCACTGGCATTTCCAGATAAGGCGTGAATATCGGCGTGCCCAATGCGATGGTGTCACCAGCATTCAGCAGACGCTGGTTCTTGAGCGCCTTGAAGATATAGCACATCGCAGCCGTGCCGCCCTCGACCGCGTAAATGTCGAATTTCGCGTCGGGCCGGTGACCGGCGCACATCGCCCACATCACGTATTCATGGACGATCGCCTCGTTGTGCTGCATGCACCGATCAGGCATCGGGTAGTGGTCACCGACAATGCCGTCGGCCAATTCCAAAACAAAATCGTCAGGGGCAAAGCCGAACTTCTCAATCGCGAAGTCCACCACATCAACCAGAGTGTCAGCACCCGGAGGGCCATTCTTATCTATCGAATCCGCACAATACGTCTTGAGCCGGTCATAGCATCCATCCCCCTGCGGCATTCCGGCCAAACCGACCCGCTGTTCATTGCGATGGCGCCGCGCTTCGGTCATCGCGAATTGACCCAGAAGAAAAAACGCCTCGCGTGCCTGTGTTGCGATCCAGTTGGGGTTGCCACGTCCCGCATTCAGATAGGGAAGAGCCATCTGGCGCGACTCTTTCTGTGCCAGCTTGATGAGTTCGTCTTTGATTTGGAAAGGACTTAGATTTTCGTACTTATGCAGGTCCAGCGTATCTGGCATGGCATCAAACCCTTTGTTTATAATGTCGGAAATATTCAACAGGATCGTACGCAATGAGTTGTGCCTGTGTAAACAATGCTGTCGCGTGCGGATTGAGTTGGAGGGTGCCCTGGCGGCGCTGATAGGGTTGGTCCAGAATGAACAAAGCCGCCTTGCGGCGGCTTGTTCGGTACTTTGTTCGACCCAAGTGGTTGCGGGAGCAGGATTTGAACCTGCGACCTTCAGGTTATGAGCCTGACGAGGTGAAGACGTTAAGCAATTGATCCAGTGGATCAATTGTAGTCTGAACGGGCTGTTCTGAGATTTTCCGACGCTGGTTGCGGGAGTAGGATTTGAACCTACGACCTTCAGGTTATGAGCCTGACGAGCTACCGGGCTGCTCCATCCCGCGTCAGGGTCGGAA